>NZ_JAWRXD010000003.1:0-784398 GCF_046535215.1 Priestia sp. SIMBA_032 | reverse complement strand
CTGAGTCCTTATCAGTATAGAACTCAGGCTGCATAGGTAGTTTTCTTAAGACTGTCTATTTGACAGGGGTCACTCCAATTATTAAAGAGCTTTTAATTAAAATCAGCAAATAGATATCCTCCGTTAAATATCCTTAAATATAAATTCTATAACCTATATTGAGTTAAGTTGTTTGGTCAACATATTAGTCACTGCTTATTGCATATGAGATTGATTGTATTATGTCAATAATTTCTCTCTTATAGGTTCTAGCTTTTTAAATTTCTTATGATAAGATTGCCTTTGTAATAAACTTTCCACTAACTTAAGAGCATCCTCTTTTCTATTGGCTTTCACATAACTATCAATGACCTCAATGTATTGTTCATCATATGGAAATTTCTCTTCCTGAACCAGTTCAAAAGCTTTATCAAAACAAAGAGTAGCATTATTATAATCCTTCAAATAAAGGTATGTTCCTCCGTTTCCAGCATATAGACTTGCGAGTTCTTCGTTATTTAAGCTTGAAAGCTTTAGACCTTCATTCCTAATCTCAAGTGCTTTTTCATATTCTTTTTCCATTTCGGCAATAATAGCTGCATTGTGAGAGTGCTTAAACTTTGTTCGCCTTTTCTTAGGACGAGTGACTTTAAAGATAATCCAAATGACAATTAAGTCTCTTATTACTGAAAGGACGTCGTAACCAAAGTTCTCAAGGCTATACTTTGTTACCGTCCTATAGATTAAACGGATCACATTATAAGTAAGAGAGAAATATAGCATATAAAGAAGAAATTTTTTCAATTCGTTCCCGACTTTCTATTATTAAGTTTCTTTATTATACATGATGTATGATAAAATGAGTCGATAATATGACAAATAAAGAAATTTATGGAACTAAATCATTCTATTAAACTACTAATGTCACTAAAAGATTGAATGCGAGGAAATAAGCATGAATGACTATCCTAGAGCAGGCTTAAGATTAAGGAGTGAGCCTGGCGTAGACCCAGAAGTAAGAATAGTGTGCATTAACTTTTGCAAATGGTTAAGAACGCAAATGGAGTTTCCTATACGAGTTGTTATTTACCTAAAAAAGGATTATCAAATTAAGAACCGGACGACAAAGGAGTTGGTAACAGCCACTTTCTTTGCTCCCTACGAAAAAGATGTTGAGCCATATATCCGTATTGCTACTGGGGATTATAAAGACTTGATTAGAGAAAGAGGAAAAATAGATGCATTGTATGCGATGTTAGAAAGCATTGCTCATGAACTTTGTCATTATCAACAGTGGTTGGAAGATAAAGAATTAGAGGAGGAAGAAGCTGAAGAGAAAGGGTCTCAACTAGTTGATGAATATGCCGAAAACATTGATTCAATTTTAGATTTCTAACCATCTTCAATAACATTTTATGAAGGCTTGAAGTACCTAGAATATACACTAATTAAAGGGGAGGAGATAGAATGAAACCAACTATTGTAGATGAACTCATAAAGAAGATTTCCTTACTCGATTCAAGCAAGGAATATGTTGAATTAGCAGTTGATTTAAACGATATTTACGAAAGTAGTAATAAACTTGATCGGTTGATTACGGACACTCTTAGTTCTTCACTAGACCAAGAGAAGCTAATAGATCAATTAATTGAAATAGAGGTCGAACTTGATCATATTAATTGGCATTATAAAAGCTTGAAAAAGGGATTAAAGCAATTGCTTAACACTTAAAGCGAAAGAAGGTGAAGTTTTGAAAAAAGAATTTTATCAGGGAGATAGTTTTTGGAGTGACGATAGTGAATATAAGTGTATAGATTATCCGATAAATGATGAAATCATAAAGCAAGCTGAAGTTATTTTAGGTGTTAAGCTACCTAGTTCATTATTGGATTTACTGAAAATAAGAAATGGTGGGGGATTAAACTACCCATACTTTATGTTACCTGATGGCGATGCAGAAAGTATTCCTTATGGAGGAAGAGCAAACATTGATTCAATTGACCCTATACATTTTGAAAATGATGACATAAGTATCTTATCTTCCAAAGAACTATTAAAAGAAGTCAAACTCACAGGTGAATTTGTGGTTTTGTGGACGGATTTTCACTATTGGGTCGTGTTGGATTATCGTAATAGATCACAAGATCCTACTGTTATGTATATCGCAGAAAACTACTCAGCTTCAACAGACGATACTACAGAATGGGAGTATATCAAAATAGCAGATACTTTCGATGATTTTCTAAAGCAATTATTTCGTGTACCCCCACTAGATCCAAAGCAATTAAAAAGCAGTTATAGCCGCAAACAATGATTAAGCTAAACCAGTTTTTTAGAGACTACATTTTTTTGCTATAATCTTATTTTCATTGGTTTAATATATATTGTTTAACCTCTACAGTATATAATGCAGTATATCGTTTACTTTTAATGTAATTCATGGAGGGAATTTTGTATAAATTAAAGTGCATTCCATTTTTTGTGTTTATTATTTTGTTCCTGCAAGGCTGCGAAGACTCATTAAATAAAAAAAGTAGTCGTGAACAAGAAGAAACTACCTTAATAGAAGATATAGAGAAAGAGGAAGAGGCCATGACAACCGTCTATGATAAAGCTAAATGGCATTATGAAGGAGATTTCCCAAGTAACTTGAGTGAAAAGCAGGCATTCGTTCATACTGGAATGTATCTCGGTTGGATTATTGAAGAAAACCTATATAGCAAAGAATTTGAAGAAGAAGCTGCGCAGGAGATTATAAAGTTTAAACAAAAGAACATGACCGGAACTGAAATATATATGGAATGGGATGGCGTCTTTGCCAGCGATATGCTGAATGCCGAAGGAAGGGCCTTTACAAAAGATTACTTTGATTTCGATAAAGGAACTTATTTAGATGATTATGAAGCTATATTTCCTCATATAAAATCCCTTTATGAGGTAGAAGATACGTGGAATAATTATGAGGCTATTAATACAAAGATTAATGAGCGTTTTGATACTTGGAAGCATACAAACGAAGGAAATAAAGGTAATAAGTTATTTACGGTTGATTCATATATAGGTTCATTAAAGAAAACACTTAAACAAAATGAAGATAAATTAATTAACAATATCGAAAAAGTACATACTTTTCATTATTATAAGGGCATTGATTTATTGGACTTTGAAATCTTCATTCAGCCATTTGATTTGTCTATTATGATGTTTTCTATGGACAATGAAGCGAACGAAGTTTTCTATGAAGGAAACAATCGTGCTATTTTTTCAGGTAGTTATGAGCTACTTGAAGAGTTTGAATACTATGAGCTAGCCGACGAGCATTCAGATGAGTTTTGGGATTTTTATGAACAAAATGAAGAAGAAATATCTACTGCTGAGAAAGAATTGATTTCAAACTGGTTTATTTCTTGTTGGAATAAAGCTGTCGATAATGGAATAAAGCTGCCTGTTTATCTAAACATTCATGATGATATAGAATCCTTTGATTTAAATAAGAACAAATGGATCGATAGTGAAGACAAATGGTCTGACGAAAATAGTAACTAGATTCATTGTACACGTGAAAAGAAGCCAAACTATCATAGTGGCTTCTTTGTAATATCCATAATTCATGGTCCCATAATATAATAAAGAAGGTAATTTATATGTCAAAACGTAAAAGGTTTTTGGTTTTATTTGTTCTATTGATTTCTATTGCTCTTTTCTTTTTTGTACTCAAAGAAGATGGAGAAATCAAAAGAGATAATATAGAAATAGGGTATAAAACAAATAATGAATCTCAACAAATTATTGATCCACGAAATAAAGTGGATCGAAAAAAGGAGATAATAGTCTCTACACATTTTAAAGACAATTCGGGAAAAGAAAAACAAAATAAAATATTTGTACTAACATTAGCTAATATTAAAGACAAGAGCAATCTATTAATGGAAGAAACTATTCCTAACGGCGAAGCCACTTCGGGTTATGAATTTACAATTAGTCCAGGGAAACTCTCTGCAGGAAAATACCAATTTTCCTTGTATAGAGACAATAATTTAAGCGTAAAAAAAGTCTTTACATTCAACTGATAAAGAATACATCGTCGGTAAAAGTATACATTTTAGTTACCATAATATTTGTATCAGTAGAAGTACAAAAATCCCTTATAAGGGCTTTTGTAGCTTTATGTCCCTTGTACCTCTGTTTTCACCGTTAAACACTCTTTACAAAAATAAAAATAGATAATCATTTCTCCTAGGAAAAGGTCCGCCACTGACACGAGATTTACATTAAAATCCTGAGTAACACTAGAAACATATTTCATGTCATGGTTACAGGTTGGACAGCTAATATCATTTGGTTTGTCGACATATAGAGGCGCTCCTAATACTCTACATATATACTCCTGTCCAAATAAGTCGAATGCAGCATAATAGGCATCTTCATTAACGGGTATGTCTTTTTCTGACATATTGATAAGTTTGAATTTCGTATGAGGAAGAGGAACTGGTATTTTATCTTCTTGGTCATTGGTCCATCCTTGCTGATCATTTTGAATTAAAATAGTAACATTCTTTGTTGAAGGATTTAATTGAAATAGTTGAGGCTCCCATAAAGTAGAACAATTTAAGCATAATATTAAAGGTAATTCTTCAAGTTTAGAAGTTCTTAGTTCACTTAATCTATCATCCTTTAAATCAAAACATAAAATCTGATGTAAATCTTCGCCACATAACTGACATTTTGGTACATTCCATTCTTGTCCTCCGAAACGATGATTATAGACATCACTACCTTCAATGGCTCTAAAGTCTTTATTACCCTTCCAATGCTGTCCATAAGGTTCATTTATCATGATAAGTCCTCACTTTTATATAATTGGTAACTTTATTATAACCCAACATAAATTATGTTTAATAAGTTGTATAAGATATAGATTTTTACTTAAGCCGGGTAGGTAGGCACTCTCACAAGCGCTCGCCTGCCCGACTTCATTATAAATTTATACAACATTCACAACTTAAAATATATAATTGAGTTAGTTATTGTATGGGGGAGTTACTACTATGAAGAAGTACAAGAAAATGTTAGTAGGGTTTAATAATAGAGATTTAAATTGTTATGCTAACCGAGGAGATTGGCTTTATCTTGCGAATAAAAAAGATACAAAAAAAGGACTTTTTCGTTTACCAAATTATCTTTATTTCTTTGTTTCTTTAAATAGTAAACGTATGCCTTCGGAAATTGGAGTTGTAAAAACAATTGAAGGATATGTTACAGCAGAAGATCTTGCTAGGCTTGATTATGAAAGCAGGAAAATAGATGTTTCACTCATAAATGAGGAAATCTTAAAAGAATATGAAGAATTTCTCGAAAAGATAAATGCTAAACCAGAGCATACTCCTATGGGGACCACATGGTCAGAAACGATATTCCCTACAAAAACAAAAAAATTAAGGGTACATAAAAAATTCTTTACTGGCATGTCTAAAGAGGAGAAAAAATCCGTATTTGAATTTGATATTAAAGATATATCTGAATGAAATAAGCGCTGATTTTATAGTCAGTATTTGTTCCATTAAAATAATTGATTTTTTGTTGAAAGGTGGAACTTTTTTGAATCATTTTTTTGTTAACTTAATCCCAAATGGGTACTACGATTATGAAGAAAATGAGGCACTTCCAGCACATGAGTTGATTCTCCGCCCACTGCTCTTGTGTGCCAAAGAATGCTATGTGTACGGTCTTAAAAAAGATACAGAAGTATATCAGCAGTGTGCTGATATACTTTCTCCTACCCATAATAAATACAAAATAGATTTAAACCAGGAAGTCATCAAAGGATATGAACAACTTTGGAATGCAACAGGATGGCAGAGAGGGTTGAACTAATGGGTTACACTCCTTGGGGATGCATCGATTTAGTAAGTGCTTCAACAGGAGAAATGTCTAAGCGTTATGGATTCATCTATGTAGATAAAGACGATGAAGGAAACGGTACATTAGAACGAAGCCGTAAAGATTCATTCTATTGGTATAAAACAGTGATTGAAAGCAATGGCAAAGAACTATAAAGACTGTCCTTTCACGAATTAAAGAATTAATAAATTAAGGATACCCAACTTTAAAGTTGGGTATCCTTATGGACCTTATTCAACAAAATAGAGTTTCTCTTTAAAGTATAAATAGAATATAGACTTTACCTAATTTCCTATTAATTGAGTATGTTTTGTAGTAGAAATTCATTATGAAGTCTAAGTAATACCATGTAGGAGTTGATTTCTTTGAGTAAGAGTAATGAGATGATAAGATTCGCAAGTGAAAGAGGTTATACTATTAACAAAACGGGTGAAAAGATTAATCCAAAAGGTTAAAAAGTAAGAGGCTCTATACGTAAAGCAAAAAATTCTTTTTATAAAATATTTGGTGTAGCACACCAGGGAATATCTAGGCCAATATTAGTCCACCGTTTTGTAGCATACAAAAAGTTTGGAGAAGCTGCTTTGGAAGCTGAATGTATCAGACATCTTAATCATAACTCTTTAGACAATAGACTGGATAATATTGATATTGGAACATACAGAGAAATTTATGAAACTAAAGTCAAAGTTATTAGTAAGTCTGTTTCTTAGAGATAGAATTATGTTATTTGTTTTATTTGGATAACCTATAGTATCTTTTTTTTATTCTAAAGTAGGAAGGCGTGTAAATATATTAAAATGTGAAAATGTATTGTCTTTTTACTTTATTATGTATTAGCAGAGAGTAAACGAAAACAAAGGATGTGTTTAGATTTGACAAATGATAAAAAAGTCACTCTTTATTTCATCAGGCATGGCGAGACTCAATATAATGTCGAAAAACGAATGCAAGGATTTTGCGACTCACCACTTACAGGAAGAGGAATATTTCAAGCAAAATCTGTGGGAAAAGGGTTATCTGATATGAACTTTAAAGCAGCTTATTCAAGTGATAGCCAGAGAGTTCTTGATACAGCAAAATATGCCATAGGTAATCAAGACATTCCTTTAATTATTGACCCTCGACTTAAGGAGATGAACTTCGGTGTTTTAGAATCCTTATTAGAGGAAGAAATATTTAAAGAACATGGAAACATACTAGAAAAACTATTCAGTTTTAAAAACCTAGACGTTGCGGCACCCGATGGTGAATCCTATGTACAGCTTTTTACAAGAACGACTAATGCAGTTGGAGACATTATAAAAAAACATGCGTTAGATGGTGGAAATGTTTTAATTTTTTCACATGGTATAACTATTGGAAATTATATCTTACAAATAACGCAAAGTGATCAATACCCTGTGCATGAAAATTGCAGTGTGTCTGTTGTTAGTTACATAAATGGTCAGAGTAAGGTCGAAAAAATTGCTGATACTCATTATAGAGAAGAAGGTAGTAAGTATTTAATGAGGTAACAGTCGATTTTTTCAAGTATAGAGTATACCTAAAAAAACTCAACAATTCATAGAAAACCTTGACTTTATTCCTTTAACGTTTTGAAAAAGACTCTGATAAAAAGTTCGTAAACGTATACATTTACGAACAATTTGTATATATAAAAAATCTATTATTTTTATCGTTCATTTAGGTTTAAAGAGAATTTACGAACGCCCCCTTGAAGATACAGACTTTTACGAACTAGTTTTATGAACAATATAATTATTCATTTAAATTAATTATAAAGAATGCAAAAGAAGAGGCATCGTCTAAATATATTAGAAAACTCACAAAAAGAGTCTTTGACTCATAAGAAGTAAAGACTCTTTTTGTATTTGTTTTATTTAAGATAATTAAAGTGAACTTATTATTTATTTAACCTCGTTGATCTAGAAGTAATTTGCTCTTTGTTTTTAAATAAGTTAACTCCATAACCCAAAAGGCCTCCAATGATTGCTGGGAATATCCAGCCTAATCCGATATGGTAAAGAGGGAGGTAGTAAGTAAATAATTGATCGATACCAGAGATGTGTAAGCCAAAATCATTTAATCCGTCTACTAGGCTTACAACAAACGTTAAGAATAGGCTACCTTGGTATACCTCAGCACATCCTTTAAATAAAGAATGAAGGAATGTCAAAAAGATTAGAACAATTGCTAATGGATAGAGAACTGTTAAAACAGGTACTGAAAAAGAAATTAATTGATTTAATCCGACATTTGCGATTATTGCGCTAAATATGGATAGGCTAATCGCAATTTTCTTATAAGAAATAGATGGTAATAATTTATGGAAATAAGAAGAGCATGCAGTAATAAGTCCTACGCTAGTTGTCAGACAAGCTACTGTAATCATTAAGCCTAGCAGTACGCCTCCGTATTCTCCAAAATAATAATTAGATACTTTTGCTAAGACCGCACCTCCGTTATCTAAATGCCCAAGCTTTTCTACACTTGAAGCACCCATATATGAAAGGGCAGAATAGATAGTTGCAAGAATAATAGCAGCAATTCCCGTAGCTTTTAGGCAAACAGTTATAATTTGCTTCTTTGTTTTAGCGCCTTTCTCTTTAATTGCATTGATAATAATGATTCCGAAAACGAAAGATGCAAGAGTATCCATTGTTAGGTATCCTTCTTGGAATCCATTAAAAAAAGAGTTTGTTACATATTTTTCTGTAGGTGCTTGAAATTTTCCAATAGGATGAATAAAAGCTACTAGAACTAGAATTCCAATGAATGTTAATTTAATCGGTGTTAAGAATTTTCCGACAATATCGACAATTTTCGCCGGATTGAGAGAAAAAAAGCATGTAATACTGAAAAATATAATAGTAAATACGAGTAAAGCTATAGAACTAGAGCCTTCAGAAATGAAAGGTTTAAGTCCAATTTCAAAAGAGACATTACCTGTTCGTGGGATAGCAAATAAAGGTCCAATAGCTAGATAAAGAACAGTTGTAAACACTAAACCAAAGATAGGATGTACGCGACTTGCTAATGATTGTAAATCTTCCTTTCCGGAGAATCCAAAAGCTAGTACACCAAGTAAAGGCAAGCCTACTCCAGTAACTAAAAAACCCGCATTTGCTGACCAGATATTTGCTCCCGCTGACTGACCAAGCATGGCAGGGAATATTAAATTTCCAGCTCCAAAAAATAATGCAAATAACATTAAACCAATGATTACTATAAAAGAAAACGGTACTTTGTTTGACACGGTGAAACCCCCATTAACAATATTATTCATAAAAAATTAAATTTTCAGATATTTAAAATTGCAAATAACTTATCTTTTTTGTATTATAAACAGTCAAATTACATATTTCAATATAAAAAAGAAACTTTTTTGAAAAAATTTAAAAAATTATTAATTTTCCGTTTGTTATCTATTAGTAAAATAAAAATAATATTGAAAATAAAAATCTTTATTCGAATTGCGTACATTAAGTAGTTTAATACGGTTATTATTTTTTGATAAGACCGTAAATAATATTCAAAACGCGTATATTATTCTGTTAATTAATGCGATTTAATTACATGCAAGGAAGTTTATAAATATAGTATTACGAAACTTATAAAGCTTTTCAAAATGGGCTAAACATCTAAAAGTAAAATCAATTATTTAATATCTATAAAATACATAATAAATTTTATAGATACTGAAAAGACCTTATTAATATATTAATTAAGGTCTTTTTAGTATTATTTCTTATTCCGATTAAAGTCAACGATGTATATTACTTTCAAAGCACTTGATTTGACCTTATCTTTTTCTTTTGAATCCAAAACTCACTATATAAGCTATTGCTAATGAGATAAAAGCAGCACTACTGATTTTTAGGTAAGAAACCTCTAAAGCCCAAGGGCCATATTTCTTTATATTTAAATGATACATAGACCACCACTGTCAATTTTCACCTTTAAAAAATGAGAAGATAATCCATAAAAGAACTAAAAACAAAAACCATGATAAAAAGATAATATAATTAAGCATTTTTCTATTCATAGGTCATCTCTCCGTTCTTCCCGTTTATATGCGATGTTCTTTTCTCTTATTATAGTAACAATAATCGGGAAAACTTTAGATTTTTTATTGAATAAAGAACGTTTGTTCGTATATAATAGAGAACAAACGTTCTTTATTTTAAGGAGTTCTTTCAATGGATTATGCCCAGCTACCAAAGAGAGTCATTATATGCATCGACATGAAGGCATTTTTTGCTTCCGTTTCTTCTGTCATACGGGGGTTAGATCCGCTGAAAACAAAGCTTGCGGTGGTAGGAGATATCAAACGGTCTGGATCGGTTGTGTTAGCTGCTACCCCCTTATTAAAGAAAGAAGGAATCAAAACAGGAAGCCGTCTTTTTGACATCCCCAAAAGGAAAGATATCCATGTCGTGAATCCATCTATGGAGAGATATATTAAGGCTTCGAACTATATTTCGAGTTTGGTGTTACAGTATGTGGCTCCTGAAGACTTTCATGCGTATAGCATTGATGAGTTGTTTATTGATGCGACAGCTTCTTTGCATCTATTCGCTCGTACACCAGAAGAATTAGCCCATAAGATTATCAACGAAATTTATCGTAAGACACGTCTGACAGCTACGGCAGGCATAGGCCCTAATCTCTTACTGGCGAAGGTAAGTTTAGACCATGAAGCCAAGAATAGTCCAACAGGAGTTGCATATTGGCGATATGAGGATATTCCCTTTAAGTTGTGGTCTATTCATCCGATGAAGGATTTCTGGGGGATCTCGTCCGCTACGGAAAGACGCTTAAATCGTTTAGGCATTCACTCCATAAAAGAACTCGCTCTTTCTTCAAAAGAGATGGTACAAAAAGAATTTGGCATCTTAGGAGAAGAACTCCACCAACATGCGAATGGGATTGATTACAGCCGTATTTCCAATGTATATATTCCTAGCTCTCGTTCCTTTGGAAAAAGTCAGATTCTGTTTCGCGATTATACAAACCGAAAAGAAGTGGAGTTATTGCTGTTGGAGCTATTGGACGATGTATGTTTTCGTTTACGCATGCATCAAGTGGTGGCTCAGAATGTTCATTTATCCATTGGTTACAGTAAACAAACAGGTGGAGGCTTCTCCAGACAAAAGAAAATGGGGAGAGCTTCGAACTTAAGCCAGGATATCTTTCCGTATTGTTTAACCATTTTACATACATTTGATAGTGGAATGCCGGTTCGCTCTATTGGGATCTCCTTATCGAACACAAGCATTCAAAAAGAAGAGCAAATGAGCTTATTTGAGGATATCGATCAGCGTGAAAGAGCCTATGCGCTTGCGAAAACAATTGATGAAATTCGTATGCGTTATGGGAAGAATAGCGTTCTGCGAGCTTCAAGCCATCTCGAGCATTCAACAGCTCGTTATCGAAACGGCCTTTTAGGAGGTCATAAAGCATAAAGGAGGAAGATGACATGCAAAACAGAGGAATGAAAAAATGGCGACCGTTTGCCACTATGCCCGAGCAATACAGAGGATTACAGGAAATGATAAAAAAACAAGCAGAGGTACCTCAACCTTTTTTAACAGAAGATCAAATGGAACAGATTAATTTTATCTTGATTGAAGCGCTTCATACACATAAAAAAGTGTACCTGACATATTACAAGCACGGGCAGTGTATAACGGGAACAGGAATTATTCAATTTGTAGATTCTCTTGGAGGATTATTTGTTTTTATAGATGAGGGGGGAAAACAGACGAATAAAATGAGGTTAAGCGAACTAATTGATATTCGTTTTATGTAGCAGAAAGTAATAAAACAGTTTATTTACATAAGATTTCCATACATAATTAGTATAAACTTAAAAAGTACAGGATCATTTTTCATAGATTCATTTAATGATGTTATATAAGGAGGAGCACAGTGTGAAGCAGGTTTGGAATGAGTTTGAACAGTGGTTGAAAATAAATCGACCAGAAGCAGCAGGAACACTTAATGAAGCAGCTTCTGAATTAGAAATTGCAGAGGTTGAACAAAAGATGGGACTAACCTTCCCCAAAAACCTTAAAGACTGGTTAATGATCCATAATGGACAGCGGGATGAATATATAGCAGCTATCGAAAATTATACTCTATTACCTTTAGAGGAGATTCTGTATACTTGGCAAGCATTAAAAGAGCTTTTAGACGGAGGAGAATTTGAAGATTTTCCAGAAATTGAACCTATCGGGCCAGTAAAAAAAGAATTTTGGTGGAATCCACGTTGGATTTCTATTGCTACGAATGGGGGAGGAGATGATATTTGTATAGATTTGGATCCCGCTGAAGGAGGGAAAACTGGCCAAATTATCACCTTTTGGCACGATTGGGAACAGCGTGAAGTAATAGCAGACAGCTTAGAAGAATGGGTGATGGCCACGATGAATCATACAAATCATTAAAGGGGAGAAGCAAATGATAAAGCCGGATATAGAGAGAATCTATCAAAAGAAGCTGTCTTTTATTTCTGCGGATCGATTCCGTTTATGGAAGCTATTCTTAAAGCATTACATAGATGGGATATACCAAACGAACGTATTCATTACGAGGTATTTAGCCCTGTAGCCATTTTAGGAGAAAAATAAAGAAGTAATTGTTACCAATAAACGGAAAATGTTCGATTGAAACACACGTCCTGTTTAAATAAATATGCTGTAAAAAAGCACTCATAAGCGTGCTTTTTTACTTTGCCCTAAGGAATGATTCTACAAACGATCATGATACATATAAGTATTTCTACACTCTCTGCGTACAAAAAACTGGAAAAAATTCTCTTCGGTAATTTATAATAATAGAAAACTATGTCGAATCCTAAATATTGGAGAGATTACTATATGAGAAGACTACTCCCTTTTATAATTTTTACCATTTACTGCATTCCATATGTTTATTTATCTATGCGAAAAGATTTTGAGGATGATTCAAAGGTAAGCTATATAATCATGGCCATAGTTACAGTAGCACTGTCTTATCTAAGCGGGCTCATTAGAGCGGATTTATCACTTATTTTAGGAAATATCATTTCTTTTAGTACTTCATATTTTTATAACGCATTAAGGCTTCCTGATTCTAAATGGGAGAAATATTTTTCGCCCTTTAATTCTGTTGAACAAGTAGTACTGATAAGCCTTGCGGCGCTTGTGCTGCAGATGATTATTTATACACTTGCTAGAAAACGAGCGAAGAGATACATTCGTAATACTATGGTTTCGGAATAGTTCAAAAAAAGAGAGTTAATCATCTAATGAGCTACACTCTTCAGGTGACCAAATGAAAGAAGGGTTAAAATGAGGAGAGATGTTGAAATTTTATTCTCTAAAAAGAAAGTGTTAAATGAGGAAGAACAACAAATCCTTCAAACGTGTACTTACCTGCTTTAAAAAGGATACGAATCAATTAGATAAGTTAGTTATACAACTTTTAAATATGTAACCGCAAACAAAAAGGTATGTATTTTTCTTCCTACTTTAATTATACCACATAAAAAAACGCCGGTATAGACTGTTTATTCTCATTTACTGCTGGTAAAATCAATAAAACATTACCGGTTAGGAGAGATGTTGAATGAACTCTTTAGTTCTTAGCTTTCAAGAAATAAAAGATACACAGCTTTCACTTGTTGGAGGAAAAGCCTTAAATTTAGGCGCGTTATCAAAAATTCAAGGAATACAAGTACCGGAAGGATTTTGTGTGACAGCGGCCGGGTATCAAAAAGCCTTTGAACAAAATGAAACGTTTCAAGCGTTACTGAATCAGCTGACGATACTAAAAGCTGATGACCGAGATCAAATTGGTGAAATCAGCGAAAAAATTCGCCAAATCATTCTGGAAATAAAAATTCCTTCTGACGTGGTAAAAGCAGTTACTCATTATCTCTTTCATTTTGGCGAGGAGCATGCTTATGCAGTTCGTTCAAGTGCGACTGCTGAAGATTTGCCACATGCTTCTTTTGCTGGCCAGCATGACACCTATTTAAACATCAGAGGCAAAGAAGCAATCCTTGAGCATATCCGCAAATGTTGGGCTTCTCTGTTTACAAATCGCGCGGTAACCTACCGCATTAAAAATGGATTTGACCATAGTCAAGTGCACGTATCTGCTGTTGTTCAACGAATGGTTTTCCCGCAGGCTTCAGGCATTTTATTTACCGCTGACCCCGTTACCTCTAATCGAAAGCTGCTATCCATTGATGCAGGATTCGGACTTGGAGAAGCGCTGGTGTCTGGTTTAGTCCCTGCCGATTGCTATAAAGTACAAGAAGGAAAAATCGTCGATAGAAAAATAGCAGCTAAAAAGTTAGCTATCTATGGATTAAAAGAAGGCGGAACAGAAACCAAGGAAGTCCCTTCTGATCTGCAAAAAACGCAAGCGCTCACTGATTCTCAAATTTTACATCTAGCACGTGTTGGAAGACAGCTTGAAGCTTATTTTGATTATCCTCAAGATATTGAATGGTGCTTGGCTGATGATACATTTTATATTGTCCAAAGTCGCCCAATCACTACCTTATATCCAATTCCAGAAGCGCATGATCAGGAAAATCGCGTTTATGTATCTGTTGGACATCAACAAATGATGACCGATGCCATGAAACCACTGGGATTGTCTTTTTTTCTGTTAACAACTAATGCACCGATGCGTACAGCCGGTGGAAGGCTGTTTGTTGATGTTACGCATATGCTCGTTTCACCTGACAGCAGAAAAATGATGTTAGGTGCCATGGGACAACATGATCCGCTCATGAAAGACGCACTTACGACCATATTAGAGCGAGGAGACTTTATAAAACCTTTACCAAATGATCAAAGTTCTGGTAAAAGCAATAAAAGCGTGCCGCCCACGAAGCCTAAGGTACAAATCGAAAACGACTCGACAATCGTTTCTGACTTGATCAAGAAGAATCAAGCATCAATAGAAGAGCTAAAACAAACCATCCAAACGAAATCAGGGTTGGAATTAGTCGATTTTATTTCAGAAGATATCGGGACATTAAAGAAGATTTTATTTGACCCACAAAGTACAGCTGTGTTTATGGCCGCTATGGATGCTTCATCATGGATCAATGAAAAAATGGAGACGTGGCTAGGTAAAAAAAACGCAGCAGACGCGCTTTCTCAATCTGTACCAAACAATATTACTTCAGAAATGGGTCTGGCGCTATTGGATGTCGCAGATGTGATTCGTCCTTATCCAGAAGTCATCCATTATTTACAGCATGTAAAAGATGATAACTTTTTGGAGAACCTGGTTAAGTTTGAAGGTGGACTGGAAACCAAAGACGCTATCTATGATTA
Source organism: Priestia sp. SIMBA_032 (assembly GCF_046535215.1). Taxonomy (NCBI): domain Bacteria; kingdom Bacillati; phylum Bacillota; class Bacilli; order Caryophanales; family Bacillaceae; genus Priestia; species Priestia sp. SIMBA_032. Next base: position 769,174 of record NZ_JAWRXD010000003.1, on the reverse strand, counting down.
TCTCAGCAAATACGGAATGCGATGTCCCGGAGAAATCGATATTACGAAAACTCGCTGGAGCGAAAAACCGGCTGCACTTATCCCTGCGATTCTTGGTAATATTAAAAACTTTAAACCCAATGCCAGCAAACAAAAATTTGAAAAAGGCCTGCAGGAAGCCTTGAAAAACGAGCAAGAGCTGTTAAACCGCTTGAAGCATTTGCCGGATGGTGAACAAAAAGCAAAAGAAACAAAAGAAAAAATTGATCTCCTCCGGAATTTTATCGGTTATCGTGAATATCCTAAATACGGCATGATTAACCGTTATTTTGTTTATAAGCAGGCTCTGCTGAAAGAAGCCGCGCAGCTCGTAAAAGCCGGCGTTATTTATGAATCAGAAGATATATACTATTTGACGTTTGAAGAACTTCAAGAAGTTGTGCGCACATATAAGCTTGATCATCAAATCATCAGTAAGCGAAAAGAAGAGTACAAATTATATGAAAAGCTAACACCTCCGCGTGTGATCACGTCTCAAGGTGAAATTATTACCGGTGCGTACAAACGAGAAAACCTCCCGTCCCAAGCAATTGTAGGTTTACCGGTTTCGGCAGGGGTGATAGAAGGGCGAGCGCGCGTCATTTTAAATATGGACGATGCTAATCTATCAGAAGGCGATATATTAGTCACTTCCTTTACTGACCCTAGCTGGACCCCGTTATTCGTAGGGATAAAAGGGCTTGTTACGGAAGTTGGCGGACTGATGACTCACGGTGCAGTCATTGCACGTGAATACGGATTGCCAGCGGTTGTCGGAGTAGAGAATGCTACTCGGCTGATAAAAGACGGTCAGCGAATTCGCGTACATGGAACACAAGGGTATATTGAAATACTGTAAAAGCCAAAAATATTTGCACTATTTTATCTAATTAATAGATGAAGATTTGTCTGGATTTCTTTGCGCATCTTCAGTTAATACAAAAAGGCAGGCCATAATGGCCTGCCTTTTTCATATTGGTAACAAAGTAGCTTAAAACGTCAAATGCTGACTTTTTTCCCAGCCGACCGCTGCACATGCTCCATAAACAATTTGAACAAGTTTAGCATTGAAGTATGTTCTTTTGCCATCTAGGCAGATTAGTAGAAGAAGGACCAACAGATGAGATTTTTTCAAATCCTCGTCACCCTTACACAAAACTTCTTTTATCATCTGTCCCAGCGATTCACGAACATGAAAAACGCGAAAAAATTGAGGTTAAAGGTGAAATTCCTTCTCCTCTTAATCCGCCTTCAGGCTGTGCGTTTCATAAAAGATGCCCGTTCGCATTTGACCGCTGCATGAAAGAAACACCTGACGACACAGTGATTGACAGCAAGCATAAAGTAAAATGTCATCTTTATAGTTAAGGTGAAAATCTGTAGCGATAGAGAAAACAAACGTATTGATGTAACAGCATAATTGAATAAATAGAAATGAAAAAGTCACTAGTACCTCTAGTGGCTTTTTCTCTGTGAAAAAAGCGGGTTCAATGGGTTGAGAAAAGTCATTATTCAGCATATTAGATTCATTTTCATATAAAGGATATGAATAACCCTTACTAACCTACCTATCCTAATACATGGAGATATGAAAACAAAACGTGTTATGATGGTATCGGTGATAATTATGGGTAAAAAAGCAGATAAAACGAATGTCATGCGAATTTTAGATCAGAAAAAAATTGAGTACAATTATTATTCTTATGAAACTAAAAATCTGAGTGGGGTACAGGTAGCTACTTCGCTCGGGGAGGATCTTGCTAAAGTCTTCAAGACACTGGTGACCGTAGGGAAATCAAAAGAACATTACGTCTTCATGGTACCGGTTGAAAAGGAGCTTGACTTAAAGAAAGCGGCAAAAGCGGCTGGTGAAAAGTCCTTAGAAATGATTCCTCAAAGAGAGCTGTTGCCTCTTACAGGATATGTTCACGGCGGGTGTTCTCCTATCGGAATGAAAAAACAGTTCACAACCTTCATTGACTCTACAGCAGAAGACTGCGAAACGATTTACTTTTCAGGCGGGCGTGTAGGTCACCAGATACAGTTAACATTAAGTGACTTATCAAAAGTAATTCGTATATGTCCGGCAGATATCACAAAAGATAGTTAAAATGTATTTCCCTTGAGCGAAACGCTTTTAGACATAAGCGTTTCGCTTTTTTTAAATGGCTTTAATTGCTGTCTTTTTATCGGTTGGGATAACAGAAATAAAAGTAAAAATATAGAAAAAATGATATTATATAGTTAATGTGTGGAAACTTTATAAAAAGGCTAGGAGGAAAGCAAAAATGATTAAATCAATTATTGGAGGGTTCATCTTATCTTTTATTCTTTTATTAGGATGTACAATAGCAAACGTAAATTCAGAAACAGTATTTTTTGCCGTTTTCATTCTATTAGTAGGGCTAGCCATCATTATATCTGGAGTAGCTGTAAGCGGTGATCGAATGAGAGCTAATCTGGCCATGGAATCAAAAACAGACAAGAAGTGCAGAATTACAAATTCTATAATCCTTATGTTAGCTGCTGCTCCAGTTCTCGGGGTATTTCTTTTCATTCATTACTTTGTATAGTTAATTCTTTGTCATCTAAGAGTCAGCAATAAGATCTCCAAGAAATAAACCAATTATTGAAAAGGGGGCCTAGGATGAAAGAAATCACTTCTGCTTTGGCGAATCCTACAATAAAAAAACTGTTATCTTATGCAACGTTAGAAGAGAAAGTTAATGAGGAGTATAAAAAATACGCTTGTTTGCCAAGTCGGAAATTGTATAGTATTGAAGTAAACGGAGAAACCATTAGCTGTATAGGAGTTGAATTTCTTAACTCAAAGAGAGCTGTTATAAAACATATAGCTGTTTTACCAAGAGAGCGAGGAAAAGGAATAGGAAGCAGCATGATTCGCTTTCTTTGTAAGAACTATGATATACATTCTATTTTTGCTGAGACAGATAAAGAAGCAGTAAACTTCTATTCTAAGTTTGGCTTCCAAATAACAAGTTTAGGTGAAGAATGTCACGGAGTGGAACGCTTTTTGTGTAAATTTAAAGTTAAATGAGGCAAATTAGAGGCAGTTAAAATATGATATAATGAATTTAAAAGATCTTTATATTTGCAGGTGATTGAAAATTACATATAACTTAACATCAAAGAAACTAAAGGCCGAGCGTAAAAGAATACGAACTATCAAACAAATACGTTTTGTTTACGATCATAAAAAGCCTCTAGAAAGAGGCTTTTCTTTATAAAAATGATTGACAGAATATTTCAATATCATTTTGTTTTAGTTCTTGAAAATTGAACACTTTACTCAATACATAATAATAAAAGAAATTTTTCATCTACTTAACGAAAGGTTTTTAAAAAGGAGACAGCTATATCTTATGCATGTTACACTCCGTCCATTTTGTTTTATTTTATCTATTATCTTACTTCTAGCTTATCTTCCGCATTCTGTAAAAGCCGAAACTGTACCCGGTGAAAAAGCGAATTACGCAGGCGAAAAGAAAATATACCGCATTGCTGGAGAAAAGCATCTTGCGCCTTTTTCTTACGTGAATGATGAAGGAGTGTTTACTGGTTTTAGTATTGATATGCTCAATCAAATAGCGAAAGAAGAGAATGTGAAATTTACATATATTCCAATGGACCTTTATCAAGCAACAAAAGCACTGCAAGAAGGCAAAATTGATGCCATTATGGGCTTGGAGTATTCAGCTAACCAAAATCAAGTGTTTAAATTTTCCGATCCATATTTTACGATGGCAGATGCCGTAGTTATTCCGAACTCCTTGAAATCTTCGGTTACATCTTTAACCGATTTACGAGGTAAAACCGTTGCCATGCGAGAAGACAAAATTTCCTTTGAGCTGCTGATGAATGTAAGAAACATAGAGTTTCAGATGGCTTTGAATCCAGAAGATGCGCTCAATCTCCTGTTTTTAAATCGGGCTGATGCGTTTTTTTCAAACAAGTGGACCGCGGAGTTTTATCTTGAGAAATCAAAGAAAAAGGGACAGTACACTATACTCGATAATGTAGGAATACCTTCAGAGTTTGCGGTTGCAACCCGGCCTGAAAATACAAAACTTTTATCGGTCATTAACCTTTCGATTTCACATATGCAAGCGGATGGAACATATCAAGAATTATATAGAAAATGGTTTGTTTCTTCTTCAGAAGAACGCTTAAAAGAATTGCGTAATTGGATTATCGTGCTTCTTGTTATAGTTGTATTAACACTAGGTAGTTTATTTATCATATATCTTTGGAACAAGCGATTAAAAAAAGAAGTGAAAAAGCGTACATCCGCGCTTGCTGATGCGAATCAAAAGCTGCAGGTTCAGCAAAAAGCAATTTCACAGGCTCATGCATTTCAGACACAAGTTATTAACCATATGTATTATGGAATTCTTACATTTGATCAATCGCTAAATCTTACAACTATCAATCAACGGGCAAAAGAAATTCTTCTTATAAAGGATGAAACATTTCAATCTAGTCATATTCATAAACATCCGCTTATCCAGCAAATTTTTAAAACGTATAAAGCGATAAAGCAATCGCAAATAGCATTGCCATTTACAAAAGAAATTCAGCATAAACAAAATGGAGAAATCTATTTTGTATTGTATCGAGTGATTCCACTTTATGAAGATACAAATAAAATGAACGGTTATTTACTTACACTAGCCGATCGTTCTGAAGAAAGATTGCTTGAGAAGAAGTTAGCTACTCAAGAGAAAATGCGTGCTCTAGGTCAGCTCGTAGCAGGCGTAGCGCATGAAATTCGCAATCCGCTTACATCCGTAAAAACATTTATTGACTTGCTGCCAAATAAATATGAAAATCCAGAGTTTCGAAAAGAGCTGTCTAAGCATGTTCCAGAAGCACTAAGAAGAATGAATCGTATTGTTGAAAGTTTAGTCGATTATGCCCGGCCTAAATATCCTCAGAAGGCAGCTTTTGATGTAGAAACGTTTATAAACTCTGTAGCTGTTATTATTAGTCCTACGTTAAAAAAGAAAGCGGTTCACTTATCCCTTGATATCGAATCAGGTATGCAGCTTTACAGTGATCCTGATCAAATCAAACAAATTATGCTAAATCTTATGTTAAATGCGCTGGACGCGATGGAAAACAGTCCTCGCAAGCAGCTCTCTATCAGAGCTGTAACAGAAAATGAGTTAGGTTTTATTGATGTTAGTGATACAGGAAAAGGCATAGATGAAAAAGACGTACCGCATATTATGGAACCTTTCTATACAACAAAAAAGCAGGGAGTAGGCCTTGGTTTATCGCTATGCTATCAATGGATAGAAGAGAATAACGGAGAAATTACGATGCAAACAAAACAAGGAAATGGTACCACATTTACAATTATCCTGCCTGTTACGAAAGAAAAAGGAGGACATTCATATGAAACCGACCGTTCTCATACTCGATGACGAACCTGCCATTGGTTCATCTCTTCGTTTCGCTCTAGAAACGAACTATGAAGTGACCAATCTTACAGAAGTACCGGAAGCTTATCAATTTTTACGCAGTCAGCCTGTGCATGTTGTTTTGTTGGATTGGCGCCTGGGCAAATACAATGGGCTTGAAGTGCTGAGTGAAATTAAAGATATTCAGCCTCAAACATCCATTATTATGATGACAGCTTATGGCACGATTGAATCTTCTATAGAAGCTATTAAGAGAGGAGCTTATCATTACATTACGAAGCCTCTAGATATTGAAGAGCTTCATATCTTAATCGAAAAAACGCTTGAACACCAGGAACTTCATGATAAAGTTCGGGAACTAAGTGAAACGATTGAGAAAATAAAAGGTTACGATCAAATGATTGGGGAAAGTGCAGCCATGAAACAAGTTTTTTCGATTATTAATAGAGTAAAAGACATTGATTCGAACGTACTTATATTTGGGGAAAGCGGCACTGGAAAAGAACTAGTAGCACGAGGGATTCACCGGCAGGGAAAGAGAGCAAACGGACCATTTATTTCCGTTAATTGTGCGGCTATTCCGGAGACTTTACTCGAAAGTGAACTTTTTGGTTTTGTAAAAGGTGCTTTTACAGGAGCTACTCGCAATCAAAGCGGGAAAGTAGCCGCAGCTGATGGAGGAACTCTTTTTTTAGATGAAATTGGTGAAATGCCTCCGTCCTTGCAAGCAAAAATGCTTCGATTTTTACAAGAAAAAGAAATAACACCTCTTGGCTCATCGGAAACAAGAAAAGTAGATGTTCGTATTGTGAGTGCCACTAATAAAGAATTAAATCGTATGATCAAGGAAAATGGCTTTCGCGAAGATTTATATTTCCGCTTAAATGTCATTCCTATCACACTACCGCCATTACGTGAACGAAAGGAAGATATAGCGCTTCTTATTCCATACTTTTTGCAGAAATACTCAGAAGAAATGGAGAAACCGCTTTGTGTGCTTTCTGCAGATGCATATAAAAAGCTTTTAACGTATGATTACCCCGGAAATATAAGACAGCTAGGAAACATTCTTGAATATGCCGTTGCTATGACCAAAGATGGAACGATTATGGAAAAAGATTTACCTATAACTGTTCAACACAAACAAGAGACTTCTTTGTCACGCTATGAGAATGAGAACTCCACTGAAGAAACAAAATTAATTAATATTCCAATTAACTACACGATGAAAGAAGCAGAACAGCTAATCATTGAGTCAGTCCTTGAAGAGTGTGGAGGCAACCGCAGAAAAACAGCTCAGGCACTGGGTATCAGTGAACGAAGTATCCGTAACAAACTTCATCTTTATCGCACAATTCAACAAAAGGAGGCAAAAAATGCCGAGTAGGAACATGTTTCCGTTTCTACCCGGCATTTTTTGCCGGGTTCTTGTTAGTTTCTCTGCCATTTAAGTGGTTTTTTGTTGGCATGAAACTTGCAATATATTATTGTAAGCGCCCACATTAAAGAAAATAGAGGTGAATAAATGAAAAGATATATAGCGGCGGCGCTCGTTTTCTGTTTGATATTTATCATTGCAGTCTTAAATAGAGATCTACTAACTATTCATCATGAAAAAGAAAACAGCACTAACTCTAACATAAAAACTAGTGAAAAGGTTGATGACAAACCACTTACAATTTTGACTGGAGGCCCTACAGGTGTTTACTTTCAGTTAGGCAATGCTCTAGCCAGAATTTATGGAGAAAAACTAGGAATCCAAGCCAGTGTACAAACAACGGAAGCTTCTGTAGAAAATATTAGTAAAATTGCACACAAAAAAGCCGAGCTTGGTTTTTCTATGGCAGATATGCTGGCGAGTTCTCAGGGAAAAGAAGAAGCCATAATTGATAAGAAAGATTTATCCAATGTAAGAGCAGTGGCTTCTTTATATCCAAACTATATGCAAATTGTAGCTCTTAAGTCGGCTAAAATCCATACGCTTCAAGACTTAAAAGGAAAAAACGTGGTGGTAGGAGCGCTTGGCAGCGGTACAGAGGTATTGGCTATGCGGATTCTAAATGAAATGGACATCAATACTCAAGATTTTCATGCACGGTTCTTACCTTTTTCTGAAGGAATTGAAGGAATTAAAAATGGGACCGCAGATGCAGCTTTTCTTTCTTCTGGATATCCTAACTCGGGAATTACAGAGTTAGCTTCAATGACCGAAATTGAACTGATTTCAGTACCCGAAGAAGTGACAGAGAAACTAAAAAAATCATATCCACCGCTAGGAGTTGGGGTCATCCCGGCTGATACGTATAAGGATATCAACACAGAAACAAAAACAGTTATGGTTAATAACCTTTTGATTACCAATAAAGATATGCCACAAAAAAAAGTATATGAACTGACAAAAGCTTTGTTTGAGAACGTAGAAGAACTTGAGCAAACAAATAGCTCTGCTGAAAAAATAACGTTAGCAAAAGCGGCAGAACAACTTCCTTTATCGTTGCACTCAGGTGCCAAAAAGTACTACAAAGAAAAAGGCATTATAAAATAGGATAAATCTCTATCAAAATAGTATAGAAGATACTAATCAAAGAAAAGAGGGATCACTCATGGCTCATACCAGTGAAGCTGCAAACAACAGGCGTATTACAAGTAATATTTTCAAAGGATCTGTTGGGAATTTAATTGAATGGTACGATTGGTATGTTTACTCTGCTTTTGCCGTCTATTTTTCATCGCAATTCTTCCCGGAAGGTGACCCAACAAGTCAGCTGCTTAACACAGCGGCAATCTTTGCTGTCGGTTTCTTAATGCGTCCAATCGGTAGTTTATTAATGGGGCGCTATGCGGATCGATATGGTCGCCGGGCTGCGCTTACCTTATCTATTACAATTATGGCGAGCGGTTCTTTTATTATCGCTTGTACTCCTAGCTATGGCACAATAGGGTTATTATCTCCCATTATTCTAGTATTAGCACGTTTGCTTCAAGGAATCTCCTTAGGCGGAGAGTACGGAACGTCTGCAACTTATCTTTCTGAAATGGCAAGCAGCGGGCGAAGAGGATTTTATTCAAGCTTTCAGTATGTGACGCTTGTTGCTGGTCAGCTGGTAGCATTAGGTGTTCAAATTATTCTGCAAAACGTTCTTAGTGAAGCAGATATGATTTCATGGGGCTGGCGTATTCCGTTTGTCATTGGAGCTATCGGAGCGCTAAGCGTTTTATGGCTACGCCGTACAATGGATGAGTCAGAACAATTTTCTAAAATGGACTCTGAAAGTCGTGAAAATGCCGGGACCATTAAGGCACTTATGAAGCACCCTAAAGCAGTGTTGACCGTTATTGGCTTAACTTTAGGAGGAACGGTTGCATTTTATACGTATACAACGTATTTGCAAAAATTTATGGTAAACAGTGTAGGGCTGGATAAAGGAGTCGTAAGCTGGATTAACTTCTGTGCGCTGCTTGTATTTGTTGTCATTCAGCCAATAGCAGGTATGCTATCTGATAAAATTGGACGCAGACCTCTGTTAATGAGCTTTGGTATTTTAGGAACATTACTGACTGTACCGCTGTTTCTTTTTATGAAACAAGCACATAACCCAGTCATGGCTTTTTTATTAATGACAGTTGGACTTATCATTGTAACAGGCTATACATCTATTAACGCAATTGTAAAAGCTGAGCTTTTCCCAACAGAAATTCGAGCTCTTGGTGTAGGATTACCGTATGGACTTACAGTTGCCATATTTGGAGGCACAGCAGAATTTATCGCCCTATGGCTAAAAAGTATTGGCCATGAATCACTTTTCTTTTTCTATGTAGCAGGGTGTATTGCCATCAGCTTTCTTGTTTATTGGCGTATGGGAGAATCCTCTAAAGATTCATACATAGAGTCCGAGTTGAAAACAGATGACAAAGATGACAACGTCCCGCCAAGTAATCTCAGCTTTTAATTTTTGTTAAATCAATAATCGTTTGATAACATAAAAAAGGACGGGCTTTTATAGCCAGTCCTTTTCTAGTATTCCGCGCGTATACTCATATTAAACGTACTAAGTGACTGTTCTTACTATAGAATTCTTTTTTCTATAGTTTTGCATTATGAATTTGTACACTATTTGGTGATAATAAATCCTCGTATAATCTCATTCCAGTAATGTTTAAAACTAGGCTTTGCTTTCGTCATTATGAACACTCCTTTTTAAAATTTTTTGATTGGCTAGTTGTTATACTAAGTTTAATAAAATCACCTAAAATTGTTATCCAACGTAGAGCGTAACTTACTATATGAATTTGTACGACTAAAGCATGAAGAGAGAAATAATTAAAGGCATATAAAAAAGATCAGCGTCATAATAAAAGGATTATTTTGTGATATAACGAAATAGAGAGTATACATCAGAAATAGAGAGAGGGTAAACTTCGTGAATACTTTATGTTCCTTTTTTATGAATCCAGTTTTAACTGTTTCAACGTTTTTAATAGAATTACAAAGTGCGTTCTTTCGTCCTATTTGGAAAGAGTATAATTATGATGATTACTTTACCTACAAGGTATATGTTCCAAGTACATATACTGGATTAAGTAAAGTACCATTAATCGTTATGCTTCATGGATGTCAACAAGATGCAGATGATTTTGCGGCGGGTACGGAGATGAATAAACTAGCGGAAGAAAAAGGCTTTATTGTTCTTTATCCTCAGATGAATTACTTTGCTAATTCCAACGGGTGCTGGAATTGGTTTTATGAGTATAACCAGTTTCGCGGTAATGGAGAGCCAGAAATAATAAAAGATATGATTGATCACATAACCGCTAAATATGCGATTGATTCTACTAATATATACCTTGCTGGTATGTCAGCTGGAGGCTTTATGGCAAATGTGATGGCTATTGCTTATCCAGATGTGTTTAAAGCGGTAGGCATTCATTCAGCAGGCAGTAATGCGTATGCTGTAGATCTCATCACAGCTGGAGAAGTCATGCTATATGGATCTCTAAATCCTGAACTTGACGGTGATGAAGCTTATAAAAAAATGGGACCTTATGCACGGCCTGTTCCCATCATTACGTTTCATGGTCAATCAGATACAACAGTCAATCCAATTAATGCGTCTACATTAATTCAGCAGTGGATTTATACGTATAAGTATTTCGGTATAGATCTACATGAAAATGTTGCTTCTTGTACTTCAAGGGAAAACGAAAATCATTATAGTTACATAGCGTATGACTACGTAGATACAGAAAATAAAACGTGGATGAAAAAAATTATGGTAGAGGATATGGGGCATGCATGGTCAGGAGGAAATGACAATGGATCGGATACTGATTCAAAAGGTCCTAATGCTTCAAAAATGATGTGGGATTTTTTTGAAGCCCGCAATGGTTAAATAGAGCATGAAAGAGAGATCACAATATGCTACTAAATAACATTAGCCTTTCATTTTTTTGAAACGAATAATCGTCTACCAATAGTAAAAAAGGATCTTATCAAAAGATCCTTTTTCTGTTATCAGCCAGTATTTCTTAACAAGTAGCTTCAAATCGATTTAACAATACATCTAGATCCTGACTGATTTTAATCGTATTACTACTTGTAAACCCTTCTTCTAGGGCAATCATCATCATCATTTTTCGTATGAATTCTATCTTTATCAGCAGTAGTCTACATTTGAAACACATTAAGTTTCCTCCACTTGCCACGTCATTTTAAAGGCTTAAATTGTTGAATTATTTATGTGAAAATGGTTCCAATCTAAAAATAGAACCTAAAAAATATAGTAACAAATAGCTAGTGTCGAAGTCTGTCGTATTTTGAATTCAGATATTTTCATTTAAAAAGAATTGGCTCTTAAACGTTTTGCTGGAAGCTATGCCCTGTCTTGATTGTGATTGTTCCACCGGTTGTAAAGAACTCACGGAGTAACAGAGCTTACTCTGTTTTGAGAACATAGGCATAATCCAATTACATTTAGGCATGTTAACATAATAAAGGAGAATTTACTAATATGCCCAATGTCATCAGAATTCTTCAATTGTTTCTTCCGTGGATTTCCCTTGTTTTTATACGTTTTTATACCGAAAAAATCAATGAGAACCTATTTTCCCGCTTCTCTTTTTTCCTCATCTTTAGTAATTGGAATGTGCTCATTAGCTATTCCTTACAAGTGGTGGAGTGTAAAAGGAGGGTAGAAAGGGAAAACTTTAAACGATAGCAGTTTTATTTTTAGCCCCTTTTTGGTCGGGATACTATGATCTTTCATTTTACGTTTGGCCGCTTTAAACGATTTTTCTTCGTTAATTTACTTATGGATTCACTATTTGCTTTTCCGCTAAGTTACTTGTATCAAAAATTGGACTTATTTAAGTTAGTCAACTTTAAGCCAAAACATATCTTTTTTTCATTTATTAGTTTCTGTTTAACTATTTATGGCCATTAGGCACTGATAAATAAAGATAAATGATAGATGAGGGTCGTTTCTAACTGCTATAGACTTTGTAAAAAGCGCAACAAAAAAGCGTCTGTTAAGACGCTTTATATATAATACATATACTGCTCTTCTTTATTGGCATTTGTTGTTTCATGGATGATTTCTTCCGGGATATTGGACGTCCGGTTAGTAAAAAGCATAAACAAAGCAATAATAGATGCCACAAAACCTAAAGTAACAATCACAATAAATCCCTCCCTTTAGAATATATATTCTACTTTCATCTTCATTTTCCTATATTTATTTTATACCCTTATTTTATTTTCTCAACACATAGAATAAAAAGAGTGTATGCATCGCCTGGATATCCATCCAAAGTAAATACAATCAAGGGAGCTTAAAACAGACATTTCACTTAAAAAAAGTAGGAGGCCATAAAGGTTTCTTCGTATTTGGGATATGAATCATTAAAATTATTAATCATTGAGATAACTTATTTGTATTGTACGAATGAAAGAAATTTATATATATTAAAAATACGAAATATTCATTAAATTATACGAGGCTTTGTTTTGAGTTGAAAAGAAGAAAGCTGCTGCTTTGAAGGCAACAAGCAAGCAGTATAAGATTAAGGAAGTTATACGGGATATAAAAGTTATAGAAATGAATTCAAGTAGAATTCTTTTTGCTCAAATATTCACAGAGTTTTTATTCGTAAAAAAAGACTGAAAATTTTGATAATTAATTTCATTTTTATTAAGGGGGACTTTTTATGACAACAACGGTATTAAATGTATCAACTTATTCTTTTTATCTTAACGGTGAGTGGAAAGAAAGCAAATCAGGGCAGACGATCGATATTGTTTCTCCATACCGTCATGATGTGATTGGAAAAGTGCAGGCTATCACAAAAGAAGAAGTCGATGAAGCGGTACATGCCGCACAGAAAGCTCAAAAGGGGTGGGCAGAAACTTCTCTGCAAGACCGTGCCAAATATTTATATAAGTGGGCAGATGAGCTGGTAAAAATGCAGAGTGAAATTGCCGAAATTATTATGAAAGAAGTTGGAAAAAGCTTAAAAGATGCACGGAATGAAGTCGTGCGCACAGCTGATTTCATTCGTTATACAATTGAAGAAGCACTTCATATGAACGGAGAAAGCATGAAAGGAGATAGCTTTCCTGGAGGTTCTAAGTCTAAAGTTGCCATTGTTGAACGTGTACCTTTAGGGGTTGTCCTCGCGATTCCTCCATTTAATTATCCAGTAAATTTGTCAGCTGCTAAGCTGGCGCCTGCGCTTATTTCAGGAAATGCAGTGATCTTCAAACCCGCAACGCAAGGAGCGATCAGCGGTATTAAGATGATTGAAGCTCTTGATCAAGCAGGTATTCCACAAGGACTTGTAAACGTCGTAACGGGTCGCGGATCTGTTATTGGGGATTATTTAGTTGAACATAAAGGCATTAACATGATTTCATTTACCGGAGGAACAAATACGGGTACTCAGTTAGCTAAAAAGGCAGGCATGATTCCTCTTGTACTAGAACTTGGAGGAAAAGACCCGGGTATTGTATGTGAAGATGCAGATCTGCAGGAAGCAGCAAAACATATTATAAGCGGAGCATTTTCTTATTCAGGTCAGCGCTGTACAGCCATTAAACGTGTACTTGTGCATGAAAAAGTGGCAAACGAGCTCGTAAATATTTTAAAAGAAGAAGTACATAAACTATCAGTGGGTTCTCCTGAAGATGGATGTACGATCGTTCCATTAATTGATAGCAAAGCAGCGGACTTTATTCAAATTTTAATTGCAGACGCGCTCGGAAAAGGTGCAGAAGTTGTGACTGGAAACAAGCGTGAGGGAAACCTTATCTACCCTACGCTTTTAGATGACGTGAATGATACTATGCGCGTGGCATGGGAAGAACCATTTGGTCCTGTGTTACCAATTATCCGCGTCGCTTCTGACCAAGAAGCCATTGACATAGCAAACGAATCAGAATTTGGCTTACAAGCAAGCGTTTTTACAAAAGATATTAATAAAGCCTTCTCAATTGCAAATAAAATTGAAGTTGGTTCCGTTCAAATCAACGGCCGCACAGAACGCGGTCCCGATCATTTTCCTTTTATCGGTGTAAAAGGATCCGGTATGGGTGCTCAAGGCATTCGTAAAAGTATTGAATCGATGACTCGTGAAAAAGTAACGGTATTAAACCTTCAATAATTGAATTCCCAGAGCTCTCCAAATCGATCCAGTAGAGTGTAGAGAATCTCAAAGAAAAAAGCCTGTGCTCCAAAAAGCACAGGCTTTTAAACGTCTTATTTACCTATCACTCGATTCCATCTTTATAGTTTTTATGCCAGTTTTTATCACCTTTGTGCTCGATATCTTCAACGGTTTTTTCAAGCTCTGACATAATGAGTGTTTTTACTTCATAGATGGTATCAAAAAAAGCTTTCTCTTCATCCGGATTCGGCTTTATTTTGGCTGCTGCTGAAATATCAACATATCTGCGATGTTCAGTTGTTAATTTATCAAGCGCATCAAAAATATGAGAGGTAAGAACAGCAACCTCCTTATGATTATCAGGCAGTTTTTCTTTTAATGTTTCAATTCTTTTATCCATGTTAAAGTCCCCCTATAACGTGTTGTATTTATGTAACTTTCCCACTAATAAAAATGAATAACCTTAAATAGCAAAAATTCATGGGAATTAGCATGTGAAACAAAAGTATAGTACAGGATATCATGTTAAAGTGAAAAATTGGTGAAATGGGAGGGTATATTTTTCCAGATAGGGTATGTAATAAAAGGCGTTTTTTTGGAAAAGGTAATTCCTTTAAGATACATTGAAGCACGCAATTAACATAAAAATACATCTATTTTTAATGAACAATGACCTTTTTTGACTATTTTTTACGATTTTATGATTTTTTTGAATGAATTTGATTGTTTTTGGTGATTTTTCGAATAATCTGATATACAATGAAAGCGTAAACAGTAAAACATGTCGATTGGTTAAGAAAAACATCCACAAAAACTGGATTCGTTATTACATAAAATCAGACCTCTGTTTTTTTATAAAAATAAATAGAACTTGAGAAAAGGAGAATGAGGATGGACATATTGGATGCAAAAGTAGTGAATACAAAGTACGGTTTAGAAACATATCTGGATGTATCAGAAAGCGTAGAAATAAAAGAAATTCATATGCCGAGTTCAGAGAACCAATCTCATAAAATTAAATTTGGAATCAAGTATTTTCTTTTAAGAGAAGGAAAGTATTACGATAGCCAAAAAGGTTATTTTTGGCTTTGTATGAATCGCGATTTTAGCAGCCTTATGCTGAGTGAAACGGAAACAGAGAGTTTGTTTGCAGTTAAAAGTGAAGAAGAAAGAGAAGCAACAAAAACGCTATTAGCAGAATGGTTTATCAAAACGAATGCGTACAAAGAAGTCATCAACGAATGTATCCATCAGATTAAAACGGAGAATATTCGTACAGAGGAAGACATTGAAGACCGAGTGGACGCCATACAATTTTTAGAAAAATTAAAGGTATTAACTGCAAAAGAGATTGAAAACGCTTCTATAGAAAATCTATATGCCCTGCAACAAATTGGTTAGGCTATAGTTCAAACAAGTTGAAATGCAGATTGATGTACAACAATAAGGAGGAATAGTGAGATGAGATTTTTTATTGATACAGCAAACCTTGAGGATATTAAGAAAGCATACAAAGTAGGTGTTCTAGCTGGTGTGACAACCAATCCATCTTTAGTAGCAAAAGAAGGCGTAAGATTTGAAGACCGCATCGAAGAAATCCTTCAAATGGTACCTGAAGTTGAATCCGTTTCCGCTGAGGTAACGCCTGACGCACTTTCTGCTGAAGACATGATCGCTCAAGCTGAAGAACTGATTAAAATTAACGACGGAGATAAAAATATTACGATTAAGCTCCCTATGACATTGGCTGGCTTGGAAGCGACGCGCTATCTTGCAAAAAAAGGCGTAAAAACAAATGTAACCCTAATCTTTACAGTAAACCAAGCGCTTTTAGCAGCTCGTGCTGGAGCGACGTACGTTTCTCCGTTTTTAGGACGTCTTGATGATATTTCAGAAGACGGGGTACAGCTAGTATCTAAAATTGCTGAGTTATTCCGCGTTCAAAACATCGACTCTCAAATCATTGCGGCATCTGTAAGACATCCGGATCATGTAACGCGTGTAGCACTTGCAGGAGCCCATATTGCCACAATTCCATACGCTGTTATTGAGCAATTAGCAAAACACCCGTTAACTGACCAAGGAATGGAAAAATTTGAAGCAGATTGGGAAAAAGCAGTTAAAGCTTAACAAAGAGTCGTATTAATGAAAAAAGCTTGGGATAAGCATTATCCCAAGCTTTTTATCGTTTAACTCGCTAGTTTCTTTTTACGTAAACGCTCTAAGCGTCGCTGCACGCTATTTCTCGAACGCCCGAGCAACTCTCCAATTTCTCGCTGATTGCGCTTTTCCTGATAAAACATACGCCACAATCTGGCATCTTCTTCTGCTGTCCACTTTTTATGCTCGTATTTAGGGCGCTTTACATAGTCTAGCTTTCTTTGTTCATCCACCCACGCTGGTTCTGGAATAAGCGTGTTTTTAGGTATTTTAAAAAAGTTAAGGCACGATTTATTTTTTTCAGCCCACTTCCAAAAAGATTGAATGTCAATTCCCATGAATGTTCTGGTCTTGGCGATGATCATTTTATACGGTAGATTCTCTTTATGAATCCACTTGTAAATTGTATGAACATCTACTTCAAGGCAGGCTGCTAGTTCACACGCTGTAATGTGTCCTACGTGCGCTTTCGCTCCATACACTTCTAAACGGTTCAGCCTCGATTCTAGTGCTTGTACACTTCTCTGTAATTTAGCTGATATGCGCGAAAGAGGTTTTACTCCGTAATACCTTAGCAAGTATTGGTCTTCTTGTACTGTCCATCTTCGCATCGCCGTTTTTCGTGTTAGTCCCAAAACTTTTATGCGCGTAGCAATAGAAGAAGGACTTCTGCCTAAGGATTGTGCCATTTCACGGTTATTCATGGTACCAATGTTCTCCTGTAAAAAAGTATCTTGTTCAAGCGTCCATTTTTTACGTAAAGCTGTATCCGAATCACGAAGATTTAATCGAGTAAGCCGTTTATTAACCGATTCCTTACTTCTATGTAAATGCTCACCCATCTTTTGAAGCGTCATAGCGCCATAGTGTTGGATAAGAAATCTATCTTCTTCTTTTGTCCATCGCTTTTGATTTTTACTCACTGTTGTCTCACTCCATTTCAAACGGAAAGCTTAAGATGAAAAAGTCTCTAGCAATCTATTTTACCGATGAGCAGTACCCATCCAGACTGATACTCACTGCGTTCTAGCCTATATATATTTTATCATATTTCTACAGGAAAACCAAACGTGTGTTCTGTATTTTGTTTTAGTAAGCATTAAAGTAAGTAGAAGATTAGCTCCTGCCTTTAATAGAAGTCAATTGTGGTAAAATTGACTATAATCGCAAGAATTTTTACATAACTGACAGCTCAGCATCATTACGTTGAGAAAGGGGAATTGATATGAATTTTAATTTAAAAGAAGCGATTGAAATACTTGAGCATACGCCACAAACGCTTGAAAAACTTTTGCCGGGACTATCTGCAGGGTGGCTGCAATGTAATGAAGGAGAAGGAACTTGGAATACCTCGGAAGTCATAGACCATTTAATAGAAGCAGAAAAAAACAATTGGATACCAAGACTAGAATTCATCCTTCAAGAAGGAAAAAAGGGAGCTTTCCCTCCGTTTGACCGCTATGCTCATTTACACAAGGAATCTGCTAGTTCGATTGAAGAAAAGCTTCTTGAATTCAACATGATAAGAATACAGAATTTACAACAACTAAAGCTGCTAATTAAGCATGAAAAGCAGCTTGAAGTGAGGGGAGAACACCCGGAGTTTGGGGAAGTAAAAGTCAGAGAGCTGCTCTCGACTTGGGTTGCTCACGATTTAACTCATATTGCGCAAATTGTTCGAGTAATGGCAGAACGATACAGAGAAGATGTAGGACCTTGGGAAGAATATTTAGGAATACTGAAAAAATAGCAATGACAAACAGTAGCCAGCCTTTATCATTCAAGCTTGAATTAGGAAATGTACACGATTACAATAAAATGAGAATAATGAAGATTCAGGAAGGATTGCAGAGGGAACTATAAGGACATATCCCATGCTTATAACATGGAGGGTTCGTTAAGCAATTTACGAATAAAAAGAGGATTGGACTGATTAAAAATGAAAGTGAATTTTGAGAAATTTGGCGAACTAAACAATCAAGCTGTACATGCTTATACCTTATTAAATGATGAAGGCCTTAAAATCACCTGCCTTGACTATGGATGTGTGATATCAAATATTGAAATGCCGGATTCTGAAGGGAAGATTGAAAGTGTTGTATTGGGATTTGATTCAATAGAAGAATACCAAAAGTATTCTCCTTATTTCGGAGCTGTGGTCGGACGCGTAGCAGGGCGTATAGGCGGAGCAGCGTTTGAACTTAATAATGAAACCTATCGTCTAGAGAAAAATGAAGGAAACAACCATCTGCATGGCGGATCAGAAGGATTTAGTCACAAAATATGGAATGCCAAAACAATTGATGCAAGTGATCATGTAGGCGTTGAATTTACATATGTAAGTAAAGACGGAGAAGAAGGCTATCCCGGCAACCTTGAAGTGAAAGTTACGTATACATTAACGAATAAAAATGAGTTCCATATTTCTTACGAAGGAACAACAGATCAAGATACTCTTATCAATTTAACAAATCATACGTATTTCAATTTAAGCGGAAATCTAAAAGAAACGGTGTTGGATCATGTTTTGAAGCTAAAAAGTAACGAATTCTTAGAGTTGAATGATGATCTTTTACCTACTGGAGAAGTGTTAAACGTCACAAATACCCCATTTGATTTTAGAGAAGGACATAGTCTCAAGGAAGGAGTGGAATCTACACATTCGCAAAATATATTAGTGGGTAAAGGATACGATCATCCATTTCTTTTAGAAGCAGAAGCTGAAAATCAGATGTCACTATGGGACCCTGCAAGCGGTCGCAAAATAGAAGTCAAAACAGATCAGCCTTCAGTCGTTCTTTATACTGGAAATCATCTAGACGAAGAATTCGAAATTAGAGGGGTTCAATCAGAGAAATACCTTGGTGTTTGCCTAGAAACACAAGGTTTACCAGACGCTATTCATCATAAGCATTTTCCTTCTTGTGTATTAAAGCCCGGTGAGAAGTATGAAGCATATACTCACTATACATTTATAACTGATCGCAGCCTGTAACAACGCGGGATGATAAAAAGGATTACAAACGAGCTTTTGCCGATTGTAATCCTTTTTTGTTGTTACTTTTTCTTTTGACTTTTTGCACGATTAGCGTCAAGCTCAGCCGCATATTCCTCTTGAGACTTTCCTTGCTTTTGACTCTCAGATTGAATCTTTTTAAATTTGTTATCGTTTAAATTTGGCATGTTAGCACCTCCTTGCAGACAGGATTATTTTGTACAAGCATTAAGGATTTATATGCTAAAAAGTTTTAATGAACTTGATTAGAAATTTCGCTTAATGCTGCACCGGCTTCATCAACATATACGTTCACTGTCGCAAGGTCGCCGATTGCACAGATTCCAACCATATTATTATTCTCCACTACAATAATGCGGCGAATTTGATGGTCAGCCATCATACGTGCACACTCATGAATATCCGTATCCGGAGAACACGTAATTACATCTTTAGTCATACAATCATGGCAATGCACAGTGTTGCAATCTTTTCCATCCGCCACGCAGTTTAATACGATATCACGGTCTGTGATCATTCCCATTACTCGATTTTCTTGACACACCGGCACAGAGCCACAATTAATATCACGCATTAATTTTGCAGCTGCTGTTATTGGATCGTGCGGTGCACAAGCTTTCACATCTTTAGTCATAACTTCACGTACTGTAGTCATTTTTAATTCCTCCTTTTAAACATTCACCTCCGTATTTTCTCCATGCACATGCAGAATATGAGAATCAATAATTTCCTGAAAGCAAAAAATCTTGTAATAAAAGGTGAATAAAAGAACTAACACAGTGTAATAAACACATAAAAAAGAGCCTATTACACAAACTAAAAAGAATATGATTTAGCTTACATTTTTGTAACGGCAGGAGTTGGGTACATAATGAAAGGAAAGTTAACGCTTTTGGCATTACTTTTATTGCCTTGGCTGTCTATAGTAAAAGTTGATAAATTTGTCTTTAAAAGATACCTACCTGTTTTAACATTTAGTTCATTAGTTATTGCTTTTATCAGTGAGTTATCTAAAAGCTTTACGTGGTGGAAAGTGAGGAAACCTCTTTTCCCTAAATTTTCAAGCGATATATCTTTTATCTTTGGACCGTTTTTTATAGCTAATTTTTGGGTCTTTAAGCTGACTTATGGGAATTTCAAAAGATATTTGTTAATTAACGTCCTATTTGACTATCTATTTGCGTATCCTTTGACCAGTCTGGCAGAAAAACTGAAGGTATATAAAATGGTAAACATGACGCGCTTTCAACTTTTTCTCATCTCAATTGCCACTGCTCTTATTAATTATTTGTATCAGCATTTTATAGAAGGTGTATTAAGGCAAAGAAGGCAATAGCTGATAGTTCGTTAACGAGCTCATCGGCATTTAAGTTTCGTTTACTGCCAATTGTAAATGGTATTGAAGATTTTCAAGTGTAGTACATAAATACTTAGCAGAGATACTAAAAGTGCAATAAATAGCGGAATAACAAAAAGAGAAGCGTGACGGAGAAGGTAAATCTCTTTCACGTTTCTCTGCTTTATTACGTACATAACCTTTATTTGTACACCGTCATGGGCAAGTATGTTAAAGATTGACCCGTAGCTGAAGCTGTTAAATGCGGTTCTAATTCAAAATCTTCATATGGTTCGATATGAGAAAAGGCCTCTAAAAATGCTTCTAAGATAGTTGTCATTTCAAGTCGGGCAAGAGGGGCGCCCAAACAAAAATGAGGTCCGTTTCCGAATGTTAAGTGCTTTTTATTAGTTGGACGATGAATGTCTACAGAAAAAGGGTTTTCAAACATATTTTCATCCATATTACATGCACTCATCCACGCAATAACGACATCTCCTTTTTTTAGCTTAACGCCTAATAGCTCGTTATCTTGTTTAACCGTGCGATCTCGTCTGGAGATATGAAACCGATATCGAAGCATTTCTTCTACTGCTTTTGGAGCTAATTCTCTATTGTTTCTCAGCTCGCTGTATAACGACTTGTCGTCATATAAGAAAGAATAAAACATATTTGCAATGGCGTGACTTGTGGTTTCAACGCCTGCACCTAAAAGCAGCATGGTAGCGTGCACAATTTCTTCATCTGTGAATGTTTCACCATCAACTTCCGCTTGAATTAAGTCTGAAATAATATCATCAGAAAGGTTGGAGCGCTTTTCAACGACAATCGGGTAGAGGTATTGAAAATATTCAGCTCCTGCACGTTTCTTTTCTTGTTCAATCTCTTTTAATCTTTCTTGGTCATAAGGCTGAAAAAGAATATCTACCCATTTTTTGAACTGATATCGGTCTTTTACCGGTACGCCGAATAAATCTGCTATAACTAAACTAGGAAAAGGAGAAGATAAATCTTCAACAATATTAATTGTTGAATTCTTTTGTATCGCTTCTACAAGGTCTGCTGCAATTTGTTTGATTCGCGGTTCCCAGTTCTTTAAACTGCGAGGAGTAAAGGCTGCTGCAAGCAAAGATCGCGCTTTCCGGTGGTCAGGAGGATCTAAGTTTGTAAGGTTGGTGATTGGAGATGTGCTTTTTTTCTTGCTATTATCTCCCACAAAAATAGTGGTTCTTTGTCCATCGCTTGAAAAAAATTCGTAATTGCTCAAGACTTGTTTGACATGTTCGTATTGGAATACATTCCATGTGTTTGTTTCTTCATGAAAATAAACGGGGGAGTTGTTCAACATTTCTTTATACCATTGGATAGGGAAAAACTCTTCTGCACGTGATTGAAATTTTGGGATTTCTGTAACGGGAATGACTTCTTTGTTCATATGATCTTATTCCTCCTTCAGAGTAGGTATAGATTTGGAATTTACTAGTTACATAGCGCTCAGTCGTTGTCACTTGCTAGATAAATAGTTAATTTGTCGAATTAACCTATACTATTAGTACATTTTTATACTAATTGTATAAAAATGTACTAATAGTATATAATTATTTTTACTTGTTTATCAAGGAAAAAGGATAAAGTTCACGTAGAAAAAGGCAGATAAGTTATACTAAATAAAAAGTAAATTGTAAACAGAGGAGTAGCAGCAATGAATCAAAAACAGCTCGATATTTTAGGGCATACACACCAGCTTTTTATAGAAAAAGGATACGTAGACACTTCGGTACAAGATATATTAGAGAGAAGCGGTATTTCAAAAGGAACATTTTATAAATATTTCTCATCTAAAAGCGAACTGCTTATCTCATTACTTTCGTCTCTGCAAGAATCACTTATTTTACAAAGAGAAAAAATAGCCATTGAATATAAAGGAGATAATCAGAAGGTATTTGAAAAACAGATAATTTTTATGCTGAACTTTGCAGAGCAAAACAAAATTCCTGAAATGATTGAAAGTACACTCGTTTTAAATGAAGTTAAAACATTTCATTATATAGAGGAATTAAAAGCGGCAACATTCAACTGGATATATGAACGTTTTCAGCAGATTTTTCCGTCTAAGACTTCTCCTTATTTATTTGATGGAGCTGTGCTTTTAGAAGGAATGCTTAACAATATGTTTAAAATGAATAAAGCGCTGAACTATCCGTTACCTATTGAACAAATTGTCCGTTATTGCATGAAGCGTACAGAGGAAATCCTAATCGAAGTAGCAGAACAAAAAGAACAGTTATTTAACCCTTCCGTTTACTCTGCGGTATTTAATGAGAAAACAGAAAGTCATTTTTCGACAGATCTGACGCGTGTAACTGCGAAGTTAAAACGGGTGATTGAAAATAAACTAGCAAATGAAGAGGAACGGAAGAGAAGTTTAGAATTTGTTACGTTTATATCGGATGAATTACTGCAAAATGATACGGAGCCTCGCACATTTATTATTCAGAACTCTCTTTTATCGCTAGAGAAAATCAATACTCTCGCACAGACCAAAGAGTTAGAGGAATATAAAGAAGTCATAACTACTCTGACAAGACATGATTCATAATTTGAAAAGCAGGTAAACTAACCCAAAAAGCAAGACTCTTCGTAGTTTAGAAAAGAGCAGGTTGCTAATAACATATAAACAGCCAGTTGCCGTTATGATAGGTGACTGGCTGCATGGGATGAAAAGGTGAGGGTGGAGACAGACATAACACTCTTAATAGAAGAGGGTAATTCTTTCCCTTTTATAGAAAATCAATTAATCGAAAGTAGCTCCTTCATTCTTAAGATCAAACGTGATATAGTTTGCTAACCTTTGCGTTCACTTAACTAACTTATAGGGGTAACACTTAAAAAAGAATCAATAACGATGGAAACCGCTCCTAAAGCAGGTGCATTTTTTCCTAACGAAGAAGGCAATAGTTCACATTTATTGTCTAAATGAGAATGGACTCTAGAAGAAACTTCGTTTTTAATCGTATTTAAAACAATGGGATGAGATTCAATTATATGATTTCTCAAGATAACAGCTTCTACATCAAATGTATTAAGAATATTGGTTAATCCAATTCCGATATAAAAGCCAAAGTTTTGAAGTGCATTTAACATTTCTACATCATTTTTATTTGCGCGTTCCACAATCTCTTTTCGAGAAATATTCTTTTCTTCTTTAGAGAGCGAAGCCAGTAACGCTTTTTCAGAAGCATATAATTCCCAACAGCCTCGATTTCCACAGCTACATTTGGGTCCATTAAAATCTATCGTCATATGACCCATTTCCCCAGAAAAACCCTGAACACCTTTATACAATTCGTTGTTAATAACAAGTCCAGTTCCAATTCCGACATTAATACTGATGTAAACGATGTTTTCATAGTTTTTTGTCATACCAAATACTTTTTCACCGTATGCTCCTGCATTAGCTTCATTTTCAACAAAAACTGCAACATTAAACTCACTCTCAATCAAAAACTGCAAATCTTTGATATTCCAATTTAAGTTAGGCATGAAAATAATTTGCTGATGACGATCTACAAGACCTGGAACACAAATTCCTATTCCGACTAGACCATAAGGGGACTCAGGCATATGGGTTATAAAACCATGAATAAGTGCAAATAAAATCTCTTTTACTTCACTAGCGGAAGAACTAGACAAGTCAGAAGTCTTCTCGAGAATAATATTTCCTTCTAAGTCGGTTAGAATTCCGTTAAGATAGTCGACTCCTATATCAATACCAATCGAGTAGCCTGCATTCTTATTAAAAACAAGCATTACAGGTCTTCTGCCGCCTCTAGATTGCCCTGCCCCAATTTCAAAAATAAAATCTTTTTCAAGCAGTGTATTTACTTGAGAGGAGACAGTAGACTTGTTTAATCCTGTAATCTCAGAGAGAGTTGCCCTGGAGACAGGGGAGTTCTTTAAAATTTCATCTAATATTAATTTTTGATTCATTTTTTTTACTAAAGCTTGATCTGCAATTTGAATAATAACCACTCCTTTGTTTATCTATCGAACTAAGTTGGTGTTTTTGGAAGCTTGAATTAGATATTTAAAAGTATCATATCTAATATTATAACTAAATTTTCTAAAAAAAACATTGAAATAAACATTTATTTTGTATATGATGAGATAAAGTTAGTTTATTGGATAAACAAACTAACTCAAATAAGATAGTTGATGGATAAACTTGTTCACTTAAATCAAAGGGGGAAATGACAAATGGTCCAAACTAGTACTAATAAAATTAATTATTTTGAAAGCGTAAACAAAGTTTTATATGAAGGTAAAGATTCTAAAAATCCTTTAGCTTTTAAATACTATAACCCTGAAGAAGTAGTAGGCGGTAAAACGATGAAAGATCAGCTGCGTTTTTCTATTGCTTACTGGCACACGTTTACAGCAGATGGTACGGATCCTTTTGGCGCAGCTACTATGCAAAGATCTTGGGATAGATATGATGGAATGGATTTAGCAAAAGCGAGAGTTGAGGCAGCTTTTCAACTTTTTGAAACATTAAATGTTCCATTCTTCGCATTTCATGATCGAGACATTGCTCCGGAGGGCAGTACGTTGCAAGAAACAAATAAAAACCTTGATGTTATCGTCACTATGATCAAAGAATACATGCAAACAAGTAACGTAAAGTTATTATGGAACACAGCGAATATGTTTACAAATCCCCGGTTCGTTCATGGTGCAGCTACTTCTTGTAATGCAGATGTATTTGCTTATGCGGCGGCTCAAGTAAAAAAGGGGCTTGAAACAGCAAAAGAACTAGGCGCAGAAAATTATGTATTCTGGGGCGGCCGTGAGGGATATGAAACACTGCTCAACACAAATTTACAGTTAGAGTTAGATAACTTAGCCAGATTTATGCATATGGCTGTAGATTACGCAACCGAAATTGGATATACGGGGCAGTTTTTGATTGAGCCTAAACCTAAAGAGCCTACGACACATCAGTATGATACCGATGCAGCAACAACTATTTCATTTTTAAGACAATACGGATTAGATAAATACTTCAAACTTAATCTAGAAGCTAACCACGCAACGTTAGCTGGGCATACATTTGAACACGAATTACGAGTAGCTAGAGTACAAGGCTTATTAGGATCAGTGGATGCAAACCAAGGTGACCCTCTTTTAGGCTGGGATACAGATGAATTCCCAACGGATTTATATTCTACAACGCTAGCAATGTATGAAATTCTGCAAAATGGAGGGCTGGGCAGCGGAGGATTAAACTTTGATGCTAAAGTACGCAGAGGTTCTTTTGAACAAGACGATTTACTCTATGCTCATGTAGCAGGAATGGATGCGTTTGCTCGAGGATTAAAAGTAGCACATAAATTAGTAGAAGATCGTGTTTTCGAAAATGTTATTAACGAGCGCTACAGCAGCTTTAAAGAAGGAATTGGGCTTGAGATTGTGGAAGGAAAAGCTAACTTCCATACATTGGAGCAATACGCGTTTAAAAATCCGAATATTATGAATAAATCAGGAAGACAAGAACGATTAAAGGCTATTTTAAATCAATATATTTTGGAAGTTTAAAGAACAAACGAGAGTAGAAACAATTTCTACTCTCGTTTATAAACGCGGAGGTATGAAGATGAAATATGTAATTGGAATTGATCTAGGAACAAGCGCCGTAAAAACGGTTTTAGTTGATACAAAAGGCAAGATTTGCGCTGTGGTTTCTAAAAATTATCCTCTCCTTCATGAAAAAACAGGGTATAGCGAACAGAATCCAGAAGAATGGGTTCAGCAGACGGCTAGTGCTTTAAATGAATTAATTGCTAACGCTAATATAAAACCCGAAGATATAGAAGGAATTAGTTATTCTGGACAGATGCATGGCCTTGTGCTGCTGGATAAAAACTATAACCTATTACGTAACGCCATTTTGTGGAATGACACAAGAACAACAGAACAATGTCATCATCTTTATAAAGTGATTGGAGAAAAACATCTTTTAGAAATAACAAAAAACCAGGCTTTAGAAGGATTTACTCTTCCTAAGTTATTGTGGGTAAAAGAGTATGAACCGGAGATATTTGAAAAAACAGCTGTATTTATGCTGCCCAAAGACTATTTGCGTTTTAAGATGACTGGCTTGATTCATAGTGAATATTCAGATGCTGCCGGTACATTATTATTAAATATCAGCAAGAAAAAATGGGATGAAGAGCTTTGTCAATCAGTAGGAGTTAATATTAACCTTTGTCCGCCACTAGTTGAATCTAATGAATGCATAGGCAATATTAATGAGGAGTTCTCTCAAAAAACGGGATTAGCAACTTCAACGAAAGTATTTGCTGGCGGAGCTGATAATGCTTGCGGAGCAATCGGCGCCGGCATTTTATCATCAGGGGAAACACTATGTAGCATTGGGACATCTGGGGTTGTTCTTTCTTATGAGGAACGAAGCGATAGAGACTTTGGTGGAAAAGTCCACTATTTTAATCATGGAAAAGAAAATGCATTTTATACAATGGGCGTTACATTATCTGCTGGTCACAGTTTAAGCTGGTTTAAGGAAAATTTCGCAGAAAACGATACGTTTGAAGAATTGTTGGCCGACCTAAAAAATGTCCCAATCGGCTCAAACGGCCTTTTATTTACCCCTTACTTAGTCGGGGAACGTACACCGCATGCAGATGCTACGATTCGCGGAAGTTTTATAGGGATGGATGCCTCTCATAAAAAGAGAGACTTTACGCGGGCAGTTATTGAAGGGATTACGTTTTCATTAAATGAATCAATTGAAATTTTTCGAGAAAACGGAAAGGAAATTACGTCTATTGTATCAATCGGCGGGGGAGCAAAAAACGATCACTGGCTTCAAATTCAAGCAGACGTTTTTAATGCAAAAATTGTAAAGTTATCTACTGAACAAGGCCCAGCGTTAGGAGCAGCCATGCTAGCAGCTTATGGCTGTGGCTGGTACAACTCATTGGAAGAGTGTGCAAACGTATTTATTACGTCTTCAAAAACATATTATCCTAACGTAGAACATGTACAAGTCTATAAACAGCTTTATGAATTATATAAAGAAGTATATCTTCAAACACACGACCTAAGTAAAAAGCTAGATGAATTTAA
The DNA here is from genome assembly GCF_046535215.1 of Priestia sp. SIMBA_032. Classification (NCBI taxonomy): domain Bacteria; kingdom Bacillati; phylum Bacillota; class Bacilli; order Caryophanales; family Bacillaceae; genus Priestia; species Priestia sp. SIMBA_032. The sequence continues at coordinate 741,396 of NZ_JAWRXD010000003.1, read as the reverse complement.
AGGGAAGTAATAGATTACAAAATATACAACCTTACTTTAAAAAGGAGCCTCATATGAAAGTAGCTTGTATTATTTGATTATGGTTGTATATCGATATACCTGACACAAAAGGAAGTATAGAAAATGCTGTAGTAAGATTTGATTCGATAGAAAAATACGTACGTTAGAGGGGAGGATAAGAGCAGTTAGTCCAATAGACGACGAAAATTTCTTTTGTGTTCCAAGAATTTGAAAACGCATTCAAATAAGTGCGAACTCAGTTAGAAATAGAACTTCTACTGTTACTCTTAACTAACTGCTTTTAACAACGCATGAAACAAAATCGAAACTCATTATATATTTTTTCTATTACCTTAGTTGCCGCTATCGGAGGGTTACTGTTTGGATATGATACAGCTGTAATATCTGGAGCTGAAGAATCATTAAAGGTGTATCTTATTGACAGCTTAGGGTTGGGATCTTTAGCACACGGTGTTACTGTATCAAGTGCTTTAATAGGATGTATTATTGGAGGGTTGGTATCTGGTTATTTTGCGACGAAACTAGGACGCAAACAATCACTTATACTAGCGGCTATTCTTTTTATAGTCTCAGCGTTAGGCGCTTCTTATCCTGAGTTTTTATTTTTTACAAAAGGGGAACCGACACTCTCTTTGTTACTAGCTTTTAACTTCTACCGCATTATAGGTGGGATTGGTGTTGGCTTAGCATCAGCCATTTGTCCAATCTATATAGGAGAAATTGCACCGGCAGATATTCGCGGCAGATTGGTATCATTCAATCAATTTATGATTATTTTTGGAATGTTAGTCGTTTACTTCGTGAATTGGGGTATTGCAAATGGGGAAACCTTAGAATGGATTAATGATGTAGGGTGGAGATACATGTTTGCTTCAGGAGCTATTCCAGCTTTACTCTTTGCAGCACTCTTGTTTTTAGTTCCTGAAACGCCTCGCTACTTAGCTATACAGAATCAAGACCAAAAAGCTTTAGCCATACTAACCAAAATTAATGGATCTTCAGAAGCGAAATCAATTTTAGAAGATATTAAACAAACAATTTCTACCAATGTTTCATCTGAAAAATTATTGGCGTACGGAAAATTAGTTATCGTTGTAGGTATATTGCTTTCTGTATTTCAACAGTTTGTAGGAATAAATGTAGCTCTATATTATGCTCCGCGTATTTTTGAAAGCATGGGAGCAGCTAAAGGTTCTTCTATGCTGCAAACCATTATTATGGGATTAGTAAACGTTATTTTTACAGTAATTGCAATTTTGACGGTTGATCGTTTGGGAAGAAAACCTTTATTAATAACAGGGTCTATCGGAATGGCCATTGGAATGTTCGGTGTAGCAAGCATGGCTTTTTCAAACATCATTGGTATAGGGACGCTTGTATTTATCATTATTTATACAGCTTCCTTTATGATGTCATGGGGACCAATTTGTTGGGTGCTCATTTCAGAGATTTTCCCTAATAAAATTAGAGGTCGTGCTGTAGCTATTGCCGTAGCTGCTCAGTGGGCGGCTAACTATTTTATTTCCTCTACATATCCTGTGATGATGGAATATAGCGGAGGATTAACATATGGTTTTTACGGTTTAATGAGTATACTTTCTGCTTTATTCGTTTGGAAATTCGTTCCTGAAACAAAAGGTAGAACTCTTGAACAAATGGAAAATATGTGGAGAAAAAAACAAGAGACTTCAAAGAGTAAGAAGGCCATATAACCATTGAGCTTTTGTTTAGAGTAAAGATAAATATAAAACTTTCAAAAACACCTAAACTAACTTTAGGTGTTTTTAATATGTAACCTTTATGAAGAAAGTGGATAGCTTTTTTAAAGGATATTGCTATAGTGATAAGCCTCTTTAAAAATAGAAATATAGTTTTTTTATGAGGAGTGTTTCATCGTAAATATAAATAACGGTGCAATGAATTTACACATTAATAATGGAGGAAGCGAGCTTATATCCACTTATATAAATCAGATTATTCAAATTAGTTGAGTGGACTCTGTTTCAAAAAAGAGAAAATTAGTTGATAATTATAAATAAAGCAAGAATCTACTCTCAAGTTATTATAGAAAGGAGCTCATAATACTGTGAAGAATACATTTCAAGAACACATAGAAGTCGACTGCTCCTCTAAAAAGTTTAACTGGTGGCATGCAGTTATAAAATCGATAAATGATGGTATTCTAGTTATCGACAAAGAAGGGATTGTTAGATTTATTAACCAAGAGTATACAAAGATTACAGGAGTAAAAAGTGATATTATCGGAAAACCACTAATAGAATATCGCCCAGGCGCTCAGTTAACAAATACCCTAAAAGATCAACAATACAGAGTAGGCGTATATCGAAAAGAAAAAAATCGGGAATATATGGTGGACATGGCTCCAATTATAATAGAAGGTAAACTTGCAGGAGCCGTATCGGTTTGTAAAAGCCTCAATGAAGTTGACAAATTATCAAAAGAGTTAAGAAGACAAACCGAAAAGTTAAAGAATTTAGAAAACCGAATGGATTCTATCTATGAAGCAAAGTATACATTTGAACAAATAATTGGTAGGGACGGAGGGTTAAGGCACGTCGTTCATATAGCTGAAAAAGTAGCAGAATCTCAATTCCCTATTCTTGTGATGGGAGAAAGCGGCACGGGAAAAGAATTATTTTCACAAGCTATACATAATAAAAGTGAGCGCAAGCATGGTCCTTTTATACCTGTAAATTGTGCGGCTATTCCTTCGTCTCTGTTAGAAAGTGAACTTTTTGGATATGGAGACGGTGCTTTTACAAATGCTAAAAAAGGCGGGAAGGCTGGACTATTCGAAATAGCAAACAACGGAACTATATTTTTAGATGAAATTGGAGATATGTCCTATGATCTTCAAGCTAAGTTGTTAAGAGTTCTGCAAGAGAAAAAGATTCGAAGGGTAGGAGAAGCAACTGAACGTGCAGTTGACGTAAGGATCATTGCTGCTACGCACCGCAATCTAAAGCAGCTTGTAAATAAAAAACAGTTTCGAGAAGATTTATTTTATAGAATTAACGTTATTCAATTAGAGATACCTCCTTTAAGAAAAAGGAGAGAAGATATACGTGAACTCGTCTATTCTTTTATTGAATACTCGACCACCAACACCTCTTACAAAATTGACGAATATACACTAGGTTTTTTTCAATCTTATCATTGGCCTGGCAACGTAAGGGAATTAAAAAATGTAATTGACTATGCAACATGTATGGCGGAAGACACAGATATTGTATTTCGTCACCTTCCAGAATTTATGATTAAAAATGAAAAAAACTTTTCAGATATTGTAAGTAAAACAGAGAAATCTAGTCAAACACTGCAAGAAGCTATACAGGATAAAGAGTGCGCATTTATTCAGGAAATATTAAGAAAATATCCAAATAACATTGAGGGAAAAAAGAAAACAGCAGAAGTTTTAGATATTTCTTTAGCTACTTTATACAATAAAATGAAAAAATATCATATTCATTTCTAAGTCTTTAGAAAGATTTCTAGATTTTTAGAAATACTGAAGACTATGTATTAAGAAGTGTATTTCTATACTGGACAGCAGTTATTTCTAAAACATTAGAATTTAGATTAACAAAAACAGAGAAAGAAAGCAGCTTTATTGGTAACGCTTTCTTTTTTTGTTGTGTCTTAAATTTCTTTTATCACATTTTGAAAGGATTTAGTAACGGTTTGTTGCTATTTTTACATATCTTTGGCATGAATCCTGCAAGAACAAAAAGTACCGAAGTTTTTTACATCTGAGATTTTTGAATATATAAATTTGAGACAGGAGGGATTACATGTTAGCACTTTTAGGGTTTTTAATTATTGGCGTATTTTTATTTTTAATTATGACCAATCGTTTATCTGTATTGATTGCCTTAGTTCTCGTACCAACTGTTTTTGCATTAATAGGCGGATTTGGGCTAGAAATGGGAGACATGATGTTAGAAGGCATTATAAAAGTAGCGCCTACAGGTATTATGATTGTTTTTGCAGTTTTGTACTTCGGCTTAATGATTGATACAGGCTTATTTAATCCTATGATTTCTAAAATGCTTCGTCTAGTTAAAGGAGATCCTTTAAAAGTAGTCGTAGGGACAGCTATCGTCACAATGCTTGTATCATTAGACGGAGACGGTGCATCTACTTTTATGATTACCATTACAGCGCTGCTACCTCTTTATAAGAGATTAAAGATGAATCCTCTTATTTTATCAGGAGTGGTTGCTTTAGGAGCGGGAGTTATGAACTTAGCTCCTTGGGGAGGACCTACTGCTAGAGCCATGACTACATTTAATGCAGATTCTTCTCAATTATTTAACCCTGTTATCCCCGCAATGATTGCTGGGATTGTATGGGTGTTAGCATCTGCTTTTTGGCTTGGGAAAAAGGAGAGGCAGAGACTAGGAGTCATTGAACTAGAAGAACATGTACAAGGGTTTACAGAACATGCAGCTGCCCTAGAAGCAAAAGGACCACGGCTTTTTTGGTTTAATCTTGCTTTAACAATTTTGCTTCTTATCGCGTTAATTAAAGTATGGCTACCTTTACCGGTTTTATTTATTGTCGCTTTTGTAATTGCTCTTTTGGTGAATTATCCAAATCCAGAAGAACAGCAAAAACGCTTACTAAGTCATGCAAATAACGTGTTAATTGTTTCTACGTTGATTTTCGCCGCAGGCATTTTCACGGGTATCCTAACAGGAACAAAGATGATAGATGGAATGGCTTCTGCAATGGTTAGCATTATCCCTGAATCACTAGCTTCTTACTTACCTGTACTGGTAGCGGTTAAAAGCATGCCTCTTAGCTTAGTGTTTACGCCGGATGCTTACTATTTTGGGGTATTGCCAATTATTAGCCAGACGGCTTCTAACTTTGGCATCGATCCAATTGAAATTGGCAGAGCAGCTATTTTAGGACAGATGACGACTGGATTTCCATTAAGTCCTTTAACCGCCTCGACCTTTATCCTTGTAGGATTAGCGGGAGTGAATTTAGGCGATCATCAGCGTTTTATCTTTAAGTGGGCATTTGGAACCACCATTGTTATGACGATTGTGGCATTAATAACGGGAGCAATTACTATTTGAGGTGATGAAAATGATAAGAATTGGATCAGGCGCGGGTTTTTCAGGAGATCGATTAGAACCGGCGGTTATATTGGCTGAAAAAGGAAATTTAGATTATTTAGTATTAGAATGTTTAGCTGAAAGAACAATCGCACTTGCCCAAAAAAGAAAAAGTCAAAATCCTTTAATGGGTTATGATCCCTTATTGGAAAAAAGACTAGAGCTTCTTTTGCCTATTATCAAGAAAAATAGAGTGCGAATTATTACAAATATGGGAGCAGCCAATCCAATAGGTGCTGCTGAAAAAGTTGTGGAAATGGCTAACCGATTGAACATTGAGATAAAAGTGGCGGCCGTATTGGGAGATGACGTACTAAAGTTGATAGATAGAAATGGATTGACTCTAGAAACAAATGAACCGATATCTCATTTTGGTAACGTCATATCTGCAAACGCTTACCTTGGTGTAGAAACAATATTGCCAGCTCTAGAGACAGAGGCTCAAGTTATTATTACCGGTAGAGTAGCAGATCCGTCTTTATTTGTTGCTCCAATGGTACACCACTTTGGATGGTCTTTAGACGACGTAGATAAAATTGCTCAAGGAACAGTAATTGGACACTTATTGGAGTGTGGAGGACAGGTAGCTGGTGGTTATTTTGCTGATCCCGGAAAAAAAGAAGTCCCAAAGCTTGCTGAATTAGGTTTTCCATTTGCTGATGTTAAAGAAGATGGGACAGCCATCATTACTAAAGTAGAAGGGACAGGAGGAGTCATTAACTTAGCTACTGTAAAAGAACAGCTTCTTTACGAAGTAACTAATCCTCATCAATATATAACACCGGATGTTATTGCAGATTTTACTTCCGTTCATTTACAGGGAATTAAATTGAACCAAATTCAAGTGTCTGGCGGAACAGGTATAACAAGGCCTGAAACGTTAAAAGTCAGCGTAGGTTACGAAGCAGGTGTTATTGGAGAAGGGGAAATTTCCTATGCTGGATCCAATGCTCTAGAAAGAGCTAAGCTAGCTGGTGAAATTTTATATAGTCGTTTAAAAGATAAAGTGGTCGACTTAAGAATTGATTATATCGGTATTTCTTCCGTTCATAGAGTCTCTTTTCAAGAATCAGATCCTTATGAAATCAGGCTGAGAGTAGCAGGGAAATGTCTTACTTTAAAGGAAGCAGCCAAAATTGGAGAAGAGGCAGAGGCTCTTTATACAAATGGGCCCGCAGGTGGAGGCGGAGCAAGAAAGTATGTTAATGAAGTAGTAGGAATTGTTTCTACGTTGATTTCACGTAACAAAATAGAAACCTACTTTACATTAAAGGAGAGCATAACAAATGAAAAAGAAATTATATGAACTTGCTCACAGTCGAGCTGGGGATAAGGGAAACACGCTTATGCTATCACTAATTCCGTATGACGAAAAGGATTATTTTTTATTACATGAAAAAGTGACTGCTTCGGAAGTAAAAAAACACTTAAAAAATATTGTAGAAGGAGACATTGTTCGCTATGAGGTTCCTAATATATCAGCGTTTCAATTTGTATGTCACCGCGCGTTACTTGGTGGAGTGACTACTTCTTTAGGAATGGATACGCACGGAAAAAGCTTAAGTTATGCCCTGCTGGAAATGGAAGTAGACATTTGAATAATAGTATAAAGGAGGTACTTTATCAGTGAACAATACGTCAATACAAAAAGTTCTAAGTTTTATTACTGTAGGAGTTCTTATTCTAGCTTTCTTTCCTTTAAGTAGTGTTGCGGCAAAAGAAGAAAATAATTATAAAAACGTAAAAAAACCAACCTCTTCAGTTTTATCAGGTAACTATTATTTGGAGCAGAAGATTGAATTAAAGACAAACACACCAGGTGCGAAAATTTACTATACACTTGACGGGAGCACTCCGACCAGTCAAAGCAATCAGTATTCGAACCCAATTATTATTAATAACGATACGGTGCTTAAAGCAATTTCCATAAAAGGAAACGCGAAAAATAAAAATCAGAAAAATCATAGTGATATAGCTATATTTACTTATTCATTTGAAAGCAGAGAATCTATAGCTACTCAATTTTTATCATTCACTTATAAAACAATGCCCTACCGACTTTATGTGCCTAAAGACTATGATTCTACAAAATCATATCCTCTGGTGCTATTTTTACACGGAGGTGGTGAACGAGGAAATGATAATACAAAACAGCTTCTTGGCAACGACGGAGCCATCATTTGGGCTTCACCAGAAAATCAACGAAAGCATCCCGCTTTTGTTTTAGCTCCCCAAGCTCGTAATGTACCAAGCGGAGGCTTCACCGTTACAAGAGATGATAACAATCAAGTCGATTTAGCAAAAGTATTCGAAACATCAGAAGATTTAAAAACGGCTTATGAAATTCTACAAAGTGTAAGAAAATCCTACAATATAGATAGTAATCGCCTTTATTCTACAGGACTATCTCAGGGAGGATTTGGCACATTTAACTTAAATATAGAACACCCTAATTTGTTTGCTGCGATGGTTCCGATAGCGGGAGGAGCCGATCCAGCTAAGGCGCACTTTCTTATCAACAAACCAATATGGGCTTTTCATGCTGAAGACGATTCTGTCATTCCTGTTACCTATTCAAGGAATATAATAAGTGCTATAAAAAAAGCTGGAGGACATCCGCTATATACGGAATATCCTAAAGAATTAAAGTATGACCATGCTTCATGGGTTCCTGTGTATCAAAACCAGAAACTGATTGAATGGATGTTTCAGCAGGTCAAATAAGCAAATCAGTAAATGTTAAAGCTCAATACTTCATCTAGTACTTATGAAAAAACTCTTCCAGTTAATAAAAACTGGAAGAGTTTTTTTGCTTTTATTAGGCTAGTCACAAGGTACCTTTTATCCCCCACATTTACTCAAATATGTGACGAAATTATGGTAAAGGTATTCAAAATAGATAAAAACCGCTTTAAGTGTGAGAAATATCACACCCTTTAACAACGCAACATGATAATTTTTTAGAAGTAAGCAATATGTCATGACAAAATTCAATATGTTAGGAGGTTTTTAGCCTTTTGATCTGTTGAGATGCATCTTTAATATGAACGTTTATATACCATTATTATGTACAGAGATTTAAAGGAAGGGAGCCTAAGCTTAGGTGAGAAAGCAAAAATCAATGCATATTGGCAAGTTAATCATTCTCTCCGTATTCATTACAATTTTTTTAGCAGGCTGTGATAGTCGTTATTTGATTTTAAATCCGCAGGGGGCGGTGGCTCAAAAAGAATACCAGTTAATTATTTTTTCCATAATTTTATGCACAATTGTTGTTATTCCTGTTTTAGGTCTGCTTGTGTATATCGTTTTACGCTACCGTGATAAGCCTGGAAACAAGGCTCCGTATCGACCAGACTGGGACGATAGCAAGCGTCTTGAATTTATTTGGTGGGGCATCCCCATTATTATTATCGGCATTTTAGGTTTCGCTACGGCCAAGACGACTTATGAATTAGTAGATCCGCCGAAAAAAGATGTAAAGCCGCTAACGATTGAAGTAACATCTCTTGACTGGAAATGGCTATTTCAATATCCGGATCAAGATATTGCGACAGTCAACTATGTAGAAATTCCAAAGAATGTGCCTGTTCAATTCGTGCTAACGTCAGATGCACCTATGAATTCTTTTTGGGTACCCCAGCTGGGAGGACAATTATATACCATGCCGGGAATGGCCATGGGGCTTTGGCTGCAAGCTGATCACAAGGGAGAATATTTTGGTTCAGGGGCTAATTTTACGGGTGAAGGGTTCGCCCATATGAACTTTAAAGTTAAGTCTACATCGACAAAAGAATTTAATCAGTGGGTAAAACAAGTAAAAGAAACAGCGCCAGCTTTAACAAAAGCTGATTATAACAGTCTTGCAAAACAAGGTCTTTCTTTGGAGAAATCGTATTCTACCATTCCTAAAGGTTTGTTCCAAGAAATTGTCATTAAAAATGGTGGTCAATATTATAGTCAGCATCACCATATGAAAAATGAAGATATGAAGACCATGAATGTGGCTTCTGATGAACAAGCACATACACAGCACAAGCACCAGGAAGGAGGAAAATAAGTTGTTAGACAAATTAAAAGATTTTTCATCTCATTTTTTTGTGACAGGGGAGCCGATGATTTACGGAGCAGATGTCGCCATTTTGTTAACGCTAGCCGGTATTATTTTTGTTCTTACTTATCTTAAAAAGTGGAAGTGGCTATGGCGTGAGTGGCTCACAACGGTAGATCATAAAAAAATTGGAATCATGTATATGCTTTCTTCATTGTTAATGCTGTTTCGAGGCGGAGTAGATGCATTATTAATGCGTATGCAGCTAGCATTTCCCCAGTGGCATTTTCTAGATTCTAATCATTACAATGAAATTTTCACTACGCACGGAACCATTATGATTCTATTTATGGCAATGCCGCTTATGTTTGCTTTCTTTAATATCGTTGTGCCGCTTCAAATTGGAGCAAGAGATGTCGCCTATCCTTTTTTAAACGCGGTAAGCTTTTGGCTATTTTTCTTTGGCGCCATGCTTTTCAATTTGTCGTTTGTAATCGGAGGCTCGCCAGATGCAGGGTGGCTAAGTTATCCGCCGCTTTCTGGCATGCAGTTCAGTCCTGGACCAGGTCAAGATTTTTATATTTGGGGCATTCAAATATCAGGTATTGGCAGCTTGGCTTCTGGAATTAATTTCATTATGACCATTTTAAAAATGCGTGCGCCCGGTATGAAACTTATGCATATGCCCCTATTTACGTGGTCTGTTCTAGCAAGCTGTATTATTATCATTTTCGCGTTTCCTGTATTAACCGTAACGCTTGCTTTATTGTTTATTGACCGCTTCTTTGACGGACACTTATTTACCATGACCGGCGGAGGAAATCCAATGATGTACATTAACTTAATTTGGATGTGGGGACATCCTGAAGTGTATATCGTTGTACTTCCTGCATTCGGCATTTTTTCTGAAATCGTTGCAACGTTTTCTCAAAAGAAAATATTTGGCTATAAATCTATGGTTTTTTCAATGATGATTATTAGCGTTCTATCGTATTTTACATGGGTACATCATTTCTTTACGATGGGTGCAGGCGCTAATGTGAATGTGTTTTTTGCTATTACCACGATGGCCATCGGAATTCCAACGGGCGTTAAAGTGTTCAACTGGTTATTTACGATGTTCCGCGGCCGTATTCAAATGACGCAGCCAATGTTATGGACAATTGCTTTTATCCCGTGCTTTGTTGTGGGAGGAGCAACGGGTGTTATGCTTTCAGCAGCTCCTGCAGACTATCAGTATCACAATAGCTACTTTTTAGTTGCACACTTTCACCAAGTGTTAATCGGAGGCGTGGTATTCGGCTTTTTTGCAGGTTTGTACTATTGGTGGCCAAAAATGTTTGGCTTTAAACTAAATGACCGTCTTGGTAAATGGGCATTTTGGACGTGGAATATTGGTTTTTACTTATGCTTCATGCCTCAATATGCATTAGGATTTATGGGGATGACACGCCGTATTTATACGTACGATTTTGACATGGGATGGGGACCGCTGAACGTTATCTCTACAGTGGGAGCCTTCTTTATGGGCATAGGGTTTATTTTTCAAGCATGGCAGATTCTTCATGGCATTAAGTACGGAAAACGAGATGTAACAGGAGATCCTTGGAATGGACGTACATTAGAATGGTCCATCCCTTCACCGCCGCCGCACTACAATTTTGCAGTAATTCCAACAGTAACCGGGCAAGATGCGTGGTGGACGATAAAAGAAGAAAGAAAAAAGAAAAAAGCGAAGGAAACAGCGGCTTTTTCTCCAATTCATATGCCTAAGAATTCAGGCATTCCATTTATCATGTCGGTTTTCTGGTTCATTGCTGGTTTTGGTTTAACGTTCCACTGGGTATGGGTAGCGATATTCGGTTTGACAGGAGTAGGAGCTTGTTTACTAGCTCGTTCTTTTCAATACAACTCGGACTATTATATTCCCGTGGATGAAATTCGACATACAGAAGATTCAGTAGGGAGGGTCGGATAACATGGCATATGCGACAGCACACCACGGAGAACATCATCATGAACATGATGAAGAAATCAAAGTTATGGGTTTTTGGCTTTTCCTCGTAACGGACTGCATCTTATTTGGAGCATTATTTGCTACGTATGCCGTTCTTGTTAATCATACTGCAGGAGGCCTTACAGGAAAGGAATTTTTTGAAGTCCCAGGATTTGTTTCTGAAACGTTTATCTTATTAACGAGCAGCTTTACAAGCGGATTAGCCGTGTTAAGCATGCACAAAGGAAAAATAAAGCCTTTAATTGGCTGGCTAATCGTAACTCTGCTTTTAGGTGTATGCTTTGTTGGCCTTGAAATTCATGAATTTCAAACAATGGTTCACGAAGGAGCAACCATTTCTACGAGCGCATTTTTTACGGCTTTCTACACGCTGGTTAGTACACACGGGCTGCACGTCTCTGTTGGAATCATTTGGATGATTTCAATTACAATCCAGTTAAAACGATACGGAATTACCTCTGTAACAAAACGAAAAGTGACGATTATAAGCTTATACTGGCATTTTCTTGATGCCGTCTGGATCTTCCTTTACACGGTTGTGTATTTAATGGGGGTGATGTAGATGGAGAACCACGGGTCGTTAAAAGCTTATACAATAGGATTTATTTTCTCGATTATTTTAACCGTTATTCCTCTGCTGCTGGTATTAAACCACGTACTTGCTAAAAATATATTACTAGCTAGCATTCTAGGAATGGCCGTGCTTCAATTTTTTGTTCAATTGTTTTTCTTTATGCATATTAAAGACGGAGAAAAGCCTCGTTATAATGTGATGGCTTTAATACTTGGAATCGTTTTTGTTATTACGATTGTAGCAGGATCTATTTGGATCATGACTTTTAACTCTCAAGTTCAATAAAAATGGAGCCGTGTACGATGTGCACGGCTCTATTTTTGATTAATTTCTCTAACTTGTGATAAAAATCACATATTTTCGCTTGTGCAAGAAGTACAATAAAAGTGTAGCAAAGAAAGTTCTTTATAAACGAAAGACAAAGGAGAGATTATGATGAATATGGCTTATCGTAACATCCTCGTAGCAGTAGACGGTTCTGTAGAAGCGGAGTGGGCATTCAAAAAAGCAGTTAACAGTGCAAAAAAAAATAACGCTCATTTGATAATTTGTCACGTTATCGACATACAGGCATTAAGTCCATCACCTTATGCATTCTATACGGATACACGCTTTCAAGATGCAGAGAAATTTGCTGAAGAACTTTTAACCAACTATAGTAACCTAGCCATTAAGGATGGAGTAACGAAAGTCGAGACATTAATTGAACACGGTTCTCCTAAAACAAAAATATCTAAAAAAATTGCTCCCGATAAGCACGTTGATTTAATTGTATGCGGTGCAACCGGGTTAAACGCGGTAGAGCGTATCTTAATCGGAAGTGTATCTCAGCATATTTTGCGCTATGCCAAATGTGATGTGTTAATCGTTCGCACTCCTAAAGAAGCTGAAGAGGAATCAAAGCCTTTACAAGTAGAACTAACAGAATAGCCAGGCACAGACGAGAAATAAAACTTGTTGTGCACAGCAAAATACAAAGCTCTCACCATTTATTTAAAGAGAGGAGATAAACGTATTTTAGTTAAAAGAAGATCCGAACAAGGAGTCAAGATTCTTAAGGGAGAATTTGACTCGTTCGGATTCTTTTATTGTGATGGTGAATGTATTTTCCAGGTATGCAGCTGTTTCTAGCTGTTGATTGAATGGGAATGGCAGAAAGAAAGGTGAGGATAGTAGAGCACATTAAACATGTTTATTAAGGAAGCAGAGGGGAAGAACAAGTATATAGAAAACTTTTCCTTAGTTGGTTAAGGTTGATTTATAAAGGAGTGACGAATATGTCAAAGTTAAATAATCCATTAACTCAATATTTCCATGAAGACTATCCAAAACAGTATCAAGAACCGCCTGGTGTACAAAAAGAAATGAACGTCATCCCAGACTGCGGGGAAAACAGTTACATAGGTGCAGGTAAATTAAAAGGCAGAAAAGCTCTTGTGACAGGTGGAGATTCAGGTATTGGCCGAGCAGCAGCTATCGCTTACGCAAGAGAAGGAGCGGACGTTGCGCTTAATTACTTGCCACAAGAGCAAGCTGATGCAGAAGAAGTAAAAAAGCTTATTGAAGCAGAAGGAAGAAAAGCAGTACTCATACCTGGTGATGTAGGCGAAGAATCTTTTTGCAAGGAGCTAGTAGAAAAAGCTTACAAAGAATTAGATGGATTAGACGTTTTAGCGCTCGTAGCAGGTAAACAGCAGGCAGTAGAAGATCTTGCTGATTTAGAAACGGATCAGCTGCGCAAAACCTTTGAAGTAAATGTATTCTCTTTATATTGGACCGTAAAAGCAGCGCTGCCTTATTTACCGGCAGGTGCTTCTATTATTACCACAAGTTCTGTACAAGGCTATAGCCCAAGTCCTAATTTATTAGATTATGCAGCTACAAAGTTTGCCATTAACGGATTCACTCGCGGACTAGCCAAGCAATTAGCTCCAAAAGGTATCCGTGTCAACTCCGTTGCTCCAGGACCTATCTGGACGCCGCTTCAAATTTCTGGAGGGCAGCCAAGCGACGCTATTCCAGGCTTTGGACAAGATACACCTTTGCAGCGTGCTGGTCAGCCGGTAGAGTTAGCAAATGTATACGTATTTTTAGCTTCAACGGATGCAAGCTACGTAACAGCTCAAGTTTACGGAATTACAGGGGGAATAGAACTAGCTTAACTCAAAAAAACACGTGCAGTTATGAACTGCACGTGTTTTTTTGAGTTATTTTTGTTTTAATGTCTTCTTCCTTTTAAAGTCTGTACACAAATGTAGCTAAGCGTAGCGAATAACGCTGTAATAAATGCCGAGTGAGACAGTGTAGCAAAGACATTTAAACGGGACATGACAACAAAGATACCGCTAAATATTTGAGCAACGGTTAAAGCAACTGCAATGATGGACGCGTAGTAAATATCACGGCGAGTTTCTTTATACTGCTTGATGGCAGATACCATAATCCAAATGATAAGAACAAACAGCACAAGAGCAGCAAATCGGTGGGCAAAATGAATGCCCGTTGTTCCTGAAAGCTTTGGAATAAGAGTATTGCCATAACAAGCAGGAAAGCTTGTACACGCTAAGCTTGCACCTTTGTGACGCACATATGCACCTAAATAAATATCGCAGTAGGTAAATATAAGCGTAAACCATGCGAGCCATCTAAATTTGCCTGTAACCGCTCCTTTAATAAAATGATCTGAACGGTCCTTTTGAATAACAAATATTGAAAGTAAAAATACACCGGTAAACGCAATAAGCGAAAGACCGAAATGCAGTGCTAGCGCCTCAGCTGACTGAGGCCAGATAACTGCAGAAGCCCCGAGCAATGACTCGATAACGATAAATGCAATACTCATAATCGCTAAAATTTTCACTTCACGGTTTCTGCGATAACGAATCCAAGCCCAAATAGAAAATGCTAAAACAAGAAGACCTGCAAATGCGGTAATCAAACGATGCGTATATTCAATCATTGTTGCTACTGCGTATTCGGGTATTAACTGCCCGTTACACAATGGCCACTCGTTTCCGCACCCTAATCCAGATCCTGTGGTTGTGACCAGACTGCCGGCAATCATTAAAATAAACATAACAATCGTTGTAAATATAGCTGTTATTTTAAATAAATTTCTCATACGTTGACTCCCTTTGTTGAGGTACTAATTATGACTATAGATTTGATGAATACGATAGTCAAGTAGTAGAGCGTAATTAACAAATAACTGTCACAAACTCGCACATGTTTCCCTTAAATTTAATGTCAGAAAAGCTTTCTTCACTAAGCTTTGTAATGGTTTTTTCCTTTTAAACAATGTAAATATGCTTTCATACATAAGATATAAAAAATTATATTAGTGATTTTATACAATTTGCAAAAAAAACTTTAGAGAGAATGGAGATACAATCATATTCCAAAAGTGATAATATAAATATAAATCAAATGATGTTATAAAACCTATCATTTTATGTTAGATATAAAATAAACTTTTTATCACGGAGAAACTTTATTGAAAGGAGAGATAACGATGAGCTTAGAAGCTTTAAATAAAAGAGTAGAAACCGATCTTTCTTACCTTTCCTTCAGGAAACTAACAGAAGTACAGCCAATTATCCCTAAGAGTGGACACGTATACGATGTAATCATTATTGGAGGAGGCCAAAGCGGGTTAGGAACGGCTTTTGGCTTGCTGCGAGAACGCGTGTCAAATATTCTTGTTATTGATGAAAACCGTTCGGGTTTAGAAGGTCCGTGGGAAACGTATGCACGAATGATTACGCTGAGAACACCAAAAAACTTAACATCTATCGATTTAGGTATGCCTTCGCTTACGTTTCAAGCGTGGTGGGAAGCACAATTTGGCTCAGAGGGCTGGGAAGCTCTTGACAAAATCCCAAGAGGAGACTGGATGAATTATTTACGCTGGTACCGGAGCATTCTTAACCTTCCTGTGGCAAATGAAATAAAATTAACGTTAATTGAGCCGACGGAAACAGGTATTCATCGCTTGCATATTGAAGGGAATGGAGCTTCATGTCCTACACTGATGGCACGTAAAGTTATACTAGCTACAGGAATTCAAGGAGGAGGAGAGTGGCATGTCCCGCCTATGATTTCTGAAAAGTTGCCGCCTCACCTTTATTCTCACACTTCCCAAACCATTGATTTTACTACGTTGAAGAATAAAAAAGTAGCTGTTTTAGGAGGAGGAGCTTCCGCGTTTGACAACGCCAACTATGCGCTTTCTGAAGGGGTTGTTGAAGCTCATGTATTT
Organism: Priestia sp. SIMBA_032; assembly: GCF_046535215.1. Taxonomy (NCBI): domain Bacteria; kingdom Bacillati; phylum Bacillota; class Bacilli; order Caryophanales; family Bacillaceae; genus Priestia; species Priestia sp. SIMBA_032. The sequence goes on along the minus strand of NZ_JAWRXD010000003.1, from coordinate 725,328 downwards.
GTTCGCCGAAAAGAACTTCCGCGTATTAACCCAATCAGACAAATGGAAGCTTCAGGAATGATTGAACGTTTCCACGCTTTGTCAGATGCTGAAAAATATGAAGTGATGGCTCATTTTTTCGAATACAACCAGCCTCCTACGAATGATACATTTGGACGCGCTTCCTCATGGCCCGGTTTTCATTTACACGTACATGCACCGTGGCTGGATGTCGAAGAAAAACAGGATAAAGCAGTCGTAACAACTCCGCAGGGAATCTTTACATTTGACTATTTAATTATTAGCACAGGGCTTCTAACAGATCCGGCTCTTCGTCCAGAATTACGCCTTGTTGAAAAACACATCGCCCGCTGGAGCGATCATTACAAAGCACCACATGAAATCGCCAACCCAGTATTGGATGCCCACCCTTACCTTAGTAATGGTTTTGCTTTTTCAAATCGCGATGGGGAAGGGGAAAAAATGGTATATGGCCTTTTTGCTTTTAATTATTCCGCTTTAATTAGCTGTGGAATTTCTGCTTCCGCTCTTTCAGGTCTAAAATATGCGATACCGAAGCTCGTATCAGAAGTAGCCAATCAGCTTTTTATTGATAACCGCCATGAGAAGTTAACCAATTTCTTTGACTATAATGAGCCTGAATTTATCGGGAGCTGGTCAAAGGACAATAATCAAGTAAAAACAATATAGCAAAACACATTTTTAACAATGAAAAAGGTGAAGCATATGGAGCCGATCTCTAAAAAGAAGATAGCTACTTTGTATACTCAAATTAGCCAAGAGATTTTTAATGTAGGCGTGAATACTCAAAAAATAGATATTATTGATAATAAAATTCTTATTCTAGCTCAATCAAAAAGAATGCCGGCACTAGAAGCCCTCAGTGAAGAATATAGAGAATTAGTGATGTCTCTTGATGCCGCTTTGTCGACTAAATATAAAAAAATGCTAAAGCAAAAAGTGGAGCTTTTATTTGATGTCGAGGTCACTTCTTTATTTAGAGATTATGATCCTGTTACAGAGAATTCTTGTACAGTTATTTGCTTTAAATAACTTCTCTATATAAATTGCACAACATTCGATGAAATCGTTTGCTGTGCAAAACAGGTAAAAGACGGATGCTTATCTTCTGTTTACAGAAGCAAAGAGCCGTGAAGATAGAAGGGTTTCCTTCTGTTTTCACGGCTCTTTTTATAGATATTTTCATAAAAAAGGAGTGGGAAAGTAACTGAATATACACTTGTTGATAAAGGGGCTGTAAAAACTAGTTAAAAAAACAATCTATCATTAAAGGAGTGAAAAGCAAGTGGCGATGAATGAAAAAATGGAAGCTCAGCATATGGAACTAACAAAAAACTCAGTCCCCAACCCTTCATGGTTGGATAAGCTTTTTCATTTAACCGAACGTAAAACAGATGTAAAAACAGAAATTCTTGCTGGAATTACTACTTTTGTGACGATGAGCTATATTATCTTTGTGAATCCGACGATTTTAGCAGATGCAGGCATTCCAAAAGAAGCGGCAATTGCGGCAACGATTTTTGCCACTGTCTTTGCAACTCTTTTGTTTGCATTGTGGGCGAACATGCCTATTGCAGTAGCACCTGGAATGGGGCTAAACGCTTTTTTTACGTATACAGTAGTATTGGGTGAAGGGTTAACGTGGCAAACAGGTTTAGGAGCCGTATTTATTTCAGGGATTGTGTTTTTTATTTTAACGATAACAGGCTTGCGCAAGAAGATTATTGAAGGGATACCCGCTATTTTAAAAAGTGCTATTTCCGTTGGAATCGGTCTATTTATTGCTTTTATCGGTTTTAAGCAAGCAGGAATTATTGTAAGCAGCAAAGAAAATTTAGTAGCGCTTGGACAACTTACAAAACCGGGTCCATTACTTGCTTTATTAGGCTTTATCGCGGTAACTGTATTAACTGCTCGAAAAATCAAAGGAGCTGCTCTGATTAGTATTTTACTAGTATCAATTGCGGGGATGGTGCTGGGCGTAGTAGAAGCACCTAAAAGCATCAGCAGCGTTGTGTCGTTTTCAATGCCGAGCATGTCAGAAACTTTTTTACAAATGGATATTAAATCTGCTCTTCATTACGGTCTTTTTTCTATTATTTTTTCATTTACGCTTGTGGAGCTATTCGATAATTTAGGATCGATGATTGGATTATCTAAAAAAGCTGGATTAATGGATGAAAAAGGAGAAATTAAAGGGTTAGATAAAGCGCTTATGGCAGATTCTCTTGCGACTGTAGCCAGTGCTGCTATGGGATCTACCGCAATGAACGCGTATGTAGAAAATGCTGCGGGAATTGCAGAAGGAGGCAAAACGGGCCTTAAAGCACTGGTCGTTGCCATATTGTTTTTAGTGAGTCTTTTATTTACGCCATTAATTAGTATTATTCCTTCTTTTGCTACAGCGCCTATTTTAATTATGGTTGGAGCTCTCATGTTGACAGAAATAAAAAACATTCCTTTAGACGAGATAACAGATGCTGTGCCAGCTTTTTGTACCATTATTTTGATGCCGTTAACGTTTAGTATCGGCGAAGGCTTAGCGCTAGGGTTTTTATCTTATACATTCGTTAAATTGTTAGCCGGCAGGGCGAAGGAAATTCACTGGATTATGTATATGATTAGTGCCGCTTTTATTATCAACTTCGTTTGGGCTGCTTGAGCGCATATATCTAGAGCAAAAAAGACTTCTCAGCTGAGAAGTCTTTTTACTGTTCATGTAAATTTTAATTGCTCTTTCCTTACAGAAATAAAAGGTAGCGAAGAAAGATATATAACGTTGAAATCAAAAGAGATACAAGCATAATCGGAGCTCCAATTTTCAAAAAATCCATAAACGAAAATTTATGTCCTTTTTTTACAGCCATGCCAGCTACAATGACGTTGGCAGATGCTCCAATTAACGTACCGTTTCCTCCCAAACATGCTCCTAGAGCCAATGACCACCACAGTACATTGATTTGAGCAGAATCAGGGCTCATTCCCATTCCATGAGCCATATCTTGAATAAGTGGAATCATTGTAGCAACAAAAGGAATGTTATCAATAACAGCTGAAGCAATGCCACTAATCCACAAAATGAGATAAGCTGACAGTGCGATATTGCCGTCTGTAACGTTTAACGCGCCAGCAGCCAGCTTTTTAATAATGCCTACATCGATTAAGCCTCCGACAAGAACAAACAAACCTGCAAAGAAAATAATAGTTGTCCATTCAACAGAATCAAATGCGCTTTCTACTTCATCATGAGTTCTTAATCCAATTACCAGTAGTACAGCAGCACCCGTAATGGCTACCATAGCCGCATCAATGTGCAAAACAGAATGCAGAGTAAAACCTAGAATCGTTAATACTAATACAGTTAACGATTTTTTCATTAAAACAGAATCTTGAATATAATCTTTTTCATTTAAACTCATTAACTCTTGCTTTTTACTATCTTCTACTTTTAATTTTTTACGATAGATAAGAACAAGAATCCCCAGTGTAACAACACCGATAATCAGTACTGCAGGAGCTAAATTTAATAAAAAAGCATTAAAATCAAGGTGAGGGTTCGCTGCCCCAATCATGATATTAGGCGGGTCGCCTATTAAAGTTGCCGTTCCTCCAATATTTGAAAACAGCACTTCTGATATAAGAAACGGAAAAGGATTAATGTTTAAGATAGTAGTAATCGAAAATGTAACGGGAACAATTAATAACACGGTTGTCACATTGTCTAAAAAAGCTGAGCCGACGCCTGTTAAAATCGATAAAATAACTAGAATTCGAACCGGATCCCCTTTAGCAATTTTAGCAGACTTGATGGCTGCGTATTGAAACACGCCTGTTTTATTTGTGATGCCGACTAAAATCATCATACCCATAAGAAGGACAATTGTTTCCCACTGAATGTGTTCGGTAATAGCGTTATTAAAATCGACAATGCCTAACAAAATCATTAATATAGCACCTAAAAGAGCTGCTGAAGCGCGATTGATCTTTTCAGTCATAATCAGAAAATATGTAATGATAAATATAATAATGGCTGCGTATACATGAAAACTTGTAATGTGTTGAATTGCATTGTGCATAACTGTAACCTGGCGATATGTCATCTAGACGTCGTGAAGTGTAGATGACGCAAACTTTGGATGTTTTCCAGGTTTTCACCTCATCTTTCATCGTTTAATTTACATCCAACTTTACGGTAAAACTTCTATAAAATCCGTTTTCCTTTAACCAACCTCCTTTAAAAGCTTTGGTGTTCTTCAAAATGAAGACGATTCCTTCAGCATTATATCATATTTACTTAAAAGCTTTCTTGCTAATTATTCAATGTGATTTTCAACCCACACGCTTATTATGCACCTTAAATTCAGTTTGCATAATTGATTTCTCTAAGATTGGACAAAGTTAGACAAAGTTGGAACAGTGTCCAATTTTGTCTAACTTTGTGAGAGCAAATAAAACAATGGATTGCTAAGATAAAGCGATTTTCATGTTGGCACGGTACTTGCAAGAGTAATTAAGTGAAGTTTGATAATCAAATGAGGAGGCTTACCATAATGAAAACTGCTCAAAATAAAACAGAAAAGCTTACGAAAGAAAAAGCCAGCTGGATGTATCAGAAAATGGTAGAAATTCGAAAGTTTGAAGATGAAGTACATCAAATTTTTGCAAAAGGTGTACTGCCTGGTTTTGTTCATCTGTATGCAGGTGAAGAAGCGGTAGCGGTTGGAATGTGCGCGCACCTTAATGACAGTGACAGTATTACGAGCACTCATCGTGGACACGGTCATTGTATTGCTAAAGGCGGCGATTTAGATGGAATGATGGCTGAACTATTTGGGAAGGTAACCGGGTTAGGCAAAGGAAAAGGCGGATCTATGCATATCGCGGATTTAGATAAAGGAATTTTAGGAGCAAATGGAATTGTAGGAGGAGGATTTCCGCTTGCATGCGGTTCTGCTTTAACTGCTAAGTATAAAAAGACAAAAGATGTAAGCGTTTGCTTTTTTGGAGACGGAGCGGGCAATGAAGGAACGTTTCATGAAGGAATTAACTTAGCAGCCATTTGGAAACTGCCTGTTGTTTTTGTTGCTGAGAATAATGGCTACGGAGAGGCAACTCCATTTTCTTATGCTTCAAGCTGCAGCACGATTGCAGACCGTGCCGCATCTTACAACATTCCAGGCGTACGAGTGGATGGAAAAGACGTGATGGCCGTTTATGAAGCAGCTGCTGAAGCTATTCAACGAGCTCGCAGAGGGGAAGGCCCAACGTTAATTGAATGTGTAACGTATCGAAATTACGGGCATTTCGAAGGCGACGCACAAACGTATAAATCAGGCAGTGAAAAGAAAGAACATCTCCAGGAAAAAGATGCTATTGCTCTTTTTGAAAACTATTTGCTTTCAGAACAAGTAGTAACAGAAAAAGAGCTTAGAGATATTGAAGGTGATGTAGAAAAAGCAGTAAAACACGCGGTTGAGCTAGCAGAAACAAGCGATTATCCTGATGCTTCCGAACTATTAACAGATGTTTATGTATCTTACTAATTAAAGGGGGAAAAGAAGATGACTAGAAAATTAAGTATGTCTGAAGCTATCAATGAAGCAATGAAACTAGCGATGCGAAAAGATGAGAATGTGATTCTGCTGGGAGAAGATGTAGCTGGCGGAGCGGAAATTGACCACCTGCAAGACGATGAAGCGTGGGGCGGGGTCCTTGGAGTGACAAAGGGGCTTGTACAAGAATTTGGACGTGAACGAATTCTTGATACGCCTATTTCAGAAGCAGCTTATATAGGAGCTGCAATGGGAGCGGCAGCTACAGGGTTAAGACCGGTTGCAGAATTAATGTTTAATGACTTTATTGGCTGCTGCTTAGATCAAGTGCTGAATCAAGGCGCAAAATTTAGATACATGTTCGGAGGAAAAGCAGAAGTGCCCGTTACAATTCGAACGACTCATGGAGCTGGATTTAGAGCGGCAGCTCAGCATTCTCAGAGCTTGTACGCTCTGTTCACTAGCATTCCTGGCATTAAAGTAGTGGTGCCTTCTAACCCTTACGACGCAAAAGGTTTATTATTAGCAGCAATTGAAGACAATGATCCGGTTATCTTTTTTGAAGACAAAACATTGTACAACATGAAAGGTGAGGTTCCTGAAGGCTACTATACGATTCCATTAGGAAAAGCGGACGTGAAACGCAAAGGAACGGATTTAACTATTGTAGCGATTGGCAAACAAGTAAATACTGCACTTACAGCCGCAGATCAATTATCTCACAAAAGAATTAACGTAGAAGTAGTCGATCCGCGAAGTCTATCACCTTTTGACGAAGAGACGATTCTTTCTTCTGTAGAAAAAACGAATCGATTAATTGTTATTGACGAAGCCAACCCAAGATGCAGCATAGCAACAGACATTGCTGCGCTAGTTGCTGATAAAGGATTTGATATGCTTGATGCACCTATTAAACGAATTACAGCGCCACATACACCTGTGCCGTTTTCACCTCCATTAGAAGATATTTATCTGCCAACACCGCAAAAAGTAATTGAAGTTGTATCGGAGTTGCTAGGAGATAAATCGCTTTTAAGCGTGTAAGTAAAGAGAAAGGAGGAGGAAGCAAATGGCTGCAGAGGTTGTAATGCCAAAACTAGGTATGGCAATGAAAGAAGGAACTGTTTCGACATGGAATAAAAAAGTTGGAGACTCCGTTTCAAAAGGAGATATGATTGCAAGCATTAATTCTGAAAAAATAGAAATGGAAATTGAAGCTCCGCAGGACGGTGTGATTCTTGATATCCTTGTGCAAGAAGATGTAGGTGTGCCTCCTGGAACGATTATCTGTTATGTTGGAAAGCCAAACGAACAGCTTACTGAGCAAAACAGTTCAGCAAATGAGCTCCAGGCTCCCAAAAACGAGGTAGCCGCCACTATCTCTTTAGAAGAGCCGCCAGCAAACGCAGCTTCATCAAAGAAGAGCAAAGAAACTGTGCGCATTTCACCAATTGCACGGAAAATAGCCGAATCTGAAAACATTGATATTGAAATGATTAAAGGAACGGGACCAAAAGGAAGAATCACAAAAGCGGATGTAGAGAAAGTGCTGACAGAAAAAGCTTCAGAAACAAGTCATCCACCAGCTGAAATAGATGAAGCTACAAAAAAAGAAACGCTTCCAGTAGCTGGGATGAGGAAAGTCATTGCAGGCCGAATGCATAATAGCTTGCTAAACAGTGCTCAATTAACGATTAATATGAAAGCTGACGTGACGGAGTTGCTGTCTCTTCAACGAGAAATTAAAGAAGTGATTCAACAACGCCATAGTGTAAAAATATCTCTAACTGATTTTATTGCTCGTGCTGTCGTTCTTTCACTTCAAGAACATAAGCAAATGAACAGTGCCTATATCGATAACGAAATTCATCTCTATAATCATGTTCATCTTGGAATGGCCGTGGCTTTAGAAAATGGGTTAGTTGTTCCTGTTGTGCAACATGCTGAAAAAATGCCGTTAGTAGAATTAGCTGCAGAGATTAAAACACGAGCAGCGGATGCTCGGCAAGGTCAACTGAGCACTGATAGGATGCAAGGTTCAACATTCACTATTACTAATCTGGGTGCTTACGGAGTAGAGTATTTTACACCTGTATTAAATCCGCCTGAAACAGGAATCCTTGGTGTTGGAGCTACTGAAGATGTACCTATGTATACAGGAGAGAATTTACAAAGAAGAAACGTGCTGCCTTTAAGCCTGACGTTTGATCATCGCGTACTGGACGGGGCACCTGCAGCTAATTTTCTTGGAACTATTAAACAATACTTAGAGCAACCTATTTTACTACTCTTATAGAAAGGTGGTGCATTCCGTGAAACCTTTAGTTGTCATTGGCGGCGGTCCTGCAGGATATGTGGCGGCAATCACTGCCGCCCGGCAAGGAAAACAAGTTACGTTAATCGAACAAAAAGATTTAGGTGGAACCTGTTTAAATGAGGGCTGTATGCCAACAAAGTCATTATTAGCAAGCGCGGAAGCCTACGAGAAAACCAAGCAAGCTGAGCAATTCGGCATCACTCTTCCTTTGGAACAAGTGAAAATTAACTGGGATGGGGTTCAGCATCATAAGACAGCCATTGTTAAAAAACTGGTTCAGGGAATTGGCTATTTGATGAAAAAGAACAGTATTAAAGTCATGAAAGGAGAAGCTTCCTTTTTGACAAATCATCGCCTAGCCGTGCAAAACGAAAATCACGTAGATGAGATAGAGGCTGAACAGTTTATTATTGCTGCGGGTTCAGAACCTGCTAGCCTGCCATTTGCACCTTTTGATGGAAAGTGGATTATTCACAGTGGACAAGCAATGTCACTGTCTGCTATCCCTTCATCTCTTTTAATAATAGGAGGAGGGGTAATTGGTTGTGAATTTGCAAGCATTTACAGTCAAATGGGAACAAAAGTAACGATTGTGGAAGCGGCAAATCAGCTGCTTTCTGGTGAAGATGCCGATATCGCCTTTACGTTACAGGAAGAGTTAGAGAAAAAAGGCGTAGCGATTTACACATCCGCTTCACTAACAGAAATGCAGCCAGAAGATAAAACAGCTCTATTTAAACATAAAGAAGAGCTACACGAACTGCAATCTGACTATGCATTAATTTCAATTGGGAGAAAGCCTAGAGTGCTAGATTTAGGTTTAGAAAAGATTGGCGTACATTTCTCAAAACAAGGAATTGATGTTAATGAGCATATGCAAACGAATATACCTAATATCTATGCTTGTGGAGATGTAGTTGGCGGAATTCAGCTTGCTCATGTAGCCTTTCATGAAGGCACAGTTGCTGCTTTACACGCATGTGGAAAAGATAAGAGCGTAAATTATCGAGCTGTACCACGCTGCATCTATACTCACCCTGAAATTGCAAGTGTTGGTATGACAGAAAAACAGGCCCGAGAAAAATACGGCGATATTCGCGTCGGAGAATTTTCGTTTACGGCAAACGGCAAAGCGATGATTGTAAATGATCCGGTTGGAAAAGTGAAGGTAATAGTAGAACCGCAGTTTAATGAAATTATTGGGCTCTCCATTGTAGGTGCACATGCTACAGAATTAATTGGACAAGGAACCATCATGCTGCACGGAGAGTTGACCACGGATGTAATGGAAGACTTTATCGCTGCTCATCCTACATTATCCGAAGCAATTCATGAAGCTCTTTTGCATTCAACGGGTCAGGCCGTTCACTCATGATTATACAAGTGCTCAAGTTATTAAGCTCTTTAAGGATGAAAAGTAAAAATGAATGATTTAAAAAGTAAACTAGAGGATGAAGGAATCATGGGAGAGGTATAGGGATTTTCCTGCATCCTCGTCTAGTTTTTCTATTAATTTTTACATAACGTGAGCTTAAGAATCTATCTTTGATAATGATAACGTTTTCTTTGTGATTTATAATAATAGTAACAAGCCTTGATTTACTATATTCAATCAAGTTTATAGGGGAGAGGTAAGAAATGGAATCTACACTTTCTTTAAACACATGGAAACGTTTTGTAAACGAAGGGGCACTTGAATCGTCAAGGTTAAACGACATTATTGTAAAATCATGGCATCGTTGTAAAAGCGCAGATGTTAATCCTTACCTAGATAAAGGCAGATCAATTTTAAGAAACGAAGATTTTCATTCTCGAAAACAAATGAATTCTTTATTTCTTGAAACGGCTTTGCCGCACTTAGAAAGAATAAGACAATCAGCGGCAGATTTAGGAATGGTTGCTCTATTAATTGACCCAGAAGGCTATATTTTATCTATTACAGGAAATAGACTTACACTGAATGAAGCAAGAAAAATTAATTTTGTGGAAGGTGCTTGTTGGACAGAGAAAGAAGTAGGAACAAATGCAATCGGTACGGCTCTGCAAACGGAAGAACCCATTATGATAACAGGTACAGAACATTATTCGATTGCTTCGCATCAATGGAGCTGTTCGGCGGCGCCTGTTCGAAATGACGACGGAAATTTAATTGGGATTATTAATATTTCCTGTTCCGTAAACAGAGCGCACCCTTATATGCTTGGAATGGTTACTTCCATTGCGTATACAATCGAACGGGAGCTAAGCATTCGAATGCATAAAGACGAAATTGAGTTGGTTCATGCTTCTATGAATTTTGTCGATAGCAAGCAGCTCTTGCTTCTTTGCAATTACAAGGAAGTAATTGTAGGAGCAAGTAAAACCGTTCGGGAATGTATACCTAAATGGTCAGGCCAACAGTTGAATACGATTGTACAACATGGATTTCGTATAGTGATGGAAGTGCCTGTAATTTCAAAAAGACACGGTCATTCTATTGGAAAGATTGTTTACTTATCAGAAGAAACGACTTATAACCAAACAACTAAAAAGATCTCTGCTCAATCATTTTGTTTTAAAGGAGAATCAGGCATAAGCCGATCCTTTCAGCGAACACTAGAAGAAATAAAGCATGCGGCTCCTACGGATACAACGGTCTATATTTTAGGGGAAACAGGCACTGGAAAAGAAGTAGTGGCGAGAACGATTCATGAAAACAGTTCGCGTAAAAACGGGCCTTTTATTGCTCTTAATTGTGGTGCCATTCCGAAGGAACTTATGGAAAGTGAATTATTCGGCTATGCGGAAGGAGCTTTTACAGGAGCACGGCGTCAAGGATATCAAGGGAAGTTTGAACAGGCTAATCATGGTACGATTTTTCTTGATGAAATAGGTGAACTTCCTCATTCTATGCAAGTTTCTTTGTTAAGAGTATTGCAAGAGCGCAAGGTCACGCCTGTGGGAAGCAATCAGGAAATTCCGGTAGACATCCGGATTATTACCGCTACTCATCGAGATCTTCGCCAGCTTGTCAATGAAGGGAAGTTTCGAGAAGATTTATATTACCGACTTCACGTGTATCCCGTGCATGTTCCGCCTTTACGGGAAAGAAAAGAAGATATTCCGCATCTTATGCGGTACTTTTGTCAAACGAATGATTGGAATATGAATTTTCCCAAGGAATTAGTGGATAAATTGATAGATTACCAGTGGCCCGGAAATATTCGAGAGTTATTTAATGTACTTGAGCGCTTGAAGATTTCGCTAAACACGGACTCAGAAAAAGACACAATATTGAATTATTTGAGTTCTTTAAACCTTGGTGGTCAGAGGAACATCTCTCACTCTGATACTTCACAAGAAATAGAAGAAAACGATTTTACGTCCTTACCCGCACTCACATTTCGTGAAAAAGTTCAAAAAGACTTAATGATGGATGCTTTACGTAAAACGCAAGGAAATGTGTCACTGGCCGCTAAGCTGTTAGATATACCACGAAGTACATTTTATAACAGATTGAAAAAATTCAATTTATAAGCTGAGAGTTTTTAACTGTTTTAAATTTAGATGAAGTAAAAAATGAACCATTGATTGATCAAGATTTTTGATTAGTGGTTCGTTTTTTTTTGTTATGATAAGCGTAGTTCGATTTGTTTTAAGTTCCTCTAGCAGTTGATTGGAGGGCAAGACGAAAACTCCTGCGAGCCCAGCGCCCGCCCGCGGAAAGCGAAGTCTTGCATGGAAATCAACTGCCATGTCACAAGCGGTTCAGCTCATGTATCCTGTTTGTTCGTCTTTAGATTGAATTGATTTCGTTATATCTCAATCTTTTTTAATTTTAATGAGGAATGTACGTATATTTTATTATCAGATTATTCTCTACTATATACAGTATATTGTATACAATATATAATCTAATCAATATCTAATTAACATAACCAGAGGTGATGAGTGAATGATAGACAAACAGTTTAAAAATGTACAAGACGGAACAAAAGCGGTATGGGCAGGGGAAAAAGAATCGCTTGCTTACAATGCTACCCAAGTTCCTGTCGTCTTCAGCGTAGCTTACAATTATGATGATGTAGACGAATGGCAAGAAGTTGCGTTAGGAAACAAACCAGGCTATACGTATAATCGCATGAGTAATCCTACGGTTAAAGCTTTTGAAGAAAAAGTAAGGATACTCGAAGAAGCAGAAGAAGCGGTCGCATTTTCTTCCGGAATGGCGGCTATTAGCAGCACATTATATACGTTTTTAAAACCCGGAGACCGAGTCGTATCGGTAAAAGATACATATGGGGGAACAAACAAAATCTTCACTGAGTTCCTTCCTAACATTGGAGTGGATGTAACCTTATGTAATACGGGGAATCATGAAGAAATTGAAGCGGAAGTCAATAAAGGATGTAAAGTGCTGTATTTAGAGTCTCCTACAAATCCTACGATGAAAATTATTGATATTGAAAGAATAGCGAAAGCAGGAAAATCGGTAGGGGCAGTGGTCATTATTGATAATACGTTTGCGACACCAATTAACCAAAACCCTCTTCAATTAGGAGTAGATCTTGTCATTCACAGTGCCACAAAATTTTTAAGCGGACATGCGGATGCTTTAGGCGGGATAGTATGCGGCTCTAAAGAATTAATACAGCATGTGTATCACTACCGTGAAATCAATGGCGCGACCATGGACCCCATGTCAGCGTATCTTATTTTAAGAGGAATGAAGACGTTAAAATTACGTGTACGTCAACAAGAACGAAGCGCTTTGGAAATTGCTGAATTTCTCCAAAAGAAAGAAGCGGTTGAAGGCGTCTATTATCCTGGATTGGAAACACACCCTTATCATTATATTGCCAAAAAACAAATGAAAGGCTTTGGCGGAATATTAAGCTTTGTGTTAAAAGGAGAAATGGAAGCTATTAAAATTTTGCTGCCAAAGTTAATGTATGCAAATAAAGCCGGTAATTTAGGAGCAGTTGAAACGATTTATGGCCCGGCAAGAACGACTAGTCACGTAGAATGTACGCTTGAAGAACGTAAAGCTCTTGGAATATCTGAAGGACTGGTTCGCATATCTGTAGGAATTGAAGATACGGAAGATTTAATTGCAGACTTAGAACAAGCATTTGCTCACTTAGAATCTGCATCATCTATTAGTAATTAAAAAGACATGTATTACTTTTTTAATAAAAATAAGGTAAGCAACTCTTTTTAGCTGGTAGACATTTCTTCAAAATTGCAGAGATGTTGTGGAATAAAGCTGATAAATTAAACTGCACGTGTATTTTTTCGTCTGATTTTGTAGGTATGCTGGTAAATTAGATGAAATAAAAATGTTTTTACACGCTTTAAAAATAAACTAACTTACAATAGCCTACAAATAAGGAATGATAGTATGTCGAAACAAGAAAGTGAATACACAATAAAAGATGCATCATTGTTTGGATTCAAATTAATGCAGGTAAGTAAAGCCATCTGGAGAGCTGCAGAAGATGATTGGGAGCAATGGGTGAAACCTTATGGTCTGAATGTAAATGAGCATCATATTTTATGTTTGGCTAGCAGCACGGGAGAAATCTCTATGTCAGAGTTAGCTAACTTAGGAGCTATGCATATCTCTACAGCATTTAATTTTTCAAAAAAATTAGAAAATCAAGGATATCTGCATTTGTTCAAAAGAGAAAATGATAAAAGAAACACCTACATCAAATTGACTGAAAGCGGAGAACAATTATTGCTTGATACGCTCAAAGGGTATGAACCACATAACAGTAAGGTATGTAAAGGCGCACTTCCTTTAAAAACGTTATACGGCAAATTCCCCGCTTTTCCAGAGCTCGTAACCGTTGTTCGCCACGTTTGCGGCGGCGAGCTAGTGGCCGTTGCTGATCAACCTTTTGTGAATATAGAAGAAGCGGGAATAGAAGAAAATGAAGATAAGAAAGAAGTCCAGCTAACTAGTAACTGAACGCGGTGAATAATATGCAGACAATGGGGCTTCATGAAATAAGTGAATAACAGGCGGAGCTGTTTTATACGTGAGAAATACGACGTATAAAACAGCTCTTTTTTATTTTTGGAATAATGATTCTCCATTATATTATGAGAAATTTAGGATAAGCTACCAGTAGTAAATTTTCTGAAGAGAAGGAGTGATTACCATGAATAAGTCAGACTCAATTTCTGTTTTTCAATTGATCCTTCTTTCAATGACGTTTATTGGCTTAAAAACTCATGTGATGCTCATATCTCCATTAATTAAAACGGCAGGACGAGATGCTTGGATCACCGTTCTTCTTACCTGTCTTTTAACGCTCATATGGGTTCCTTTACTCGTATATGTAAATAAAAAAACAAAGGGCGAACATCTTTTTCAATGGATGAAAAAACATATGAATAAGCCATTTACCAATGTCGTTATTTTTTTTACAATCGCTTATTTGACCATTATGGAGATTGTCACTTTACGAGAGACGATTACGTGGATTAATATTATTTTTCTTCAGCGAACACCTTTAATTATCCTCGTTTTACTATTTGGTTTTACCTGTTGCTTACTTGCCGCTACGAGCATTAGAACGATTAGTATTGTAAACGTGTTTCTTTTATTTTTTATTGTACTATTAGGTTTTTTTGTTTCTTTTACAAACTTTCAATTTAAAGATTATTCTTTATTGCAGCCTGTTTTAGAAAATGGCTATTTTCCTGTTATTAAAAGGAATTTTTTCTGAGAATAAAATCAAAGGGCCGAGATGGATAACGGATGAATTTGTACGAGCTGGTTTACGGATAAGGCTGCCTGATCATTCCGATATTGATCTTGTGGTAGATAAGAAAAAAGTGAAAATTGAACCTGTGATAAAAGGTAGTAATTTAACATTTAATATAAAAGTTCGTGCAAAAGCAACGATTTTAGTTATGCCGCAGTACGAAAAACTATCGACTATAAAAAAAGAAGCTGAACAGAAAATTAAGAAACAAATTATTGAAACGTACGCGCAAGGCTTAAGTATAAACAGCGATGTTTACAGGCTTTCTCATGTTCTTTATAAAAAAGAACTGCGTAAATGGAAAGCTGTTCAAAGCAACGGGGCAATTCCTTTAACAAAAGACTCAATAAACGTGAAGGTCAACGTACAGGTCAAGCACGGAAACAAACAGCGAATAGGTCCAACTGTAGATTAAAATACTGAAAACCTGCCTACCTCACCTAATAATGTTAAATCATAAGTGGAAGAATAGATAAAATAGAAAAGACCAACCTAAGAACAAATCGAATTAGGAGATTATAGATAGAAACAATCAAACCAACTAAAATAGGTTCAAAAAAAAACAAGCGTGAAAGAGAAATTAACAGCCCCCGAAATGGGTAAACTTTGGGCAACCTATATGGGCAACAGTATGTCTTCGTATATTTTAAGTTATTTTCTTGAACACGTTGAAGATCCGGATATAAAAAAGCTGTTACAACATGCAAAAGGTTTAACGGAAGAATTTCAAACTAACGTAAAAGACATTTTCACAAAAGAGAATGTGCCAATTCCGTATGGATTTACGCAAGAAGACGTGAACCTAGGCACTCCAAAGCTGTTTGAAGATGAATTTTACGTGCACTATTTAAAATATGCTGCTAAAGCGGGCTTAAGCATTTATAGTATCGCACTGCCCCTAGTGTATAGAGAAGATGTAAAGACATTTTTAACGTATTGTATGAAAGCGACAATGGAACTGATGGAGCAAATAAAGGCAATCTTAATGGATACAGGATTTATTATTAAGCCGCCAATTATTCCCGCACCAGAAAAAGTGAACATCGCTACTACTCATTATTTAGGGGGGTTTATAGGAGATGTTCGACCTTTGCATGCATTAGAAATTGCTCATCTGTATGATAACATCGAGAATAATGTGACAAGCAAAGCCTTAATTTTGGCATTTAGTCAAGTTGTTAAAAGTGAAAAAATCCGTGCATTATTTGTAAAAGGCGAAGATCTGACAAACAAAGCGGTAGAACGCTATGTTGAAAAGCTTCATCTAGATAATTTACCAGCGCCATCCTTTCTTGATCATTTAATTACTACTTCGACTTTTTCACCGTTTTCGGATAAATTGATGCTGTTTCACAAAATGGATATGTTCTCAATGAAAATGAGGGCTTTTGGAAATTCAGTAGCCGTCAATGGAAGACATGATTTGGCGCTGTTATATGGAAAATCAATGACAAATATCTCAAAGTTTGTAAAGGAGGCTGCGGATATTATGATGGAAAATGGCTGGATGGAAACACCGCCAGAAGCAGCAGACAGAGGTCATTTAAACTCCAATTAGTTACTCAACGCGTCATAAAACAACGAGAACCAGTTTAGAAACAGGTTCTCGTTATCTTGTTAAGTTAAAGGAGCAGGATTAAACAGACATAAATCATTATGCAGCCCCCAATAATCACTCCACGTTTTCTTATGGCCGCTTGCAATGTCTATAATTAAGTGAAAGAGCTCCCAACCCACCTCCTCAATGGTTGCCTCTCCTTGTGCTATTCTTCCTGCATCTAAATCTATTAAATCATCCCATTGCTCAGTTAATGAACTTCTAGTAGATACTTTAAGAACAGGTGCCATTGCCAGGCCATATGGAGTTCCTCTCCCTGTTGTGAAAATATGCATGTTCATCCCAGAAGCTAACTGTAATGTTCCGCATACAAAATCACTCGCCGGAGTTGCTGCATAGACTAAGCCTTTTTTAGTCGGTTTTTCTCCAGGCGATAAAACTTCGACGATTGGAGTTGTTCCTGCTTTAGCTATAGAGCCAAGTGCTTTTTCTACTACGTTTACAAGTCCGCCTTTTTTATTTCCAGGTGAAGGATTTGCACTTCTATCAGCTTCGCCTCTTTTTAAATATTGATCATACCACTTCATTTCATTAATTAGAGATTGACCGACTTCTTCATTAATTGTTCGTGGCGTTAACAAATGAATAGCATCTCGAACTTCAGTAACTTCAGAAAATAAAACAGTAGCGCCTGCTCTTACTAGTAAATCTGCCGCATATCCAACTGCTGGATTGGCGGTAACACCGGAAAAGGCATCGCTTCCTCCACATTGTAAACCTACCGTTAAATCAGATAGGGGGCAGGTTACGCGCGTCCTGTTATTTAGCTTAATTAATTTTTCCTCTGCCATCTCTATGATTGTAGCAACCATTTGCTTAAAGCCTGTCTGGTCCTGCAAACGTGTTATATTTCCTGAATCCTCCTGGGGAATCAAACGTTCAGGAAGAAGCTTTTCACACCCTAAGCCAACTACTAAAACTTCACCCCCGAAATTTGGATGGGTAGAAAGATTTTGTAATGTACGAATCGGAATGACGGCGTCCGGTGCATTAATAGCAACTCCGCAGCCATAATTATGAGTTAAAGCTACTACATCCTCTACATTTGGATATGAAGGAAGAAGCTCTGTTTTAATTTTTTTAACCGCATAATCAAGTACTCCTGCTACACATTGAACACTTGTCGCAATTCCAAGTATATTTTTTGTTCCAACACTTCCATTTGTATTTTTATAGCCTTCAAATGTGTAACCTTCTAAAGGAGGTAAAGGGGCAAAAACTTTAGTTTCCAAAGGCAACTTTTCTAAAATAGGAGGATCAGGCAGGGTAACATATGATTCTTTTACCCAAGTTCCTTGAGAAATTGGTGAGGAAGCAGTTCCGATAATTTCTCCATAGCGAATAATTTTGTCATCTTTCTCAAAGTTTTTTAATGAAACTTTATGCCCTTGAGGGATATATTCTTTTAACTCTAACCCAGATGGAAACACAGTTCCTTTCGGCAATCCTTTTGAGTTTACAATAGTAGCAACATTATCGTTTTCATTTACTTTGATATAAAGGGGTTTTTCCGTTTGATTGATTTGCAAAGACATGATTCATCTCTCCTTAATCGCTTTTAATTTCTTTCTAAACATGTTCATCTTTATTTATTGCAATAAGCATGCCAAGTGCTTTAACGGGTAAAAAAAGCCTTTATATCGAATAAAAGTGATGAAATATACAACAATTGTTGTACATAAAGCAACAATTGTTGTGTCAATACGTTATAATAACTAGAATATTCTAACTAATAAGGAGGGAACGAATATGTCAAAAATTTCTTTTATTGCTCCAGATAAACAACTGTTTTTACAAGGGAGAAGAGTAATTCAAGAGTTAGGATTACAAGGAGAGGTTGAAATCTATCTTGCAAGGTTAAGTCGCGCCGTAAAACTCGCCAATAAATTAGAACCCAGTTGTGATGTTATCGTTTGTAGAGGAGGGACTGCAAGGTTAATTGCTGATTCTGTAAGCAGAACTCCTCTAGTTGAAATTCCAATTACAGGACAAGATTTAGCTCAAGCCTTTTATAAAAGCAAGAAGGCAACAGGCTTAGAGAATCCTAAAGTGGCCATGCTCGCGTTTCAGAATATGAAAAATGATGTGGAAATTTTAGCAGATATTTTGGGTATCAACCTTTCTATTTATCCTCTTAATTCAGTTGAAGATATTCCAACTTGTATTGAGCAACTTTCTTCAGTAGAAACAGATATTGTTATTGGCGGAATGAAAACAACTACTTTATCGCTTGGGAAAGGCTTTAAGGCAATTCCTATTGAATCTGGAAACTCCGCTGTTAGAACAGCATTTTTAGAAGCTAAAAAGATTTCTTTAGGAAGAAAAATTGAAAAAGAGCGTTCCCAAACAGTTAAAGCCCTTATTGATTATTCTATACAAGGAATTATTAGTATTAATAGAAATAAAAAAGTAGAAGTATTTAATCATGCTGCCGAGCATTTACTAGAATTAAAAAGGCAAGAAGTGCTAGGAAAGCAGATCGATGCTGCTATGCCTTTTTTGCCTATTAAAAATTGTTTTGAAGGAGAAGAGCATCTAGGTATAATCAAAAAAATCAAAAATAAAAGTTTAATATTTAATATTGCTCCAATTAAAGTGGAGAAAGACATTATTGGCGCAATGATAACTTTTCAAGATATTACAAGTATTCAAGAAATGGAAGCTAAAATTAGAGGGGAAGTACTGTCAAGAAAGTTCGAGACACGCTACACATTTTCTGATATTTTAGGACATTCTAAGCATATTTGTGAAGCCAAACGGATTGGACAGACAGTGTCTTCGGTAGATGCAACCGTTCTAATTTATGGGGAGTCTGGCACTGGGAAAGAGTTATTTGCTCAGAGTATTCATGCAGAAAGTTTGCGGAAAAACGGTCCTTTTGTTGCTGTTAATTGTGCCGCCATTCCGCCTAATTTACTGGAAAGTGAGTTATTTGGATATGTAGAAGGGGCCTTTACTGGGGCGACCAGAAAAGGAAAGCAAGGTTTGTTTGAAATGGCGCATCGAGGAACGATTTTTCTGGATGAAATCTCTGAGATGGATACATATGGACAATCGCGCTTACTGAGAGTTTTACAAGAAAAACAGGTTATGCGCTTAGGTGATAATAAATATATTCCTGTAGATGTAAGAGTTATTGCAGCAACTAACAAAAATTTATTAAAAGTCGTAGAAAAAGGCGAATTTCGAGAGGATTTACTTTATAGGCTTAAGGTCTTAACTATAAATATTCCACCGCTCCGTAAAAGAAAAAGTGATATTCGTTATCTTGCTCATCATTTTTTAGTCTATTACACTAATCTCTATAAAAAGAAAAATATAGAAATTACAGAAAAAGCTTATTCACAATTAACTACCTATGAATGGAAAGGAAATGTAAGAGAATTAATGCATTTTATTGAAAGATTAGTAGTAATCAGTAAAAATAATGTAGTTTCGGCTCAGGATATGAAAGAGCAGCTAAATGAAAATGTTTTTGAAACAAATTACCTCGGTGAAGAAGCGGAAACTAACAATCATCTTCAATCTGAAAAAGAGCAAATTTTGCTTACTCTAAGGGAAACCCATTCCAATATATCTCAAGCAGCTAAATTGTTGGGAATTGATCGAAGTACACTTTACCGTAAGTTGAGAAACTATGAAATTGAAATAAAAAAAGCGTATAAATAGAAACAAAACACACCTCTTTGTTAGAGGTGTGTTTTGTTTCTATTTTAAAATCCTTTATTTAATGATTTAAGTTTATTTATTTTATTGACAAACAATTTAATTTGTCTTACAATAAAAATGTAAAAATTATCTGAAAATTTATAGGAGGATATGCATGTGAATATGAATAGAAAAGCACCTACAGGAATTTTAGGTTTCCCCGTTGCTCCCCTTAATAACCAAGGGAAATTAGATGAAAAAGCTTTAGAAACAAATATTCAATTTTTATTAGACGAAGGGTTAGAGGCTATCTTCATAGCTTGCGGTTCAGGCGAATTTCAATCCTTAAATACAAAAGAATATACAGCAATGTTAGAAGTAGCTATATCTGTCGTCAACGGAAAAGTTCCCGTTTATACAGGTGTGGGCGGTAATCTTTCTACAGCTTTAGAATGGGCTCGTATTTCAGAGGAAAAACAGGCAGACGGCTATTTAATTTTACCTCCATACTTAATTGAAGGTGAACAAGAAGGCCTTTACAACTATCTAAAAGCAATCATTGAGCATACACATTTAAACGCAATTGTTTATCAAAGAGACAATGCCATTTTACAGTTGCCAACTTTAGAAAAACTTACAGAATTAAACCAATTAGTAGGATTAAAAGACGGATATGGAAATATGGAATTAAATATAGAATTAACCCAGTCTTTAAGAAAGCGACTAGGCTGGCTAAACGGAATGCCAATGGCTGAAGTAACGATGCCAGCATACGCTCCAATTGGATTTGATTCTTATTCGTCAGCAATTTCTAACTATATTCCGCACATATCAAGAATGTTTTACAACGCTTTATTAAGTCACGATCAAGAGTTACTAAGTGAACTCTACCAAAATATAATTCTTCCAATTAACGATATTCGCAAGCAGAAAAAAGGATATGCTGTTTCATTGATTAAAGCAGGGATGGAAATTATAGGTTTACCTGTTACAGATACAGTAAGGCCTCCTATTGTTTCAGTAGATAAAGAACATTACGCACAGCTCGAAAAGGTTTTAACACGAGCATTTGATCAATATCCTAAATCCTCTAAACAAGTTTTATCTTAACCAATAAAATGTAAACGCTTTATAAAAAGGAGAGTTCATATGACAATTAGTGTTCAAAACAAACAATACTTAAATTTTATTAACGGAAAAGGCGTGCCATCATCGTCTCAAGAGATGATGGAAAGTCTAAACCCAGCCAATAAGAAAGAGGCTGTAGGATATGTACAAAAATCAACTCTTGAAGATTTAAATATAGCGGTAAAAGCAGCTAAACAAGCTCAAGAAAAATGGAAGCGATTGTCAGGCGCAGCTCGCGGACAGTACCTTCACAAAGCTGCGGATATTATGGAAAATAGACTAGATGAAATTGCGGAATGTGCTACCCGTGAAATGGGAAAAACCTTGGCTGAAACAAAAGGAGAAACAGCTCGCGGAATAGCTATTCTTCGATACTATGCGGGAGAAGGTATGAGAAAAATGGGAGATGTAATTCCTTCTACCGATGCTGAAGCATTGATGTTTACATCTCGGGTGCCGCTAGGCGTTGTTGGAGTTATCACCCCATGGAACTTTCCTATTGCTATTCCTATATGGAAAATAGCTCCGGCACTTGTCTACGGAAACACTATCATAATTAAACCAGCTACCGAAACAGCTATTACGTGTGCTAAGATTATTGAATGTTTTGAAGAAGCAAAAATTCCAGCGGGTGTAGTAAACATGATTACTGGCTCAGGGTCGATCATTGGTCAAGCTATTGCTGAACATTCAGAAATTAATGCGATTACATTTACAGGTTCCGATCGAGTAGGTAAACAAATTGGTCAAAAGGCTTTCGTTCGAGGAGCTAAATATCAGTTAGAAATGGGGGGGAAGAACCCTGTAATTGTAGCGGCGGATGCAGATTTAGATTTAGCAGTAGAAGGTACAATCAGCGGGGCATTCCGTTCGACAGGTCAAAAATGTACTGCGACGAGTCGGGTAATTGTTCAGCACGAGGTATATGAAAAATTCAAACAAAAGCTATTAGCAAAAACAAAAGAAATTACCGTTGGAGAAGGGTTAAACGGGGAAACGTGGATGGGGCCATGCGCAAGCGAAAATCAGTTGCAGACCGTATTGTCATATATTGAAAAAGGAAAAAGTGAAGGTGCAACTCTTTTATACGGAGGACGTCAGTTAACTGACGGGGAATACGAAAATGGATTTTACGTAGAACCTACTATTTTTGAAAACGTAGAATCGAATATGACGATTTCACAAGAAGAAATTTTTGGTCCTGTCATAGCGCTGATGAAAGTAGAATCCATTGAGGAAGCATTAGCACTAGCTAACGATGTTCAATATGGGCTAAGCGCTTCTATTTTCACTACAAATATTTCTCATATGCTTTCATTTATTAATGAAATGGATGCTGGACTTATTCGAATTAACTCGGAAAGCGCAGGCGTTGAACTTCAGGCACCGTTTGGAGGCATGAAACAATCAAGTTCTCACTCTAGAGAACAAGGGGAGGCTGCTAAGGAGTTTTTCACTGCTATTAAAACTGTTTTTATAAAAAGTTAAATACCTTTATTGTATTATGAACCTTTTATTCTCTTGAAAAGGAGGAAAATTCCTTTTTTTTAAGAGAGATAAACATAGGAAAAGAACAAAACAATAAGAGGGGGATGGAATAGGTGATTATGCAAGCTAAACCAAAATTGGAAGCGGGAAGCAGCAAAAAAAGCCATGTACGCTGGTTTGTCGTATTTATGCTTTTCGTTTTGACAACGATTAATTATGCAGATAGAGCGACGCTGTCCATTGTAGGAGACTCTGTTCAAAAAGAATTAGGCTTAAATTCAGTTTCAATGGGGTATGTTTTTTCAGCATTTGGATGGGCTTATGTAATTGGTCAGCTTCCTGGAGGGTGGTTTTTAGATAAATTCGGATCAAAGACAATCATTGCATGCAGTGTATTTTTTTGGTCTATTTTTACCTTTTTTCAAGGATTTATCGGCTTTTTTAGTGGCGGTGCTGCTATAATTATCTTATTTACGCTTCGTTTTATGGTTGGGTTAGCTGAAGCCCCTTCTTTTCCAGGAAATAGCCGTATTGTAGCGGCCTGGTTTCCAAAATCTGAACGTGGGACAGCCTCTGCAATTTTTAATTCGGCTCAGTATTTTGCACTAGTATTATTTTCGCCTATTATGGCATGGCTCACTCACAGGTTCGGCTGGCATTTTGTATTTATTATTATGGGTGTCTTAGGGGTAATCTTAGCTGCTGTTTGGATGAAAGTGATCTATAGTCCAAGCAAACATCCTCGCATTACAAAAGAAGAAGTAAATTATATCCAGCAGGGCGGCGGGCTCATTGATATGGATGATAAAAAAATAGAAACAAAGAAAAATACCGGCCCGGGATGGAATCAAATTAAACAACTTCTTAAGAGCAGAATGTTATTAGGGGTTTATATTGGACAATATTGTATTACGACGCTCACTTATTTCTTTTTAACATGGTTTCCTGTTTATTTAGTTCAAGCACGCGGAATGTCAATTTTGGAAGCTGGATTTATTGCTTCTCTACCTGCTATATGCGGGTTTTTAGGAGGGGTGTTAGGGGGAATTGTATCTGATTTCTTTTTAAAGAGAGGTCGTTCATTAACGTTTGCACGTAAAACACCTATCGTTATTGGCATGTTGCTTTCCTGTAGCATGGTTGCTTGCAATTATGTAGATGCTGAATGGATTGTTGTAGTAATTATGTCACTTGCTTTTTTTGGAAAAGGCTTTGGAGCATTAGGGTGGGCTGTTGTGGCTGACACTTCCCCTAAAGAAATAGCGGGTTTAAGCGGCGGGCTTTTTAACACATTTGGAAACATTGCTTCTATTACAACACCTATCATTATTGGGTACATTGTCAATGCAACAGGCTCTTTTAATGGAGCATTGGTTTTTGTGGGCGCTAACGCTCTTGTAGCTATTCTCTGCTATCTTCTTTTAGTGGGAGAGATTAAACGAGTAGAACTAAAGAATATCCCCGCAAAGGATGAAAGTACGTTTAATATGTAAGCGGATACATCAGAACCTAAATTAGGAGTGGAAATCATGAACAATTATGTCCTTACAAATAGTGAAATTCAAAACGAAAAAAAATCGTCTACGCCTCAAATTATAGATATGCAGGTCATACCAGTGGCTGGGTATGATAGTATGCTGCTTAATCTCAGCGGAGCTCACAGTCCCTTTTTTACTCGAAATATTGTTATTTTAAAAGACAGTACCGGAAGCACAGGGGTGGGAGAGGTACCTGGAGGTGAAAACATTCGTCAAACCCTTGAAGATGCGAAAACATTTGTAGTAGGTGAATCAATCGGAAATTATAATAACATCTTAAATACAGTACGTAAAAAATTTGAAGATCGAGATATGGCAGGGCGAGGCCTTCAAACATTCGATTTACGGACGACTATTCATGCTGTTACAGCGTTGGAGGCGGCGTTATTAGATTTAGTAGGAAAATTTCTTGATGTACCAGTTGCAGCATTATTAGGAGAAGGACAACAAAGAGAATACGTGGAAATGCTAGGTTATTTATTTTATATTGGAAATCGCAAAAAAACCGACTTGGACTATCTAAGTGGTGAAAATGAAAAAGTGGAGTGGTTCCGACTTCGTCATGAAGAAGCTCTGACTCCTGAAGCAATCGTAAAACTTGCACAGGCAGCTCATCAGCAGTATGGATTTAATGATTTTAAATTAAAAGGCGGTGTACTTCAAGGTGAGCAAGAAATAGAAGCGGTAGCAGCATTAGCTGCAAAATTCCCTGAAGCTCGAATTACCTTAGACCCTAACGGAGCTTGGTCTTTGGAAGAAGCTATTCAACTATGTAAAAATAAACATCATATATTGGCCTATGCAGAGGACCCTTGCGGAAGCGAAAATGGATATTCAGCAAGAGAAACAATGGCGGAATTTCGCAGAGCAACTGGACTGCCAACTGCTACGAATATGATTGCTACAGACTGGCGTCAAATGGGGCATGCTATCCAGTTAAACGCTGTAGATATTCCTCTAGCAGATCCCCATTTTTGGACGATGCAAGGCTCAGTTCGTGTAGCTCAAATGTGTCATGATTGGGGTCTTACATGGGGATCACATTCCAATAATCATTTTGACATTTCACTGGCCATGTTTACTCATGTGGCTGCTGCCGCTCCTGGAAAAATAACGGCTATTGATACGCATTGGATTTGGCAAGATGGTCAGCGATTGACAAAAGATCCTTTTAAAATTGAGGGAGGAAGAGTAGCAGTACCTAAGAAACCAGGACTTGGCATAGAGGTGGATTTAGAACGAATCGAGCAAGCACATCAGCTATATAAGAAAATGCAATTAGGAGTACGTGATGATTCAAAAGCTATGCAGTATTTAATTAAAAATTGGAGCTTTGATAATAAACGTCCTTGTCTGGTACGTTAAAAATTTTTTAAAAAAATAATTACAGGGTGCTTTTAGCTCGAACAATTCTACGTCTTTGTTCGAGCTTCTGTTTTTATAATAACGAGCAGTTTAATACATAATCTTATGTAGATAAGAAATAAGAATAGTTAAGAAGTAGTGGTTGGTAATACATAAAAAAATTCTATATGATATAATTAGTCTTACAAATAAACAATATTCAGAAAAGGGTGGATGAAGATGAGTGGTTCGACTAAAAAAGTGTCATTTGAATCCGTTAATCGTAATACGCTGGCAAAACAAGTAGTCGACCGTATTATTCAGTTATTGGTCAGCGGGCAATTAAAGCCAGGAGACAAACTGCCAACTGAAATGGAGTTATTAGACGTACTGAATGTAAGTCGCCCTGTATTGAGAGAAGCCTTGAGTGCATTAGAAGTACTTGGTGTAATTACACGAAAAACCCGTGGAGGTACGTATTTTAATAACAAAATAGGAGCACATCCTTTTTCCGTTATGTTAGCGTTATCAATCGATAATTTACCTGCAGTAGTGGAGGCGCGCATGGCACTAGAACTGGGCCTAGTAACCATGGCGGCGGAAAAAATAAACGATGATCAATTAAGCCAGTTAAAAGAAACGATCGAGGAAATAAAAAAGAGCAAAGATAACAATTACGGTGCAGCGGATAAGGAATTCCATCGAATTATTGCTGTTAGCGCGGATAATCCAGTGGTAGAAGGTATGATTAATTCCCTGCTTTTCACTCATGAAAAAACAGATAGCGAAATTACCTTTAGAGAACCAGCACTTACTGTAGAGCATCATACCGCTATTTATAATGCGTTAGCTAATCATGACCCAGATGATGCATTCAAGAAAATGTATCATCATCTTAAATATGTACGTGATAAAGTTCTTAAACAATATAATCCTACTAAATAAAAAAAACACACAAAGCAGATGTAAAGAATTTGTTTTGTGTGTTTTTTTATGAAGTGATACAGATACATGAAGTAAGAAAGAGAGTTTCCATTTTATGGGATCGCTTTTTTCAGTGAGTTATATATTTTAATTTAATGCATTCAGATATATGAACGATATTTATTCGCTGCTCTTTATTTTAAAGAAATTACTATACATTTATAAGAGATTAAAAAGAAATTAAAGAGATTATAAACATTGTTAAAACTTATATTGGTAAAAGCTTTCTGCTGACTGAGTTTAAGGGGTATTAAGGAATCAAAAAAACTGCAGTTAACAACAAGAATTTTCACGAAAAAATATAGGATTTTTTTATAACAGCCATATTTTCTACGCAATCGATCGGAAAATAACGTTTATTTATTGTATTTTTTGTTCATTTAATTGATTTTTTTCACGAAAATGAAAATCATTATCATTTAAAGGGATTTATTATAGTTAATAGACAAATATATTTTAGTAAGTTAAAGAGAAAGAAAGAATGGGAGGGAAATAAAGTAGAGGTGAGTAAAAAAAGGCATAACAAAAAAGAGTATTATAGAGCGTTAATTTTTGCCTGATAATACCCGTTGGCAATTTTGCGGATATACGTAAAGAAGTTTGACTCCATTTCATGCACAAGAGGTCGAAATGCATCCATACTTTCTTCTATGTAAGTTTGGTGTAAGTAACGCTGAACGGACGTTAATGATTTTTCGATTATATCTAAACCGAATTCATGTACAATGGAATGAATATCTTCTTTTTTAATGGAATAATGGCCAAAAGATTTAAAGAAATTCTTAAACTGAGCAAATGCATGTTCTCCACGGATTTTTTCGATTTCTTTTTGTTTTTTACTATCATGAGCACCAGTTAAATTGAAGCTTAAAATAAAACCATCCTTGATTTTTTCAATAATTGATTTTCTTGGCTGCTTTTCTTCTAATAATGTTTTGACACAATCATCTTTTTCTAGCACATCGATACGGAAAATTTTACTCAATTTACTAGCCATTTCTTTAATAGCAGCTTTATAGCCAATGTATTTCGGAAGAATGTGTTTTACCTCGGTGTAAGATAAAAGGGCTTCTGAATCTTTCTTTACGTTTACATCAGATTCGTATACATACAAAGCACGTAAAGCCAGACGCAGCATGTTAATATTTTTGATAGCCAGCAATTGATAAATCACTTCCATTGAAACAGAAGTGTAACCACCTTTTGAAGTATATGTATTGTGATCTTTATCAAGCATTTCCGGAGTATATGATATGTTTTGAGCATCAGCCGCTTCTTTTATATGTAAATCTAAAAAATCCTCTAAATAGTTGTTTAAAGAAACTTGAATATAGTCTCCCCATAAACGATCCCAGCGAATGATGTCATAGTCTTCTAAAAGCTTATTATTATTTTGAACGGTCCGAACGGAACATTGGATTGTATTAGCCAGTTCTTGCTCAGAAATAATTGAAATATGACCTTGGCTGTTACATTTGGCTACGTAAGCTAAAATTTGCTTCATCAGAGAACCTGTCCACTTTATGTCTACAAAGTTTTTCGCTAGACCAAATGAATGTTTTTCATAGTAATAGCTGTTCTCTCGTTTCGTCTCTCTATTTAAACCACTCATGACAATCAGCAGTTTATTTGCTACAAGGGTGTGCCGTTTTAGTGCCAGCTTTTGTATACTCATGTAGTTACCTCCTTTCCAAAACTATATACGTCGTCTTTTACAGTATAGACACAGTCATATAGGCTGTAAAATGACATATTTGCACGGGAAAATGGTGCATTTTTTTAAAAGACTAGTGATACCAAGGGGCGAGACATCTATTTACAAGGTGACATATTTGCACGGAGATGTGGAGCAAAAATAGCGTTATATTTCATAAACGTTGATAAAACAGCATTCTTAAGACAAATGTCGTATTATGACGGATGAAATACACAAAATGCGACAAATTCAAAAAAATTTTGATGTAAAAATGACATATTTGCACGGAGAATAGGAGCAAAAATGATAAAAATAAAGATTTGGGCGACAAAGTGACACATTTGCACGGAAAATAGGAACAAAAAACAAAAAAATGCCCTTTTTTAGACACAGAAAGTTCACATTTTTACAGAGAATAAATGAACATTTGCAGAAAAAATCGCGTTTTTTTTAAAAAGTGGCATATTTGCACGGAAATCTGGAGCAAAAAACACTTTTGCACGGAGATGTGGAGCCAAAAATGCAGAAAACGGAGGGGGAAAGTCGCTGTCCCAAGAAAAATTATGTAAAAGTGGCATATTTGCACGGAAGATTGGAGCCAAACTTATAGTAAATGCAGTATAAAAAGAAAAACGACACATTTGCACGGAAATCTGGAGCAAAAAATAGTTGTAACACTTCTTTCGGACACGAAAAGTTCACAAAATGATGAGGAAGGTGAAGTTTAATAGTTATATTAGCAGGGGAAATAGTATGTTTACATGGAGAATTGGAGCAAAAAAACACTTTTGCACGGAAATGTGGAGCAAAAAATGCAGTGAATAATAGTACATAGATAAAAAGAATGCCCTTATAAAGATTATAAGGGCATTCTTTTTTAGCCTATAGAACTTGTTACGTTTTGATAAATAGAAAGGGGAGCATATTCGTAATCACCGGCTAATAAGTCTTTTACTTCACTTTCTCCCACAGGAATAAAGGTGATCTGAAACACTTGGCCCACTCTTTTATAAGATTGGACAGCTAGTTTTTGTTCGACTAGCTCATCTAAGGCTGTTTCAATTTCGACAAGGTTTTCTTTTTTGCGTCTTTTTCGAAAGCGGACTCTTGTCGAAAAATATAAATAATCTCTTGTGACATTGTATGAAGATTTTGTTTCATAGCAAATGAGACGCTCTTTTTGCATAACGAATAGCAAATGGTAAGCGGCGTCTAAACTTAATTTTTCTACTTTATTTTTGTAAATACGCACCGTTTGGCGTTGAATATAGTCTCTATATATCACTTCATTGACGTGAATTTCAGCAATTCGCGTTCCGTTGGGCATCGTAGTAATATCCACAAAGTCAAAAATACCATAGGCAATTTTCTTATTATGCTGTACTTTTGTCATGCTGTAGTGCTTCATTTTTGTAATTCTTTCTTCTATCATCTGATAGTTGCGCTTACTGTCTGTTTTATAAAGTGCTTTCACAAGGTCACCAATTTTTACGTTAATAATTTTTTGTGTAGCGAACAACTCGTCGCGTTGGCTCATGATCTCTAAAAACACTTTATAATCAAACCGATCTAAATCACTAATTTTATTTCCATTTTCTTCAGCGTATTCTTTTTCTATTAACAATTCGTAATCTGTCCCGTCTTCAGAGTTATAAGTACTTAAGAAATATTCTTTTCCTTCTTTCTCTAATAGGGGTTGCTCGACGAGAAGCTTTGCTCTTGAATTAGAGAAAAAAGGATTCTCTACAGTTGAAAAAGGGCTCTCAATAATACTATGATTTCCGTTTTGGAAGCTTGGGTCCAGTATAGTCAGCCCAATAATAATAGATATATCCGTATGGATTGCTTTTTCTCGCTGGGTCTTGGTTTTTTGATGAATATAAGGATAATCCGTTAAGAAGAAGCTATCTTCTTGACTCCATTCACGTAGAATACAAATTCGTTTATCAATGACTTCTTCCGGAGATGATACGTTTTCAAACTGTTTGCAAAAGAGTTCTTTTCCATTCGTTTTATAATAAGCTGTTAGCGCTCTGTATTCCCCAATCAGCTCTTTATTCTTCTTGGGCTTTTTTTGCTCATAGTCGCGTATAGCAGCATCTAACCATCTGCGTTTCGTGCGATTGAGAAAGTCTTTTTTTAAAATCCTCAACGCTTCGTTTACATCTTTATTTTCAAAGTGCTGCTGATAAAGAGGGAGGATGGTGCTCTCTAAATCACCTTTTATACTTTCGTTATAAACAGATAAGAGGCGTAATTTAGATACTCTATCAATGACTTCGCGTATGAGTAAAGATGAATAATCCATACACATCTAACCTCCTTAATCTTAAGTTAGTCATTTTAATTCTTAGTTGAATAGTAGCGTTAAATCTATTGTAATGCACGAAAGTTCGATGCCACAAACAAAAGACGGCTACTATCTATAGTCTATTTTTCATTATACACGTGCAAAGCAGGCGAAGGGGGAGATTTTCTTATTTTCTTTTTTCGTAATCCAAATTTGGTCATGAAGTATATACATTTGCTGCGTAGCTTATGTAAGGAGGAGAATTCTGTTCGCAAGACTACTAATTCTGCTGCGGAGTTTACTGGATGAATAGCAAGCAATTTAAAATAAAAGGATATCAGCGGTTAAAAGAGAATACTTTCTAAAACTACTAAACATACCCTGGAGGTCATAAATGAACCCTATATTAAATGAAGTAGGCACGATTTTTATTCCTGTAAAAGATATACAAAAAGCACGAGACTGGTATTGTGACGTGCTAGGTTTGCCGGCAGATGGATACATTTTATATGATCATTTATATGTGCTACCTATGAATGGAACAGGAATTGTATTAGATAGTAAAATTTATTCAAAAAATACGCTTTTTGAAACGCCGGCTTTTCACTTGAATACAAACGATATCAAAGAAGCTTATGAATATATGAAACAGAAAAAAGTAGAGCTAACGACAGGAATTGAACACGATCACTGGTTTACATTTAAAGATCCAGATGGAAATCATCTTATGGTGTGTGAATGCTGAACCTATGGAACAATAAAAGAACCTTCAAGAGAAGGTCCTTTTATTGTATTGCCTTTGCATTTTACAGCTTGACAGATTTGTTTCTGAATTGAACCATTCTTACAATATTTATCACAATTGTTTTTGTTACAGCATAAGCCGGAATCGCTAAGATCATTCCGAGTATTCCTGCAATATTACCCGCAACAAGCAATAAAATAATAATCGTTAAAGGATGAGTGTTTAATTTCTTTCCAATTACCAGCGGAGAAATAATGTTCCCATCGAGCTGTTGAACGATTACGACGACGATAATCACTAATATCGCTTTTGTAGGAGAGTATAATAAACCTACGATTAAAGCAGGAGCTACGCCAATAAAAGGGCCGACGTACGGGATAATATTAGTAAGAGCTCCTATTAGTGCAAGTATTAATGCATAGGGCAACCCAATGATGAGGTAACCAATGAACGTACTGATACCGACAAACAAACAAACGAGCATTTGGCCTTGAATATAAGTAGCTAGCGTATTTGTTGTTTCTTTCATTGTACGCAACGTTTCTTTTCGGTAAGAAGCAGGAACCATACGCAGCGTATTTTTACGAAGTTTATGGCTGTCTTTAAGCATATAAAAAAGAATGAAAGGAACGGTTACAACCGTAAGTGTAATATTCGTTACGACGCTTAAAACAGATGAAATACTGTTTGTGAGATTCGTAGGTAAAGTAGACGCGTAGTTTAAAAGTGACTCTTCAATATGATCGAGCGACACATATTTTTGTTCAACGAGCCAGTTAAACCATCTTGAGTTAGATAAATCATTTATGTACTCTCTCGTTTCTACAATGTAAGACGGAATATTCTTAGCCAAATCAGTTAATTGCTTAGATAAAGTAGGTCCCACACCGCCTACAATAGAAGCAATTACGCCGATAAAAACAACGTATAATAGTAAAATGGCCAGTGTTTTTGGCACTTTTTTTCTTGTGAGAAATGACACAATTGGTTCGAATAAAAAGAAAAGAAAACCAGCTACAAGAATTGGGAAAAACAAAGTGGAGATAAACACACCGATTGGTAGAAAAACAAACGAAATATGTTTACAAATATAAATCAGTAAAGCAATCATTAATAGTTCTAATGTCCAAAAATGCAGTTTCGATTTAAACAAAAAGTTACCCTCTTTCTTTACTATTTTTTACTATCATACATCAAAAAAGAAACCCACTGCACGTGAAAAGTGGGCTTTTTAGTCTGTATAACTATCATTCACATAAAAATTAGGATTTTTCCTCTTTATCTTCAGTAGTATCCTCTGGAGTTTTTTTGTCGTCATCCTGTATAATTCCTTCTGCTGCATTTTTAAATTCTCGCAGGGAATGTCCAAATGCTCGTCCTATGTCCGGCAATTTACTTGGTCCAAATACAATTAAGGCAGTAATCCCGATTACGACCATGCTTGTGGCTCCTGGCATGATATCCTCTCCTTTAAAAACAATGAATATATAAAATTTAAAAAGAGATAGTAAATAAAGTGCATGTTTATACTATTCACTTTTCTCTTTAAAATTCCTTTATTTTAAATGATGCGAAAATAAGGTACAGCGATTATGTATGATTTAAAAGCTTGTAGTGATACTTTTTTCTTTTGCATACGAAGCTAATTATAGCATCAAAGACAGCCCTTCGCCTTATTAACCTTGTATAAGCCCTATGTAAAAAAGTCTTCATAAGAATTTGCAAAGCAACGGAGGCAAATACGGCTTATGGATTCGAGCCTATGAACGTTCTCCCGTCACAAACCTAACGATTCGTCATTCTAATTTCCAGCATGTTGCAACACCATTCATGTTGCAACACCATTATTGATGGAAAATGTAAAGGATCCTGTGTTTGAAGAGCTTTGTATAAATGGAAGCTGCAAGTAAAAGGCGGAACAAAAGTATCCGCACAATTAATCGAGATTATTGATTAATTGTGCGGTCTTTTTATGTTGTGATGGTGAACGTAGGTTTAATGTATTAATAATGGTAAAAAAATGCTCTGTAATTTTTACTATTTTATATATGAGTCAAATGACTCTTACTAATTGATAGATCACATGTGTGAAAGATATCACTCTTGGTGATTGTTTTCTGAGCAATTTATTACCTAAATGTGGATATGGAAGGTGCAAGGGGAGGTACATAAAAGAATTATAAAAACATTTGTATTTGTAAGCGTTTTATTCTTTATTTTAATAAAGAGCAAAAAAGGGATGTTTTTATCTGAAATTTTACCATTGAATATTTTGAATAAAGTTCATAAAATAAACTTGTAAGCGTTTTAAAAGATTAGGAAGTATGTATCTTAAAAGTTGAATAGAGAATTATTTATGAAGAAAGGGAATGTGATTTTTTTGCTTTTGATCACCGTTTCCAAGAATACCTCAACAAGTAACAGCAAAACGTTCATTTAATGAAATAAAGAAATAGATAGGAGTAGAGAAAAATGTACATCGGCGTCGATTATTACCCTGAACATTGGCCAGAGAATATGATAGAAGAAGATATCCAAGGTATTAAAGAGTTAGGATCAAACATGGTGAGAATAGGGGAGTTCGCTTGGCACCTTATGGAGCCTAAAGAAGGGCAATATGACTTTTCATTTTTTGATAGCGTTATCAATAAGCTTAAAAAACAGAATATTGATGTTATGTTTGGTACGCCTACTGCCACTTTTCCGGCTTGGCTTGCGAAGCAGCATCCTTCTATTTTATCAAAAGATGAAAATGGGGCGGTCAGGGCGTTTGGAGGAAGACGTCAATATTGTTTTAATTCTCCTCTTTACCGGCAGTATAGCGCTCAGATTACAGAACAACTAGTAAGGCACTACGGCTCAGAAGAAGCAATCGTAGCATGGCAGGTTGACAATGAATTTGGTCATGAAGGCAGTGATATGTGTTACTGTGAACAATGCCATAAAGAGTTTCAGCAGTTTTTGGAAAGAAAATATGAAGATATTAATGAGTTAAATGAGAAGTATGGCACTATTTTCTGGGGACAAACGTATAACTACTTTACCGAAGTGCCTATGCCTGTAAAAACAATTACGACACACAGCCCTTCGTTAAAGCTAGACTGGGCCCGCTTTCGCTCTTTTTCGTTAAACAGATATGCTCACGAACAAACAGCAATTGTGAAGAAATATAAAGGTGATCACCAGCTGTTGACAACGAACGTATCAGGAGGCTTTTTTGATAAATGGTTCGATCATGAAGAAAACCTAGAAGTAATGGACTTTGTATCCTATGATAATTATCCGGTATGGGGCGGTCAAACAGAGCCAATTACCCCGGCTCATATTGCATTAGGACATGATTTTAATAGAGGCTTGTTACATAAAAACTTCTGGATTGTAGAGGAATTAATGGGTGCTCAAGGTCATGATATCATCGGTTATCTACCGCGACCTAATCAGGCAAAAATGTGGTCTTATCAAGCTTTTGCTCATGGATGCACGAATATGCTGTATTTCCGTTGGCGCGGGATGACAAGAGGAGCCGAGCAATACTGCTACGGAATTGTAGGTCACGATAATCACTATGGAAAACGCTACAAAGAAGTACAGTCGTTATTTAGTGAAATCGTTAAGTACGAACATGTACTTGAGTGTGATATTAAGTCTGATGTTGCCGTTTTATATGATTATGAAAATATATGGTCGTGGCGCTTTCAGCAGCAAAGTGAAGGGTTTGACTTTACGCAAGAGCTTCTTCGAGGGTATACACCGTTTTATAAGTTGAATACACCTATTGATGTTATTCCTGCTGAGAGAGATTTTTCAAGCTATAAAGTACTGGTGGTTCCGGCTTTGCAAATCATTGATGAAGAACTAGGTAAAAGATTTACTGAATTTACTGAAAACGGAGGCGTCATCGTTTTTACGTTTAGAACCGGCATTAAAGACAAACAAAATAATATTCACTTTAAACAGACGCTGCCCGGATATGTAAAAGAAATAACAGGAATTGAAATTCATGAAGTGGAAGCACTGTCTTCTACCCAAAAAGCATCGATTAAAGGAAAAGGACCGTATGAAGGAGAACAAGCAAGTGCATCCGTGTGGAGAGACATTATCACGCCTGTAACAGCTGAAGTGCTGTATGAGTATGATGATCCATTTTATAATCAAGCGGCTGTAACAAAAAATCAGTTTGGCCGTGGAACGGTTTATTATGTAGGCTGTGGAATTGAGGAACAGACTTTCGAAAAAATTGCGCTTGATATTGTGAAACAACAGCATATTGACCATACAGAAAGTGAAGAAGGAGTTGAAGTATATCCTCGAAAGCTGGGAGAGAAGAGCTACTACTTTCTAATGAATCATACGCAAGAAGTAAAAGTGTTTAAAGGTAATGTTCTTCAGCCTTATGAAAGTCGTATTGTAGAAAACATATAGTAGCAACAGGAGACTAGAATCTCATAAAGCAATGAGATTCTAGTCACTCATAATATAATATGAAAGCGTTTTATAGGAGAAGGGAGTTAGGGTATATGAGCATGGGGGTACAGTCAAAAGTTTCTCTGAAAACCGTATTATCATACGGAATGGGAAGCTTTGGAAACAATATTATTTATGCATTAACAAGTACATATTTAATGATTTTTTATACGGACAGCGTAGGATTAAATGCCGCAGCTGTAGGAACTTTATTTCTTATTGCGAGAATATGGGATGGGATTGCAGACATTATTATCGGAATGATTGTTGATAATACAGAAACGAGATTTGGTAAGTTTAGGCCTTATCTTTTAATAGGAGGATTTTTTGCAGCTGTTGCTACAGTCGCGTGTTTTATTAGTCCTGATCTTTCTCATACAGGAAAATTAATTTACGCTTATATCACTTATATCGCATGGGGAACAAGCTTTGCTATTATGGATATTCCCTATTGGTCGCTTTCAGCAACGATTACACAAGATGTAAAAGAACGAAATAAAGTAGTGGCCTTTCCTAGAACCATTGCAGCAGTAGGGTCTTTATTTGCTAGTTTATTAACTCTTCCACTAGCTCATTATTTTGGAAACTGGTTTATGCTTAGTCTTATTTATGCGTGTATCTTAATGATTACAATGATTATTACATTTTCAGGAGTAAAAGAAAACTATACCGTAAAAAGACAGGAAAAGCAGACGCCAAAAGCAGTTTGGAACTTATTTATTCAAAATAAACCGCTGCGTTATCTAATTTTCTCGATGCTTTTAGTTGAAACGATTTTAACGATTCGAACTACGTTTTCTATTTACTATTTTAAATACAATTTAAATGCAGAGAATATCGCGTCTCTTTATTTAACCTTATTTTTTACAGCACAAATTGTAGGAGCGATTGCGTCTCCTTTCATTTCAAATAAATTTGGAAAGAAACGCGCAGCAATAGGGGGAATTGCGCTAAATGCCGTAGCCACTCTTACAATGTTTGTAACCGGTTTTCACGTTATGCCGGTAATGATTTTAAGCTTTTTAGCTTCTTTCGGAGGTGGAGTTAGCAACATTGCTCAAACATCTATGCTTGCTGACTGTGTAGAATACGGCGAGTGGAAAACGGGGAACCGAGCCGAAGGAATGGTGTTTTCTACGAATATTTTTAAAACAAAGGTTGCTTCAGCACTGGGTGGAGCAGTAGGAGGGTACATCCTTTCAGCAGTAGGGTACGTGCCAAATCAAATTCAGTCACACAGCACGCTCATTTGGATTGCTTTAATCTTTACGATCATTCCAGGTATTCTTTGCTTGTTATCACTTGTCCCACTGGCAAAATATGAATTAACGGAAAAGAGATATCTAGAAATTTTACAAGATATGAAAAAGCGCTCAAGCCGCATAAAAGAAAAACCGGCTATGAAGGTGTCTAGCTAATTAAAAATTAGCATAAGCATTGTACACAAAAACAACGAGAAAAAAAGACTGCATTTTCTCAGCTCCTCTTGCTATGATGTCAGGTAGAAAGATATCAATGTAAAGAGGAGTTTTAGTTATGTTTATTAATTTTTCAAAAGAAGATAAAGATAAAATGCTGAGTGAAATTCAAACGTTTTTTTATAACGAACGAGATGAAGAAATCAGTGAATTTGCAGCGGAAAATGTATTAGAGTTTATTAAAGAACATATTGGTCCTCATTTTTATAACCAAGCCATTAAAGATGCAGAAGATATTATGAACCAAGTCATGCTTTCAGCGGAAGAAAATCTGCATGCATTAAAAAAGCCAATCGACAAGTAGGTCAAAAAAGAAAATATGAAGAAGGACAAAAGCGCTTTATGTACAGTAACATAGAGCGCTTTCGTTTGTCTATGAAACAAATTATTTGTTCGCATAAGTGATATATGATACATTCATTTTAAGATAATATTAACGTTGACGTAAAGGTTATGTTTAGAGTGTTTTAATTTAATTCGACGCGGGCATAACCTCAGAAAACGGGGACATAATGAAGAAATTATGTTAGGGAAGAAGGGACTATACGTGAGCAACATTACGAAAGATCAGCTAACAAAATCTATTATGAAAGCAAGTGAAAACCGTTTAACGGATAATAGTGATTTTGATATTTATCAAGAGCTGGAAAATGTGCTTCAAGGAGTCGGCTTATCAGCAAAAGACAGCGGAGGAAAGATTACGTTTTACGGAGAAGATCCGATTGTTCCTAGTACGCTGCGCCTGGCTTCAGCAGCAGCTATTGCACTAGTTGCTAAATCAGTAGCTGTCTCAAAAATTTGGAGAATACGAGGCGGAAAAGGTCAAGATATTCACATGGATTTGCGAAAAGCCATCCGAAGATTATCACCTTTTTACGATAAAAAATGGGAAAAGCTTAACGGGTATGCACCAAGTAAAGCCAGTGATCCTTATAATCCATTAGGCTTTCGCTTTTATCAAACAAAAGATGACAAATGGGTAATGCCACTGAATCCGTATCCACGCTCTAAGCATGAAACGTTAAAGCTGTTAAATTGTATAGAAGACCCTGATGCAGTAGCAAAAGCAATTTTCGGTTGGAATGCAGAAGAATTAGAGAAAGCTGCAGCGGAGCGAGGAGTTATCATGCCTGTTGTGCGGACAATTGAAGAGTTTATGAAAGAACCCGTGTATGAAGAAGTAGCGCAGCTTCCTTTAATTGAAATTGAAAAGATTGGAGAAAGTGAGCCGATTCCTTTTTCAAAGAATCCTAAAACGCCGCTAGACGGTATTCGAGCATTAGGTCTTGGTCATGTTATTGCAGGAGCAGGAGTTGGGCGAGCTCTCGCCTTACACGGTGCCGACGTTTTAAATATTTGGAAGCCAACGGACTGGGAGCATGATACGATTTACGCTACGTCTAATGTCGGAATGCGTTCTTCAACGCTGGATATCGGTGAAAAAGAAGGAAAAGAAAAAATGGTTGAACTGCTACAAGGAGCCGATATCTTTTTTGCGAACCGTCGATACGGATTTCTAGAGAGATACGGTCTAACAGCTGAAGAGTGTGCCGAACTAAAACCAGGCATCATCCACTGCACCGTTAACCTGCATGGAACGCAAGGAGATTGGGCGAAAAGAAATGGATTTGACCAAACAGCGGGAAGTGTAACGGGAGTCATGGCATTAGAAGGGTCCCTAGAAAATCCTAAGCTGCCTCCTATTGTAGTGGTAAACGATTATGCAGTTTCTTGGCTGCTTGAAGTCGGTGCTTTAATGGCACTAGAAAGAAGAGCAAAAGAAGGAGGCAGCTACCGCGTGCGTGTATCATTAGATCGCGTATCTTTATGGATTTTATCGATGGGCATCTATGACAAGACCTATGCGCATCAAACAGCTGGTTCGTCAGAGAAGCATGAGTACATTGCACCGGATCTCTTTACAGCCCAAACACCTTTAGGACTGTACCAAGGGCTTACAGAACAAATCGAAATGTCGGAAACTCCAGGGGAATATAAGACGGTTCTGGTTCCTCGAGGTTCTTCACGACCAGAGTGGTTGTGATAACAAGAGGCTGAGACAAAAGTATTTTAGTTGAAAGAAAATCCGAACGATGAATCGAGATTCTTGATAAAGGATCCAACTCGTTCGGATTTTTTGTTATTGTGATGAACGTAGGTTTCGTTTATGTGGGTAGGTGCTTCTAGCGGTTAATTGGAGTGCAAGCGACGAGGAGGCCCACCGGCCGCCCGCGGAAAGCGAAGCCTTGCACGGAAATCAACAGCGGTGTCACAAGCGGTTCAGCTCATGTATCCAATTTGTTTGTCTTTAGATTGAATTGATTTCGTTATGTGTTAATCTCGGTTTTTGGGGGTCAAATTTAAAATGAAAAATAAGAAAAAATATTTGAATAATTATATGATTTCTTATATAATAGCGAAAAGGATGAGGAGTTGACTTGTAATGGAAAACTATACGTCCCGCAAAATGACACGAGAAGAAGTAAAAGTATCAGACGCGACAGCAGCTCAATTAGTGCTAAACAAATCTCTTCGTGACTTTAAAAAAGCACAGCTTTTACTGCAAATCGATCAGTCTTTAGAAAAAAGAGATAAAGAAACTTTTTTACGTTTAACTGAAGAGTTAAAAGAAGTTTGTTAAATAACCTACTAACATAAACAATCAGCCTTTGCTTCTAGTGAGCAAAGGCTTTTTATATGGAAAAAAACGGATAAATGTTTTGTTTTTTCTGAAAGCGGTAAAAGTATAGTATGGATGATAAAGCAAAAATCAAGAAGTCTCTTACTTTATTATTTTTTGCTTTATCATCTACAGCATCTAGATAGTAATACATCACGAAAGAACAAAAAGAGAGAGGGTTCTTTATATGTATAACAAAATTTTAGTCGCCTTTGATGGCTCCGCACCTTCTATTCGTGCTCTTCAACATGCAAGTAAACTAGCTAAAAGCGTAAATGCTAATAAGCTGACAATTGTACATATTAAGGAAAGAATTCACTTGCAGCAGCCTGTTTTTAGCGTTGACTTAGACGCACTGATAGAAGAAGAAAACCGTGATATTTTATCTGAAGCTCACAATCATTTAACTCAATCAGGTATTCCATATGAGGCATATGGTTTAGAAGGCACCGCTTCAAAGAAAATTATCGAATACGCACGTGATAATCAACAAGACATCATTGTAATAGGAAGCCGAGGAAAGGGCTTTGTTAAAGAGACATTTTTAGGAAGTGTAAGTCACGAAGTTGCTCAATCCGCAGAATGTCCTGTTATCATTGTTAAATAAAAAGAGGCTGAGACAAAAGTAGTTTAGTTAAAGAAAAATCCGAACGATGAATCGAGATTCTTGATGAAGAATCCAACTCGTTCGGGTTTTTTTATTGATATGGTGAACGTAGGTTTCATGTATGTAGTTGCTTCTAGCAGTTGATTGGAGGGCAAGACGAAGACTCCTGCGGGGAAAGCGGAACAGG
This sequence comes from Priestia sp. SIMBA_032, assembly GCF_046535215.1. Taxonomy (NCBI): domain Bacteria; kingdom Bacillati; phylum Bacillota; class Bacilli; order Caryophanales; family Bacillaceae; genus Priestia; species Priestia sp. SIMBA_032. The sequence continues at coordinate 684,788 of NZ_JAWRXD010000003.1, read as the reverse complement.
TGAGACCTCGCAGGAGCGGAAGCAACGAGGAGGCTCAGCGGCCGCCCGCGGAAAGCGAAGTCTTGCACCGAAATCAACTGCGGTGTGACCAGTAATTTATACTAGCTCCTTTATCCAATTTTTTCGTCTTTAGATTAGAGTGATTTTGTTATGTCTCAATCTCTTTTTGCTTTTGGATTATGTATTGCTGCACGCTTCGTAAGTTCGAAATTTGCTGTATGATAAACTTACTTCATACGCTAAGCTGTCAGATACCTGTGGTAAAATGTCAAAGAATAATCGTTATTTAATTAGGTATGTTTTATTCTGCACAGTTTCTTCAATTATTACTTCTATAATGAAAGCAAGGGATGTGAATAAATGAATAGACTTTCTATTAAGCTTGGACTCTTGTTTTTAATGTTCATTTTACTAGTTGAAGCCGCTCTCTTTTTCTATTTATATAGCGGTCTTGCCAATACAAGAATTTCAGAGGAGTTGCAAAGCTTGCGTCTAAGAGGAAACAGTCACCGAGAAGTATTAGAGAAGCATCATGATTCAGCTACGCTTAACCATGTTGCACTGATGGAATCTGAGGCAGAAACCGACGTTGTTATCACAGATAAAACAGGAAAAATTATCAGTTCGTCTAGGCCTTTAATTCAAGGTGCAAGAAAAGCTGTAGAGAAATGGAAAGGAAAATCTCTTACATACAAAGGTGAAATCATGCAAGGCGACTGGAAAAGCAAACCTTATATCGCCACAGCATCACCTATTAAAAAAGACCATCAGCAGTTCGGAACGGTTTATATGTTCAAGAACACAAATGATATTCACGAAATGATTGCGAGACTACAGCATCATTTTTACGTAGCGGGAGCTGTTTCCGTTTTATTTTCCATTGTGACTATTTTTGCCCTGTCTAAATTTATAACGGCTCCTTTAATCAAAATGAAAAAAGCAACAGAGAAGCTGAGTCAAGGAGATTTGTCTGTGAAACTTGGCGCTCATTCAAGAGATGAACTTGGACAATTAGGAATGTCGATTCAGTCGCTAGCGAATGAGCTGCAGCGGTTACGAAAAGAGAGAAATGAATTTTTAAGCAGCATTTCACATGAACTTCAAACTCCTTTAATGTATTTAAAGGGCTATGCGGACGTAGCAAGAAGGCCTTCTAATACACCGGAAGAAAGGGATAAATATCTTGCTATTGTGCAAGAAGAAGCGGAAAGAATTTCACAGTTAGTTAAAGATTTGTTTCAGCTGGCGCAGCTGGATCAGCATACATTTTTTATTCAAAAACAAAAAGTAGAGCTAGCTGCATATTTGCACACCATATGCGCGCACTTTCATTTAGCTTTGAAAGAAAAAGGCATGAAGCTGGACATAAGCTGTCCTCAAGGACTTTACATTTCACTAGATCCTGAAAGATTTCAGCAAGTAATTATCAATTTACTTGATAATGCAATGAACTATTCAAAAGAAGAGACCAAAATTGATGTAGTCGTAAAAAAATCAGCTAAATTAGTAACCATAACCCTTAAAGATCAAGGAATAGGTATTCCAGAAAAAGATCTGCCTTACATATTTGATAAGCTATATCGAGTAGAGAAATCTCGCTCGAGAAAAAGCGGAGGCTACGGATTAGGCTTATCCATTGTAAAAGAGATTGTAGAAGCTCACGGAGGAGAAATAACAATCACAAGCGAGATGGGAAAAGGAACGACTGTAGAGATTGTAATAAGAGAGGATGGGTAGAATGACAACCATTTTATTAGTCGATGATGAAGTAAGAATGCTAGATTTACTAGAACTTTATCTACGGCCAAACGGATTTACATGTATAAAATTTGAAAGTGGCACTGAAGCGCTACGCTATCTTTCTCAAGGTAACAAAGCAGATTTGATGTTATTAGATATTATGATGCCAAGCAGAGACGGGTGGGAGATTTGCCAAGAAGTAAGGAAAATGTCTGATCTACCGGTCATTATGCTCACAGCCCGCAGTCAAACGTTAGATGTAGTAAAAGGATTAAATATAGGGTCAGACGACTATATTACTAAACCGTTTAGCGAAGAAGAATTGGTTGCACGCATCCGTGCGGTCCTTAGACGTTCGTTAAAGGAAAAACATGAAATCACCTACAAAGGGTTAGTATGGAGCAAGGAAAATCATGTATTACAATATAAAAATCAGCAGATTCAAGTAACGCCTAAAGAGTTTGAATTAGTGGGATTACTTCTTCAGCATTTAAATCGTGTGTTCAGCCGAGACGACTTGCTTGTGTTAGTGTGGGGATATGAGGCGGAGATTGGAGACCGTACTATTGACTCTCATGTACGAAATGTTCGGGATAAGCTTAGAAAAGCGGGCTTTCCTGTAGACGAATACTTGCAAACCGTATGGGGAATAGGCTATAAGTGGGTTGATGTTAGTTGAAAATGATATGAGCATAGCTGTTGAAATTGGTGAAAAGATAAAGTAAGCAGAAGCGAACTTTTCTCTTTACATAGGGTAGGGGGGTATAGTACCATAAAGTTATGAAGGGAGGATGCTAGATGGTCGAAGCGAATCACATGAATAGTGAAGAAAAATGTTGTACGATAAATAGTGAAAGAAAAAGTCACCATTCTCCAGAAGTGAAAAAAAATCTAACAAGCCGATTAAATCGAATTGAAGGACAAATTCGAGGAATTAAAGGATTAATTGAAAAAGATACGTATTGTGACGACGTGATTACTCAAATCGCAGCTGCGCAGTCTGCTTTAAATAGTGTAAGTAAAATTTTGCTTGAAGGTCACTTGAAGCATTGCATTGTAGAACGTGTGCAAGCTGGTGATGAAGAAGTAGTGGATGAATTATTAACAACAATTAAACGATTAATGAAATAAAGGAGATGCTAAAAATGGAAAACGTAACATTATCAGTACAAGGAATGTCTTGCGGTCATTGTGTCAAAGCTGTTGAAGGAGGCGTAGGCGAACTTAATGGCGTTAAAAGCGTGGAAGTAAGCTTAGAAGATGCAAAAGTAACGGTTGCATTTGATCCAAGTCAAGTAACGATCGAAGCTATTAAAGAAGCTATTGATGACCAAGGTTATGACGTAGCATAAACAGCATCGCGTGCGAATATCTTCGCACGCTTGATTTAAGAGAAAAATATACCCCTTGTAGGTATATAACAGGAGGCGAAACGCGGTGAGTGGCAAACAAAAAGAATCCACCTTGCAAATTACCGGTATGACATGTGCAGCGTGTTCAAATCGAATTGAAAAAGGATTAAAAAAAATAGAAGGTGTAAAAGAAGCAAACGTGAATTTGGCTTTAGAAAGATCTACTGTCATATTTGATCCGTCTAAAACAAGTCCACAGGCCTTTGAAGAAAAAATCGAAAAGCTTGGATACGGAGTTGTAAATGAAAAAGCCGAATTTGCTATTACTGGTATGACATGCGCCGCTTGTTCGACCCGTATTGAAAAAGGGTTAAACAAATTAGAAGGCGTGACAAAGGCAAGTGTTAACCTTGCTTTAGAAACGGCTTCTGTTGAATACAGCCCTTCTCAAATAGCTCCGCAAGATATAACGCAGCGAGTTGAAAAACTTGGATACGGAGCAAAGCTAAAGTCGGAAGAAAAAGAAGAAGAGCAAAGCTATAGAGAAAAAGAACTGAGTAAACAAAAAGGGAAGTTTTGGTTTTCGTTTATTTTAAGCGTACCGTTATTATGGGCAATGGTTAGTCATTTTACGTTTACGTCGTTTATTCCTTTACCTCATATGCTGATGAATCCATGGGTTCAGCTCGCTTTAGCTACGCCTGTTCAATTCGTGGTAGGGAAGCAATTTTATGTAGGCGCATTTAAAGCTCTGCGTAACAAAAGTGCCAACATGGATGTTTTAGTAGCACTAGGCACAAGCGCAGCTTATTTCTATAGTTTATACTCTTCTCTTAAATCGCTTGGCTCGTCTGTTCATACAGCTCAGCTTTACTATGAAACGAGCGCTATATTAATTACGCTGATTCTTTTAGGGAAATTATTTGAAGCCAATGCCAAAGGCCGTTCTTCAGAAGCAATTAAAAAGATGATGGGTTTACAAGCTAAAACGGCTGTTGTAGTAAGAGACGGAGCGGAAGTTAAAATTCCAGTGGAAGAAGTGAAAAAAGGCGAAGTTATTTTTATTAAACCCGGTGAAAAAGTACCTGTAGACGGAGAGATTATTGAAGGGCAATCGGCTATAGATGAGTCTATGCTGACAGGTGAAAGCGTACCGGTAGATAAAAACATTGGAGATAAAGTAATTGGAGCTACACTCAATAAAAATGGTTTTTTAAAAATAAAAGCTACAAACGTTGGAAAAGAGACGGCGCTTGCGCAAATTATTAAAGTAGTAGAAGAAGCGCAAGGGTCTAAAGCGCCTATTCAGCGATTAGCTGATTATATTTCAGGTATATTCGTGCCAATTGTGGTGGGAATTGCTCTTCTTACTTTCTTTGTTTGGTATATCTGGATTGTGCCTGGCGAATTTGCACCGGCTTTAGAGAAGCTTATTGCCGTATTAGTGATTGCTTGTCCATGCGCGTTAGGTTTAGCTACTCCAACTTCCATTATGGCCGGGTCGGGCCGCGCAGCAGAATTTGGTATTTTGTTCAAAGGCGGCGAGCATTTAGAAGCGACTCATAAAATCGATACGATTCTTTTAGATAAAACGGGAACTGTTACAAATGGAACTCCCGTGCTAACCGATGTACGTATTGCACAAGGCTACGAAGAAAATGAGCTATTGCAGTTAGTCGCATCGGCTGAGCGTTTATCAGAGCACCCTCTAGCTCAAGCCCTCGTAGCAGGTATAAAAAATAAAGGTATAGAAATTCAAGACCCGTTATCTTTTGAAGCTATTCCAGGGTATGGAGTAAAAGCAACTGTACAAGAACGAGAGCTGTTAGTGGGAACAAGAAAGCTTATGAACCAACATAAAGTGAATATTGATGCAGCTTTAGAAGGAATGACAAATTTAGAACGAGAAGGAAAAACGGTCATGCTCGTTGCTCTTGACGGAAAATATGCCGGCATGCTTGCTGTTGCAGACACCATTAAAGTGACTTCTAAAGAAGCAGTTTCTAGGTTAAAAGAAATGGGCTTAGAAGTGATGATGATTACAGGAGATAATCGTCAAACAGCTCAGGCTATTGCGATGCAAGCGGGTATTGATCACGTTATCGCAGAAGTGTTGCCAGAAGGCAAAGCAGAAGAAGTGAAAAAGCTTCAGCAGCAAGGTAAAAAAGTCGCAATGGTAGGAGATGGCATTAATGATGCTCCTGCACTTGCGTTAGCTGATATTGGAATGGCCATTGGAACAGGAACGGATGTAGCGATGGAAGCCGCTGATATTACGCTGATGCGAGGAGACTTGATGAGTATTGCAGATGCGATTGAAATGAGCAGAAAAACGATTTCTAATATTAAGCAAAACTTATTCTGGGCGATGGGTTATAACACGCTCGGTATTCCCATTGCAGCAGTCGGGCTGTTGGCTCCTTGGGTTGCTGGAGCCGCGATGGCTTTTAGTTCTGTATCGGTTGTATTAAATGCACTGCGATTGCAGAGAGTGAGGCTATAAGGTATGAAAAAGTGGATCATCTCAGCTATTTTGTACGTGCTTGCAGTCATAGCAGTATATGCTGTGTGGGAAATATAAAGTGAAAAATATTGGAGTCACCAAGCCATTTTCGGTGAAAGTGATGTATAAAACAAAGCTGCTAAAGAATATTCTTTAGCAGCTTTGTTAGGTGCAAGGAATTTTTTTGGCTTAATTCATACCCTTTAAGATGAAGGTCCTCGGGATGTTTTTGATGAGCAATTAACACATCGCGTCCGTCATCCATAATCCAAATGAAATAATGACGGCTGGAACCATCTCCATAGGTAATGGTCATTTTGCAATCAATACTCCCAGCAGATTCTTCATCCAATAGAAGTTTCATGCGCTCTGCCTTTTTTATACTATTGGTGAATGCATTCATATCTTGTTCATCGATAAACGTTTTGAGCGTTTTCGTTTTCATTTTAATGGATGTTACTTCTACCTTTTGTACGTTAGAGGGGGGCTTGGAGTGCGCGGAAGCAAAGGTAGCTCCCATCACCAAGCTAACTGCAAGTATGAGTGAGGATAGAGCAAAGCGTATTTTTAGCATGTTTCTTTCCTCCTTTTATTTTTATACTTTTTCCTTGTGGTAAGTGTTTCATACGAAGGCCTTTTTTAGGCACAGGAATTTTTCGTACCTAACTACCTTTATCTTCACAAAATCTGCACAAAGTCTCGCTACAATAAAGAAAAGAAGAAGAGTATGCATAGATAAGTTGTTTCTAAGGGTTAAATGATTTTTATTTTAAAATTTATTAGGTGGAAAAGAGGGACTGTCATGAAAAAACAGCTATTTATTCTTGGTGCATCTGTCATTATTGGACTAAGCGGATGCGGAAACGATTCTAGTCATGAAAAGCCTTCAGCTGAAAAAAATGAATCCATGCACGATCACTCAGAGATGAATCACTCTAGTTCAGGAGAGGTTCCAAAAGGATTAAAGCAAGCTGAGAATCCAACATATAAAGTTGGAGATAAAGCCGTTATGAAAGCTGATCATATGAAAGGCATGAACGGGGCTGAAGCAACGATTGTTGGTGCTTACGACACTACCGCCTATACCGTTTCGTATACGCCAAAGACCGGCGGAAAAAAAGTGGAAAATCATAAGTGGGTTATTCAAGAAGAAATAAAAGATGCGGGTAACAAGCAGTTAAAGCCAGGTAGCGAAGTAACGCTTGAAGCAGACCATATGAAAGGTATGAAAGGGGCAAAAGCAACGATTGATTCAGCCGAAAAAACAACGGTATATATGGTAGACTACACGCCTACAGGCGGAGAGAAAGTGAAAAACCACAAGTGGGTAACCGAAGATGAACTTTCAGCAAAATAGACTATTAGCAAGAAAAGCCCAAGAATAGATGTATTCTTAGGCTTTTTTTGTTTGCTTCTTTTTTTATGCTTTATAATGATAAATTTCTTACACGATGTATGAAGAAAACTCATATTTCTTTCAAAAGAAGTTGTGGTATTAAGTAGAATGCTACGGTAATAAAACGAACAAACTACTGATGAAAGGAGCTAGCTATGAGTGAACATACAGTAAAGCGAACAGGACGCACACGATGGTTCATTTCATCTTTGTTAAGCAGTATGATTATTTTAAACTATTTTGATCGTGTAGCGGTGTCAGTGGCCGCTCCTGCAATACAAGATGCATTTCACTTAACGGGAACAGAGCTCGGAATTGTCTTTTCTATTTATACATATTCTTATACGATCATGCAAATACCTGCCGGGAGCTTGCTTGATCGGTTTGGAGTAGCATGGGTAACAAGAGTCGGTATGGTGATTTGGAGTTTATTAACGATGTCAATGGCTTTTTTGCAAGGAAAACTTCTTCTCTATATTGTCCGGTTTTTAATAGGAATAATGAGTGCTTCCGCATTTCCGGCAGCATCAAAAGCTACGTCGCTATGGTTTCCTCCAAACGAAAGAAGCTTACCAAATTCTTTGTTTGATTCAGCAGCCAAATTTTCAAATGTACTTGGCGCGCCTCTTGTAGCGTTTCTCATCACCAAATTTGATTGGCGCACAGCATTTTTATCCATTGGAATTATAAACGTGCTGTTTACGCTGCTGTTTTGGTTTTATTACGAAAAGCCAGAAAAGCATAGACGCATATCAGATGATGAGTTGAAGTATATTCAAGAAAATAATCTAAATGCAAACGATGAGCAAACATCAAAATTTTTACATACCTTGAAAGTATTATTTACGAATCGAAAAGTTTGGGGGCTAATGATTGGGTTTACAGGCTATGGATATACGTTTAATTTACTGTTAACGTGGCTGCCAACTTTTTAAAAAGAAAAATACGGTATGGATATCATGTCATCGGGCCTGCTTACGGCAGTACCTTGGCTAATTGCTACATTTGCTGGCATTTTAGTTGGGGGGTGGCTTGTTGATTACTTTATAAAAAAAGGATATAACAGTCAAAAAGTATATCGCACGATCATTGTTGTGGGATTATGCTTAGGATTTGTTTTTTTAGGCTCTATTTTCACCAATAGTGTCGTCGTAGCGATGATTTGTATCTCGATTGGACTGGCAGGTATATCTGCAACGGCACCAATCGGCTGGTCTATTTCTGCAGAAATTGCGCCTGCAGGGTCTATTTCCCTTCTCAGTTCTATCGTTAATTTAGCTAATAACTTGTTTGGAGGAATTATAGCTACAGCTTTAACGGGATATCTCTTAGATAAAACAGGTTCTTTTAATCTAAGCTTTATTGTAGCGGGAATTGTCTTGTTGCTAGGCTTAATTTTTTATATTTATGTGCTGGGAGATATTAAACAAATTAAAATTCCAAAAAACCAGCGTACGAAGTAAAACTCCATGACTCGTTCTGGGGTTTTACTTTTGATTATAAATAACGACCTTGCTGTGCGTCTAGTGATGTGAGAAACGCTATTAAGAAGGGAAATAAGGTGAATTTGTTTGAAACATATGATAGAGACTTATTTTAAAATAGAATTGTTAGTATAGCATGTTCTTAAAAAGGTTAAGATGATTTTTATGAAGAAACCTTGTGTCTAGTTTTGTTATTTCAGCAGAAGTAGATATGAACCGTACTATAAAAAATAGAAAGGCAGAGGAACATGAACCATAAAGAAAGTGAAAACAATACTGAGTTAAATCAGAGTCATTTGTTAAAGGAGCCTCAGCGCATAGAATTATCTAAGTATCAAATTTTAAAGGCACTAATACCTGTTATTATACTTGGGCTTGTCGTTTTGGTTGCTGTATTACAAAACGATGGTCTTCTTAATTGGATTTAGGCATGTACAAGGAGTCTGTAACGTACAAACAGACGTCGTAATCAGTAGAAATAATGGATTGCAGCTTAGGTATGCAATAAAAAGAAACTGCATATAGTGTAATTCAAATCGCTTGGATACAGTAGAGGGAAAGAGGGATATATATGCCAAGAGTAACCGTTTTAGGATACGGAAGTTTTGAAGTGGCAAAAGGAAAAAAGCTTGTCTTGGCACTCGAAGACAACGGTATAAATATTCTTCATCGATGCGGCGGGAAAGCTAAATGCACGACTTGCAGAGTAGAAGTACTCGAAGGAGAATATTGCGATTTAACAACCGCAGAGAAAAATGCATACTCAGAAAGTTCAATTGAAGATCATTTGCGCTTATCTTGCCAAATCCGTGTAAATGAAGATGTCACCGTTCGGCCAATACTAACGGTAGAAAGCTCAGGACAAGAAGCAGGACCTCGACCCGCAGAGTAGTCATGTAATTGCAAAAAGCAGCGCGTGGAATATTCACATGCTGTTTCTTGTATTTTTATCTAAGAAAATAACAAGAACAGCGACAGGGAGTAACAGCTGTTCTTGTTCAAGTAAAATACCTACGGAATGATTCCTTTAAATTTTAGCATTCTGTAAGGCGGGAAGTAAATCACTCAAAAGAGTGATTATAAAGGCTTTTTTCGAACCGTTATCTGTAAATAGATTTAATTGGATTCTTCAATCACATCTCCACTTTTGTAAATATGATACCAGCCTATGGTACCTGATCCCCCTTGATCCATCCAGTCTTTATTTTTTGCTACGAATCTATAGTAAGCTTTATCGTTGTTATCTTTCCGTAAGCGGTCGTCTGTACTGAAGACAATGTTGTCACCGAGTTCTTTTTTACCGAATGTAATAGCCGTGCTGACAGGAAATTGCTTTCTTTCTACCTTGTTCTCATCTAAAGCTGCCCATGTTAAGGGGCCAACAATACCATCTGGAGACAGGCGGTGATCGGTTTGAAATTCTTTTACTACATTTTGCGTTCGCGTACCGAAAATGCCATCAACGGATGTGTTATACTTCACATCCTTTAAGCTTTGCTGTAAGTCTCTTACGTAGCTAGAGTGAGAACCTTTACGAAGCGTAGGCCTCGTTTCTGCTTTAGCTTCAATTTTTTTTGAGTAGGTATCTTTAGCAGCTGCTTCACTAGTTGGAGTGCTGAATGCTACGCATGTTGTTGCAAGCGTAAGAGTAGAAAGCGTGACAAGTGTTTTTTTCGTTAACATGAAATAACCTCCTTGTTTTTAGCAACTATTTGTCGCTTTTCATGAGCTTTATAACTAATTAGTAGCTATAAAGTCAATTTATTATAGCGCAGGCAGTTTTCTATTTGTTTTTATATTCCTATGATTATATAAGATAGTCATAAAAAACTAGTGAAGTAGATAAATCGTTCTATGTTTTCACTATAATTTCATTTTTCTCTGGTACAGTACGGAAGGAAAAAACAGCAGGTTTGAGCGTCTTGTGTACCTGGAGTATGTCTTGCTCTATAATGCTCATAATAAACGAATGAAAAGACTGCAAAGGGACTTTAAATCTCTTTGCAGTCTCTTCATGTTCAAAAGCCCTGCGTTCAAATAATAACCAGAAAGGAATTATGTGATGTCACCTCTGTATTCCCAGCATATAAGGAATCTTTTTTCGAAGCAAAAGTCTAATAAATTATCGCGTAAACAAATCTTTCTCTATATACTAGGAATTTGCTGTTTGTGTATAGCGCTAATAGTAACGAACCATAATTATTCGCTTTATAAAAAAACGATAGCCGAGGTAGTGAAGGCGAATGTTGTAGAACAAAACAAATCTACTGATTTAAATCACAACAAAGATGCCGTATATTCTCAAAAAATTGTTGCTAAAATCATGAATGGGAAATATAAAGGAAGGCTTATCCATTTAGAGAATACGTACTCATACTCAGGTGCTTATGATCAAAAATATACTGTTGGAACAGATCTTTTTGTCTCCTTAGAAAAGAATTCACAGCATGTTCTAAATGGAACGATTGAAGGAGTGAAGCGGGACAAGCAGGTTACCGCTGTCGCTGGTTTATTTATATTAATTTTGCTGGCTATTGGAAGAAAGCAAGGTTTTTATTCAATCATTAGCTTATTTATTAATATTGTCCTTTTAATCGGGGCCTTAAATGTATATTTAGCACTAGGGAATGTGAGCTTGCTAGCTGTATGTATTGTAGCTGTCGTTCTTTTTACGGTTATTTCTTTGTTATTAGTAAGCGGTAATAAAGAAAAAACGCATGTAGCGATTATTTCAACTTTAATAGGTACATTTGTTTCTCTTTTAATCGCGTATGGTGTCATGCAACTGACAGATTCTAATGGCCTTCATTATGAAGGAATGGAGTTTGTGACGATTCCTCCTCAAAAAATATTTATGAGTGAGGTATTAATCGGATCTTTAGGAGCTGTTATGGATGTAGCGATTACGATTACTTCTTCTGTCTATGAACTATATGAAAAGAATAAAGAGATAGCGCACAAAGATTTACTGAAATCAGGCAAGGAAATTGGCGGAGACATTATGGGAGCTATGACGAATATTTTATTTTTTTCGTATATAAGCGGAACAATCCCGATGGTTCTTCTTTATTTAAAGAATGGCTCTCCTTTAGGATATACGTTTTCGATGAATTTCTCCTTGGAGTTAATTCGTGCTCTTACTGGCAGCATTGGCATTGTTTTAACGATTCCAATTACACTCTATCTTTCGAGTCTTTTTATTTTTAGGAAGGGGAACAGAAAGTGAACGTTTTACTATTGCTTGCTCTTATTTTATTTATTCTGATGAGTATTGTGGGCGGAAAAAAAGGAATTAGATCTTTCCTTGCTTTGTTCTTGAATTTTGGCGTTATTTTTCTAACCATTCTCTTTATGCTATCTATAAAAAATACGATTATTGTTACGTTGATAGCTTGTACAATCATTAGCTGCATTAATTTATTTTATATCAATAAATTCAATCATAAAACGCTTGCTGCGTTTGTTTCAACGATTATTACCTTAGCTGTTTTAGTGTTCTTTATTTTTATTATTGAACATCATTCAATGATTCAAGGATTTGGAGAAGAACAGGAAGAAGAAATTAACGCTTTTTCACTTTATGTTGGAATTGATTTTGCTAAAATAGCCATTTGTACAATTATTATGGGTGCCATAGGAGCGATCATTGATATTTCGCTATCTATTTCGTCTTCTATGAATGAGTTATTTGTTCATGATCCGTCCGTAACTAAAAAAAATCTCTTCAATTCTGGTTTAAAAATCGGAAGAGATATTTTGGGCACCACAACCAATACACTGTATTTTGCCTTTGTAGGCGGGTATTTGACGTTAATTATCTGGTTTAAGAGATTGTCGTATTCGTTTGGAGACATTATCAATTCAAAAACCTTTTGTGCAGAAGTCATTTCTATTTTAAGCGGAGGCATTGGTGTAGCCATTATTATTCCGATTACTTCTTGGATTAGCGCTTCTATTTTCTTACAAAAAAGAGAAAAAGGGAAGCAGTACAAGGAAATAAAGTAGAGAAGCGTATGAACAAATAAAAACAGAAAGTCATAAGAAACTGCCCCTCCAATGTTAACCATTAGAGGGGCAGTTCAAGTTGACCTTGACCTATTTGTGGGATTTTGAGAGGAAACTAGGTGGAGGATGGGAGTTGTAATAGCATTAAGGATTACAATCTGTTTTTCTCACTGATAGATAATGCGAAAAGGCCAGGAAGCAGAATTTACAGGAGAAGCAGCTTTTACAAGAACGGTCTCACCATTAGCTGGAAGTAGATTCTTAAAAGCATAAATTCTACGTTCACCTCTTGGAGATCCACGTCCTCGAGAGGTCTTTTGAGGTATAATATTTCGTTCATTTTTTGGGTCAAGTATCCAGTGTACGTACCAAATCTGACGTAAAAATTGTCTATTTGTACTTTGCGGACGTTCATCAAATATACAGTGATTCACTTGGCTTGTCCAATATAGATATCTCCCGTTTCCTATATGCCATTCATCTCCTGCCCGATATCTGATTCCTACACATTTACCGGGGTAGATAATATCAGGGATGTTGTAATGATTTTCTCTTTGGCAACTAGGGTCACTATATTGTGTATAAGGTGTGACTTCTACCTTTTCCAATTGATTTTTTCTAAAATACAAATATTGCTGCGTGACTTGCCCTGTCGTTTTGTTTACAGCTCGGTGACTTAGAAGAATACCATTATAGGTCTGTAACTTTGTGTTATCAATGCTTCTTGTAACCGTTAAGGTACCGGCATTTGAGCTTATGACGCCGCCTATTAATCTTCCATTATGAACACAGTACCCGTTTCTGCATGATGCACCGGCATTAGCTCAATACAGAACTCCTACGCATGTCCCACTATTAATTAGAGTCAATTATATTCACCTCACATTTCAACGTTGTTTATAGAAATAGCTTTCGAAAGTACTCTTCGTTTGACGTGATTTCTATAGATCATCCGGGCCATATCGATAGGAAGGCTGTGTTTGAATAAAATAGCCATTTCGTACTTGAGCTACCCAGTTTTGAAATATTTCTCTCCATTCAACACGGTTAAAAAACTCATCAAACGGCTTTGAAGAATCCCATTCAATGATAAAGAATGGAACTACTGATGGATTCCATACGCCTATACTATTGACACCTGATTCTTTGATAAGAAGTAAAGGCAGGCCTCGTTGGTAACCCATGCTTGGCTCTATTTGTAAAAATGGAGCACCTTCCCATGATGTTGGCGGAGGTGTACCGCCGGGAATATTCGTCATGGTATAATTGGCGAAGACTTGCTGCATATTCACCGCGATCAACCCATAGCTAGAGAGTATCATTCGGCGAACGCTTGTTATCGTTTTATTAGGATATTGCTCTGTATCAGGCAGTGTGAGAGGGAAAAGAAGAGCACGTTCAATTTCATCGATTAAGCGATTAAGAAATCTTGTTTGAGTAGTATTAAGCATAGACGGGTGGCTGAGGAATACAGGGATTTTATAAGCTCTGTCGGCTGTATTTTTTTAAGGGATTTTAGGGGAAGCAGAGGGGGATACTTTATTGTCTCTAAGAGAGTAAGGCTTGTCTACATAATATTTACCATCTTGCGGATTATAATAGGAATAATGTTTTTAAATCGTAATCATCCTTTCTTATTTTTCTCTATATTTTATTCAGATAGACAAAATAAGTATGTATGTTTGTCCAAGGATATTAGTAGCATTTTTACGAGAAAACATACCTGTATTATCGTATGCTAGATTTGACTTAAATTAGTAGGGGAAAATAACTTCTTTAAATCAAATCCTTAAACAACTACTAAATCACTTTTAGTTCACCAAAAAATTGTAAATGAGTTAGAAATCAATTATAGTAATGAAGCATTAATACATAAGCCCATTATTATACATCAGCTGAAGGGGAGTAGGAGGTGTTCATTAATGAGTACAAAATCTATAGATAGTATTGAAAAGGCAGCCCACATCTTAAAATTGTTGGGGGATAAAACAAGGCTTTCGATGGTGAAATTAATAGAGAGCAATGAATGCTGTGTGTGTGAGTTCGTAGATATCTATCAAGCTAGCCAACCTTCAATTAGTCAACATTTACGAAAATTAAGAGATGCTGAGCTTGTGAAGGAAAGAAGAAAAGGGCAACGGGTTTTTTATTCTCTTAATAAAGAAAGCCAGTACTATGAATTTGTTCTGGGTATACTTGAATCTGTACCAAGTCAGGACGAACGTTTAAAAGAGCTGGAAAAACAAGGACTGCGTATTAGTTGTTGTGAATAATTGGAGGTTTAAAAAGTGGCATCAGTTGTACTAGCATCATTGATTTTTTTAGTAACATTAATTTTTGTCATTTGGCAGCCGAAGAATTTATCAATCGGCTGGTCGGCTTGCGGGGGAGCTATTCTTGCTTTACTGGCAGGCGTTGTTGATTTTCAAGACGTGCTTGAGGTAACCAGCATTGTGTGGAATGCGACTCTTACGTTTATTGCTATTATCATTATTTCTTTAATTTTAGATGAAATAGGTTTCTTTGAATGGGCAGCGCTTCATATGGCTAGAGCTGCAGGAGGGAACGGCGTGCGTATGTTTGTTTACGTGTCTCTTCTTGGATCCGTTGTAGCAGCGCTATTTGCTAATGACGGGGCAGCTTTGATTTTAACACCCATTGTTTTAGCCATGGTTCGGGCATTAAAGTTCGACGATAAAATGGTTTTTCCGTTTATCATCGCAAGTGGATTTATTGCGGATACAACTTCGCTGCCGCTTGTTGTTAGTAACTTAGTGAATATCGTATCGGCCGACTTCTTTGGTATTAGCTTTTCTGAATTTGCATCACGCATGATTGTTCCAGATTTAGTTTCTCTGTTTGCAAGTATTATGGTCTTGTATGTATATTTTCGCAAAAGAATCCCTAAGAAATACAATGTAGCAGATTTGCAGAAGCCAGTGGATGCCATCAAAGATGAAAAGATGTTCCGGCTATCTGGAATTGTCTTAGTTTTGTTAGTACTAGGCTATTTAATTGGAGAATTCTTTAGCATCCCTGTTTCGATCATCGCAGGTGTTATCGCTATCCTATTTTTGATAATGGCAAAAAAAGCCGAGCGGTTCATACAAAAAAAGTGCTAAAGGGAGCTCCGTGGGCGATTGTCTTTTTCTCTATCGGCATGTATGTCGTTGTATATGGCTTGCGTAATGCTGGTTTAACAGAAATTCTGGCTGACGTGATACAAGCAACGGCCAGCCATGGACTGTTTGCAGCAACAATCGGTATGGGATTCATTGCGGCTATTCTTTCATCGATTATGAACAATATGCCAACCGTTATGATTGATGCACTAGCAATCGATGCAACACACGCAGCTGGCACAATCAAGGAAGCGCTCGTTTATGCAAACGTCATTGGATCGGATTTAGGTCCGAAAATTACTCCGATTGGTTCTTTAGCAACGCTTTTATGGCTTCATGTTCTGTCAACAAAAGGCGTGAAAATTTCCTGGGGAACGTATCTTAAAACGGGTATTATTTTAACGATTCCGACATTGTTTATTACGCTTGTTGGTTTGTATATTTGGTTATTGATTATTTCATAACGCGTGCTAAAGGAGATTTGTTTTAGTCGATATGATAATGACTGTGCCAGAAAAATTCAGATGTGTATCGAAGCTGTAGAAACTAATCTACAGCTTTTTTGTTGGAAAATTATAACGGGCACTGACACGCTTTTAAAATGGAATATGTATTTCTCATTGAAACTACTTTTCTCCCCATTCATACTCCAACAGCTCTTTCTATGATAAAATAATAAAACTGACTAAGTTTCACATGGAAATTTGAAATGTAAGGTGATTAAATACATGAAGTTAATTATTGCAGAAAAGCCGGATCAAGGGTCGACGCTCGCTTCACAGTTTAAGCCGAAGCGTCACGACGGCTATTTAGAGATTCCACCGAATGAAGTGTTTACAGACGGAGCGTATGTAACGTGGGCAGTGGGGCATTTATGTCAGCTTGTGAGTCCGGAAGATTATAAGCCGGAGTGGAAAAAGTGGTCAATTGACACGCTGCCGATGATTCCAGACCGTTTTCAATATGAAGTGACGCGCTCAAAAGCGAAGCAGTTTCAAGTGGTAAAAAAACTGCTTAAAAAGCCGACGGTCACAGAAATTATACATGCGGGAGATGCGGGGCGTGAAGGAGAATTAATCGTTCGTAATATCATTCAGCTGTCAGGTGTTCATAAGCCGATGAAGCGATTGTGGATTTCTTCTTTAACGCCAAAAGCCATTTATGATGGATTTCAACAGTTAAAAGATGAAAGCGACACGCGCAACCTTTATTATGAAGCATATACAAGAGCATGCGCGGATTGGGTCGTTGGGATGAATGCTTCACGCGTGTATAGCATCTTATTGAAAAAGCATGGCATGTCAGATGTTTTTTCAGCAGGACGCGTGCAGACGCCAACGCTTGCTTTAATTGTAAAGCGTGAAAAGGAAATTGATAATTTTAAATCAGAGCCTTTTTGGGAAGTGCTTGCTAAGTTTGATATTGAAGGAAAAAAATATGAAGGCAAATGGCATCAAGACGGAGAATCACGTCTCAAAGAAAAAGAAATGGCGTATAAAATTGCTCAGTTTTGCGAAGGAAAAGACGCGGAAGTTCATGAACTCGTAACGGAGCGAAAAGAGTTCCAGCCGCCTTTATTATTTAACTTATCATCACTTCAAGCAACGGCGAATAAAGCGTTTAAGTTTTCTCCTAAAAAGACGCTTGATGTGCTGCAAGGGCTGTATCAGAAAGGAATTGTTTCTTATCCAAGATCAGACTCGAACTATGTAACGGAAGGAGAAGCGGAAACGTTTCCTGAGATTTTAGAAAAGCTGAGTGCTTTTTCTGAATATGAACATTTATTTCCGCTTCCTTACTCTTCAATTCTAGGAAATAAACGCTATGTAAATGCAAAAAAAGTGAGTGATCACTATGCGATCATTCCAACGGAACAAGTGAAGGACCCGAGCAAACTGTCAGGAGACGAACAGAAAATTTACGACTTAATCGTAAGGCGTCTAATTGCGGCACACTATGAAAAAGCGATTTTTGACTATACAACGATTACGACACTCGTGGAAAAGCGAGCCGCTTTTATTTCAAAAGGAAAGCAACAAATCCAAGAAGGCTGGCGTAAGGTGATTTTTCAAAATGAGAAAGACGACGATGTCATTCTTCCGAATGTTCAAGAAGGCGAAGAAGGTAAAGTTATTAAGGTAGATGTAAAAGAAGGTAAAACACAGCCTCCAAAACGCTACACCGAAGGTCAGTTGATTACACTGATGAAGACAGCGGGTAAGCATTTAGATAATGATGAGCTGGAGAAAATTTTAGCAAAGTCAGAAGGCTTAGGGACGGAAGCAACGCGTGCTGGAATTATTACAATGCTTAAAGATCGTAAATATATTGATGTGAAAAAAAACCAAGTGTTTGCGACTGATAAAGGAAAGGTATTGATTGACGCGATTGGCGATAAAATTTTAGCTTCACCAGAAATGACGGCTAAGTGGGAGCAGCGTCTAGCTGAAATTGGAGAAGGAGCAGCATCAGCAGCTGCCTTTATGGAACAAACCAAGAAGCTTTCCGCTAAAATTATCGAAGATGCTGTCGAAGCCGAAAGCAAGTGGAACTTCAGCGGATACGACACTGAATCCATTCAGCGAAAAGGAAAAGGCAAAGGTAAAGGTTTTTCTTCTAAATCGTTTGGTTCATGTAAGCTTTGCGACGGAAAAGTAGTCGATAAAGGCTCCTTTTACGGATGCTCAAACTATGCAAAAACAAAATGCACGTTTACCGTATCGAAAAAGATTTTAGGTAAAACAGTCACGCAGACTAATTTAAAAAAGCTGTTAAGTGAAGAACAGACGGATTTGATTGAAGGCTTTAAAAAAGGCGATAAAACCTTTAATGCCAAGTTAGAATGGAAAGAAAACAAAGTACAGTTTTTATTTGAAAAGTAGAGAAATAAAAAGCGCTTGCTAAAGATAAAGAGCAGGCGCTTTTTGTATGTAAAAACAGGAGTTTTCCAGCTTTTCTAGAAGCTCTTACATAGCTTATTTATGTAAAGGATGAGATTAATGAAACGAACGAGTAAAGGGATGATTCCGTTTTGGGATTATATTGGTATTGAAGAAACGCTGCTTGAAAGAGGGTATGCAGAGTTGAAAATTACGATTCAGCCGCAGCTTCAGCAAGGAAGAGGAACGGTTCATGGAGGCGTTATTGCCACGCTTATCGACGCGGCGGTTGGTTCGGCTGTGCGTTCTTCTCTTTCCGAGGAGGAAAATGCCAGCACAGTTGAGTTAAAAGTAAATTACACAAGGCCGGGTATAGGCAAATATTTAGTTGCAAAGTCTACACTGTCTCATCGCGGCAAAACGCTTGCAGTTGGAGAAGTGAAAATTGAAGACAGCAACGGTAAACTTGTTGCGCTTGGCAGTGCAACTTATATGATTTTTTCAGCAGAAAAAGCTTAGGATTCTAAGCTTTTTCTGCTGAATGCAGCTGTTGCCTAATGAATGAAATAATCGTTTCATAGTAAGCTTCGGGATGGGGAGCAAATTCACTTTTACGTGCCGTACGGTGAATTTGCTCTTTTTCATTTGTTATCCCTTCAATGATCAGTTCTTTTTGATTTCCAAGCCACAGTTCGCAAAAGTGAGAAAACGGAGCTTTTACAAGTCCTGATACCTCTTCTTGCTGCAAAGTAAAAGCACTAAGAGAATGAGAGCTGTAGTATAAAAATACGTGTGCGAATTCTTTATCAATATAATGTGGCTGAGATACTTCGTATTTAAACACATCTAAAGGAAGCAATTCATCAAATGAAATGTTGACGCCGAGCTCTTCGTGAATTTCTCTTACACCGTCCTCAGCGGCTTCTGTATGAAGCAAATGTCCGGCAGCTGTGATATCAAGCGCGCCGGGATAATCCTGTTTTTGTTCGCTGCGAATTTGGAAGTAAATATAGTCTGTATCATTTTCGCGGCTGATAAACCAGCAGTGAAACGCTTCGTGCCAATAGCCTTTTTCATGAACTTCTTTGCGAGACGCTGTTCCTATGCGCTGCTGTTGGTCGTTAAATATGGTTAACACTTCATCGTTCATCATGATTCCCCCAATTTGTTTCCTACTGCTTTCTACTCTAACCTTTCATGAAGGGTATGTAAATAATGGAAGATAAAAAACGTGTTTATAGATAAAAATATGCACAAAATAGAGGATACATTAATTTTAGTAAAGAAGGTGCATGCGTTGAATCATTGGATGGAAGTGGTACTTCGTTCAGTGTTGATTTTACTTGGCTTGTTTTTTATTACAAAGCTGTTAGGGAAAAAACAGTTATCCAAACTTTCTTTTTTTGAATATATCGTTGGCATTACGATTGGAGATATTGCGGGAACAATTTCAATGGATGTAGATTTACAGGCAAGTCATGGTGTAGTAGCGATTTTAGTGTGGGCATCGTTTCTTATTTTTGTATCAAACGTATCGTTAAAAAGTATAAGCTTTCGAAAAGCGGTGGAAGGGACAACAACAATCCTCATTAAAGAAGGAAAAATTCTTGAGGAAAATGTAAAAAAAGAAAAATATACAGTAGATGAGCTCATGGAGCAGCTTCGCAAAAAAGACATCTTTTATGTGGAAGACGTCGCTTTTGCTATGCTGGAAACAAACGGCGAATTAAGCGTGCTGTTAAAAAAAGAAAAGCAGAACGTTACGAGAGAAGATTTATTAATAAAAGGAGAGGCGACACGATTACCTCAAACGATTATCATGGACGGAAATATAATGAAAGAAGCGGTTCATGAGCTGGGATATAGCGTAGCGTGGGTTAAAGAGCAGCTTAAAAAGAAAGGTGCCGAAGTCGATAAGGTATTTTTAGGGCAAGCAGACTCAACAGGCCATTTGTATCTTGATTATTATGAAGATGAAAAGAAAACAGAAAGCAAGTAAAACTTGCTTTCTGTTTTTGCTTAGCGAGGATCTACTTCTTCACCGGATTTTATGTCGATTACTTTAAGGTTATTTTGAGGTGCTTTAATATCTTTACTTGCAGGCGCTGCTTTTTTATTTTCTACCCAGTCTACTAATAAATCAAAAGATTGATGAGCATATGGAAGCAGGGGCTGAAGCTCTTGATTTGGATCCGTTTGTTTATTCCACACTAAGCTATCAACGTGATTTCCGTTTTTGACAGTATAGAGACGGTGAAGGTTTGCTTTACCAGCTTTTTTAACGAGTTTTTCATAGCCTTCGGCGTGAATAGACGGGAAGATAAGTGAGTCAAGAGAGCCGGTCATACTGATAAGAGGCACATCGATATCACCCGTATTTTCTACTTTTGCTACATTTTCTTTTACGCTTTTTGGACGGGTTTGATAGCGATAATTTTCAAAGATGTAGTCCCATGAACGGTCGCGAAGGCCTGATGAAGTAAAGTTTAAATAGTTGTGCCAGTTTGTTCTTCCTGGAGCTGTCGGATCAAAGTGGTCACGGTAAATGTTTAAAGTGACCGCCCAGTACACTTGATCATGATAACTCCACAATTTTTCTGATCCTTTCGGAAGGCCAGCTTTATACATTTGTTTAATAGCTTTTTTTTGCTCTTTTCCCGTTCCGTACAGCGCTTCCTCCGCGTTGTTTACAACAGGTGTTAGTGAGCTGATTAAATTTGGCGCTTTTGCACTCCACAATACGCCTTCCCAATCGACGCCTCCATCAAATAAACGAGACTCTTTGGTTTGCTTTGGATCATCGTGCTCAAGTGCGTATCTGACAACGTATCCGCCGTTTGAAATGCCAATTGCATACGTGGGTACTTTATGATCGTTTCGAATCAAATCGCTTGCAGGGTTTTTTCGATTAGCCGGATTGATTAGTTTGTCTGAGTAATGAGTAGTCAAGTATTGCTGAGCTGCTTTTGTCATTTGACGATAGCGCATATTCCATTCTGCTACGCTGTCGTCTTCATTAGCAAGTGCATTTTTTACTTTAGCAAAAGGATCGGTAGGGTCACTTTCTCCTTGCGTTCCTTTATCAATTGCAGCAAACGCATAGCCTTTTTTAAGAACGTAATCGCTGAATAATAAATCGGTGGACGTTTCGTTGCGCGTAGCAGGAATGCCGGCTACCACAAGTTTTCCATTCCAGTTATCAGGAACCCGGATGACGAACTGAGCGTCTTCAAAAATTCCATTTACTTGCGTCCCTTTAACCGCAGCGGGCTGATTGATTCGATACCAGCCTGATTCATTTTCAGCTTTTCCCCAGTTATAAGGAGTAAGCCCGATGTTTCCATAGAGCGTAGCCTGCTGATATTGAGCAGGGTTTTTAGTCGTCAGCCAGTTCCCGTTCGCTCCGTCAAAATAGGTTTCTGCTGATTGATCAGCATTTGGAATGACATCTGTTTTGTTAGCAGCTTCAGCAAGAGATCCTGAAGCGGAAAAACAAAGAGCAGCAGAAAAAGTAAGCGCTATCATTTTTCGTTTCACGTTTCTTCCTCCTTATGAAAATACTCATACCTTTTAAGTAAATTCCATAAAAAAGAAAAATGTCCTGTTTTAAAATCAGTTTAGAAGAAAGTTTTTTCGTTGGTTACTAAGCTGTTTTTGTCTGACAAATAGGTAAACTGCATTCAATTCTCTAGTTTCTTTTTAGGCTGCTTATATTATAATGAAACAAGGATTAAAAAACGCAGGGTAAAACAATCGATTAAATAAGTATACAAGAGGGCAAGGGAGTAGGTCTATGAGCAGCTTTAACAGTCAGTTTTTGTATTCCATTACCATTATTCTATTAGGATACATACTAAAACGAACAAACCTCCTTCAGCAAAAAGACGGGGAAGCTTTAGCAAGAATTATTTTTAATATCACAATGCCTTGCTTGATTATCGTTACATTCAGCAGTATTAAAATTGATGGATCGCTTATTTTACTATTAGTTATTGGGATTGTCTATGGCTTGCTGTTAGCTGCTGTTGGAGTTTTTGTTTTTCGAAAAGATGAGCGAAAAGTGAAAGGCATGCTGACGATGATGATTCCAGGGTTTAATATTGGAATGTTTGCCTATCCATTAGTAGAAGGCATTTGGGGAAAAGAAGGGCTTAAATACTTTGGTATGTTTGATGTCGGAAATGCTTTTGTTATTTTTGTTTTATGCTATGTAATTGGCAGCTACTATTCAGGGGATGATATTGACATTGAATTTAAAAAGATTTTATACAAAGTATTAAAATCGATGCCGCTTCTTACCTATGTAATTATTTGTCTTTTTGCGATTATAGGCATTCATTTACCATCATATGTATTAGACGTCTCAGGTATTATCTCCAAAGCGAATATGCCGCTTTCTCTTTTACTTTTAGGCGTATATTTAAATTTTTCGTTCCAAAAAAGCTACTTGAAAAAAATTATCATGTTTTTAAGCATTCGCTACGTAATCGGACTTGGCGTAGGAATTGCGCTGTTTTTCTTACTTCCATTTGAAGATATGTTCCGGTATACAATCTTAGTTTGCTTCATTCTACCCGTAGCGGGATCAGTTTTACCTTACGCAGTAGAATTCAAATACGATCAAAAATTTGTCGGAACCGTTTCAAATATGACCATTTTGCTGAGCTTTTTGCTGCTGTGGGGAATGACAAATATTTTAATGTGAATAACAAAGGACGCTCGCACTTGTGAGCGTTCTTTTTGATGAAAAAAGGATATTCCCAAATAAACAGAGGTAAGCTAGGAGAAGAGAAAATCCATCTTACATACAACCTGACGGGAGGAAAAAACGTGGAGTCCTTAACTTTTGTTTTATTTGGCGCAACGGGTGATTTAGCAAAAAGAAAAATCTTTCCCGCTCTTTATAATTTATTTACAGACAAAAAGCTCCCTGATGCTATTTCTATTATTGGATCAGGGTACGAGCAGCTGTCTCATGAGGATTTTAAAGAGCGTGTAAAGCAATCTATAAACGCTTTTTCGAGACGGAAAATGGAAAGTAACGAAGAAGATTTTTTGTCGCTGTTTCATTATCAAGCAGTGGACGCAAGCAAAACAGAAGATTACGAACAGCTATTAAAGATTGTGGACGAACAAGAAACAAATCAAGGAAGTAAAGGAAATCGTTTGTTTTATTTGTCCGTAGCACCAGAATACTTCGATGTAATTGCTCTGCATATAAAAAAAAGCGGCTTGGATCAAACTGGAGGCTGGAAGCGTCTGATGATTGAAAAGCCGTTTGGACATGATCTTGCTTCAGCAAGAGAGCTTAATGAAAAGCTAAGCAGTACGTTTAACGAAGAAGAAATTTATCGAATAGATCATTATTTAGGTAAACCGATGGTGCAAAATTTAGAAGCGCTTGAGTTTACGAACCCTGTACTGCAATCGCTGTGGAATAACAAACACATTGCGAATGTCCAAATTACGGCAAGTGAAACAGTCGGTGTTGAAAATCGTGCAGGGTATTATGATCATACGGGGGCCATACGCGACATGATTCAAAATCATATGCTGCAGGTTCTCATGATGACAGCTATGCATCTTCCAAAACGAATTTGCTCAGAAAACATTTTAGAAGAAAAGCAAAAAGTAATGGAGTCACTAAGAAAAATCCAAGCGGAAGAAGTAGCTCGCGATGTTGTGCGAGGACAATATGGAAGCGGAGAAATTGATCATAAACCTGTTAGAGGATACAAAGAAGAGCCCGGCGTAGAAGCAGACTCTAAAAATGACACGTTCGTAGCAGCTCGCTTATGGATTGATAATCCATTTTGGAAAGGTGTTCCTTTTTATATTCGAACGGGCAAGCGAATGAAAGAAAAATCAACTCGTATCGTCATAGAATTTAAAGATTCTTTAAAAGGTCTGTATGAAACTCCTTATGATAAAGTAGCACCAAACTTATTTATTATTGAAATTAGCCCAAGTGAAAACGTCGCTTTGCAGCTTAACAGCAAAAATCCATTAAAAAATGGCGTTATTGAACCGGTTCGTATTACGTTTTCAAGAGAAGAAGAAAGTGTGCCGGAGGCATATGAACGAATCATTTACGACGCATTAATTGGCGACTCCACATTTTTTGCGCATTGGAAAGAAGTTGAGCTATCTTGGCAATGGGTGCAGCCTGTATTAGATGCATTTGAGGCTGACATGTTGCCGCTTTATGAATATCCATCCGGTTCACAAGGCCCTGAAGAAGCGCAAAAATTAGTTGCACAAGAAGGCTTTAAATGGTGGCTCGATGACGATGAACATGGAGAAGCACCTGGAGTGTTTTTGCCGATTTGAAAAAAGCGCCTCTTATTTTAAAGAGGCGCTTTTGATAGTTAATCGCTTTTGTAAATGAACAAGATCATGATGTAAATGTTTTTGCATATGTTCAACAGCTTTTAAACTGCGTTTTTTCATAAAGGTGAACACTTGCTGATGCTCATCTAAAATCTCAGCAGCTCGTCCTTTGCCTTTAAAATTAAGTACACGGCAAAAATAAATCAATACATTTACGCTATCAAGCTGTTTTTTTAAATGTTTATTATGACTGTATTGAAGGATCAGCTGATGAAAACGTTCATTTAGTTCAATAAGCCTAGAATCTTCGGCTCCTTGCTTTATTTCTTCAGCCGTTCTTTCTAACAGCTGCTCAATGAAAAGAAGCTCTTCATCGGAAGCGCGAATGATACATAGCTCAACAGCTAAAGACTCTAAAGCTGTACGGATTTGATAAATTTCTTCTACGTCTTCAGTAGACAGTGAATAAACAATAAAGCCTGTTTTCTGATCGGCAACTAAAAGGCCGTCTTTTTCTAATAAACGCATTGCTTCTCTTATGGGAGAGCGGCTGACCCCAAATGCTTTAGCTAGCTGGGTTTCATTGATTCGCTGACCCGGTTCATATTCACCGTTCACAATCATTTGCTTAATTTTTTCATAAAATTGAAGATAGTATGGTAACGGCTTATGTAAATCAAAATTATTCATTGATATACCTCGTTTAGTTATAATCATTTATTTCCTAATTATAATACGCTTGTTCATAAGAGTCATAATAATTTTGAATTTTTGAAGAGAATGAATATATTCAGAATTTTCTTGATGAAAGCGTTATTTTTACGTATAATCAAATAGATAATATCAGTCGACGGTCGACCGATAGTTTTTACATAAAAGACGCAGGGGGATTTTTAATGAAAACGTTAAAAATAGCTAACATACCAGGAGATGGAGTAGGGAAAGAAGTTGTGCCCGAGGCGGTTAAGGTCCTTCATACGATTGCAGATCTTCACGGGGGATTAAAATTTGAATTTACAGAATTTCCTTGGAGCTGTGATTATTATTTGAAGTATGGACAAATGATGCCTGAAGATGGGCTAAAACAGCTTCAAGATTTTGACGGAATTTTTTTAGGAGCCGTAGGAAATTTAAATCTTGTGCCAGACCACGTGTCGCTATGGGGTCTGCTCATTAAGATTCGTCGAGAATTTCAGCAGGTAATTAATATTCGTCCGGCCAAGAGGCTAAAAGGCATCGCATCTCCACTAATGAACCCAAAAGACTTTGATTTAATCGTTGTTCGTGAAAATAGTGAAGGGGAATACAGTGAAGTAGGAGGCCGGATTTATCAAGGAGAAAATCAAATTTCGATTCAAAATGCGGTTTTTTCTCGAAAAGGAACAGAACGAGCGATGCGCTATGCATTTGAATTAGCTTCTAAAAGAAAAGCAAGGGTTACAAGCGCAACGAAGTCAAATGGAATTGTTCATTCTATGCCGTTTTGGGACGAAGTGTTTCAAGATGTTGCAAAAAGTTATCCTCATATTGAAACAGACTCACAGCACATCGATGCGCTGGCAGCTTTTTTCGTCACAAATCCAAGTCGTTTTGATGTCATTGTGGCAAGCAATTTATTTGGAGATATTTTAACAGATATCGGGGCTGCTATTATGGGGAGTATTGGCGTTGCTCCTGCTGCAAATATTAATGTGAACGGAAAATATCCTTCAATGTTTGAACCGGTGCACGGGTCTGCTCCTGATATTGTCGGAAAAGGAATTGCAAACCCAATCGGACAGATTTGGACGGCTAAAATGATGTTGGATCATTTCGGTGAACAAGAATTAGGCAGTCATTTGTTAGAGGGTATTGAACAAGTGACGGAGTCGGGCATCATTACACCAGATGTTGGAGGCAGCGCAACTACTAGTGAAGTAACGGATCAAATTATTTCTCATTTAAAAAAGTGACGCTTACAAAAGAGGCTGGGGTAAAAGTAATTTAGTTGAAGGAAAGTCCGAACGATTAATCGTTCGGATTTTTTTATTGTGATGGTGAATGTAGGTTTCATTTATCGATTTATTTCTATAGAAAAATGAAATCGATAAATACATGTTGACACTTACATATATGAACCCTATAATAGTTTGAGTTGAGATAATTCGTATACATATTATTTATGGACTATGATTTAGTTTGTTTTAATAAATAGATACGAATAAACAAATAAAAGGAGGAAAATCATGCAGAAATCGAAATTATGGACAAAAGATTTTTTAGCGGTCTCACTGACTAGCTTTTTTGTTTTTGTCATTTTTTATATGTTAACTGTCACATTGCCGCTGTTTGCAACGGATGAACTTCATGCAAGTAAACAAAGCCTAGGGCTAATTGTGACAATCTTTTTAGTGTCCGGCATTGTGTTCAGGCCGCTAGCCGGTAAGTGGATGACAACATTAGGACAAAAGAAGGTCCTGTTAATAGGTGTCTTAATCTTTTTAATTGGTTCTATTTTATATATGAATATCCACTCATTATCAGCGCTGCTGCTGCTGCGTGTGCTTCATGGTATTGGTTTTGGAATGAGCACAACTGCTACAGGAGCAATTGTTGCAAATGTAATCCCAGAACAGAGAAAAGGAGAAGGGATGGGATACTATGCGACGTTTATGAACTTAGCGATGGTAGTGGGTCCGTTTGTAGGCTTAACGTTAACAAATACTTTGGGTCATACAGCGGTCTTTACCGTTGCGGTTGTATCTTCTGTGTTAGCAGTAGTATGCAGTCTAGTACTTCGTGTACCTGAGGTGCAAGCTTCTTCTGCAACAAATGAAATACAGCCAGCTAAAGGTCTTGCGGCGTTTTTTGAATACCGTTCGCTGCCTATTTCTGTTGCTGGCCTTGTGGTAGCTTTTTCATATGCAAGTGTTATTTCGTTTGTGTCTATTTATGCAAAAGAAATGGGCTTTACGCAAGCTTCAAGCTTTTTCTTTGTTGTATACGCGGTGTGCTTATTAGCTTCTAGACCTTTTACTGGAAAATGGTTTGACCAATACGGAGAAAACAGCGTGGTATACCCATCAATTTTATCTCTAGCTATCGGTATCTTTTTGCTTAGCCAAGCGACAACAAGCTGGGTATTTTTATTAGCTGGAGCGTTTATTGGATTAGGCTTTGGAACGATTACATCGAGTTTTCAATCCATTGCTGTAAAAAAAGCTTCTCCTCATCGCCGAGGTGTTGCCACAGCTACGTTTTTTGTGTTTTTTGACTCTGGAATGGGCTTAGGATCCTTTTTGCTAGGCATTCTGTCCACAGCAGCCGGGTACAAAGGAATGTATATGTTCTGTTCCATTATTGCTCTTTTAGCTATAGCAGTATACCTTGTATTGCACGGTCGAAAAAGCCAGAAACAGCGCATTATTTCTCAAAATGAGTCATTAGGAAAATAACATAAATAAAAAAAGGCGTGCTCACGGGGAGTATGCCTTTTTTATTTATGGAGCTCTAAAGAAAACGGCTGTGAGCATATCGATATAGAAGCCCTCCTGATGTCTTTAGAGATTTCTTTTATTCCACTTCTTCTTTTGTAATCCACTCACTGGACCATGTCTGAATTTCCTGAATTACCGGCGCCAGTGCTAATCCTTTGTCGGATAACGAATACTCGATTCGAACAGGAGTTTCCGGAATAACCGTACGAATGACGATTCCTTCATGTTCTAATTCTTTTAAGCGCTCGGATAAGAGCCTTCCGCTTACGGGAAGTGCTTCTTGCATTTGAGAAAACCGTTGTGAGCCGGAAAGCAGCTGAAAAATGATCAAACTCGTCCAACGTTTCGTTAGTATAGTAACAGCCTTTTCAAAACGCGGGCAGAGTGCTAAACCGTCCATGTTATTACCTCCATTCTCTTCCTATAGTATAAAGCAAAGTCACTATTTTATCTAGTGTTGTGTAATTTAATTACTTAAAGAATATAAATTACTTTACGTTTTTACGTTTTAATTATATAATTTATATAATTAAGGAAGTTAATTACTAAAAGTAACCAAAAGAGCATAAAAGCTTTACAAGATAAATGTATCGTCATATAATACTTTAAGCAAGTAAAGTCACTTACTTTTAGTAAGCTGATACATCAATTAAAAAAGATAAATATAGTGAAGTGCTAGAAAAACTATTTGTTCATGTGAGAGATTGAGCACATGAACAAATAGTAGATAAGTGAAAGACACATAAGAGGAGGAAATGAC
This sequence comes from Priestia sp. SIMBA_032, assembly GCF_046535215.1. NCBI lineage: Bacteria > Bacillati > Bacillota > Bacilli > Caryophanales > Bacillaceae > Priestia > Priestia sp. SIMBA_032. The sequence continues at coordinate 655,741 of NZ_JAWRXD010000003.1, read as the reverse complement.
TGTGATTAACGAAAAAGTTGTTTCAATTTTAAAAGATAAAATTAACGTAGTAAAAAATGATGATCATTTTATTTATATAGTAGGACCTATCACGCTTCCTGTGAATCTAGATGGCGAGACACAAGTATTTAGTTGGTATTCATGGCTGCGTTCTGATAATGTAAAAGAAGGATCTTTAAGTACGAAAGAGCTTATTGAAAAAATGCAAGGCGCCAATTTAGCTGACATGCAGCAATCCAGTGTTCTTGTGTACGGAGATTTTCAAGAATCGCATGGGGCACTCATTCGTATGCACAGCATCTGCCATACGGGAGATATATTCGGAAGCAAACGCTGCGACTGCGGTTTTCAATTAAAACAGTCTATGAAAATGATCGTCGAAAATGGAAGCGGAGCGCTATTTTATTTAGCAAATCACGAGGGACGCGGCATTGGCCTATTCAGCAAAGCAATGGCATACGTTCTTCAAGAAAACGGATTTGATACGGTAGAGGCGAACGAAGGGTTAGGATTTGAAGATGATACTCGCAGCTACAGTGATGCAATCAGCGTGTTAAAAGTGCTGCGTCAAAAACCGGTTACGCTGATTACGAATAATCCGAAAAAGCTAATCGCGCTTGAGAAAAACGGCGCACTTTTATCAGGGCGCGTTCCACTTTGGGGAGATGTATCTCAGTTTAATGAAAAGTATTTAGATACTAAAGTCAAACGTTCAGGACACTTAAAAGAGGAGGTTCTTCTTTGATCAATCACGAATTTTATATGAATATAGCTTTACAAAACGCAAAAGCAACAAAAGGACAAACAGAGCCAAATCCGCTTGTAGGGTCGGTCATTGTAAACGATAATCGAATCGTTGGAATTGGTACGCATTTAAAAGCTGGCGAACCACACGCTGAGATTCACGCGCTGCGAATGGCTGGTGAACAAGCAAAAGGAGCGACTGCTTACGTAACGCTAGAGCCTTGTTCACACCACGGACGTACAGGTCCTTGTGCTGAAGCGCTAGTTGAAGCCGGTGTAAAAAAAGTGGTCATAGCAACTTTAGACCCCAATCCTTTAGTAGCAGGTAATGGAGTTGAAATTTTAGAAACCGCAGGCATTGAGGTCATAACAGGTGTATGTGAAGAAGAGTCACGTCAAATGAATGAGGTCTTCAATAAGTATATTGTAATGAAGAAACCGTTTGTTTCATTAAAGTCAGCGATTACGTTAGACGGTAAAATAGCAACCGCTTCTTCTCACAGCAAGTGGATTACGTCTGAGGAAGCTCGTTTGGATGTACATCAGCTGCGTCATGAAACGGCGGGTATCTTAGTAGGGGTGAACACGGTCATTAAGGACAACCCCGAGCTGACAACTCGCATCGAAGGTGGCCGAAGCCCAATTCGTATTGTGATGGATTCGAAGCTGCGTATGCCCCTTGATTCCAAGTTAGCAACGGATTCTTTAGCCCCAACATGGGTATTTACAAGTCAGAGCTATTCAAAAGAAAAAAAAGAACAGCTCGAAAAGCAAGGCGTCGAAGTATTTGTCACAAGCGGTGAGGACAAAGTAAATCTTGAGGATATGCTTTCTATACTAGGTGAGAAATTCGTTTCGTCTCTTTTAATTGAAGGAGGCGGGGAAGTGAATGCCGCATTCCTGGAAAATCGCTTAATTGACAAATTGGTACTATATATGGCACCAAAGCTTTCAGGAGGAAAAGAAGCTCCTACTTTCCTAGAAGGAAAAGGCGTAGAAAAAATGTGGGACGCAGTGGACGTGGAGCGTCTTTCTGTCACTTCAATCGGCAAAGATTTTAAATTTGTTGGATATCCTGTTTATAAACAAAAAATGTGAATGAGGCTGGAACAAAAATATGTTAGTTGAAGGAAGATCCGAACGATTTATCGTTCGGATCTTTTGCTGTTATGGTGAACGTAGGTTTCATGTATGCAGGTGCTTCTAGCAGTTGATTGGAGGGCAAGGCGAAGACTCCTGCGGGAAAAGCGGAACAGATGAGACCCCGCATAAAGCGCAAGCGACGAGGAGGCTCAGCGCTCGCCCGCGGAAAGCGAAGTCTTGCACGGAAATCAACTATGGTATCACAAGCAGTTCAGATCATTTATCCCATGTGTTCGTCTTTAGATTGGATCGATGTAGCTATGTCTCAATCTCATTTTTTGGCAGGATTTTTTAGAGAAGAGAAATAATACACTATTTTACTCTTATAGATTAATTTGCTATTATAGGGAATGGTCAATTTCGAAACATTGCATAAATTTTTAACGTGTTTACAGTTGACTATCTAAATAAAAGCACTATATGTTTATAGAGAGAATATATTATGTGAAAGTAAGGGTGAGAAAAGAGATGAGAGAGTATAGAATTGGGAGTGTTATGAGAGACCTTCGCAAAATGGCAGGGTTGACACAACAAGAATTATCAAGAGACATTTGTACACAAGCGCAAATCAGCAAAATTGAAAATGGTGAAGAATATCCATCAAGCATTACCCTCTATAAAATTTCTAAGCGCCTTGGCGTAGATGTTAACTACTTTTTTGATAGTGTAGAATCACCTCGACTTGATTACGTAGATGCGGTTCAATCGTTAATTCGTCAATATATTCGTCAGAGAGATTATGATGCTATTCATAATATCATTGTAAAAGAAAAAGAAAGTCCCCTGTTTCAAAATCCGCTGAACAAGCAATTTTTAATGTGGCACGAAGGTATTTGCGTGTATTACATTCATCATAATAAAGAAGATGCGCTGTCTAAATTGTACCAAGCGATCGAGCTTACTAAGCAATCGGCAACGTTTTATAAAGAAAGAGAAATTGAAATTTTAAATAGCATTGGGATTATTCTTTATGAAGAGAAAGAGTATGAACAGGCTCTAGATACATATCAAACAGCACTCAAAAGCTTAAATGAGCTGCCCCAAACAAAAGACGAAAATATAAAAATCAGAATTTTAAATGCACTTGCCAAAACGCTTGGAGATATGAGTAACTATGATGAATCATTAATATATAGCAACCGAGGAATCGATTTGTGCATTAGTAATGAATCAATGTATTTATTTGGAGAACTTCATTACCAAGCAGGAGAGAGCTTAATCAAATTAGGAAAAATTGAACAAGGTAAAGAATATATGGAAAAGTCTATGACCATTTTTACCTTGCAACGAAACGAGCGATTCGTCAAGCTAGTAGAAAAAGAACTTGAAGCTCTATTTGTTTGAAATATTCCTATCATTATAATTTTTGAGAAATTTCTATCAAAATGGAGAAAATCCATGGTTTTAAGGTGATAAATGCTGATAGAAAGGAATTCATCTACTTTTATCCTGTGATACACTAGAGTCAAATCAAAGAAAGAGGAGGAAATAATTATGAAAAAAGTATTAGTCGGTATGGCATTAGCGTTTACATTAGTAGCAGGTGTTGCTTCAGTTGGAACAAGCGTAGCAACAGGAGATTTTTCAACATTAGGTCTTCCTAGCCAACATTAATAAGAAAAAGCCGTGCTAAGAAGCACGGCTTTTTTCTTATTGTGTTTTACTTGACTGATCTTTGTTGCGTTTGTTTCCCTTTGAATTATCCCCGCTTGAAATTTCTTCACCCATTTCTACAAGGTGGTGCTGTGTTTTTGGATTACTTTGATTAGCGCTTCCTTTGTTATTCTTTTTAGTCATCTTCATTCTCCTTTAAAACGATGGCAATGCATCGAGATTATTTGTTTTGTCATGATCAGGAATGCTGCGAATATACGTACCGCCGTCTTTCCCTACAAAGGTACTCACATGCTCAACGTCCCCGGCTTCTACTTTCTTTAACGCTTCTTCATAGGTTAAAACGTCTCCTGAAGCCGTTTGGAATTCTAAGAGGTCACCGTCTGCATTTTTACGTACTGCAACGAAACGTTCTTTCATACACATAAACACCTTCCTTTACATCTATATGGTTGCTGAAATAGTCGTTTTTATTCATTGTAAAAAGTGATAAGGTAAAGAAAAGAGTGCAAAGGGGATAAAAAATGACAACATTTAATTGGCATGATCAAGCTCAAGACGAGTGGAACCAAAAAGTATCATTTTGGAATAGCCGAAGTGAAGAAATGTGGAAAAACGGAAGCCGGAAAACAGTGATTCCATTCATTCAAAAACATCTTAAAAAAGGCGCTTTGCTAGCAGACGTCGGCTGTGGTGATGGGTTTGGGACATCACTTCTAGCCGCTTCTGGATATAAAGCAATCGGTCTTGATTTATCAGAAGAAATGGTTCAAAAAGCATCCGAGCTGCATAAAAGTGAAAACTTGTCGTTCGCTCAAGCTGATATTATGAAGCTCCCGCTGTCTTCTGAATCAGTAGAAGGGGTTATGGTAATAAACGCCCTAGAATGGACTGAGCACCCGCGATTAGCTCTGAAGGAATTGCACAGAGTTGTAAAACGAGGAGGATATGCATGTGTAGGTATCCTTGGGCCAACTGCTCAGCCACGTACTAATAGTTATCAAAGACTATATGGGGAAGACGTTATTTGCAATACGATGATGCCGTGGGAGTTTGAACAGCTTGCAAAAGAAAATGGATGGGAAGTAATCGATGGCGAAGGTGTATATAAGCGAAACGTTACAGATAAGCTGATTGGACAGCTTTCACACGAATTAAAACAAGCCTTGACGTTTCTATGGTTATTTATGCTCAAGAAACAATAAAAACAGCACACGTCTCCTTATATGTAGCTGTACAAAGGGTACACTACAAACTGGAGGTGAGTGACATGAGTAAAATTAAAAAAGACCGCTCAAAATCAGAGCTAGGTTCACCTAATGTAGAAGGACAAGGGACGACCACTTCTGAACAAGGTGTTCAAAGCAGTTCAGCTAATAAAAAACAGAAGCGTTCATAACAAAAACAAAACGAACTTGCAGGGAGAACAACGAGCTCACTGCAAGTTCGTTTTGTTTATTGTGTCATCTTTATAAGTAAGAAGATGTTGTGTGCAAGATTATAGATAGCTTATAATAAAACATGAGCCAATAATTGTAATTTTCTACAAGTATGGTTTACATTCGATGTAAAGCGGAGGTGTAATAAATGGTAAATAAAAGATATTTACCGGATACTGCAGCGTCTCATGCAAAGCCTGATATTAGAGAGGCGATACTTTGCATGGGGTGGACGGTTTAGTAAGATACATCGCCTAACCGAGCATATCTCATTTCTAATATATACGGCTTTGCCCCTTATTGTATAAGCAAAATCACATAAGGAGCTGGCAGAAATGACGTATGTAAAAGCAACAAATATTTTACCTGAAGAGCTGATTAGTGAAATTCAAAAATACATTCAAGGAGAAACCATTTATATTCCAAAGCCGCAGAAGGCAAAAAGAAAATGGGGAACTTGCTCTGGTGGAAGAAAGTTGATTGACGAGCGAAACGAACGGATTAAAAAGTTGTTTAAAAAAGGAACTTCAATTGAAGAACTAGCCCGTGAATACTTTTTATCAACCGAAACCATCAAAAAAATTGTATATAAAAAGCAACGGTAAAAATCAAGCGCTGGCGACTGAATGCCCGCGCTTTTTTAGGTATAGTTTAATTCTGATTTATTTTTTACATTTCGTAAAAGTAATCCATACGGTAAAGTAAAAAGTAGCTGATTAAATGAAGAAGGAGTGAAGAAAGTGGAAGCGTTTATAAGAAATGATCAATATAACTTTATCAAAAGCCAAACGCAAATCCTTACCAACGGGCATGGAACAGTGAATAATTCCGATGTGCTGCTGGCCTTAAAAGCTCTTGCAAAAGAAAAAGTCTTACATGCGTTTGATGTTCTTAGCGCGGAACAGGAAGAATTGCTGCTACCAGTTGCTGAAGTTAGAAATAAGGAGCAAGCAGAGGTGTTTTTAGAAACGATAAAGCCTTACGTGATTCCATTCAAATCTTTTACAGAAGCTGGCGTAAAAAAGTTGTTTCCAAAAGTGAAAAAATTAAAAGCCCCTTCTGCTGATAGCATTGATCTAACGAGCATTTCCTATATTAGCTGGATCGATAAAGGCTCAAACAAAAAGTTTATCATAGCTCAGGATCTCTATACTCAGAAGCTAAAAGGTATTCAAGGAACGTTTAAACCTATCAACCAGAAGGGAATATGCACACTTTGCCACAGCTACGAGGAAGTCGGTATGTTCACTGCTGAAATCAAAGGAACTGTTCAAGGAACATTTACCCAACGAGGAAATTATATTTGTCAAGATAGCGAAGCATGTAATCAAAACTTGCTTACCTTAGATCGGCTTCATGATTTTATGTTGAGGCTCAGTAAATAGCATGCGGCTAATAAGAAAAATACAAAAAAGAAGGTTCAGTCCCTATACTTTTGGTGAGACTGAGCCTTCTTTGGCTAGCTGTTTTTCTCAATGGGATTGTCACGATAGCTAATCCAATCGCTCCAGCTGCCGGCATATAATTTTACATTTGGAAAACCTGCTGATTTTAAAGCTAAAACGTTAGGGCAGGCAGATACACCCGATCCGCAGTATACAATGATTTCAGCGTGAGAATCAATAGCTGAAAACATTTCCTGCCACTCTTTATCTGTTTTCCATAAGCCTTCTGAAGTTAACACATCTTGCCAGAAAGAATGAATGGCGCCTGGGATATGTCCTGCTACAAAATCAATGGGTTCTTCTAAGCCGAGATATCTCTTTTTTTCACGAGAGTCGACAAGAACAACATTAGGATTATGAAGATTCTCTTTTACGTATTCAACTCCTGCAAGTCCCCAATCTTGTTGAACGAAAGGTACAAAAGTTTGAGGAGAAGCTGCTGGAACGCTCTTAGTTGTTTTATATCCTGATTGTTTCCAGTTGTTAAAACCTCCATTTAAAATTTGTACGTATTCAATTCCTATATATCGCAGTAGCCACCATGCTCTTGAAGCCATCATTCCGTTTTGTTCATCATAAACGACGACTCTGGAATCAGCATTAATTCCTAAGCTGCCGAGCTTCTGAGCTAGCTTTTGAACATCAGGCAGCGGGTGTCTGCCTCCATGAGAAGTAGCCACAGAGGACAAATCTTTTTCTAAATCCAAATAATGAGCATCCGGGAGGTGCCCATTTTGATAAGCATCTGCTCCTGCCTCAGGATTTCCAAGGGTAAATCGGCAGTCAAGCAACACAATAGAGTGTTGGGGTTGCTGTAATGCAATATGTAAGTCAGCTGGTGAAATAATAGTGTTCATAACATTCACATCCTTTTACCAAAATTCTAGTTGAAATAAATAAAAATGAAAAGCGTTAAATATAAATTACGGCAAAGGTATGCTGCTTTCCTTCAATTATTCCCCATAGAATAATTGACCATTTTAGCGCTTATCTGATGCAGAGTGAAATGCTCTTGTGCTACAGTTATAGTAAGAGTTACATAGTATAAGCCAAATGCTCAGCGTAATGTTGTCATACTTACTACTGATGAGAAGGAGAGAGAAAGATGCACACAAATGAAAAGAAAGAATTTAAACTGATTGCACTAGATATGGATGGAACCCTGCTGAACAATCAGCAAGAAATTTCTGAAGAAAATCGTGCGGCCATTGCTAAAGCTCAAGAACAAGGTGTTCATGTGGTATTAAGCACGGGGCGATCTCTTTTAACATGCCGTGAATACGCGCAGTCTCTTCAGCTGTCTTCTTACCTTATTACAGTAAACGGAAGTGAAATTTGGGATGAATCTGGACAGCTTGTAGAACGAAAGTTAATTGATGCTTCACACATTGAGAAAATGTGGAATTTAACGCAAAATCATAAGCTTAACTTTTGGGCTGTGACTACGGATAAAGTATGGAGAGATGAATTTCCAGAAGATATTGCTTCACAGGAATGGCTGAAGTTTGGCTACGATATTCCAGATGATGCTTTACGAGAAGAAGTGCTGAAACAAATAGCAGGCATTTCAGATTTTGAAATCAGCAACTCTAGTTTAACGAATTTAGAAATTAATGCACTTGGTATTAACAAAGCAAAAGGAATCATGACCGTATGTGACCGTTTGGGCATTTCAATGGATGAAGTCATTGCAATGGGAGACAGCTTAAATGATATGGCTATGATTGAAGCGGCAGGTTGTGGAATAGCCATGGGAAATGCTCAGGAAGCTGTAAAAGAAGCAGCGGACTGGGTGACAGATACAAATGTCAATAGTGGAGTAGCGAAGGCTATTAGCCACTGGGTACTGAAATAAGAGTAGCTCTACACAGCAGGCGGCACTGTTGCACTACTTAACTACTTCCCGCATAAACCGATACTGGATGCTCCCTTAGAGTTCGTCTTATACGTATATATAAGGAGAAGCCATCTAGTTAAGGAGTGGGGAGTATGAGCGATTTATCATTAGACAAGCTGTTAAAAAAAGCAGAAAATAAGTTGCAGAATGTACATGAAATGGTGCAAGAAAAATCGTACGAGCTCATTAGGCAAGCATATAAAGAAAGCATATTTGTTGTGATCACTGAAGGATTTAGATCGATAGAGCAGCAGCATAAACTATATTCACAAGGCCGAACAACACCAGGAATTATCGTGACTAATGCCAAAGGCGGCTATTCTTATCATAATTATGGACTAGCTTTTGATATTGCGCTGCTTGATAACAACGGAGAAGTTGACTGGACCATTGGTCGAAGGTGGAACAAAGCGGGAGAGGTAGGAAAAAGGATCGGGTTGGAATGGGGAGGAGATTGGAAAAGTTTAAAAGATTATCCTCATTTTCAATATACATTCGGTTTATCTTTGTCGGAGCTTCGAAGTGGAAAAACACCCGAGAAACAGACGGAAAAGGCTTCAAGAGTGCTAATTAAATACGGAGATCGAGGAAATCAAGTACAGTTAATTCAGCGTATGCTTATTCACTTAGGTTATTCTCTTTTTGGAGGAGCAGACGGTATATTCGGGTCTTCCACTTTCAAAGCGGTAAAAGCTTTTCAACAAGCCCTTTATCTGCAGGTAGATGGAATAGTTGGACCGAAGACACTCGAAAAACTCTACGGAAATTTTAATAAAACTATGTTCTAAATAACCATAAAAACACGAAAACGAGAAAAGGAAGAAAAGAGATGGATGGAAATCGTCTCCTTTCTTCCTTTTCTGTAGTTATAGTAGAAAAACTGAAATTTATAAAGAAATAAAAAGGATTTTCTAAGCATAAGAAACGTTCACGTGATCTAACTGGATAACATTGCTCAACAACACGATATCTTTATATATTTCACTTTTTACAGAGGCGTTTGAACAGTTTTGATAGTCTTTCAACAAGCGGCCAAGTTCTTTAATAAATAACAACGTCTCTTGTTCATTAATCATAGTCAAAACTCCTTGTTTAGAAATGAATCCAGGTCATTATATAGGAATTCTATCATATCTATACGCACCTGTTGACAAAAAAAGTTCGTCAATTTTTTTGTGAGAATAAGAAATTTAGGGATATGTGGAATGCGTTCGACTCTCTCATTTTATACATATGCAGCTTGTCTAAAAATATGAGAGTAGTTATAGTAATATTTACTCCTAATCATGCAACTTAAAACCTATTTTAGAGGTTATTCGTAAATTCCCTTTATTGTAGAGCGATGGAACAAAAAAAAGAATGCCTCATTTTATATCTTTAGTATGATAACGTTTTGAAGGAATAAGGCATATTTTTGAGTTTTAAGATGGATTTGAATTAGATCTTTTGACACGTGCTTTTTGTAGGGGCACATTTACTTTCTATTAAGGGAAATCGTAAAGCTCCAACGAGTTTCTAAATCAGAAACTCGTTGGAGCTTAATTTTTTGGATAAGGGATGTGCAAAAGTTCTGGAACGGTCACAAAATGATATCCTTCTTGTTTAAGTCTAGGAATGATGGTATCCAGCGACTTTGCGGTGTTGGAAAGGTCCATGGTCCAATGGCCGCCGTCGTGCATCAAAACAATTGTTCCAGCGTGCATGTTCTTAAATACATTCTTGGTGATTTCCGCTTCTGGGATTTGCTTCCAGTCTAATGAATCAGAAGACCAGTTAATCGCATAGACATTTTCATTTGGCAGCTCGCTGATCATTTCTTGCGTTAAATTTCCATATGGAGGACGAAACAGCTGTGTTTCAAACCCGGTAATGTTTTTAATAATAGCCTGAGTTTTGGCAATTTCCCAGTGAAACTTTTCAGTCGATTCTTTTAATAAATTGGGGTGCCAATAGGTATGAATCCCAACAGCATGACCTTCAGCTACCATTCTCTTCACCAGCTCAGGATGTTCGTGAGCTTTTGCCCCAATAAGAAAAAAGGTTGCTTTAATACCATGCTTTTTCAATTGGTCCAATACATGTGGAGTAAAGCGCGGATCCGGTCCATCATCAAATGTTAGGGCGGTTTGCTTTAGGTGGTTATTACCTTGATAAAGCAAACGGTCACGCACAGCTACATTTTTTACTTGTTCCGCTTTACATAGTGCAGGAAGGACTCCATTAAATAAGAAGCACAGTATGAAAAGCAGTATACTAATTCTTCGTATCATGTACATGCACGCTCCTTTCTAGGGCAAAGTATAACGTTATGATACCCGATTAAAAATTTTGTATGAAGCTGAGTTTCCCTTTTCTGTCAAAACGTATGATATGCATGAAACAGCGCACTATAATAAACAGTTACTATTAGGTGAAGAAAGGAAAAAGAAGATGAAAAAAATAATGATTGCCGTAGCATTGATTTTTTCGCTAAGTTTATCTCCCTTAGCTGAATATATTTCCTATCACGATGACTATAAGGTAAGTGCAAGGTCGTATCGTTCGGGGAAGCGGTCGTTTAATAGACAGCCGAGCGTTAGACAAAATGAGCCGAGATCTAATTTTTCCAACCGCAGAAATGGAACTGTAAATCGAGGCGTTACCCGTTCAAAACGAGGAGGGTTCGCCCGTGGACTGCTTTATGGCGGTCTGGCAGGAATGTTATTTGGCGGTTTGCTTGGTCATATGGGTGCACTGGGCGGAATTTTTGGGTTATTAATTAACATTTTGGCTATTGTACTTGTAATTAATTTAATTCTGCGTTTATTCCGCCCTTCTCGTCGCGACAATAATTGGAGATAGACCGTAATTGCTGTCATAAACTAATAAGAAAGCTCCATATAAATAAGAAAACGCTTTCTATGTTTAATCGAAAGGATGAAACGTATGTCAGCAAACAGACAGCGCAGCAAATACCTGGCGTTTTGCACAGAATGCGGTCTCCCAAACAGGTTAACATTGTTTCTTTTAAGACAGTACGTTGCGACAGACGAATATAGCGGATTTTATTGTGGGAATTGCGGAATTCGAAACAAATTTCCAGATTCGGTCATTGAATATATTAAAGAACTGTAAAACACAATCTGTTAGGAGATTGTGTTTTATTTATTTGATAAAACTATGTTCTAAATGAAAAATACAAAAAGAAAACATAGCTATTTACAAAAAAGAAATGTTGAATCTGGAGGAGGAAAATACTTCTTTATAGCGGGTTGCGAGAAGAACATACATATAATTATCCACGTTAAAAAGAGAACAGCAGGACATAAAAAACGACAAATCCATATAAGGACTTGTCGTTTTTTATGTTTGAAATACGGCCGCTCGATTCTTTCATTCCCACAGATAAGGAGTCTCTTGGTAAACATAATAGTTCAACCAATTCATAAACAATAGGTTGGCATGAGAGCGCCAAGTTTTTAAAGGTTTTTTGTCGGGATCATTGTTTGGGAAATAGTGTTCCGGAAGCTTTGGCTCTAGTCCTTTTTCTGTATCTCGAAGAAATTCTTCTTGCAGTGTTTGAACGTCGTACTCTGGGTGCCCTGTAACGAAAACAAACTTTTCGTCTTTAGACATCGCCATATACACACCAGCTTCTTCAGAATAGGAAAGAAGCTCAAGGCCAGGATGATTTTGTACTTCATTCATGTCTACATCAGTGTGACGGGAATGAGGAGAATAAAAGACATCATCAAATCCTCGCAGCAGCTTAATTGGTTCTTCACTCGATACAACATGTGTAAATACACCCGTACATTTATCAGAAAGAGGTCGCTTGTCAATGCCAAAGTGATGATAAAGTCCGGCTTGAGCTCCCCAACAGATATGAAGGGTAGAAGTCACATTTGTTTTACACCAATCCATAATTTCTTGAAGTTCTTTCCAGTAGTTTACTTCTTCAAATGGTATATGTTCGACAGGTGCTCCTGTAATAATCATTCCGTCATATTTCCGTTCTTTAATTTGTTCAAACGTTTTATAAAACTGATCTAGGTGATTTTTACTCGTTGTTTTTGCTTTATGGCTTGCCGTGTAAAGAAGTGTAATATGCACTTGCAGGGGTGAGTTCCCGAGTAAACGTAATAATTGCGTTTCAGCTTTTTCTTTTTCCGGCATTAAGTTTAGGATAACAATATTAAGCGGGCGAATTTCTTGGTTAACCGCGCGCACGTCGTCCATAATAAAAATTCTCTCTTTTTCTAAAATTTCTTTTGCCGGAAGATCACGTGGAATATTAATAGGCAATAAAATTCCTCCTATTCGATTTCGAAGTAATGACGCGTATAAATGTTCTTTCTCACGTGAAGATGAGGTTCAACATTTATGTACAATATACTATTATAGGAATATACAGAATATTAAGCAATTGAATTTTGAAAAAAAAGAGCATTAATATGCGTAATGGCTAAAATGAAATGGTACAATAAGGTTAAACTGGAGCGCTGCTATGCTTTTTTAGCGTGACTGAAACTCAGTAAAACTTATAGCGCAGTCGTTCCTGTATTTATTAAACTTCATATCTCCCCCAGAAAACGGATTTTATCCTTTCTTGATGAAGTGTTTAAAAAGAATTCTCAGCAGAAAAGGGGTTATTATATGACAACTAAGAAGCAAATAAAAAGTGATTTGCAAATTGCACAAGAGGCAACGATTAAACCGGTTAAAGAAATTGCCGAGCAGCTAGATATTTTAGAGGCCGAGTTAGAGCCGTACGGACATTATAAAGCCAAGCTTTCTTTGTCCGTTATGGAACGTTTACACACAAAACAAGATGGAAAAGTGATTTTAGTTACAGCTATTAATCCAACTCCAGCAGGAGAAGGGAAGTCGACAGTGACAGTTGGCTTAGCTCAGGCATTACATAGATTAGGTAAAAAAGCGATTGTAGCCATGCGTGAACCATCTCTTGGTCCGGTAATGGGAATTAAAGGAGGTGCCGCTGGAGGCGGTTATGCTCAAGTGCTTCCAATGGAGGATATTAACTTGCACTTTACTGGAGACCTGCATGCCATCACAACAGCTAACAATGCGCTGGCAGCTATTTTAGATAACCATATACATCAAGGCAATGAATTGCGTATTGATACACGTAAAATCACGTGGAAACGAGTGGTGGATTTAAACGACCGCGCGCTGCGTCAGGTTGTTGTTGGATTAGGTGGTCCGATGCAAGGTGTTCCTCGAGAAGATGGATTTGATATTACGGTTGCATCAGAAATTATGGCTATTTTCTGCTTAGCGTCAGATTTACAAGATTTAAAGCGTCGCTTAGCGTCTATTGTGGTAGCTTATAACATAGACAATGAGCCTGTAACGGTGGCAGATTTAGGTGCACAAGGAGCGCTTACTCTTCTTTTAAAAGATGCGATTAAACCAAACCTTGTACAGACATTGGAACATACTCCAGCCCTCATTCACGGAGGTCCTTTTGCTAATATTGCCCACGGCTGCAATAGCGTCATTGCAACAAAAATGGCTGCAAAACTAGGCGACTATGTAGTAACAGAAGCGGGATTTGGGGCAGATTTAGGCGCAGAAAAATTCCTAAATATTAAAGCTCGTATGGCAGATATTAAACCAGAAACGGTAGTAATCGTTGCGACAATTCGCGCTCTGAAAATGCATGGGGGCGTTCCTAAAGAGCGTTTAAATGAAGAAAGCATTGAGGCTTTAGAAGCGGGAATTGAAAATCTTGAAAAACATATTGAAACGATTCAGGCATTCGGCGTTCCTTATGTTGTAGCCGTGAACCGTTTTATAACAGATTCAAAAGGTGAAGTAGAAGCGCTTATGAGTTGGTGTGCTTCAAAGAATGTTCCAGTTGCTTTAACAGAAGTATGGGAAAAAGGTGGAGAAGGCGGAATCATGCTTGCTGAAAAAATTCTTGAAGTCATGAACGAGACGGAAAGTCAGTTTTCTCCTCTTTACGATGTGTCAGCTTCGATTCCAGAAAAAGTAGAAGCTATTGCTAAAACCGTATACGGAGCACAAGGCGTAGATTTTGCTCCAAAAGCGTTAAAACAAATACAGCAATTTGAAGCAAACGGATGGGATCACCTGCCAATCTGTATGGCCAAAACACAGTATTCGTTAAGTGATGATCAGACGAAGCTTGGGCGACCAACTGATTTTAAGATTACGGTAAGGGAATTCCGTCCTTCGCTCGGAGCTGGCTTTCTCGTGGCGCTAACAGGTTCAATTATGACAATGCCTGGACTTCCAAAAAAACCTGCTGCGCTCAATATGGATATTGACGAAAATGGACATGCATTAGGTATTTTTTAAGAGAAAAGCGATGCCGAGGCATCGCTTTTCTTATGATATAAAACAAAATAACAGGTATGTTATGAATTAATTTGGTAAGAAAGAAGAAGAGCTGACTGTTCGCATTTTATAAAAAAAGGAAGTAGTTGAAATGTTTGATCCAATTGTATTTGATAATTTAAAAGTGGTTGTAGAAGGAGAGATCTATGATCTTGACTTGTCTGGGCAAGTATCTGTTACGAATCGCGAAGATTTTGTAGACTTAGCTCAGTTTACTCGAACGTACCGCATTTCTTTTCAACAGCATTTTTGCTGTACCGCGTCGCTAACTTTATCAACCGACTTAGACAACATTCATGCGGAATTAACGCCTTCCCGTGTAGAAAAACCAGGGTGTACAGTTTATATTCATTTTCAGCTAAAAAAACAAAAACCGTTTGAAGAAGCTGAGTTTCGAAATATACAGGAAATGTGTGAGAGGATCTGGGGAACAACAAGAGTTGTTAAGCAGCGTATTACTCATGAAGTTGGAGGAAGGGAATATGAAAACAATATTGCGGTAACCTTTAACCGATTTATTTACGAAGATCAAGTAGGAGATTTAATCGAGATGATTGATTATATGCTGCAAACGACTGATCAGCTAAAGGTTCTTTACGACAAATCATAAGAGCGTTTCAGTTGTACTTCCGAAATAAAGTGAATTACAATAGGGAAAAGGAGGCGTTTTGATGAGCGTGTATGAATACTCGGCAAAAACAATTAAAGACGAAAACGTATCGCTATCTAACTATCAAGGTGACGTGCTGTTGATTGTGAATACAGCTAGCAAATGCGGCTTCACCCCTCAATATAAAGATTTGCAGGCGCTGTACGAAGAAGAAAAAGAAAACGGTCTAACGGTTCTAGGTTTTCCTTGCAATCAGTTCGGTGGTCAAGAGCCAGGAAGTTCAAATGATATTGAACAATTTTGCGAGTTAAACTATGGCGTTTCGTTTCCGATGTTTGCAAAAG
The DNA here is from genome assembly GCF_046535215.1 of Priestia sp. SIMBA_032. NCBI lineage: Bacteria > Bacillati > Bacillota > Bacilli > Caryophanales > Bacillaceae > Priestia > Priestia sp. SIMBA_032. The sequence goes on along the minus strand of NZ_JAWRXD010000003.1, from coordinate 640,142 downwards.
TAGATGTAAAAGGGGAGCACGCACACCCGTTATTTACATACTTAGCAGAACAAGCACCGGGCCTGCTAGGTTCCAAAGGGATAAAGTGGAATTTCACAAAGTTTTTAGTGAATCGTCAAGGTGAAGTTGTGAAGCGATACGCACCTCAAACTGCACCAAAAGATATTCAAAAAGATATAAAAGAATTGCTGTAAAAGCAGGTGGATTTCCATCTGTTTTTTATTTTCAGCAAGGGTTTTCAGAGGGTGCTTAGCTGTCAGTGAGACGAGCGCCTTACTTTGTGCTAAAATAATGGTGGATATAATTGAGGTGAGCAAATGAATAAAATAGCGGAAACGGAAAAGTGGGTTCAAGCAAAGCTTGCGCACGACACGACGGGTCATGACTGGCAGCATATTGATCGCGTGCGTCGAAATGCAGTGCTTTTATATAAAAAAGAAGGCGGCAATCGAGAAGTTATCGAACTAGCCGCGCTTTTACACGATGTGGTAGATGATAAGCTAGTGGAAGATGTTGAAAAGGCGTACGAAGAAGTGTGGGAGTGGCTTAAGAGTCAACAGGTAGAAGAAGAGAACTGCAAGCATATCGTTCACATTTTACAAACGATGTCATTTAAAGGCGGAAACCGTCCGGCTATGGCCACGCTTGAAGGTCAAATTGTTCAAGATGCAGATCGTTTAGATGCGATCGGTGCAATTGGTATCGCACGTACGTTTATGTATGCAGGTTCTAAAGGCACGGCTCTGTATGATGAAAACGGTGCTGTACGAAGTGAGATGACGGAAGAAGAATACAGGCACGGGAAGTCAACGGCTATTGCTCATTTTTATGAAAAGTTATTAAAGCTGACTGCGTTAATGAATACTCGAACAGCACGGTCTCTAGCGCAAGAGCGACATACATATATGAAAGAATTTTTAGTTCAATTTAAGAAAGAGTGGAATTATCATTATGAAAATGCTGACTGTTGAAAACTTAACAAAAACATATGGAGAAAAAGAGCTGTTTCATCAGCTAACATTTACCATTACGGAAAATGAGCGAATCGGCTTAATCGGTGTAAACGGAACAGGGAAATCAACGCTTCTTAAAATTATCGCAGGTTTAGAGCTTGGAGATGAAGGGGATATTGTTCATGCTAAAGACTACAGCGTGACGTATTTACCGCAGCATCCAGATTTTGATGAAGACTTAACGGTTTTGGAGCAAGTTTTCAGCGGAGATACGCCTCTTCTTAACTTATTAAAAAACTATGAGCTAGCTCTGTTTGCGTTAGAGCAAGATTCTGCAAACGAGAAAAACCAGCAAACATTGTACGATTTACAGCAGAAAATGGATGCGATGAACGCGTGGGAAGCCAATTCTAACGCACAGTCGATCTTGACGAAGCTGGGGATTTCAAATATGAGTACAAAAATCGGTGAGCTTTCAGGTGGACAGAAAAAGCGCGTGTCAATTGCGCAAAGCCTAATTCAAACACCTGATTTATTAATTTTAGATGAGCCGACTAACCACTTGGATTATGAGACGGTTAAATGGCTCGAAGAATATTTATCCAAATATCAAGGAGCCGTATTGCTTGTTACTCATGATCGCTATTTCTTGGATGCTGTTACAAATCGAATTTTTGAGTTAGACGGTGGGAATTTATATAGCTATAAAGGAAACTATGCTGCTTTTCTAGAAGGAAAAGCGATTCGAGAAGAGCAGGAAAAGGCAACTCAAGCAAAATTAAGCAACTTATATCGCAATGAATTGGCTTGGATTCGCCGAGGAGCAAAAGCGCGTACGACTAAGCAAAAAGCGCGTATTCAACGATTTGATGAATTAGAAGGGAAGCTCGATTCTTCTGAAAAAGAATCACTGGATTTAAGTTTAGCAGGCAGCCGCCTTGGGAAAAAAGTGTTTGAATTAAAAGATGTGTCTAAGACGTATGAAAATAAAATCATTCTTTCAGACTTTACGCACATTGTGAAAAAACAAGACCGGATTGGAATTGTCGGAAAAAATGGAAGCGGAAAGTCTACACTTTTGAATATGATTGCAGGGCGAATTGAGCCGGATAGCGGTGAAATTGACAGAGGACAAACGGTTAAAGTTGCTTACTATACCCAAGAAAGCGACGATATGGACTTAAATCAACGCATGCTTGATTATATTAAAGAATCGGCAGAAGTTGTGCATACGACGGATGGAAAAATGATCTCTGCGTCGCAAATGCTCGAAAGATTTCTATTTCCTTCACATACGCACGGAACACCAATTCAAAAGTTGTCCGGAGGAGAGCGCCGTCGTTTATACTTATTGAAATTATTAATGACATCGCCAAATGTTTTGCTTCTAGATGAGCCGACTAATGATTTGGATACTCAAACGCTAACGGTGCTTGAAGACTACCTCGAAGAATTTCCAGGTGTCGTTATAACCGTATCACATGATCGCTATTTCTTGGATAAAGTAGCAGATTACTTACTAGTTTTTGAAGGAGAAGGAAACATTTCGATTTATTTTGGCGCTTATACGGATCAATTGGAAGAAGCGATGAAGAAGAAGCAGGCAGTGGTTCAGCAGGCTAAAGTGAAAGAAGAAAAGCCAAAACAGCCGGAGAAAACGAAAAAGCGTCGCTTAACGTATAAAGAACAAAAAGAATGGGAAGAAATCGAAGGTAATATTGCAGCAAAAGAAGAAGAAATTGAACGCTTAACAAGTGAAATTGAACAGGTGGGCAGCGATTATACAAAAGCGCATAACCTATCGTTAGAACAAGAAAAAGCAAATGAAGAATTAAGTACACTGCTTGATCGCTGGGCAGAGCTTTCAGAGCTGATTGAAGAAATTGAAAACGCGTAAACAAGTCGTTAGACTGAGTATAAGCCACATGCTACAATTTTAATGAGAGGAGTACGATACGACATGAACATTAAATCAATTGAGCCAACGCCAAGTCCGAATACAATGAAAATTAATTTAGACGAAGTGTTATCAGGCGGAAAAAGCAATAACTATACGAAAAAGAATGCTGAAGCGGCCCCGGAAGTTGTTCAAGATATTTTAAAAGTAGAAGGGGTAAAAGGAGTATACCACGTAGCGGACTTCTTAGCAGTAGAACGAAATGCCAAATATGATTGGAAGCAAATTTTGCCGCAAGTTCGTGCAGCATTTGGTGAAGATTTGCAAAGTAACAGTGAACAACATAAAATGAATGAGCATTTTGGTGAAGTCAATGTGTCCGTCCAAATGTTCAAAAATGTACCGATGCAAGTCAAATTAACGGACGGAAATGAAGAAAAGCGCTTTGGCCTGCCCGAACGATTCGCAAAAGCGGTAGCAGAGCTTCAAAGCTTTTCAGATAATGTAGTGTTAGAACGGAAATGGAAAGAACAAGGCGTTCGTTACGGAGAGTTAGCGGCTATCGGAGACGAAGTAGTCGAAGAATTAGCAGCAGCATATCCTCAAGAAAGATTAACTCGCCTTGTAGCTAATGCACAGGAAGAAAAAGAAGGCGGAAAAACCGTACAGCCGCGTAAAACCTATAAAGTTACAGAAGAGATGCTAGAAGACAAAGATTGGTCAGTGCGCTATGCCCATTTAGAACAAATGGATCCAACAGAAGCTGATTTAGACGTTTTAAATAAAGCGCTTGATGATGAAAAAGCATCTATTCGCCGCTTAGCTACCGTCTATTTAGGAATGATTGAATCAAAAACAGTACTACCTTATTTATACAAAGCATTAAAAGATAAATCAGTCACTGTGCGCCGTACTGCCGGAGACTGCATGTCAGATTTAGGCTTTGAAGAAGGTATTTCGGCAATGTGTGAAGCTCTTAGTGATAAAAACAAGCTTGTGCGCTGGCGTGCAGCTATGTATTTATACGAAGTAGGGGACGAGACGGCTCTTCCTGCATTAAAAGCAGCAGAGAATGATAAAGAATTTGAGGTAGACTTACAAATCAAGCTAGCAATTGAACGTATTGAAGGCGGAGAAGAAGCAAAAGGTTCTGTTTGGAAACAAATGACAGAAAGCAGAAAAGCATAAAAAAAGATCATTCACTTGAATGATCTTTTTTTATGACTGTTTTGCAGCAGCAGTTGGAAACTGCATAGGCTGCATGGTGTTATCAATTTTGATAGGCTGATAGCCGGACTGTTTTAAGTAAGTCAAAATAGTCGGCAGAGACTGTGCAGTAAAGGATTTGTCATGAAATAAAATGACGGGTGTTCTTCCATTGGAGTTAACCCCTTGAATATGAGGTTCAAGGCCCTGAATAATTCTAGGTGCAGAACGAAGTGCCCAGTCTTCGCTGTCTACATTCCAGTCCCATAATTTAAAGTGGCTTAGCAACTCTGTACGGTGAGGCTCTTTTAAATAAGGAACGCTGCCGTAAGGAACGCGGATTAACTTACTGTCAACACCGGTTACTTTCTTAACGGTCGCTTGACACTCCTGCATTTCTTTTAACGCTGCGCCGTCTTCACTATACATGACATGAATATCATGAGAGACGCCGTGACAGCCGATGGCATGTCCTTCCTGTGCTACTTTTTTAGCAATTTCAGGGTAAGCGTCAATTTGATGCTTTAACATAAAAAAAGTTGCTTTTACGTTATATTGACGCAAAGCATCTAAAATATGAAGAGTATCAGGTGTTGGGCCATCGTCAAACGTAAGGTAAACAGGCTGTGTAAGAGCTTGATTTTGATCGTTCACCGTATTTACTATATACATATTATGATGAAGTGTATTAAGCAGCTTCTCAGGCTGTGCTGAAGATGCAGCTTCTTTCAGCGGCAACGCAGTAGATGCTAATACTTGCTGAGATGCAGCGGATTCACTTCCTTTGGCTTCTGTAATAAAAAACAAAGAAGCGACAATCACTAACAATAAAGACAGAAATGCATAAAATCGTTTGTTCGGTTTAAATCGCTGGTTCAATTTGAAAATCCTTTCTACTAAACTACTATTTACTACTATAGTACAAAAAATGGAATATTAATAGTAAAAATCGACATTTTTATGGAAAAAAATTAGATGATATGACCCGGTTTTAATCTTTTTTTGTCAAATAGAGAAGAAGAATGGGACAACGAGAAGGATTTGAAGAGTGAGTAGCTAGATTTTTCCTGGTTTTTATAGTATGCTTTTAGCGTGAATGATTGTTAGGAGGAATGTTAATATGTCAATGGCATATGAAGAATATATGCGTCAGTTAGTTAAACCAATGCGTCAAGAATTAACTCAAGCTGGTTATGAAGAATTAACAACAGAGGAAGCCGTAGTTGATTTTATGGAAAACGTAGAAGGAACAACTTTTGTTGTCGTTAATTCAGTTTGTGGATGCGCTGCTGGTTTAGCACGTCCTGCAGCAACGCAAGCGTACTTACAGTCTGAGCAAAAACCAGATCAAGTGGTAACTGTTTTTGCCGGACAAGATAAGGAAGCAACAGCTAAAATGCGTGAATATTTTGGGGACATTGAGCCTTCATCACCGTCTATGGCGCTTTTAAAAGGAAAAGAAGTCGTTCATTTTATTCCTCGACATGAAATTGAAGGTCAGCCTTTAGAAGTTATTTTTGAAAACATTTTAAATGGCTTTAAGCAGCACTGTTCATAAAATGTCCTGCTTTTGTCACATCTAGTATATAGATTTTTAGAGAAAAATCGCATATACTTTATAAGAAAAAGGATGTCTATCGGCATCCTTTTTCTTTATGTAAATAGCCAAACAGTGTAGGGGGAATTATGAAAGTGATTGTTACGACTGCTGGTCGAACAAATGAACAGATGATTGTAAAGGCCAAACAAGTAGCCGCTGATTTAAGTATACCTTTTGTAGTAAGAGAGAAGAAATCCGTTGCAGATCTTCAGAATCTTCAAGCTGCAGACGTGCTGGTTGTCGGTAAGAATAGAGTAGAATTGCACGTCCAAAATGAAGAGGAACCTATTTTTTTTCATCCAAATTCCGCTATGTTTAGAGTGAAGAGATGGCTGCGAGGAGAACGTGATCCGTTTATTGAAGCTGCTAGTTTGGAAAAAGGGATGAGTGTGCTTGACTGTACACTTGGTCTTGCATCGGATAGTATGATGGCGAGCGCAGCGGTAGGGAAAAGCGGGAAAGTTGTCGGACTAGAAGGCAACCGCTATGTAGCTTATTTAGTCAAACAAGGACTTTTAAATTGGGAAAGTGACGTACAAGAGTTGAACGATGCAATGAAGCGTATAAACGTAGTTCATCAAAATTTCGAATCGTTTTTGGCGTGTTGTGAAGATAATTCTTTTGATGTTGTCTATTTTGATCCTATGTTTCAAGAGCAAATTGATGAATCGAATGGAATTAACGGTATTAAAGCAATAGCACTGTATACTACGCTGACGCCAATGGCTATACAAGAAGCAAAAAGAGTAGCCAAACAAAAGATCGTGCTAAAAGATCATTGGAAAAGCAGTCGTTTTGAAGAACATGGATTTACCGTACAAAAACGAAAAACATCAAAATTTCATTACGGGACAATTGATATACAATGATAAACAAAAAAGTAAAATGAATCCTGATCATTGAAAAGACTTCCAAAACCTTTTAGGAATTAAAAAGTTTTGGAAGTTTTTTTTATGAATTTCATCTAAAGTTCATAAAAGTATGATATATTTTTGAACATAAAAATACTTTTGTGTTTAAGCATCCAGCAAAAAAGGAATATCTTGTATAGGTTTCCGCTCGGTGTGACAACCTCAAACAGAAGAAGGAAGGTGCTAACTAAAAAGTCGTCGAATGCTCGTAGGCAGCATAAATGAATAAGCAAATATAGGTAAAAAATTAATAATTATGTTACAATACCTAGTGAGTTATGATTGAGTTATGATAATGAATTTTACGATATGAAAAGACCATATGGGAAAAGATGAGAAAGGAAAGATACGAATGCCTAGATGGATAAAAAGAATGCTAGTTGTATTTATTACAGTATTTACATTTGGGCTTGTCACTCCACCAGAATATTTATACGTTGATGATGCAAAAGCGGACAAGCAACATAAAGCAGGGTATGTAAGAGAAACAACTCCTGTCACAGCTGTTATAGAAGATATTCATTTGCCATATGAAGAACCAAAATATGAAGACGTTTCATCATTTGTTACGTATGCAATGGAATCAGCTGAAAAACAGTCAGTGGAAAAGTTCGGAGCAAAAATTGGGCCTGTTATTGAAGATGAATTTCGTCAAGCAGTGTTACCTAAAATTGAAGAAGTGCTGACCGACATTGGCACTGAACGTGAACAGTCAATTCAGAATCTCGAGATAAGCGAGCATCCTGCTGCTGGCTACGGTGAAAAGATTTTCCATGTATATGACCGGGAAACCGGTCAGGACTTAATACGGTTTCATGTACGGCGTGAAAATCCTCCAAAAGATGGATATTGGTTTAATTTTCACTATCATGCGGCTGCAGATAATTTTCAAAAGCATTATGATTTAGGGAAAATTTATTGGAACCGAAACATGCCGCCTAAGTGGTTCAGCTGATAATAGACACAACATTCTACAATTTCGAAATGTTAGCTTTTTTAAGCTAGCATTTTTTTACGTCTAAAACCGTTATAGTCTAAATAAGCTGAAACATTAGCACAACGATAAAAAAATCGTTTATAATGAAGTCAGACTTCTTGCTATAGAATTGTAGGAAGGAACGAATAGACGCTGGAGGTAACACAATGAAACAATTTACGGAAGAAAAACAATTTCGCGAACAAATTAAGAATGAAACACTAAGCGTTGGGATTTTTACGACAACGTGGTGTCCTGATTGCAAACGTTTGGATATGTTCATTGATGAAATCGTTGACGAAAATACAGATAAAGCATGGTTTAAAATTGACAAGGATGAGTTTGAAGAACTTTCTGCTGAAAACAATGTAATGGGTATTCCTTCTCTTCTTGTATATAAAAACGGTGAAAAAATTGCGCACCTGCACAGTGCAAATGCTAAAACGCCTGAAGCGGTCCGTGAATTTTTAGCAACTCTTTAATTCCTTAAGCTGCGAGAGCATTCTCGCAGCTTTTTTTGTGAGAATGACTATTTCCATTTTTCCATGAGTGGGGTATACTAGGACAAGTGAATAATCGTAGAGCAATAAGGTCTCAATTTAAAGATTGAGTGAAAAGGGAAGTCTGGTGAAAAACCAGCGCGGTCCCGCCACTGTAAGCGCTTTGTGCGTAAGTCAGGAGACCTGCCTTATTGTTAGCTGTGAAACCTTCGAGGAAGGGTGAAGCAGGGTAATGAACATACATATCAAGTATAGTGAACGGATTCTTTTCCTGCTTATCTTGACGTTACCTGCTTTGCTTTCAATTGAAAGTAAAGCTTTTTTATTTTGAAGCTGCCGGCGAGCAGTATACATAGTCAAAGCGGAAAAAACGGGATAGCGCTACTTTTTGCATGATCATTTGCTTTTTCTTTAACGTGGAGGTTTCGTATTCACAATGAACAATATATAGGGGGAGTATTTAGATGAAAAAATGGCTTTCGTATTCCATTATTGCTCTGTTAGTCATCGTACTTGCTGCATGCGGTGCAGGCAGCCAAAGCAACAGTGATAAAAAAACGAAGCAAGATACAGCACAAACGTCACAAGCTGCGTTTCCAGTGAAGGTAAAAGACGCGCGTGATAAAGAAATTACGTTGAAAAAACAGCCTAAGAAAATTGTTTCATTAATGCCAAGTAATACGGAGATTGTATATGCCCTTGGCCTTGAAAAAGCATTAGTCGGTGTCACAAGCAACGATGATTATCCTAAAAGCGTAAAGAAAAAAGCGCAGGTGGGAGATATGAACGTTAATGCAGAAAAAGTTATTGCTTTAAATCCTGATTTAGTGCTGGCACACGCTTCAAGTATGGGCGTTTCGGATGAAGTATTTAAACAAATTGAAAGTGCGGGTATTCCGGTATTTGTTGTAAAAGATTCAACAACGTTTGATACGGTTTATGATTCTATTACGCAAATCGGTAAATTAACGGGTAAAACAAAAGAAGCTAATCAAACAATTAAAGACATGAAAGAAAAAGTAGCTTCAATTGAGAAAAAAGCAAAAACGATTTCAAAAGAAGATCGTAAAAAAGTATGGATAGAAGTATCAGGAGCTCCTGAGATTTATACAACAGGAAAAGGTACGTTCATGAACGAAATGCTTACTATGATCGGTGCTGATAACGTAGCGGCTAGTGAAAAGGGTTGGGTTAAGTTTTCTGAAGAGCAAGTTGTTAAGTTAAACCCTGACGTTATTATCGCAACGTATGATGCAGACAAAAATGAGATTATGAAGCGTCCCGCTTGGAGCAGCATGACTGCTGTAAAAGAGGGTAACATCGAGAAGGTTGATCAAAACAAAATCAACCGCTTAGGACCTCGTATTGTAGATGGCTTAGAGGACTTAGCAAAAGCAGTATACCCTGAGGTGTACAATAAATAAAAAGAGGGACCATATTCCAGTTCGAATTGAAAAGGGGATTGGTCCCTTTTCACATCTTAAAATCGAAGAACGGCCTGAGCTTTTAATCATGAAAACCGAGACTTCTTGTAAAACATACAGCTCAGGGGTTTTAGGAACAGGCATTACGGAAACGGACACCTTTTACAATCGATTTGTTCATAAAGACTATTATTCAGACACTCCTTCTTTAGAGTATGAGCAATATTTGATGAAAGAAAATGTGCGCCATGAACAAATCGTAGGGTTGATGACAGCCGTTTGGTTAAAAGAAAGAGCGATTTACTGTTATGAAGGCTACGGAGTAAGAGTAGCTTCCGTGATAACGGCTGGAGTAGGAAACGCAGTAGATATTACAGCTGACGAAGCTGTCCCGTTCTATTCCTCTCCCGGTACAATTAATATGTTTTTTTTCGTTGAAGGTACGCTTACGGATGCTGCGTTTTTACAGCTTTTTATTGCGGCCACAGAAGCCAAAACAAAAACGCTGTCACAGCTGGGTATCATAGATCCAGCTACAAAGACGATTGCTACAGGAACATCTACGGACAGCATCTCAGTTGCAGCGTCTCAGCAAGGGCCATTATATGAATATGCAGGCTCTATGACCGCTTTAGGTCAAGCGGTAGCCAAGCTGGTGAAAATAAGCTTAGAGCAGGGACTTAAGGGAAAGAGGTGAAGAAATGAGTATTACACAAGCGATAATTGCACATATGACGGCTATGACGATTGCTTTAGTAATTGACCGAATTATAGGCGACCCCGAAAATTGGCCGCATCCCGTTCGCTGGTTTGGCAAGTGGATTTATTGGATGGATTCCAGATTAAATAAAGGTGCTGGAAAACGATTCAAAGGATTGCTTCTTGTGATAAGTATGGCTGTGCTAGCAGGAGTTGTTCCTTTCTTATTCCTCCATGCTTTGTACGGAGTTCATTTTATGCTAGGTGTTTTAGTAGAGGGTGTAATGATTGCGACTACTATATCCACTCGTTCTTTAAGCGAAGCTGCTTATAAGGTACAAAAGCCGCTTCAGCTAGGAGATATGGAGAAAGCTAGATATGAAGTAAGCATGATTGTGGGACGAGATACAGATCGTTTGTCAGAAGGAGAAATTGCCAGAGCGACGGTAGAGACCGTGGCTGAAAATACAAGTGATGGTATTACAGCTCCGCTTTTTTATGCATTTATAGGGGGAGGAGCCCTAGCCTTTTTTTATCGAGCTATTAACACATGTGATTCAATGGTTGGGTACAAAAATGACCGCTACTTTCTGTTCGGCTATTTTAGTGCAAAAACCGATGACGTATTAAACTATATTCCAAGTCGGTTAACTGCAGTGGTGATGACCGCTGTTAATGTAGCAAAAAGCCAATATTCTCTTTGGCATGTAACGAGTTTGATTAAGCGCGATGCTAAAAAGCATCCAAGTCCAAATAGCGGATACGGGGAAAGCGCAGTGGCTGCGCTTTTAGGTATTCAACTCGGCGGGCTTAATACATATAAAGGCATAGAATCTAATCGTGCAAAAATGGGCGAACCACTCATTCCTCTGCAAGCCGTTCATATTGAACAAGCTGTTTTCATTATGAAAAGGACGGTCTATGCTACTTGGTTATTATATCTTTTGTTAGGAGGAGTTATTAGTGTTATTACCTACACATGGAGCTAACCCCGATGTCTTTTTAAAAGCAATAGGGGCCGAGAATTTGTCACATATAAAAGATTTTAGTGTGAACACAAATCCTTTAGGGGCTCCCCCTGCGCTTCACGAAAAGTGGAACGAATTCAAGGATGCTGCGTTTAGCTATCCTGACCCTCAAGTAACAGATCTGAAAAATAAACTAGCAGCTGACCATCGCGTTTCAACTGCTCAAGTGCTTCCTACAAATGGTGCTGCTGAAGCGTTTTTTCTTATTGCTTCTTTATTTTCAAAAGAGAAAGTAGGGATTGTACAGCCGACTTTCGTTGAATATGAACAGGCAAGTAAAGCTTATGGATGTGAAGTGACATACGTTCCTTTAGCTGAAGAAAATGGCTGGAGCTGGGATATAGAGTTAATTATGAGCATCCTTCCGGATATAAAAGTACTTTGGATTTGTCACCCAAACAACCCAACAGGCGTTATGTATAGTCATGAGGAATGGATGAAAGTAGTAAAAGCTGCTGCTCATCATGGTACATACTTAATGATTGATGAGGCATTTATTGATTTTGTCGAACATCAGCCTTCATTTGATTCTCTTATTCTGGATTATGAACATATCATTATTGTGCGTTCTATGACAAAGATGTTTAATATTGCCGGGCTTCGCCTTGGCTATATTTTGGCAAATGAAAAAATCATTAGCGAGATGTCTAAAAAGCAGCCTCCTTGGAGTGTAAATGGATTGTCGCAGCAAGTAGGGATGATATGTTTAGATGAAAAAGACTTTGTGAAAAACACCGTACATTATATTAAACAAGAACGAAAACGAATCTTGAGTCAACTAGAGGAATGGGGGCTTTTGGTTTCTCCTTCTCAAACAAACTATTATCTTTGCAGCGTTCCGCCTCCTATTAAAACGCGTGAATGGCTTGGCTATTTAGCAAGCCACGGTGTGGTAGCCCGGCATACTGAAAACTTCCCATTTTTAAATGGACGCTATATCCGTTTGGCTGTGAAAACGAAAGAAGAAAATGACTATTTACTTAACGTAATCAAGCAAGGACTCGACGGAATATGATCATCTTTATTAGCGGAGGCGTTCGAAGCGGCAAATCACGTGCAGCAGAGAACATGATTCAAACCTTTTGTACAAAGCGCGCTGTTTATATTGCCACAAGTCGGCAAACAGATAAGGAAATGAAAAAACGCATTCAGCTTCATCAAACAGAACGCCAAGCAGCGAATACGCCTTGGGTAACGATCGAACAGTCTGTAGATTTACAACAAATTCTGCCAAATCTTCAAAGTGATGATGCTATACTTTTGGATTGTGTCACGAACTGGCTTGCCAATGAGCTTTTTTTAACAGAAAAAAGGTGGCAAACAAAAGAGGGCAAACAAGAGGTTTTTCGTCATATGATACAAGCGCTCGATAAGCTGTTTGCGCAGTCTCAGACGGTTGTGCTAGTATCTAATGAACTGTTTGAAGCGGGCGTATTAGAAGAGCCGACATATAGCTATATGAAGATGTTAGGAAAATTACATCAGTATATTGTAGAAAAAGCAGATGTGGCTATTTGTGTAGAAGCGGGAATTTATCGTTTTAAAAAAGGAAAGGAATGTGTAGATATATGAAAGAATGGATAGCCATACTACGAATTTCTCTCCAGTTTTTTACAATTTTACCGCTAGCTAAAACTGTTCAATGGACTGAAAAAAGAACGGCTCGCTCACTTTTTGTGCTGCCGTGGATTGGTATGTTACTAGGCTTGATGTTTTATAGCTTTTTACAGCTGCTTCAATCTTCACCTATTACTACGATTGTTGATAGTATTTTAGTTTTGCTTTTACCGCTTATCTTAACGGGTGGTCTTCATTTAGACGGCTGGATGGACGTAAGCGATGCGTATTTTTCTCATCAGTCAAAGGAAAAAAAACTGCAGATTTTAAGTGATCCGCACGTTGGGTCTTTTGCTATTCTTTCTCTTATGGTTCTCCTGCTGCTGCGTTTTAGTGCGATATATGAATTAGCGTCTCTTTCTTCTTTATCAATTTGGACATGCTTAGTTGTCTTTACACTTCCAAGAATTGGAGCAGCTTTCTTATTGATGAGAGATAAGCCGGCTAAAGATACGGGTCTTGCTGCTTATTTTCAAAAAGGAGTCAACAAACGGTCTACTTATGCATTTATCGTCATGAGCCTATTCTTAGTTGCTATTTTCGCTGTTTTTATAGAGAATAAATTCATTATTCTTTTCTTTGCCGGTTTTTTATGGCTGTGGATACGCTTTTATCGTTCCCAGTTTGGGGGCGTAACAGGAGATGTTATAGGGGCAACCATTGAAGGAGGAGAAACGTTTTTATGGATAATTCTTTGGTTATCACATGTATTCGTCACGGCATGACGATTGAAAATCAACAGAAAAAATATATAGGGTGGAGTGATCCGCCTTTAAGTACCGAAGGGAAAAATGAATTAAAAGAGCTTTTTCTAGAACCTCAGCTCGTTATTTCCAGTGACTTAAAAAGAGCGCTAGAAACAAGTTCAGTTGTTTTTCCTAAATCTCAGGTGGTTAAAAGTAAAAATTGGCGTGAGCTGCATTTTGGAGATTGGGAAGAGAAGACGTATGAAGATTTAAAAAGCATACAGGCGTATAGAGATTGGATTGACCACTGGACAGAACATACGCCTCCGAATGGTGAAAGCTTCTCAGGTTTTTCAAACCGAGTTTGGGAAGCGTGGGAAGAAGCGGTGGATTTGGCGGCCAGTCAGCAATTGCATCACATTGCTATTGTTTCACACGGCGGACCACTGCGTTTACTTGCATCCCATTTTAAACAGACAGCGTCGCTTTGGGATGTTTCTTTTTCTTACGGAGAAGGTTTTTCAGTAACATGTACATACAAACAGGCAAAGGAGAGAAGAGCATGCATTTCGTATTCGGCGGTGCATTTACCGGCAAAAGAAAATGGGTGAAGCAGCATTATGCCAGTGAGTCGATAAAATGGCATTGTTTGTATGAAGACCCTGTTTTACCAGCGTTTGAGTTCGAAGAAAGTTACATTGTGCTAGAAGGATTTGAGCACTATGTTAAGGAATTAATACATAGCGAGCTGGAGTCTCCGCACCTTGTTATTAAAAAGTTAATACAGAAGTGGAGAGACAGCGGTGTATGGGAACAGTTAGTAGTGATTGGAACTGAAGTCGGCAAAGGGATTGTTCCTTTAGATGCAACAGAGCGGCAGTGGAGAGATGAATGCGGGTATTCGTATCAGTATTTAGCAGCACATGCCCGGAAAGTAGATCACATTTGGTACGGAATTGCTAATCGATTGAAGGAGGAAATACAATGAACATTTACACAAAAACAGGGGACAAAGGGCAGACAAGCTTAATTGGAGGAAGAGTAAATAAAGATGATATTCGAGTGGAAGCGTACGGTACGATTGATGAGCTAAATGGCTTTGTAGGTCAAGCGATTTATCAGCTGGATGAAACAACATTAAAAGATGTAAAAGAAGAGCTAATTACGATTCAACATGAGCTTTTTGACTGTGGAAGTGATTTAGCATTTGCAAAAGATGATCATCCGTACAAAGTAACAAACGACATGATATCAGTACTTGAAAAACGCATTGATGTCTATATGTCAGAAGCGCCGGCCATTGAGCGTTTTATTTTACCTGGAGGCACACCTGCAGCGACAACGCTTCATATTTGCCGGACGATTACGCGCCGCGCAGAACGGCTTGTTGTTGGCGTGCAGCGTGAGCATAAAATTAATGTGGCGGTGCTTCAGTATTTAAATCGTTTATCTGATTATTTCTTTGCTGCGGCTCGAATCGCTAACGCGCGAGAAAATGTACAGGATGTAGAGTATATTCGCAGTGCCAAAGTATTTAAACAGCCTAAAAAATAAGGTATAAAAAACGGTCGAGCTAAAAGCGATCGTTTTTTTATGAGCTGTTTCGATAGTAAAAATAAAGCTATAAAAAAGAGGTAAATGCATCTATAATGATAAGAGACAGAGAGATAAAGAAAAGAGGTTGAGAAATGAATCAAGATTCTAAACGAGCGGGTATTGTTTATACAGCCAGCGCTTACGTTATGTGGGGGCTTTTTCCGCTTTACTGGAAGCTTCTTGGCGAAGTGAATGCGAATGAAATACTCGCTCACCGTATCATATGGTCATTTGTTTTTATGCTTTTACTTTTGCTTGTGACCAAGCAAATGAGTGCTTTAAAGAAGACGCTTGGTTTATTATTTCGTAATACGAAACAAGCGGTCATTTTATTTGTGGCTTCAGTGCTTATCAGTATCAACTGGTTCGTTTACATTTGGGCGGTTAACCATAATCATATTATTGAAACAAGTTTAGGTTACTACATCAATCCGCTCGTCAGCATTTTGCTTGGTATAGTCGTTTTAAAAGAGAAGCTTAATTTTTGGCAGGGTGCTTCTGTTGGATTGGCTGCTATAGGTGTTATCGTTATGACAGTTACATACGGGCATATCCCATGGGTATCATTAAGCTTAGCGTTTAGCTTTGGTTTGTACGGTCTTGTAAAAAAGACCATTCAATTAGAAGCAAAAGTAGGATTAACGATTGAAACGATGATGGTTGCACCTATTGCGGTTATTTATTTTATTTTTCTTTTAGTGAAAGGATCTTCAAGTTTTTCCCTTGAGTCGCTTGATCTGAGCGCTCTTTTAATTGGAGGCGGTGTTGCTACAGCTATGCCACTATTGTATTTCGCTAAAGGGGCCCCTCTTATTCCGCTATCGATGGTCGGTTTTTTACAGTACATCGCTCCTACCATGACGCTTTTATTAGGAGTGTTTGTCTATCACGAACCGTTTTCTAGCGTGGAGATGATTGCCTTTTTGTTCATTTGGGGCGGATCGGTTATGTTCATTTTATCTAAAACTAAATTCATGAGTTCTCATCAGCCGAAGTTTTTTAAAGGGCGTTCAGCTTAACAGACAAAAAAGCGGATATCTTTAGATATGCGCTTTTTTGTCTGCCGTAAAGAAATAAAAACGGAGACGGAAACGTCACCGTATGTATACTTTATAGCTTCCGCTTGAAATGAGCGTTCAACTGACCTTGAAGCATTTGGTTTTTTACTTCTTTCATTTTTCTCGCCTCATCTTTTTTAGCCAGTTCTGTTCGTATTTCACTCGTTTGAACTCCTTCTTCTATACGATCAGCAATATCCATTAATCGTTCGACATCTGAAAACGAATATTTCCGAATACCCGTATTGGTTCGGTCCGGAAAGAGCAGGCTTCTTTTTTCGTAATAGCGAATTTGCCTTTCTGATAAACCAGTTAATTCTTTTACAATCCCAATAGACATGACTTTCTTATCTCGATATGACGCTTCATTCGTAGACAATCTCCCTCACCCCTGAGTACGTAGTAGTATATTATTGTTACAAAGGAAAAAAATACAAAAAAATAACATGTAATATATTCTAACATATTTGTGTTATGTTTTTGAATTACTATGTGAGAAAAAGTGACATAAATAATGAAATAGGGAAAAGAGTCCTATAAACTAATGATTAACTCGATCCCAAGTGGTTAACCATACAGGATAAAGCCTTGTGGTTAATCACTTGCTTTCAAAATGATGAATAGAAAATAAATGTGAGAATATACATAAATTCTAAAAGGGAAGGGCGTTTTATATGGCTGTGCAACAATTAAAAAAAGAAGAGATTATTGAGCTGGCGAAAGAAATTATTGAACTCGATTTGAAAAGAGATGAAAAATTTGAAGAATTGACAGAGTTAGCCGGAAATCGTGCATATGAAATTTTGCGCAGAGTACAAAATGCCTGTTTATAAGTAATAAAAAAATCCCGCCTAGAGCGGGATTTTTAATGAGATTGCTGTTCAAGATTAAATAATTCTTGTTTCATCTTAGCGTGATTGAGGTTTTCCCCTATAAAGACAAGAGTGGTGGGCAGCTTCATCATTTCTTTCATATATAGAGGCATGCCGTATGAATATTGAAACGAATACGTATCGTTCGAATGAGTAAAGCGCATATAGCCTTTAATGCGATAAATGGTATCTGGCATTTGGCGCAGCCAATTTTCAAATAATTCAAGATCCACTTTTTTTGTAAACTCATATACAAATGTCTTCAAATGAAGATGATCTTCAACATGAGCCTTATGGTGCGGCTGTTTTTGAGACAGCTGAGCTTTTTGAATCACATCAAGCTTCACGCGGGAAAATGTCGTTAATAACGTCCTTGCACTAGCGTTAATGGATTGAATCTCAAAAAGCAGGGAAGACTTTTCTGACTCAGAAAGCATGTCCGTTTTATTTAATAAAATTACATCCCCGTGTTTTACTTGTTCTTGAAGAAGTTTTTGAAGTTGAATGCTTAAGGAACCACGTTCTTTCCATCTTGTTGCGTCAAGTGTGGTGATAATACTTTTAATCGTAACTTGATGCGCAAAAAGAGGAGACATACAAGCATCTAGTACTTCAATTGGATGGGCAACTCCCGTTGTTTCTATATAGATAGCATCCAATGTGTTCTCCTGTAAAAGTGAATGAAGCTGCGTTTCAAATTGACCTTGAATAGTACAGCACACGCAGCCGTTTAGCAATTCTTTTAACGGCGTGTCTTCTTCTACTTCATTTGAATCAATCGAAACTTGGCCAAGTTCATTCATCACAACAGCAATATTGCGATTACGATCTTTTTCTTGCTGAAGCAGCTGTTTAAGCAACGTTGTTTTTCCACTGCCTAAAAATCCAGATAAAATGTAGATTTCTGTTTTCATTTGAGTCTCTCCTATGTAAATAACATTGTTTAAATCGGAATTTTTCCGATTATGGATTGGTAAATAGTGTATCCAAGAGGGGGGAAATGTCTAAACATAAACTTTTATGCTTTTTTGTATTCATTATAACAACTTTAAAAGCGCTATGGCTATCTTTTGTAGAAAACTCAAAAAACAACGAAATAAGAATATTGTAAAATTTCAAACTAGCTGTGCTACAATAAAAGAAAAAGAAAAGGGGAGCAAAAGTTATGCGAATATTAGTTTTAGGCGCAGGCGGCGTTGGCGGTTATTTTGGAGGCAGGCTCGTGGAAAAAGGGGAAGATGTTACTTTCCTTGTCAGAGAACGCAGAAAAAAAGAGCTGGAACAAAACGGACTTGTGATTAAAAGCGCACACGGTGACTTCACTTCACCTGTACAAGCTATTACAAAATCTGAGGTAAAAGGACCTTATGATGTTATTTTATTTACAACGAAGGCTTATCATCTTACACAAGCAATTGAGGATGTCCGTCCTTTTGTAGGGAATCAGACAGTTGTAATACCTTTGTTAAACGGTATGGCTCACGTCGCTCCACTGCAGGAAGCTTTTGGGGAAGAGAAAGTCATTGGAGGGCTGTGCTTTATTGAAACTACTTTAAACCAAGATGGAGATGTCGTCCAGACGAGTCCTGTGCACAGACTTGTATTTGGTGAATTTAAGCAGAAGGACACAGAACGATTACAACTGATTGAGCAAGCGTTCAGTGGTACAAAAGCTTCGTTTGTGAAAAGTTCATATATTGAACAGGATATGTGGCATAAGTACTTGTTTATTACGGTTATGTCAGGCATGACTACTCTTATGCGCGCACCTGTTGGCCCAGTTTTAGCGGCAAAAGGCGGGCGTCAATTTGTGCAAGAGCTTTTTAAAGAAGTTGAAAATATTATGATGGCCTACGATGCACCATTAGCCGAAGGAATCATTGAACAGCATATGAATACGATGGACAAAATGACGTATGACATGAAGTCATCGATGCAGCGTGACATGGAAAAAAGCTCTCAAATTGAAGGAGACCATCTTCAAGGATATTTGCTGAAGTTAGCTGAAAAATCGTCTATACACGTACCGCTTCTTCAAACTGTACATACGCATCTAAAAGTATATGAAGAAATGTTAAAAGGTTATCAAAAATAATGACAGCAAAAATTGATTTAGCAGTCATGCAAGTATTGCAAAAGCTGCTAAGTACAGCAGAAATGGGACAATTGCCTTCCGCTCCTGGCATTTATTTTTTCTTTGATGAACCCGGAAGGCTTTTGTATATCGGAACTACGACGGGTTCTCTATCAGAAAGAGTAAGAGCTCACGTTGCAGGAAAAGGTGTTAGCAACACAAAAAAATTCCACAAAGAAATTCATGCCGTTGGATATATTGAAGTTCATGGATTAAAAAAAGAATTAGATATGCTGAGAACGATGCTTGTAAATGGTTATTTTCCAAAATACAATAAACAAGATGTAAAAAGAGAAAATGAATACGACATTTACACCGTTCACGGCAGAGTCCTCAGGGATACGGGAGTTGATAAGAAAAAAGTCTCCAAGCGAAAAACTGTTCTAAAGCCAACGTTAAAAGAGATAGAGATTCGTCAAGAAAACAGCGATATTACATATGCACGAGTCGCAAATATGAATGCTGAAGATCGAGTGAAAAAATTGTGGTCTTGTCAAGAAGCAGGAGCGCAGCTACATCTTCCGGAGCCGAAAGTGTTAGCAATAAGTGACCGGCTCTTAAAAGAACAGTATACATTTCAGCGAGATATGAAAAAGAATACGATGTTTACGATGCGAGATTTAGTTGTTATTCAAGTGTTGTTAAATTTAAATCCGACTCATGATTTAAAAAAGCGAGAAATAAAGGAAGCCATCAGTTTAGTGCGTAAATTTGGCATAGAAGAAGCTCTTCGCATCTCTGAAAAATTACTCAAAACGTAATAAAATCCATGATCATTGTGATCATGGATTTTATCATTTATCATTCACACTTAAGCTAATTCGTCAATAACTTTTGGTAGAGCCATAATGGAAATAACGCAAAGTGAACTGACAACTTGATGCATTTCAAAAATGGCAATGATGAATAACATCAGTGATATATATAATTGAAGGCCTTTTAATCCCCACGGCTTGCGATCGAAAAAAAAGTTGCTAAGTACAAATACAAAGAAAATGAGCGAACTGAACAAAATAATCATGGATGTAGACATGGAACGGTCATAAGCAATGATAAATAACAAAGCGAGAAGCGACACAACAGATATAACTTTTAATGTTTTAATCATCGTGTTTTTATTCACTTTTTTCACCTTCATTTGTAGGATTGATCTTTCATCCTCATTTTATAGGATAGTCAAAAGTTCTAAAAGTCAAACGAATAAATCATAACAACAATTTAACATCTTTATACTACATTTACATTGAGAGAAAAAAATGGGCGCGTTTTGAGCTCTTTGCACTTCATTGACGCGTGCAAAGAACAAGTGCTATAGTATGTTTGCTCTAAAAGCTAAAGGAGCAAAGTTTTCAAAGGACGTGACTATGTGAACGAAACACTATTAGTAATTGATGGATTTAATTTATTAAGCCGCTGTTATTTTGCTACTTCTTATGGCAGAGATGAAGCAGCCTTGACCAGAAACAGCAAGGGCCAATTTACGAATGCCCTGAGAGTAACAATTCAAAAAATGCATGCATTGATTCACCAATATGAGCCAAGCCATATTTTCGTCGCTTGGGATGTTAAGCGCGAGGATACAAAACGTAAAGATACATACGCCCTATATAAGCAAACAAGAGCAGAGCTGCCTGATCCACTGATTCAGCAGTACGAAACGTTAAAGCAATTTTTTGACACAGTAGGCATTTATCAAATGTCATTGTCTTCTTATGAAGCAGATGATTTAATTGGAGCACTTGCAAGCAAGTGGAGTAAGGAAAAACAAAGTCCAGGGTACATCTATAGCAACGACCGAGACTTGTTTCAGCTCCTGGATCAACATATTTCGCAAATTATTGCCAAAAAGCAGGTTGGCGATCTTGTTTATGGCTTTAAGCACTTTCAAGAAGAATATAATATTCATCCTCGTCAATGGGTGGACGTAAAAGCATTGCTTGGTGACAAATCTGATAATATTCCGGGCGTTCCAGGGGTAGGAGAAAAAGCCGCACTGCCTCTTATTCAACAATATGGCTCTATCCATGAAATTTATGCACAAATTGAACAATTAGATCCAGCTTTTAATCGTTATAAAAAAAAGCTGGCAGAAGGAAAAGAACTAGGTATGCTTAGTCGTGAACTCGCTGAGATTATTATAGATATTCAAGAAATCAGTATGTTGTGTTGGGAAGAATTAACATTTATGTATGATTATGAACGATGGAATAAAGAAATTCAAAGTCTAGAACTAAACATTAGGATTCGCTCCTGATTTTTAGTACAATACAATTTATGAACATGAGAAAGGAGTAACAAGCGTGCAACCAATTCATAAAGAAACAGTTCAAAAAAAAATACAAACATTTTTAAATAAAGACGTATATGTACACCTTGAAACGACAAACGGTGCATATGCTTCACACGTAAATGAAAAAGTAATGACAGTTGGGGCTTTTATTCGCAATGGTAAAGTCACTATTTCAAACGGAAAGATAACGGGAGAAGGGCCTTATCGTGTAGGTCTTCAAATTGATTTAGGATGGATTTATGCAGAGGGATTAACAGATTGGGAAATCGATGAAGAAGGCAGACTTCTTTTAGCTGGGCATGACTTTGAAGGTCGTTTAGCAGTTGCCCTTCAATTAAGTGAACATCCGTTTTCATAACAGAAAAGAGAGGAGAATAGACCATGGAAGAAAGATTATTAATTGTATTTCCGCACCCTGACGATGAAGCATATGGAGCAGCAGGAATGATCACGCAAGCTAGACAAAAAGGAACGCCCGTTACATATGCTTGTGTTACGCTAGGTGAAATGGGACGAAACATGGGTAGACCGCTGTTTGCTAACCGTGAAACTCTACCTCAAATCCGAAAAAAAGAACTTTTAGATTTAGCGAACGTTTTAGATATTCAAGACTTGCGTATGCTAGGGCTTCGTGATAAAACGCTAGAATTTCTTGATATTGATGTTTTTGCAGATAAAATTGAAGAAATCATTAACGATGTAAAGCCGACTCACATTTTAACGCATTACCCTGGCTTTGCGGTACACCCTGATCATAATGCTACGGGAGCAGCTACGATTCAAGCGGTAAAACGTATGCCAAAAGAAAAGCGTCCGGTTGTTTGGTGTCATGCGTTTTCAAAAGATCGTATTGAACATATTGGAGAACCAGATGTTATTTTTGATGTAACAGCGATGAAAGATAAAAAAATTGAAGCGTTAAGAGCCCATCGTTCTCAAACAGAAGGAATGATGAACGCAATTAACTTCGACCGCTTATCTGACTATCCGCAAATGGAACGTTTATTAACAAGAGAAGAATTCTGGACATATAACTGGGAGTAACAGATGAAAAAACAGCGAATTTTATTTATTGGAGCAGGACGAATGGCTGAAGCGGTAGCGGCTGGTTTGGTTACGAGCAGCGCCGACAGTATTGAGGCAGTGGTGATGTCAAACAATGGAGACATTGAGCGATTACAGCGTGTTGAAAAAACGTACGGCGTACAAACGACGCAAAATTGGCGCCAAGAAGTTGACAATTCGGATGTTATTATTTTAGCGATGCCTCCCCAGGCCCATCCTTCCGTGCTTAAGGAACTTTCGACTCATTTAAATCAACAATTTGTTGTAACGTTAGCTGCAGGAATTGGTCCGAGTTACTTAGAAAGTCATCTTCCGCAGGATACGCCTGTCGCTTGGATTATGCCTAATACAGCTGCTATGATTGGACAATCGATGTCTCTGTATACACTTGGAACTTCTGCCACAAAAGAGCATAAAGAAGTGCTTCAAATGATTTTAAAAGGAATTGGTGAAGCGCATGAGTGTTCAGAGAAAGAAGTACATGAGCTAACGGCTGTAACTGGCAGTGCACCGGCGTTTTTATATTATTTTGCAGAATCGTTAATTGATGCAACTGCTGCTTACGGTGTGGACGAAAAAACAGCCAAAGATTTAGTTATTCAAATGATGTATGGCTCTGTACAAATGCTGCAAGAAACCAAAGATCCTGCGTCTTTAAGAGAGCAAGTAACAACTCCAGGCGGCGCTACTGCCGAAGGGTTAAAAGTGATGAAAGAACAAGACTTTGCCTTAATAATGAAGCAGGCAATTGAAGCAACGAATAAAAAAGCAATGGGTGAAAGCTAAAAAAGCTCGTACAACCATATGTTAGCTAAAAAATCCGAACTATAGTTCAGCATTCTTTCATTAGAATGTTGAATCAGTTCGGATTTTTTAATGAATAGACTTTCTTAACATAAAAATATGCCTCTTTGGAACTGTTTTTTCTCTATGTGACAAGCTTTTTTAGTTATCGACAAATCGCTTTTTCGTATCAGGAGTTGGGAGCATGCAGTGCTGCAGTTTGCCAAACCACTTATATCGGTTGCGAGCGATCCAGTTGTACACTATATCTCGAATAGGCGCAGGAATGATAATAAGTGCATATAAAAATTTAACGGGTCCATCTAAGCGCTTGGCAATTTTTAAAGCAGCCGTTGATTTTATATATCTTTGTTTTCCATGGATATATACAATACTATCTAATTGTAATTGCTCAGGAAGTAAGCCGTGAGAAGCTAGCTGCTGCTTTCCGAAATCTGATTGAAGAGAAGCGAAAGAAAACAAAGCTTGTTCATCATGTTTAATAATAAATTGAACACTGCCATTACATAAATTACATATGCCATCAAAAAGAATCAAATGTTTCATTGAACAATTTCGCTCCTATTCCATAAAAAAAGTATAATTACTTGTCATTTTTGAAAAACAAAGGTACGTTTAAAAGATGTCAAAGTGATCCAAATTCAAAGATAGTTTGATTATATAATAAGGAGTCATTGATTACTATAATGATCAGTTGACTTCCCATGAGAAAAAAGAGTTTGAAATGCACTTAAAAAACTGTCAAAGCTGTCAAGATGAACTAAAAGAACTAGAGGAAGTTCTTGGAGATCTAACGTATTTGACACCAGAACAATCTCCTCCTCCAGAAATGAAACAGCGAATACTTGCGAATGTATTCGAAGAAGATCAAGGTGAGACAAAGAGAGAACCAATAGCTTTAAAAAATGAAAAACAATATGCTGCGTCTAAGAAATCAAATAAAAAATCCGTCATTATTGGATTAGCTGCGGCACTTCTTTTATCCCTTGCAGGAAACAGCTACTTTCTGTTGAAAGATGGAGACAAAGGCAAACAAGAACCAAATGTTTCGGTTGCTCCTCAAAATGAACCTCTTACATCTGAGAAAACGATGAAGCTGCAGGCAGAGCCGAATGTTTCTGGCGAAGCAACAGCATCTCTTACGAAAAAAGGTGGAAATTTAAATGTGGTCATTCAAGCGAATAACTTGAAAAACGTAAAGGGGAATGAAGTCTATCAGGTATGGCTCATAAAAGGTGATAAGCCTCATCCGGCAGGTGCTTTTGTAACAGATAAAAATGGAAATGGGACAGTGGTCTATACGATGAGCCAAAAAGAACAGACTGAAAAGTGGGATGTTATGGCCATTACTTTAGAACCGAATGCGAATAATAAGACGCCAAAAGGAAACGTTGTGTTAAGTTCAGCGCTCTAACAAAAACCCTTCTGTTAACAGAAGGGTTTTTGTTACGTGCAGTTAATCATCTTCAAACTGTATAGCAATGGTTTGATCATTTTCTATCTTATTCAGTCGAATTTCCAATAAACCATTTTTGTACTTAGCACGAACTGGTTCGTCTGTGTAGTGAAAAGGAAGTTTGACCGTGCGAGAAAATACGCCTGTATGGCGTTCGTTCAGCTTTAACTTTTGTTTAGATGCTTCATAAGCATAAGGAACATTCCCTTCAACTGTTAATATATTTGCGTCCAACTTAATTTGAATGTCGTTAGTGGAATGTAGTCCAGGAACTTCAACGACGATAATGCCTTCTTTATCGGTTTCATATAAATCAACGTTTGGAAATCGTTTTGGCAAGATGTGATTTAAATCGCTCCAAAAGTGATTTCCAAGCATATCTTCTACCTTATGCTGAATTGAACCCCAATCAATCTCTTCATATTTTTTACTCAAAGGAACCCCTCCTTATATTCACGTAAATTCCTTCTATATATATGAAAAAAAGAAAATTCAATGCCTGCTTACAAAGAATGAGAAAAATGCGTAAATAAGTGAAAAAATGTGAGGAAAAAAAGAGATTTTGAGTGAAAAAGAAGGATTATGTAGAATAAAAAAAGTATAATTACGTATAGAGCTTTCTATTATTCTGAATGAAAGCAAGTATGTGAAGGGGGAAGTTGAGATGAGAGAAAAGCGTACATCCAGTGGTTTTCTATTAAAACAACGTGCTTTCTTAAAATTATATATGATTACAATGACGGAGCAAGAGCGTCTGTATGGCCTTCGGTTATTAGATGTGTTGAGAGATGAATTTCGCCCTTTTGGGTTCAAACCTAATCATTCTGAGGTATACAAAGCTCTTCATGACTTGATTGAAGACGGTGTTCTCAAACAGGTGAAGCGTAAAAAAGAAGGAATGAAGCTTCAAGAAGTGGTTTATTATACATTTACAAATGAGGGAGAAGAGAAAGCTAAATTATATAAAAAACAATTAAAAGTAGAGCTGGAGCGGTGTGAAGCTATGATTCAAAAAGCTATTCGTGACAACTTCGGGTCCAAATGAACGTGTCTTTAGTTAGAAAAGACACGTTTTTTCTATAGCTGATTTTGTCGTCTTATGTCGGAATAAAAGTTATAAAATGGGTACAAAGTAGTGTAAAAGATGGATATATAGTTATATTATGGATAAAATACACACTTTTAACATATATGGATGAATTCGATTTTAAAGATTATGCACTATTCATAAATAGTGTACGAATTGATATGATACAAAGTGTATATAAATCTATTTAATACGTTATTTGCCATATTTTAAGAACTTATAAACCGTTATCAGACCATCATTCAAGCATTTTGGTTTTAGCAACTCTGACGAATTTGACTAGATTTGTATCGAGAAGATATTATTTGTTTACTATGAAAGGAATGGATTTTATGAAGTCTACAGGAATTGTAAGAAAAGTAGATGAATTGGGTCGCGTAGTAATTCCTATTGAATTGCGTCGTATTCTAAATATCAACACAGGTGATCCAGTAGAAATATATGTTGATGAAGATATTATTATTTTACAAAAGTATAGCCCGTATGGTGCTTGCTTAGTAACTGGGGAAATTACGCGTGAAAACTTAACCTTTGGGAATGGGAACGTTGTGTTAAGTAAAAAAGGTGCGGAACAGCTTTTACAAGAGTTAGAGCGTACCTTAAATAAATAAGAAGTTTTAAGTCTTAGTATGTATAAGGAAGAATATCAATCCATCTTTAACCCAAAAAGAACGTTCTTTTGAGAACGTTCTTTTTTTGATTAAGCCGTTCGAGAAGGTTTATTCTCCTCTAGCAGCTGCTTTTTTTGTATTTTTATCAAACGATACGCAAGTCCTGTAGCTCCTGCAGCGAGCCCCGCAATTAGTCCAACCCAATAGCCAAACGCCTGCAAATCGGTGTATTTTGCTAAAACAATACCTAAAGGTAGACCAATTACCCAATAAGATACCAAGGACATTAAAAAGGTAACATTTACATCCTTATATCCTCGCAGAGCGCCTTGAATAGGAGCTTGAAGAGCATCAGAAAGCTGAAAGAAAATTGCATAAATCAAAAAGTGAGAAGTTAATACAAGCACATCTGCATCTTTTGTATATAAAGATGCTACTGATTCTCGAAGAGTAAATAAAAGACCTGCGCACACAAAGGCCATGCCAACAGCAATTGTTATACCAATTCTGCTATAGCTTCGTGCATCCTGATTCCGTTTAGCACCCGCTTCAAACCCTACAACAATTGTTAAAGCCATAGAAATACTCAGTGGAATCATATAGAGAAATGAGGCAAAATTAATAGCAGCCTGGTGAGAAGCGATCGTAATGGTATTATACGAGCTCATAAACAGCGTGACGGCTGAAAAAATACTTGTTTCGAAAAATACGGAAAAACCGATAGGTAAACCAATTTTTAATATTTCTTTCCAAGCAGAAAAAGAGATACGGTGAAATTTTTTAAATAAACCGAAGCTAGAAAAAGGCTCTTTTTTATGAATAATGAAAATTGATATGACAAGTATGCACCAATATGTGATGGTCGTTGCATAACCAGAGCCTACTCCACCCAAGTGAGGGAAGCCCAGCTTACCGAAGATTAATACATAGTTTAAAGCCACATTAATCGGAAGCCCTAAAATGGTGATAAGCATAGACGTACGAGTTTGCCCTAAAGCATCAATGAAGTTTCGTAAAACCGTATAAATAAAAAGCGGAATAATACCAAAAGATAAAGCAACTAAATACTGTTTGGCAATGCGCATCACGTTTGCTTCTAAATTCATTCCTTTTAAAATAGGATCAACAACAAAAAAGCCGATTAAAATGATAACGGCAGCCATTAAAATGGAGACGTAAAGCCCTTGGATGACAGAGAACGGAACTTTTTTCTTTTGATTAGCTCCGACAAGCTGTGCAACAATTGGCGTAATAGACATTAAAATTCCGCTTAGCCCTGTAAAAACAGGCACCCATAAGCTCGAACCAATTGCTACCCCTGCCAAGTCATCTGCACTAACTCTTCCTGACATCATCGTATCAAAAAAAGTCATTGAAAACATTCCAAACTGGGTAACCAATATCGGAAATAAAATAAAAACGAACTGCTTAACTTTTTGAGACGTTGAAAACGTTTGTTGCATTAAAAAACCCCCAATTTGAAAACATTTACACCAAAAAGCATTATATCACGCAAAGGCTTGTTTTTGCTAAGAGTTCTGACAATAAATTCAAAGAACGTATCCATAAAACGCAGCGATTTAAAAGGAATAAAAAGGTAAAACAGTAACAGTATATGATTTTAATTTTGACATGCAGTGAGTTATGATAGAAAGTATAGTAATTATCATTTAACGTGGAGGGATACGTGTGGATTTACAGTTGCAAAGTAAAAATGTACTCATTACCGGTGGGTCAAAAGGAATTGGGAAAGCTATAGCTGCTTTGTTTATTCAAGAAGGAGCAAACGTTGGAATCGCCGCAAGAGGAGAGGAAGCATTACAGCTTGCACAGTCAGAATTAGAAAACGTACGTACATATACAGCAGATCTAACAAACGAAGCGGACAGAGTTGCGTTAATTGAGAAGTTCATTAAAGACTTCGGAAGCATTGATATTTTAATTAATAACGCTGGAGGAAGTAATGGAAGCAAGGCAATGGAAACAGATTTATCCCTTTTCAAAGAAGCGATGGAGCTAAACTACTTTTCAGCCGTCCATTTGAGCAAGCTAGCAGCGGCGCATATGACAAAAGATGCGGCAATCGTAAATGTTACGTCTATTTTTGGAAGGGAAAGTGGAGGGAAAGTCACATACAATAATGCAAAAGCAGCGCTCATCAGCTTTACAAAGTCGTTTGCAGATGAAATGATTTCTAAAGGAATTCGTGTAAACGGAGTTGCGCCGGGAAGCATTTTGCACGAGACGGGTAATTGGAAAAAGAGAATGGAGGAAAATCCGGATAAGATCAAGCAGTTTGTTGAAAATGAAATACCAGCAGGGCGCTTTGGAGAGCCAGAAGAAGTGGCAAACGCCGTTGTTTTTTTAGCATCTTCCAGAGCTTCATGGATAGTAGGTGCGACGTTAAACGTAGACGGCGGACAGTCCAAAATGAACTTTTAAAAAAAAGTGCAGGAATTTCCTGCACTTTTTCATTATCCAATATCTTTTTTTTGCATACGCGGAATCTGAAAATCTTCATTAATTGCGTCGGCTGTAAGCTGACCTGATAATGTCACCATTGGCACGCCGCCTCCAGGGTGTGTAGAGCCGCCTACAAAATAAAGGTTAGAAAGAAGCTGACTTCTTGCTGGGATTTTAAAACCTCCATTTTTCTTGCGGTCAGTTGCTATGCCATAAATGGACCCGCCATTAGCACCGTAAAGTTCTTGGATATCATTAGGAGTGAACGTATATTCAAACTCAATGCTTGAACGTAATCCTTCCAACCCCATTGCCTCAAGTTTTTTCAATACGACATCACGATAGCGGTCTTTTAATGCAGCCCAGTCGTCTCCTTCTTTTAAAGCAGGTACATGAGTCAGAACGAACAGGTTTTCTTTTCCTTCAGGAGCTTGCGTAGGGTCTGATTTAGACGATACGCCAATGTAAATTGTCGGATCCATGGCTAGTTGACCTTTGTTAAAGATTGTATCAAACTCTTCTTTCTGATCCTTTGAGAAGAAGAAATTATGATGTTGAAGCTGCTTGTACTGTTTGTTAACCCCTAATAAAAGAACAAGGCCAGAAACAGTAGGTTCAAATTTTGCAAGCTGCTGAGTTTGCTTAGCTGCTTGCACATGATTTTTTAATAAATAGCGGTAAGTTGGAATTGCTTCTAAATTAGATACCACAATATCCGCTGATAGGCTTTCACCGTTTTCCAGTGTAACTCCAGTTGCTTTTTCTCCGCTTGTCGTAATTTCTTTTACTGGCATATTTAGATGCACAGTGACGTCAAGTTCTTGAAGGAGCTTATCCATTGCTTCAGCAATTTTATACATTCCGCCTTTTACGTAATAAATACCCAATCCTAGCTGAACGTGAGCAAGCTGTGTTAATACGGCCGGTGCATGATAAGGAGAAGAACCGATGTACATAATTAAAAAATTAAACAATTGACGCAGATGTTGATTTGAAAAATATTTGCGTGTAGTAGCATCCATAGATCTCATTGGATCCATTTGGAGCAGTTCTTTTACCGTGTGCATCGTTCGTAAATCATGCAGTCCAGATAAACTTTTTTTATAAAAACTTTTTAAGTTCGATTCGTACATTTTATTTGCATAAGATAAATAGTCAAAAAAACCTTCAATGTCTTCTGGAGCAAGCTCTTGCAGCTGCTGAAGCATACGGGGGAGGTCACTGGTCAAATCAATTTGTGTTCCATCTTGGAAAAAAGTTCTCCACTGAGGCTCAATTCGTTCTATTGTTAAGTAGTCATGGATATTGCGGCCTGCACTTTCAAACAGCTGCTCTAGCACCCACGGCATTGTTAAAATAGAAGGCCCTGTATCGAAAGAAAATCCTTTGCCGCTGCGAATATTTAACTTACCGCCAATTCGCTCGCCTTTTTCAACGACTGTTACATCGTATCCATCAGCTGACAGACGAATAGCAGCTGACAGACCACCTAAACCTGCGCCTACAACAATTACTTTCTTTTTCATCTTTTTCCTCCTTATAAAACAAAAGCGAGTTGTCAACAATGTGTATAAAATGACTTCACGCAAAATAAAAATAGGTTTACAACTTTTTATTTTGTCCAGTTCGCTAATTTTCATACGTGAAGGAAAGGAGAAAGGGATGTCTTTTTTACTGGTTGCTCTTGTCTTGACAGGTACGCTTGTCATCACTATCCCTACATTTAAACGTGTAAAAATAGTAAGAAACGATATGTCATGTTTGTCCGTTATTATTCCAGCTAGAAATGAAGAAAGAAACCTTACCTTTTTATTGCAGTCACTCCAGTTACAGGACGCTGACTTTGAAGTGATTGTTGTAGATGACAACTCAACAGATAATACTGAGCGGGTAGCCAAAGCATTCGGCGTAAAAGTAGTGCACCCGGGGGCACTTCCAGCTGGATGGCTAGGAAAGTCATGGGCATGCTGGAATGGAGCAAGAGAAGCAAAAGGCTCGTTGTTTTTGTTTTTAGATGCTGATATTACAGTAGAGAAAGACGGAATTGAAAAAGTATTTTTCTACTATCAACAGCAAGGGGGTGTGCTGTCGGTTCATCCTTACCATCTTGTTAAGAGGCCTTATGAAATGTTTTCAGCTCTATTTCACTATGTTACGTTTGCATCGATTGGCGCTTTTCACCCCTTTAAAAATTGGAAAAGTCCTTCTGTCGGTTTCGGGCAGTGCTTGCTTTGCAGCGCAGCCTCCTACTTTCAAAGCGGCGGCCACGAAGGGATAAAAAAAGAAGTGGTTGAAAATATGGCACTGGTTGAGAAAATGAACAAACAAGGTGAATTTATTACGTGTATGAGTGGACAAGGAGCTCTTTCCATGCGCATGTATCCAAATGGTATGAAAAGCCTTATAAGAGGGTGGAGTAAAAGTTTTGCTTCAGGTGCGGGGAAAACGGAAGCCATTTATTTATTTCTAGTAAGTTTATGGCTTACTAGCATGATTAATTATGTCCTTTTTTTACCTACTCTATGGAATCAACATGCAGGCTTGGCAATTAGCAGTTATGTTTGCTATGTAAGTCTCTTATTTAATAGCTTAAGAAAAATAGGTTCGTTTACTTTTTTTTCTTTGTGCTTATTTCCTATTCATGTGCTGTTTTTTCTGGGTCTATTCGTATGGTCTTTCATCCAAACAGCGGTGAGAAAGCAAGTTAAATGGAAAGAACGCAGCATATCTATAGAGGAAGAAAAAAAGAAAAAAGTGATAAAATGACAGGTGCTCAGCTCTTAATTAATATCATGGCATGGTTTGTGATTCACATGTTCATCGCCCACAGGTGTACAAAAATTTCTGACTTTTATTTAAAAAAGGACCTTGCGCTGTTTAAGGTTCACAGCTGGGAAACAGTTGGAATATATAAAAAATTCGGGGTACACCGATGGAAAACGTGGCTTCCTGATGCAGGAAAGCTATTTAAACGGGGGTTTTATAAAAAGAAATGGGAGAGCAGAACGAAGGAATATGCACAGCTTTTTTTAATTGAAACAAATCGAGCAGAGTTAACTCACTGGATCAGCATACTTCCTTCTATTCTTTTTTTTATATGGAACTCTCCTTTTATAGGTGTTTGGATGGTTATTTATGCCATTATTGCAAACGTACCGTTTATTTTAGTTCAACGATATAATCGAATACGGATTCATCAAGTCGTTTTGAAACTCAAACGAAATTAATTAACGTGCCTTTGGCTCCGAGTAGGAGCCTCGTTTTTTATTTTTTTCTCCTTATTCGAAGACAATAATTTCTTGGATAAAAGAAAAAAAGAAGCAAAGGCGATATAAATACTAAAAAAGACTAAAAATCCCCATAAGCCTGCTATGGCATCATCAAATTCCATGTTGCCTCGAGTAGTAATTCCTTGCTGAATTTCAATGGCAAAAACTAAGACAAGCATAACGGTAAGGGTATAGATAAAAGAAATAGCTGTAATACTAAATTTCCATTTTGACAATAATTTGAAGATCATATAAACGCTTAAAAACGTGAGCAGTCCAATAATGCCAATAATCCAGAAGTGAAGTTCTTTATCTGAAAGAGAAAATCCTAGTAAATAAAAAATATAAATTAATCCATCGTGCAATACATTAATAATATTTGTAATGAAAACAATACATTCTTTCATTTTTTCTCCTTTATAAAAATGTAAGACGTTTAAACTTCCAAGTATACAAGTTTGCATAGCCTGCACTCATTCCAATTTTATATAAAAAATGCACTTTCTAGATCAGATATGAAAGAGATCTGAAATTTCAAATAATATTTATAATTTATATTATAAACAAAAAGGTAAAAAAATAAAAATTTTCGATGCAAATTGACACATTTTTTTCATATTTAAAGAAAGAAATAACTCAAAATATGTGGTTTACTGTAGAAAGAAAAGAAAATATGAGGTGTTGATATAACAAATATTCACAAGTGCTTTTATGCATTCTCTTGTAAAGTAGAAGGAAAACTAAGGCAAGTGTTAAATTTATATGTATAGTGGACAAAATAAAAAATAAATATAAAATAGTGAAACCTAAAGAGAAGCTGTCCGTATTAAATAGTTAGAAGAAAAAAGAGCAGGATACATTTGTGTTTGAAAGCCGATAGAGCTGGGAATAAGAAAGTAGTTATTTTCTCACGTTTGGTGAAAATTATACGTAGCGGTGTTGACAATTTTTTTTAAAGAGTTAAAATGTGAAAGAACAGATTAGCTCTCTTACATTTTTTGTAAGGGAGATTTCTTTTTACATTTACTATAAAAATAAAAGTGAGCTTAAATTTCAATAGAGACAGAGGTGGGAATATGAAACAGCTCATGACAAACGGTAAAAATATTTTTTCGAAACAGCTGCCGTTATTTCTAATTGCAGTTTTGTTGTTTTGGATTAAAACGTATACCGTTTATCGTATCGAATTTAACTTAGGGCTAGATAATTTTATGCAAAAGTTCTTACTTTTCATAAACCCAATTGGTTCGGCAATTTTCTTTTTTGCCATTGCATTACTATTTAAAGGGCGCGGAAAAGTACGAGCGCTGCTTGGAATGAATTTTTTACTTTCATTCATCCTTTACGCAAATGTAGTATACTATCGCTTCTTTAATGATTTTATTACTGTCCCTGTATTGACTCAGTCAAACAACTTTGGTCAATTAGGCGGCAGTGCTATGGCTTTAATTAGCCCAACTGATATTTTATACTTCACAGATTTCTTTATTCTTTTAGTTTTAGTATTATGGAAAAAAGTTGACTTACCAGCAACAATTAGTCGACGTACTGTGACAGGTGTATTTTTATCAGGGATTTTATTCTTAAGTGCCAACATCGCACTAGCGGAAATGGATCGTCCTCAACTATTAACAAGAACATTTGACCGCAACTATTTAGTAAAATATTTAGGAACGTATAACTATACGATCTATGACATCATCCAGAGCTCGAAATCTTCAGCACAGCGCGCGCTAGCAGATAGCAGTGATGTGGCTGAGGTAGAGAACTATGCAAAAGCAACGTATGCTGAGCCGAACAAAGAATATTTTGGTCAAGCAAAAGGCAAAAACGTTATCTATATATCATTAGAGTCACTTCAGTCATTTATGATTGGTTATAAGTTAAATGGTGAAGAAGTAACGCCATTCTTAAATTCACTATTAAAAGATCAGAACACAATGTATTTCGATAACTTCTTCCATCAAACAGGGCAAGGTAAAACGTCAGATGCTGAATTCATGATGGAGAACTCATTATTCGGCTTACCTCAAGGTTCTGTATTTACAACAAAAGCAAATAACACCTATCAGTCGCTATCTGGTATTCTAGATCAGCAAGGCTATACAACATCTGTGTTCCACGGAAATGGAAAATCGTTCTGGAATCGTGATGAGATGTATAAATCAATGGGTGTAGAAAAATTCTTTGATTCAGCTTATTACAATATGTCAGACGAAGATACGCTGAACTATGGTTTAAAAGATAAACCTTTCTTTAAAGAATCAATGCCGTACCTAAAAGGCTTAAAGCAGCCATTTAGCGCGAAGTTCATTACGTTATCAAACCACTTCCCTTATCCACTAGATAAGGAAGACCAAACGATTGGGCCTCACAATACGGGAGATAAGTCAGTTGACCAATACTTCCAAACGGCTCGTTATTTAGATGAATCAATCAAGCAGTTCTTTGAGGATTTACAGGCCTCTGGTTTAGCAGACAATACGATGGTTGTGATGTACGGTGACCACTACGGTATTTCTGAAAACCATAAGCGTGCAATGGGCAAAGTAATGGGTAAAAACATCAATGATTTTGAACAAGCTCAACTGCAGCGCGTACCATTATTTATTACTTCACCAGGCCTTAAAGGCGGCGTAAATCATACGTATGGTGGAGATGTAGATGTTCGTCCAACAGTGATGCATTTATTAGGTCTTGATACAAAAGACTATATTGACTTTGGTACAGACTTATTATCAAAAGAACATCAGCAAGTTGTACCTTTCCGTAACGGTGACTTTGTTACACCGAAGGTAACAAAAGTTGATCAGAAAGTGTATGACAACGCAACGGGCAAGCAGCTTTCAGATAAGGAAGCGAAACAGTATGATAAGTATGATGATCTAGTTAAGAAAAAGCTAGAACTATCAGATAAACTTGTTTACGGAGACTTACTCCGCTTTCATACACCAGAAGGGTTCAAACCAATTGAACGCTCGAAGTATGATTACAACAAGCGCGAAGATCAATAAAAAACAGGCAGCTTTAAAAGCTGCCTGTTTTTTTGTTTTGTGAAACCTTTAAGGGATTTATCCGTATATAAATTATAACAGTAATCGTTTTAAGAGATGGGAAGACAATGGTATAATATGTATACGTTTAAAAGTTCGGTCACATTTAAGATAGGAGTGAAAGCGATGAAAGTCGTTCGAATCATAAAAAAGATTCTTGCCATTTGGGTAACAGGAGCAGTAGCCGTTCCGGTCAGCTATTTCGGATTCAGTACCACGATGATTCAATCCTTTGGCATTAGTATAGGAGTAATGGTCGTGATGAGCCTGCTTTTTATTATAAGCAGTGTTCGACGTCATTATCAAAATCCGTATAGAGAAGAAATTGCATACGTTCGTCATCAAGTAAAAGAGGCAAGAAAGCAATTAAGAACCATTGGAAGCTATCGTTTTAAAATTCGGTCTGTTCATATGTGGACAGAACTTTCTAAACTATACAAAGTAGGCAAAAGCATCATTGAAATGGTAGAAAAAGAGCCCGCACGATATAAAGATGTTCAGCCCTTTTTTACAAACTATTTACAATCAACGGTTACCGTCATTGAAAGGTATATGTTTTTATTATCAAAACCAACGAAAAGCATAGAAGTAAAAGAAAGTCTTCATGAAGCGGAAGACATGCTGCGCGGGTTATCAGGGAAGTATGAGCATTTATTAACAAATGCCCTTTCACAAGATAAGCTGACATTAGATGTAGAGCTTAAAGTGCTAAAACAAGCATTTGAAGAAGAGCAGCCGTATATACCGACAGCTACTAATCGCACAAAGTAATGTAAATGCAAAGGATGGGATTTTATGATGAAAGAATATAATCAAAATCAATCGTTAGATGCGCTGCTTGATGATCCTTTTGCGTCGCCTACCCCGCAGTTACAACCGGATTCTCGCGCTGCAAAAAGAAGCACATACGATGATTTGACGCCGGAATATCAGGAAAAAGCACAGAAAATCGCAAATCAAATTGATTATAAAAATCAGCAGGCTATCTTACAGTACGGGGTGGCAGCTCAGTCAGAACTATCTCAGTTTTCTCAATCTGTACTACAGCATGTTCAAACGAAAGATACGGGACCAGTAGGAGACGTTATAGGAGATTTGATGAGTAAGATTCGCCAAGTGAATCCTGATGACTTTTCTGTAAAGAAAAAGGGAGTCATCGGTCGATTGTTTTCAGGAGTCTCTAGGCCGATTCAAAATTTATTAACAAAATATCAAAGCATTAATGTTGAAATTGATAAAATCGCAGATAAGTTAGAGCGATCAAAACAAATGCTGTATCGAGACATTACAATGTTAGATAGCTTATATGATAAAAATAAACAGTTTTACGAGGCGCTTAACGTCTACATCGCAGCGGCAGAATACAAGTTAGTGGGGCTGCAGAATGAAACGCTGCCCCAGCTTCAGCAAACAGCTTCTCAAAAAAATGACTACTTGATGGCTCAGGAGGTCAATGATTTGAATCAGTTTATTAATAGGCTAGAAAAACGAGTGCATGATTTAAAACTGAGCCGTCAAATTGCCATTCAAAGTGCACCGCAGATTCGATTAATTCAAGAAGTCAATCAGACCCTTGTTGAAAAAATTCAAAGTTCTATTTTAACAGCTATTCCCCTTTGGAAAAATCAAGTAGTAATCGCAACCACTTTATTACGCCAAAAGAAAGCAATGGAAGCCCAAAAGCAAGTATCTAAGACAACAAACGACTTGCTTACTAAAAATTCAGAGCTGCTCAAGCAGAATACGATTGAAGTAGCTCGTGAAAATGAGGCGGGGATTGTTGATATCGAAACATTGAAAAAAACGCAGTCTGATTTGATTACTACGTTAGAAGAAGTACTAAAGATACAAGAAGAAGGACGTACGAAGCGTACGGAGGCAGAATCAGAGCTATATCAAATGGAAAAAGATTTAAAAACTAAACTATTAGATATGAAATAAAGAAAAAGCCGGTTTACACACTTTGTAAACCGGCTTTTTCTCTGTTTTATGCATTTTGAAGCGTTCTCGCCATTTCTAAAAACGGAGTTAAATCCCTTTCGGATTTAGGAGCAAAGATCGTTAACCGGAAAGTAGGGTGTTGATTTTGCTTTCGAACAAGAAAACCGTATGCGTTACTTTTATCATCGGAAGCTTTGTACGCAGCTTCTATCTCTAAGCTATGGTGAATGAGGTGCGTGTCAAGGAAAGCCACTTCCGAAAAGCCAGCTCTTAAAATGTCTTTTGTTTCTTTCTTAAGCTCCTCTACACTTTTATTTGAGGGAAACACTTCAATCCGCATCCACAAAGCATCATTTTTTTTATTGTAAATGACATCTTTCCGGGGCTCTTCTTCTGTAAACTCGTATCCTTCTAGTACGTAAAGCGTATATTTTTGATTACTGCTTCTTTTAAGATAACCCACATCTGTTCTGCTGCTTCCCTTGTAAAGATAGGTGAAGTTTTGCTGTGGCAAGCGTTCTCTTGGAGTTTCTTCTTGTGTGTTGATAAGCTCTTCACGAAAAGCAGTTGAGCAGCCACTCATCAAACATATAAAACAAACAAGAAATATCTTTTTTTTCATAGCTGGCTTCCTTATCTATTTTCATTCATGCGTTTTTACTGAGTTAACAATTGAAATTAACTTTTTTTCATCATCAGAATTTCTAGCCGTAACCATCGTGATTTTTAAAGCAGGGTGCCCTTTTGTTTCTCTTAGTACATATAGCTTTGCCGTTTCTTTTTTACTCCCGGATGTAGATGCAAACCCAACGGGTTGAATAAATAGGGATGTAGAAGAAATTTTTAACGATTTTCCAAACTGGTCATCAAACAATTCTTTTGAACGATCTAGATATGATTTACTTGTACTTTCTTTCTCGGAAAGGACTTCAATTCGCATCCACGTATAGGGAGTCTTGGTTGAAAAAAGAATATCTTTTCCCTCTTCTTCTTTTTGAATCGTATATTCACCGGGCAATGAAAGAGAATATCCTTGTTCGCTTACGGTGAGCTGCTGATGTTTCTGGTTGCTTTCACTGATTGCTTTAACAGAAGGCAGTATAACCATGGTTCCGCTTATCATTAACAGAAGCGCTAAATAAAATTTTCTCATGTATATATCTCCTATTCAAAACGCTAGACAGCGTGTAATTACTATATAAAAATGTTTTCGTCATGTTAGAAGCTGTAGGTTTATTTTTGACTTTTTGGTAAAGCTAAAAACACAATCAATTAGTAATGGAGAGAAGACTATGAAAAACCGTAAATCAACTTCTGCAGCTAAT
The DNA here is from genome assembly GCF_046535215.1 of Priestia sp. SIMBA_032. Taxonomy (NCBI): domain Bacteria; kingdom Bacillati; phylum Bacillota; class Bacilli; order Caryophanales; family Bacillaceae; genus Priestia; species Priestia sp. SIMBA_032. The sequence continues at coordinate 601,621 of NZ_JAWRXD010000003.1, read as the reverse complement.
CGCCGTCAACAGCGCGTGTGTTTGGGTGATGAACGATTATTTGCAGTTGGTATTAAAGCGTTTATTGACAATACGCATGAATCACACCTAGACAAAAAAGGAGGTCATTGAGTGAAATGGTGCTTGTCAATTATCATTATTGTTTCCATTAATTTCTATGGTATTCAGGCGGATGCTGCAAAGAAGAGCAGATTTTATTATGAAAAAACAGGAGATATCGTGTGGGAAGTTCCCATGAAAGATGAGAAGTTAATTGCGCTTACATTTGATGATGGACCAGATCCTAAATATACGCCGACCATTTTGAATTTATTGCAAGAGTACGGTGCCAAAGCAACTTTTTTTGTAGTGGGCGATCGAATAACGTCTTTTCCCAAGCTTGCTCAAAGAGAAGTTCGTGAAGGTCATGAACTTGCTAATCATACATATAGCCATTTGAAAGTAAGGGGCCAGGAAGTAGAAAGAATTGAACAGGAAATTGAAAAAGCGGATGAACGTATACAAGCTATTACAGGAATAAAACCGTACCTGTTTCGTCCACCTACTGGCTATTATGACGATCAGGTAGTAAAAGCTGCTAAAAATCAGCAGTATACTATTATTCTTTGGTCTTGGCATCAAGATACATTTGATTGGAGAAATCCAGGCGTAGGTAAAATTGTAAGTCAAGTGCTTAACCATGCCAGGTCAGGAGATATTGTATTGTTTCATGATACTGGAGGAGATCGAACCCAAACCATTGAAGCATTAAAACAAATTTTACCAAAGTTAAAGGAAGAGGGGTATAAATTTGTAACGGTGTCAGAACTTTTAAAACATCACCCCAATTATAAATCTCTTTATTTGATGCAGCAGCAAAAACAGCACACCGTTCAATAAGCGGGTGCTGTTTTTCTAGTAAAAGCTTTAGCCAATTTTTTAACTGGTTTTTCCTTCTCTTTCATCTCCATCAGACGTATTTTTTTGGAAAAATGCTTTTACTTTATCTCGTTTTTTCTTCGAAATAAGAATATATAATGTATCACCTGCAAAAATTTGTGTATTTCCTCTAGGTGTAAGTAATTTATCATCTCGAATAACAGCAGTCACTAAAATGTCTTCAGGGAGGTGAAGTTCTTCAAGCGATTTTCCTGATATATCTGCATGTTCCACGAGCTTCAACTCAATCATTTCATTTTTGGTTTTGCCCATCGAAACAAGCTCGAGACTGTGAGGAACCGTCTCTTTTTCACCTTGAGAAAGGTTTAGAAATTTGGCTAAAGGAGCGATTGTTGCTCCTTGAAGAAGAGCGGAAGTTAAGACAACAAAGAAAACGACGTTAAAAATCAGCGTGCTGTTCTCCAAACCTGCCATCATAGGATAGGTAGCCAATACAATTGGAACAGCTCCTTTTAAGCCGGCCCAAGAAATAAACAGTTTTTCTTGAGATGAGTATTTAGCAAACATCATCGAAAGAAATACGCCGAGTGGACGAGCGACAAACATAAGTAAAAGAGATAACAGTATACCCTGCCAAATGATATCTAGCAGTTGATTAGGAAAGACAAGAAGGCCGAGTAAAATAAACATTAAAATTTGCATCATCCATGCAAAACCTTCGTTAAAGCGGACAATTGTGTGACGATAAGTTAGATCTGCATTTCCTACTACCACTGCCATTACGTATACAGCAAGTAGACCGCTTGCGTCTACAAATGTGGAAATTCCATAGGTTAAGGCGGCCAATGACAATGTAAGCACAGGGTAAAGCCCTGAAGAATCCAAATTAATTCGATTAATAATCCAAACGGATGCTTTTCCAAGTACTAAACCAAGTATCAGCCCGATTCCCATTTGCCAAAAGAAATTAAGGATTAATGAGAGGATAGGAGAGTCTGGATGTTGAATTAATTCAATAATAGAAACGGTTAAGAAAATGGCCATCGGATCATTGGAACCAGATTCTGCTTCTAGCGTGGAGTTTAGTTTTTGGCGGATGTTCTGTGTCCCTAGTACAGAGAACACGGCTGCAGCATCTGTAGAGCCAACGATTGCCCCAAATAAAAAGCCTTCAAGCCAAGTAACGCCCAAAATATATTTGGCAAGTACACCCGTTAAAACTGTCGTAATGAGGACTCCGAAAGTAGCTAATGAAACGGAAGGGCGAACAACGCGTTTGACATCTTTCCATTTGGTCTGCACGCCCCCATCAAAAAGAATAATGATAAGCGCTAATATTCCGAATCCTTGTGTTAAAAGAGCATTGTCAAAGTAGATGTAGTGGCTAACAACCATTCCTACAATAATAAAGAGTACAAGCGAAGGGACGCCAAGGCGAGTAGAGAACTTGGCAGTAAGTACCCCTATGACAAGGAGAATAGATAATAAAAGAATTGAATGGTCTACCGTAAAATCCAAAAAATACACCTCTTTTGGTCAAAATTTTTATGTAAGCAATAAGTGAGGTTCCTCTATAATAATTGTAGCATAACGAATTTAAAACCTTGAGAAATCTGCTTATCAAAAAAAGAGATGCATAAACATCTCTTTTTTGGTCATGTATGAATAACAGGGATAGATTCTTATTTGACATCTTGCTCGTAATAAAGATGAGGTGCTTTAAATGTTGCTTTCTTTTTAACGGAAGGACCTTGTTGGTCGGGACGGGAACGATCGTAAATAGCTGTTCCAACAATCTCAGCCACATCTTGAAGTTTTTCTTTGCTTATTTTATCAAGGGTATCTTCAGGCGTATGATACCAAGGTTCAGACGGACTGTGAATAAATAGAGCAGCCGGTATTCCTGCCTCTGCAAAAGGAACGTGATCACTGCGGCCGCCAGCTTGGAATGGCGTAGGTGATCCATTTAATCTTGTACTTGAAGCTTGAGCTAATTCTGTGACAAGATTTGGTGTTCCATCAGCTGTATTCATCACCAAATCTCCTGCATCTCGACTTCCTACCATGTCTAAATTAAACATTCCAACAATACGATTTTTCTCATCTTCAGAGAGCTCACCAACATAATGCTCGGATCCTAGTAAGCCTACTTCTTCAGCTCCAAATGTAACAAATCGCAGTTCTGTATCAGTAGGAAGAGTTTTAAATACGCGAGCTAATTCAAGCACCATTGCTGTTCCAGAAGCATCGTCATTTGCCCCAGGTGCTCCGGCCACAGAATCATGATGAGCACCTATTACAATAATATCATTTGTTCCTTTTTTCTTAAAAGTAGAAGGTTTAGTAGCGGTTACATTATAAGATGTTCGCTCACTTACGACAGCTCCTTCAATTTTTACTGTACCTGAAGGCTTTTCGCCTTTTTGAATAGAAGTAAGAATCTTTTCACCTGCTTCTTTGGTAACAGCAAGAGATGGAATGTAGTTATCATTAGCGCCGCCAAGCGTTCCGTTTAGCTCACCGTCTGTATTATTAAAAATAATGACGGCTGCAGCCCCTTTTTCAGCAGCATTTAATACTTTTTCACCAAAAGTAACAGTGCCTCGCTGAACTAATACAATTTTACCTGTCACATCTTTGTTTGCTAAATTATCTTTTGTACCGAGCCCTCCATCGACAATTTCAGCTGTGACATTTCCATTGGTGCTATAAGTAAAAGTTGTTGGAGAGTAGCTGATACCGTTTACGCTTAGTGAAAAACTAGCTGCTGGTGTGTAACCGGTAAAGGTAAAAGGCTCCACTTCGCTCTCATAGCCTAGTTTAGACAAACGCTTTTGAACAAATGTAGCAGCTTCGAGTTCAGCTTCAGTTCCTGCCACACGAGGTTTTTTTGAGAGATACGCAATGTCTTGATAAATTTTCTCAGCATTGATTTTTTTTAATACTTTTTGTTCAGAACTTTGATGGTGAGAAGCATTTGCAGAAGTAGAAGCTTGTACACTTGTAAAAGATAAAGTCAAACTTGTTGCTACAGCCAAAGAAATCACGGTTTTTCTCATTAAAATCCCCCTAAATTTATCGATGTAGTTGGTACTATTCGAATTTACAATATTAAGAAAATACAAAAAAGAGTATTATTACCTAAATGTTCCATGATATTCCGTATCTAAATTCCTATTTTAATAGAGAAAATAATTCAAATAAAAGGAAAATGCGGAAACAAATAAAGAAGATAAAAGAAACTGTGTCAAAAGTAATAAAAAAAGGTATTAGATAAGAATAAAAAAATAAGGTAAACTAGTTTAAAAGTAAGAAGAATATTCAGAACTTAATTGATGAAACATAGAGAGTATTCACGTAAAAAACAAAGGCTGGTGGGAAATATTGATAAAAAATAGGGAGGGTGTACGAAAAGCAGCGGCCGTAGCGGGTCTTCTGCTTGTAGGGGTGTACATCGTCTTTCAAACAATGGCATTTTTTAAAGGAGCATATGCTCTTAGCAGTTTGATAAAAGATAGCTTACTAGTGGGCGTAACGGCTGGCACGTTTTATTTACTTCACATGCGTTCGGTTCATACCCAGGTGTCTGATGAACAATATCAGCTTGCTACATTAATAAATTCAATGCCAGATTTTATTTGTTTTAAAGATGGGACTGGCAAATGGGTGGCTGTCAATGATTTTGGAAGAGAACTTTATCATTTAAAGGGTATTGATTACAGGGGTAAAACCGATGCAGAACTTGGGGAGCTTGTGCCTTTCTTTCAAGCCGCTTTCTTACACTGTATTTCATCGGATGAAGAAGCTTGGAGGAAAAAGGAAAAGGTACGTACGGAAGAAGCGTTTGAAATACCAAACGGCGAGGTCAAAACATTTGATGTTATTAAAGTACCTGTGTTTTTTGATGATGGCTCAAGAAAAGCTCTTATTACAATTGGACGGGATATCACTCAGCAAAAGCTTGCAGAAGCGCTTCTGATAAAAAAGGAAAAGCTTTCTGTAGTAGGCGAATTAGCTGCTGGAATTGCCCATGAAATTAGAAATCCGCTTACGAGTATTAAAGGGTTTGTTCAGCTCATGAAAGAAACAGACCGATCCGCGGTAGGGTATGCTAACATCATGCTTGATGAGCTGGAACGAATTAATGGTATTGTTAGTGAAATGCTCCTTTTGTCAAAACCTGAAAGTGAGCATTTTCGCGTGTTTTCTCTTACAGAAGCGGTTAAGTATGTAATGAGTTTAACTTCCCATGAAGCTTTATTGAAAAACATTGACTTCTTATACGATGAACAAACAAATAACGCTAGTGTGTATGGAAATAAGAATCACCTTATTCAAGTATTACTTAATGTTTTTAAAAACGCAATTGAGGCAATGGATAAGCCTGGGAATATTTACATTACAATCAAAACAGCGCAGGATAATCATATTTTTATAGAAGTTAGAGATGAGGGAGTAGGAATTTCTAAAGACCGTCTAGAACATATAGGAGAACCGTTTTTTACTTTAAAAGAAAAAGGAATGGGGCTTGGGTTAACAATCAGCTCCAAAATTATTCATGATCATCACGGTACCCTGCAGATTAAGAGTGAGCAGAACAAAGGGACGATTGTTAAAATCCGACTGCCTCTGTATGTCGAAGATACGGCGGTTTTTGCAAGCAATTGAAATGTTGTAAACGAAAAGTAATGAAAACGTCATCCATTTCTTATTGCTAAACGCAGCCGTACATGATGTAATAAAAGAAACGAACATGTCAGGAAGGTAGCAAAATGAGACGTGCAGATCAAAAAATTATATTACCGTATACACCGGAAAATTTAAGAATGCTATTGCTTCAAGTATGTGACGGAGAAAATCCGTTTTCTCATCAAGACCTTGCGTATTGGTGTGATAAATATACTCTCCATTATTATGAGTATGAAGCGGATGAAACACAGTGGATGAATGATATGCAGCAGACAGATAATAGGCAAGATCTAGCTAAATCCTATGCCATTGCTAAAGATATTGGCTGGCAGTGGTACTTTTATATGGCTAGAGGAACGACGCTATCTGATATTCAATATGTCGAGCTTCACGAACTAGAATTACCTAGACATTTGTTTGTAAAATGGCTAAATGAATTATATGAAATGTAATCCTATATATGAATTGTAGTACATCCGGTCTGATGAAAGAAAGGCCATCTCTGGTAACGGAGCAACAAGCGTAAAATAGAAAGCTAAGGAAAATCCTTAGCTTTTTTGTTTTGTCGAAATTATTCAAAAAAACTGTCTTCAGGAAAAGTATAAAACCTAGTTGACTTATTGGTATTGTTATATTATAAGTAATAGAGACATAATTTATGGAAAAATTACGGGGGGAACATCTATGAATAACTTATTGGTCATTCTAAACATCCTTATTATGCTGGCATTGCTTGCGGGGCTGTTTATGATGCAGAAAAAACATGTATCATTTTCAAAGCGTGTGTTTACAGCGCTTGGACTAGGAATTATTTTTGGCTTTGCTCTTCAGTGGGTGTATGGTCCGACTCATGAAGTAACGATAACGACCGCCGATTGGTTTAGCATTGTAGGAAGCGGATATGTGAAGTTTCTGCAAATGATTGTCATGCCGCTTGTATTTGTATCGATTGTAGCGGCATTCACTCGCTTAAAATTGACGAGCAATATTGGAAAGATTAGTAGTTTAATTATTGGGATTTTGCTTGTTACAACAGCGATAGCAGCTGCAATTGGTATTTTTACAACAACGAGCTTTAATTTAGAATCTGTCCAAATCACAAAAGGGGAAGCGGAACTTCAGCGCGGAGAGGACTTAGAAAGCAATTTATCTAGTTTAGAAGCAAAAACAATCCCGCAGCAAGTAGTAGAATTATTACCTGCTAACCCGTTTCTTGATTTAACAGGCGCACGCTCAACTTCTACGATTGGCGTTGTCATCTTTGCGGCATTTGTTGGAATTGCGTATTTAGGCGTGAAACGTAAAAAGGCTGAGGAAGCGGCGTTATTTTCAAAAATTATTGATATGCTTTATGCAATTGTCATGCGTGTAGTGACGCTAATTCTTCGTTTAACTCCTTATGGGGTACTTGCAATTATGACCAAAACAGTAGCAACGAGTGATATTGATGCAATTGTTAAACTTGGAAAATTTGTTGTAGCATCATATGTCGCATTGGCAGCTATGTTTATTGTTCACTTAGTTATTCTAACAATCATCGGTGTAAATCCGATCACATATGTTAAGAAAGTATTTCCTGTATTGGCGTTTGCCTTTACTTCCCGTACAAGTGCTGGAGCATTACCTTTGAATGTTAACACACAAACAAGACAGTTAGGGGTTCCAGAAGGAATTGCGAATTTTGCAGGTTCATTTGGTCTTACAATTGGTCAAAACGGATGCGCTGGAATATATCCAGCTATGTTAGCTGTTATGATTGCACCAACGGTAGGTATTAATCCTTTAACACCTTCATTTATTTTCACGTTGATTGCCATTGTAGCAATTAGTTCGTTTGGCGTAGCAGGGGTTGGCGGAGGAGCGACATTTGCCGCTTTACTTGTATTATCTTCTATGAATTTGCCCGTAGCGCTAGCCGGGTTATTAATTTCAGTAGAACCATTGATTGATATGGGACGTACGGCACTTAATGTAAGTGGAAGCATGACAGCCGGAGTCGTAACTAGTAAACTGACAAAAGAGCTAGATACAAACGTATACAACGATCAAACCATCTCGCCTGAAACAGCAGAAGTGTAAACGAGATAAGGCATCCATAGTTAACATTGTTAACTATGGATTTTTTTTCTTCAACCGCATAAAATAGGAAAAAATACTTATGATAACGCTTCCAAAAAAGGTTATAGTGAAAAATGTGTACGTACTTTATTTTACGGGAGGGTTTTCATTGAAACGTAGTTGGACTAAATATACAATGGTACTGATGGCTTTACTCTTACTAGTAAGCTCTTTTTTTAGCCCATTTATGCAATCGTTTGCATCTGCAGCAGACTCAACTAAAATCATGATTCACTATCAGCCTGCTCCAAATGATACAAAGGAATGGGGATTATGGGTTTTTCCCGAAGGAGGAGAAGGGAAGCCTTACGCGTTTACAGGGGAAGATCAATTTGGAAAAGTAGCGGAAGTTGAATTACCCGGTACTTATGACAAAGTAGGTTTTATTGTTCGAACAGAGTCGTGGGAAAAAGATGGAGGAGACCGCTTCGTTTCGGTGGAGAACGGTGAAGGAGAAGTATGGGTGAAAAGTGGAGATGAACATACATATACGTCTCCTCCTGACGGTGAATACCGAGATTTACCGAAGTTCGATAAAGTAAACGTTACCTTAAATTATCACCGGTACGACGGAGATTACAGCGGGTGGAATATTTGGACATGGCCAGGTGATGAAAAAGAAGGGAAGCAAATCGAATTTACGGAAGACACGAATTTTGGGAAGAGGGCGACCTACGCCATTAACAGTGGAAGTGGTAATTTATTTGACAAAATTGGTTTTATTGTACGCCATTCTACTAGTGACAGCGATTGGGAAAATAAAGACGGAGGAGACCGCTTTATTACCAAGGTTGATAAAGGTGGGAATGTAGAAGTATGGATTGTTCAAGGACAAAATCAAATTTATTATGATAGAGCTGGAGTAGATATCACTCGGAAAATCACGAAAGCGACGATGGATACATTTAACCAAATTACCTTAGAAACAAACGTGCCGTTTGACTCTTCTAAGAGTTTAGGAGACATTGAAATTGACGGAGCTCAAATTGAGAAAGTGATACCTTATAAAGAGAGAGAAGACGCTACTACTACTACTAAAGTTAAAATCATAACAAAACAGCCTTTGGACGTTACAAAAACGTATAGAGTTAAGCAAAAAGGCTAAGGCTCAGCTGAGGTAGTCAATGGAAATGTCGTTCGCACGAAAGAATTTGACGAAAAGTATGCATATAGCGGAAACGATTTAGGAAACACGTATTCTAAGAAACAAACAAATTTTCGCGTGTGGGCTCCAACCGCAAGCGAAGCAAAGCTAGTGATTTATTCGTCATGGAATTCCAAAGCTGTAAAAGAAATTTCTATGAATAAAAGTGAAAAAGGAACGTGGAAAGCGGAGTTAAAAGGAAATCAAGATGAACTAATTTACACGTACAAAGTAAAAATTGGGAACAGCTGGAACGAAGCGGTTGATCCATATGTACGAGCAACAACGGTGAATGGAGATCGCGGAGTTGTCGTAGATTTGGCTAAGACAAATCCGAGAAAGTGGAGTACAGATAAGCCGAAATTTAAAAATCCAGAAGATGCGATTATCTATGAACTGCACGTACGAGATTTATCGTCTCAAAAAGAGAGCGGTATCAAAAATAAAGGAAAATATTTAGGCGTAGCGGAGTGGAATACGAAAGGACCAAATGGAGTAAAAACAGGACTCAGTCATATTAAAGATTTAGGTGTGACGCACGTTCAGTTCCTGCCTATTTACGATTATCGCACGGTGGATGAAACGAAATTAAATGAGCCGCAGTTTAACTGGGGGTACGATCCAAAAAATTATAACGTCCCAGAAGGTTCCTATTCCACAAACCCATATAATCCTAAGACGAGAATCATTGAGCTTAAACAAATGATTCAAACGCTTCATGACAAGCAGCTTCGTATGGTAATGGACGTTGTCTATAATCATGTGTATGCAGTGAGTGAGCATAGCTTTGATAAACTAGTTCCAGGCTACTACTTCCGTTATAAAGAAGATGGAACTCTATCCAACGGAACAGGTGTTGGAAACGACACGGCTTCTGAACGGAAGATGGTTCGGAAGTTTATTGTAGATTCTGTGGCTTATTGGGCAAAAGAGTACCATATTGACGGGTTTCGTTTTGATTTAATGGGGATTCACGATACAAAAACAATGAATGAAGTGAGAAAGAAGTTAGATGAAATTGATCCTTCCATTATCGTCTTAGGAGAGGGCTGGGATCTAGGAACCGAGCTTGACGCTAAGCTCAAAGCTAACCAGAAAAACGCTCAGGACATGAATCGCATCGCTCACTTTAATGACGGTATGCGAGATGGTCTTAAAGGCAGCGTATTTTTTGATCGTGACACCGGATTTGTCAATGGAAAACTGGGACAAGAAAAGCTCATACAGCAAAGTATAGCAGCTGGAATTGATTATGATCGTTCAACTGCCACGTATGAAGATCCAGATCAAGTTGTTACGTATGTAGAAGCGCACGATAATCATACGTTATGGGATAAACTTCAGCTGACGAACCCTGCTGACACCGAGCAAACGAAAAAGCAAATGCACAAGCTTGCTTCTTCTATTATTTTAACATCTCAAGGAATGAACTTTATACATGCAGGTCAAGAGTTTATGAGAACAAAAGGCGGAGACCATAACAGCTATCAGTCACCCGATTCTGTCAATCAGCTAGATTGGAAACGCCGAGCAGCTTTCAGCCAAGAAGTAGATTACATGAAAGGACTTATTGCGCTTCGAAAGCAATATTCGTCATTTAGAATGACGAGTGCACAGGCTATTCATCAAAATTTACGCTTTGTTGATGCACCAGCAAACGTAGTAGGCTATACGTTAAATGCTAAAGCCAACAAAGATAAAGCAAACGAAATAATGGTGATTCATAATGCAAATAAACAAGCTCAAACGGTTCATTTGCCTTCTAACAGAACGTGGAGATTACTTGTTGGCGAGCAGGCAGGAACAAAAACGCTCCGTACGGTGAAAGGAAATACAGTAAACGTTTCGCCTCTTTCGACATTTGTACTAGTAAGATAAGTTTTAGGTAGCTAGAATACATGCAGAAAAATTCAGAATATTGTATGCGAAATTGTTGATTTTACTAGATAACATGGTAAAATATTCATTGTTAGCGTTTTCAAAATTCGTGGGGAGGTATGTATTTGATGCAAAATCTTGGAGCGAAAAAAGTTGAAATGAGTCCGAAAGTAGTGGAGTTTTTAAAAGGAGTTAAACAGCTATACATTAACGGCGAATGGGTAGACTCTGTTTCAGGAAAAACGTTTGAAACAGTAAATCCAGCAACGGGTGAAAAGTTGGCAGATGTAGCTGAAGCAAATCCAGAGGATATTGATCGTGCCGTCAGAGCGGCTAGAGAAGCCTTTGATCATGGACCTTGGACAAAGATGTCAGCAGCTGAAAGAAGTCGACTCATTTATAAATTAGCTGATTTAATGGAAACACATCAATTGGAACTTGCGCAGCTTGAAACGCTTGATAACGGAAAACCAATTCGTGAAACGTCAAATGCAGACATTCCATTAGCAATTGAACATTTCCGCTACTTTGCTGGGTGGTCGACTAAAATGGTTGGACAAACTATTCCTGTGCAAGGAGCGTATTTTAACTATACGAGATATGAACCAGTAGGAGTTGTTGGCCAAATTATTCCGTGGAACTTCCCGCTTTTAATGGCAGCTTGGAAGCTCGGAGCCGCTTTGGCAACTGGATGTACAATTGTGCTCAAGCCAGCCGAGCAAACGCCGCTTTCTGCACTTTACTTAGCTCGACTAGCCGATGAAGCAGGGTTCCCAAAAGGCGTGCTAAACATTGTGCCAGGCTACGGGAAAACAGCAGGTGAACCGCTTGTTCATCATGATCTTGTCGATAAAATTGCTTTTACGGGATCTACTGCTGTCGGAAAAGCAATTATGAAACAAGCTAGCGACTCTTTAAAGCGTGTGACGTTAGAGCTTGGAGGAAAATCACCAAACATCATCCTCCCGGATGCAGACTTAACAAAAGCTGTTCCTGGTGCGCTTTCAGGTATTATGTTTAACCAGGGACAAGTATGTTGTGCTGGAAGTCGTCTGTATGTCCAAAAAAGCTTATATGATAATGTCGTAGCTGATTTAGTTTCTCAAACGAAATCTATTAAACAAGGAAATGGATTAGCTGATGAGACAACAATGGGTCCGCTTGTATCTGCGCAGCAGCAAAAACGAGTGAAAACCTATATTGATAAAGGAATTGAAGAAGGAGCGGAAGTACTCGCAGGAGGAAACATACCGTTTGATCAAGGCTATTTCGTAGAACCGACTATCTTTGCAGATGTTGATCATTCGATGACGATTGCTCGTGAAGAAATCTTCGGTCCGGTTGTAGCTGCTATGCCATTTGACGATCTTGATGATTTGATTGCCAAAGCAAATGATACAGCATATGGTCTAGCAGCAGGCGTCTGGACACAGGATTTAAAGAAAGCACACTATATTGCTCATGGTATTAAAGCGGGTACAGTTTGGGTGAACTGTTACAACGTATTTGATGCAGCAAGCCCGTTTGGAGGTTATAAACAGTCGGGAATTGGTCGTGAAATGGGAAGCTATGCGCTTGATAATTACACTGAAGTTAAAAGTGTATGGATCAATATGGAATAAGAAGTAAGATTTTTTGTGAAAATCAATAGCATATCTTTGTGTGAAAAAGAGTAGTCTTTAGTGGACTACTCTTTTATTTGTTTAAGTCCCGCATTTTTAGAAAAGGAGTGATAACATTGCCGGTTATACAGGGCCCCTCGTCGTATAAGCTTACCGGTCACCTGCAAAAGTTTAGAGAGAACCCACTGGGTTTTTTGGAAAACTTGACTCAGTATGGAGAAATTGCAACATTTAGAGTTGCGCACAAACGCTTTTATGTAACGAGAGACCCTCAACTTATTAAAGATGTAGTCATTACAAACAGCAAGGCATTTCAAAAAATTAAACTAACGCATATGTTTAAAACGCTGCTAGGTGAAGAAATGTTATGGACAGATGAAGCATTATACATGAGCCCCATTCAGCCCTCACAACTTAAACAACATCTAACTTATAATAAGGAAGCAATCGCAAAAATAATTGAAAAGCATATGGAAACGTGGGAAGAAGGGCAGCTTCGAATGATAGTAAAAGACATCAGACAGATAGTCGTAGCTGTACTCCTTCAACTTGTATTTGGCATTTCGATTGAGGATAAAGACAAAATTCACTATGTTCAAGCGCTTATGAGAAAAAAAGAAAAGTTAGGAAAAATTTATATTCGTCTACCTTTGCACCAGCCTGACTCAGATGAGCAGCTAGAACAACTCCTTTTTGAACGCGTTCAAATGCGTGTTCAAAACAAAACTGAAGGAAATGATTTACTACAGTATGTATTAAATTCTCACGGGGAAGACATCGATGAAAGAGAAATATATGAACAGCTAAACGCTATATTCCTTTCGATGTATGAAATGATTACGCACGTATGCAGCTGGTCTATTCATTTACTGTCTCAAAATACTAGGGAGCACCTTCAGCTGCATAAAGAAATTCAGGCCTATGCTAGCGGTGAATCACTTTCAACCAAAAATCTGACCTATATGCGCAAAATAATTGCTGAAAGCATGAGGCTGTATCCGCCTCTTTGGCTATTTGGGCGTCAAGCACGTGAAGATATACAAATAGATGGTTACAGCATTAAAAAAGGGGAGATTATGTTAATTAGCCCTTATATGATGCATCGCCATGAAGATTATTTTTTAGAGCCAAGTGAATTTTTACCTGACCGTTTTGAAAAAGGAGGGTCCATTGATGTCCCAAGCTATATGTATATGCCGCTTGGGATTGAGCATCAAGCGGAAAGAGGCATGGACTATATCACTGAAATAGTAACTATTTTTCTGTCAGAAATGACAAAGCGCTTTTTATTTCAACTGACTAAGCCCGAGTCTATTGCTCCGATGGCGGGCGTGATGTTGAATATGAAAGAAGAACTGAATGTGAATGTCCACAAAGTTCACACGCAGTCTTGAATGAACGGAAATACTTTCCCTCTTTATATCAGGCTGTCAATTTATTGACACATCCTGCATTGAGATTTATCATAGGGTAATATTTGATAGAGATTACTGAAGGATTTTTAGAGGGGACTATGGATAAAACAATTAAACAGTTAGTGTCGCTAGTTGAAACATCATTACTAACGCAAGTTATGATTCAAAGTGAAAGTGACTACGATCCAGTTGAAGTTACGAACAAAACAAAAGAGTGGGTACTTATTGGTAAAGGAAACTATGCCGGTGTGTTTACGCACGAGAATTATCCTGAATTTGTGGTAAAAGTATACGGAAGAGACGTTTATGGTGTAAAAAAAGAAGCGCAAGTGTATAGAAAGCTGGGCGTTCACCCAGCTTATTCTCAACTTTTCCATGAGGGAAAGACGTACTTGATTTTAAAAAGACTTACAGGCGTTACCTTGTATGATGCCGTACAGCGGGGAATAAAGATTCCAGAACAAGTCATAAAAGATGTGAACAAAGCTTTGGACTATGCAAGAAGCCAGGGGTTAAACCCTTATGATGTGCATGGCAAAAATGTCATGATGAAAGATGGAAGAGGGTATGTAGTGGATATTTCTGACTTTTATAAGGAAGGTATTGATAAAAAATGGACAGACCTTGTAAAAGCTTATTACACCTTTTATCCGTTTATTGATAAGTACCATATCCGCTTGCCATATCCGCTTTTAAACGTTATCAGAAAAGCATATCGTCTATATCGTAGAATCAAATCAAAAAGGAGTTTCCGCTAAAGGAAACTCCTTTTTAAGATGAAATACAGCGCAGTACATGCTGCTGCTCAAAAGTTGGTTTTAATTTGAATAGAACAGTTTGTAGTATTTCAGATTGATAGACAAATTTTAGCGTATGTTTAAGGGAAAGAGGGTGTAAGAAAGAACGTATTCTTTTTTCAGCATAACGTATCACCTGTTCTTCATAAAATAAAGTACGTGCGGAGATTTTAGCGTGAATGTCTTTTGTTAGTTCGATTGTAAACTGGATAATCATTAAATCAGTGTCTTTACAGTATTTTTCTAATAGCATAATATCACCTTCATTTTGTCAACTCATTTACATAATCTTAATATAAAATTTACAAATGTCAATAAAACACTGAAAAATAAATGGTAAGATTGTTCTTTTTATATGTTGAATAAACAAGAACGTTACAGGGGTGAATAAACTTGAACATTAACGTCGGGTTTGCCATTTTAGCTGATATAGACAATAAGATGACGGCTGCTATTTATGTGGAAAATCAAATTGTAGCGATTATAGCTGGACCTTCAGATATTCTGTATGAAAAGTTGAAAAAAGTGTTTTTATAATAGAGAAAAGCTGTAATTGTAAATATGATTCATAAAAAGCTTAAAAATTTTATGAAATAGTCGAAATAAAAGATGAGGATAAAATACACAAAAAGAAAGAACAGGAAGTTAAGGATAGGAGAATTACATATGGATAAAACATCTTTTATTGGACTGATTTTAGGAATAGCCTCTCTTATTGTAGGCATGTTTTTCAAAGGGGTTAATCCATCCGTGTTAGGAAATCCGGCTGCTATTTTAATTATTATTGTCGGAACCGTCGGAGCAGTAGTGATTGCATTTCCTTCAAATGAAATCAAGAGAGTCCCAAAACTGTTTGGTGTCCTGTTTAAAGAACAAAAAATGCTGCAGCCCGTTGATTTAGTATCCATGTTTTCTGAGTGGGGACAAGTTGTTCGAAAAGAAGGGTTACTATCACTTGAAGCCCAAATTATTGATGTAGATGACCCTTTCTTAAAAAATGGTTTGAATTTAGCTATTGATGGTCAAAGTGCGGATTATATACGAGACGTGTTGTCTGAAGAAATTGATGCTATGGAAGAAAGACATCAAACAGGTGCAAGTATTTTCGCTTTAGCTGGTACATATGCTCCAACTCTGGGTGTACTTGGAGCTGTTATAGGGTTAATTGCTGCGCTTGGGAACATGGAAGATACAGATACGCTAGGACATGCAATCAGCGCAGCGTTTGTTGCTACGCTTCTTGGTATTTTTACTGGGTATGTACTATGGCATCCGTTTGCAAATAAACTAAAGCGTAAATCGAAACATGAAGTAAAGGTAAAGTATATGATGATCGAAGGAGTGCTTTCACTCCTAGAAGGAGAAACACCAAAAGTAATTGAGCAAAAGCTGGCTTCTTATTTGCCCACAGCGGAACGTAAAAAGCTTCTTCAAGAAAGTGAAGTGGGCATAAATGAGTAGACGCAGAAAACGAAAGCATGAAGAGGACCATGTTGACGAAAGCTGGCTGCTTCCTTACTCAGATTTGCTTACACTTTTACTTGCTTTATTCATTGTATTGTTTGCAATGAGCTCAGTGGATGCGCAAAAATTTAAGAACCTTTCTCGCGCATTTAATGAAGCGTTTGTTGGAGGAACGGGCGTGATGGAATTTCAATCTCTGGAGGAATCTGAAGAAGCGATTCAGCCTTCAAACACCCCTGCAGCTAAAAGTACGGAAAAAACAAATGAAGTGGAGACAGCTCCTAATCAGTCTCCTGCTTCTTCACAATCTTTAACGAGTGAACAAAAGGAGCAAACCATACGAGAAGCTGATCAAGAAGAGCTTCAGCAAATTCAATCTAAAATTAATGCGTATATTCAAAAGAAAAACTTAACAAATCAATTACAGACTTCGCTAACTGATGAAGGTCTCTTAATTTCCATTCGAGATAATGTATTGTTTGATTCGGGAAGAGCACAGGTTCGAAGTGAAGATACAAAAATCGCCAATGATATTTCAGAACTTTTGGTGATTGATCCTCCTCGTAATATCATTATTAGCGGTCATACTGATAACGTACCCATTCGCAACGCTGGTTTTGAATCCAACTGGGAGTTAAGCGTGATGAGAGCAGTTAACTTTATGAAAGTTATCTTAAAAAACGATAAGCTTAATCCAAGCATGTTCAGTGCAAAAGGATTTGGAGAGTTCAAACCGGTGACATCTAACAATACAGCAGAGGGGCAAGCGAAAAATAGAAGGGTTGAAATATTGATTACTCCTCGTACAATTAAACAGCCGTAAAAGCAGTCCTGCTTTTACGGCTGTTTTTCTATGTGTTATAAAGCTAAGAGTCTTCTCTTTTCAAAGTTTCCTCGTACTAACTTGAGATCCATTCCATCTAAAATCAAGTCAATGAGAGCCCCTTTAAAGACATCCGCTGTTTTTTTCTTATCATTGGACTGCAAATATTGCACCCGATACCACTTGTTTTCAACTTGAAAGTACATAAAACGACCGTGCGTAAAGTCAATCCAAAACTTTGTAGGTTGTCCATTGAGATTCTTATAAACATATCCCCAGCTTCGGCCTTGGTGAGAGTCCTTCATTTTAGGGCGAGCTGTATTAAATACTTCGTAATATACTTTGTGCTTAATATCATAGAGCATCATATGACAGTCCTCCTATCTATAGACGTGCTAGCAGGTAAAGATATATTTGTATACAACAAGTATACTCAGCTGAAAGGAATCGTAGACTACTTTTTTGAGACAAGCAGGAGCGAAGGTAAATGAAAAAGACAGTTTAAATTAGCTCAATCATTCCGCTTTTTTTATACTGTAAGTAAATGCGTTAAATAAGGAGGAAAAAATGAGACGAGTAGGAGTAGTAGGTGCTGGAATGGCGGGCCTTACAGCAGCGGCTGAATTACAAAAAGCAGGAATAGAGGTCTTTCTTCTTGATAAGAGTAAAAGTGTAGGGGGACGAATGGCTACCCGAAGAGTAGGGGATGGAAAAGCAGATCACGGAGCTCAATTTTTTACAGTGAGATCCGATGAATTTCAGCAAGCCGTAAATAAATGGATAGGAGATAGAGAAGTTAAGAAGTGGTTTGGTGACCATCACCCTCGTTATCAAAGTATTAATGGCATGAATGCGTTAGCTAAATATTTAGCAAAAGATCTATGTGTATATATGAATCGAAAAGTTCAAACCATTGATTTTCAAAACGGGAGGTATCAGCTTTATACAGAAGAAAATGAGATTTTCGAAGCGACTGATATCATTCTTACACCTCCGTCTCCTCAGGTTATTGAGGTGCTTAATGACAGTAGGTTACAGGCGGACCGATCTATCCTTAACACACTGAAATTCAGTCCCTGCTTGGTTGCTATCGTGGAGCTTTACACTGAGATGCTGTATGGTGATCATGGTCAACTCACGAATCCATCTGGCACAATCCAAAGAATCGTTAATCATGAGCAAAAAGGAATATCAAAGACGCCTGTTCTTAGCGTATATATGAATAAAGACTGGTCAGAAAAACATTTTGATGAACCTGAACATGAGTTGCTGCGAGCGATAAAAAATGAAATAAAAGAATCGGTAGGTGCAAATTATATTAAAAGCATTCAGTTAAAAAAATGGCGCTATGCAGAGGTTGAACAAGTTCTTCATCAGCCCTTTACCGAAATTATGCCGTCGCTACTGGTGGCAGGAGATGCTTTTTTAAGAAGGGAAGATAAGACGAATCACTCACGGTTAGAGAGCGCATATTTGTCAGGGAAATCGGCAGCCGCTGAATTGATGGAAAAGAACATCTAGAAAAAGGAGAGAACAAGAAGTGAAAAACAATTGGATAATGAAGCAAACGTGGAAAGATTTACTGTTTATTCATTGGCCTGTAGATCCAGCGTTTCTGGCTTCTTTATTGCCGAATCAGTTAGAGCCTGACACCTATAATGGTCAAGCGTGGATTGCCCTTGTGCCTTTTACGATGACAGACATTCGATTTAAAGGGACGCCCGCCGTGCCCGTCTTTTCAAGGTTATATGAGCTAAATGTGCGTACATACGTTACATATAAAAGGGAAAAAGGCGTTTATTTTTTTAGCTTAGACGCAAGCAACCCACTAGGAGTATGGGTTGCTCGTCACTTTTTTCACTTGCCTTATTACCACGCTGCTATGACATTCAGCAAGACTCAGAACTATATTTCTTTTCAGTCAGTTCGAACGCACAAAGACTCAAAAAAAGAGCGAGTAAAGCTTACATATAGAGGTACTTCTCCCTCCTATCACAGTAAAAAAGGAGAGCTAGCTCATTGGCTTACAGAGCGCTACTGCTTATTTACCACTCATCAAGGAAATGTCTACAGAGGAGATCTTTATCATGACCCTTGGGAACTGCAAAAAGGAGAGTGTGAAATAAGAGATGATTCTATCACTCAGCCTTTTTTGCGTCCGGCGGACCATCATGATTTAACTGTACACTACGCAAAGAAAGTAACCGCTTATTTTTACCCTTTTAAAAAAGTATAGGTATCAAAACAAAATTAAAAAATCTTCATAGCCTTCTTCTTTAAGCTTCTCTTTTGGAATAAAGCGCAGAGCCGCCGAATTTACTTGATAGTATTCGCTGTTTTCTTCTGTTAAAAGTAAACCCAGATAGTTATTTCCTTCTTTGCTTTTTAGCGCTGTTGAATGCTGCGCCGGCACTCTTTTTATGTTTCCGTACAAGATAGGGCGCTTAAAAATGGGCCAGCCTGTATGAGAAGGAAGCTGATCTGACGTTTTGAACAGTGCTTCTCCAGTTAGAAGGTCAACGTAAATTCCTTGTTTTTTGTTATTCCAATATAAATTCGTAAAAGGTGGTTCGGTTCCGTTTTCCTGCGTAACAAAATATTGCATAGGCGTTAGAATCTTTTTAAGGTAAGAGCGGTCCTTGGGCCAATGCTGCGTCAGAAAATCAGTTCGCCCCGAGCCTTCTTTGTATAATTTATAGTGAAATGCATTTTTTCGATAATAATCCTGCTGCTGCTCTTGTGCTTCGTAAAAAGAAGAAAAAGGTAAAATAGGTGTGACGATAGGGTTCTTAAAACGTTCGCTTTGGGCGAGCTTTCTTTTAGAATCGAGAGCCGCTTCTTTTTGCTTTTCGTTATGATAAAAAATAATGGCTCGATACGAGGGTCCGCGGTCTGAAAACTGTCCCGCGGAATCCGTAGGGTCAATTTGCTGCCAATACAGGTTAAGCAGCTCTTCAAACGTAATGTGAGAGGGATCCCATACAATTTGCACGGCCTCTACGTACTCGTTTTCCTTTTTTACAAGAGCAGAAGCTTCAGAACTGATTTGTTCATCTCTAGCGTAGCCCGAGCGGATACTGAGGATTCCTGTAAGCTGATCAAAAGGAGCGACCATGCACCAAAAGCATCCTCCCGCAAACGTTGCATATTCTTTCATGTTACTTTCCTCTTTTCGCTGAATAAAATAAATGAAAATATATTTATATATTAAAATGTATAAACAAACAGAAAGCGCTTTATAATGAGCCTTGTAAGAAAGCACACTCTTATGGTATTATGACCACTGGATAAAAGAAAAATGGCTTATTGTTTATGCGAGTATCCTTATTTTATGTTCTTAAAAAGATGCAGTTTATTGTTTAAGCACTCATAGAAATACATACGTTGGAGCAGTAAGAGGAACAATTAAAAAATAAGGACGTTTTGCTCTTAAACGATACCACATTCCAGAATCTACATACCAGTTTAGGAGGAGCTAGTTTGAACACAACCCGTTTACCATCTATGTGGGAAATAATGATTGTGCTTGCTTTATTTTTAGCTGTTGTTATTTCATTTGCAACTGTTTTTGATTTACCTATTCAGCTCGCTTTATTTATTTCATGGTTTATTGTTATGGCGCTAGGAGTACGACTTGGGTATACGTATAATCACCTGCAAGGGGCCATTACAAGAGGAATATCAAACGGCTTAGAAGCTATTTTAATTTTATTAGCCGTCGGTACGTTAATTGGAACATGGATTGCCGGAGGAGTTGTTCCTTCTCTTATTTATTTTGGATTAGAGTTTATTAATCCAACATTCTTTTTACTTGCTACACTTATCATTTGCTCTATTACTTCGATTTCAACAGGAACATCTTGGGGAACGGTTGGTACAGCCGGAATCGCGATGATGGGAATCGGACAAGGCTTAGGTATGCCGCTTCCTTTAGTAGCGGGAGCTGTGATTTCAGGAGCTTATTTTGGAGACAAGCTTTCTCCTCTTTCTGACAGTACCATTTTATCTGCGTCAATGGCTCGAGTGAATGTTATTGATCACGTAAAAGCAATGTTAGTGTTGGATATTCCTGCTTACCTCATTACGGCAGTATTATTTACGGTAACAGGGTTTATGTATGGAGGAAAAGATTTTGATGCTGGACGGGTAGAAGAATTAAAATCTTCGCTGTTGGATACATTCCATATCAGCGGGTGGATGCTAATTCCGGCTTTGGCTGTCATTGTCCTTTTAGCATTAAAGAAACCTTCTCTTCCAGCAATTGCGATTGGTTCATTATTAGGAATTATATGGGCAGTTGTCTTTCAACATATGGATGTGGCTGGCGCATTTAATACGGCTTATGAAGGGTTTAAAATTAATACAGACAACACATTTTTAAGTGAGCTTTTAAATCGTGGCGGAATTTTAAGCATGGTCGGTTCTATTATTGTCATTATTTTTGGACTAGGATTTGGCGGGTTATTAGATGAGCTCGGCGTCTTAGAAGTCCTGCTATCTAAATTTGAAAAAATTCTTGTCAATTCAGGAAACGTTACGGCTTCTACTATTTTCGTTGGGTTATTAGGGAATATATTTGGGTGTGCGATGTATGTTTCATTAATTTTAACACCGAAAATTATGGAGAAAAGTTATGATAAGTTAAGAATACAGCGTCTGGTGCTTGCCCGTAACTCAGAAGTAGGAGGAACCTTAACTTCTGGAATGGTTCCGTGGACGGACAATGGTGTATTTCTGGCTACAACGCTTGGGATTTCTACATTCGCTTATCTGCCGTTTATGTGGCTCAGTTTTGTCTCTATTATTTTGGCGATTATTTACGGATATACAGGGAAATTCATTTGGTACGTAAAAGAAGAAAAGCAGCGTTCTGCTATAGCAAAATAAAAGAGGTTGGGACAAAAGTGTTTTAGTTAAAGAAAAATCCGAACGATGAATTGAGATTCTTAATGAAGAATCAACTTCGTTCGGATTTTTTCATGGGTATGATAAACGTAGGTTTGATGTATTTCGGTGCTTCTAGCTGTTTATTAAATTGATTTAGTTATGTCTCGAGCTTTTTTTTGATCAAATCATTTCCGGATATTCGATTTTCCAGTGGACATTTTGAAGGTAAAGCTGAATATCCGCCTTTTTTTTCTGCTTCAGAAGTTTTAGAATATGGCGGTGATGTTCATTCATTACATGCAAAATGGCGTACAGCTCTTTATTGTCATCGCTAAAGTACGTTTGTCTGATGAATCCGTCTTGTAAAGATATAAGCTGTTCTTTTAAGGTCACATTACCGCATCGGTTCAAATAGACTCGATGAAAATACGTTTGATATTTTTGATAATCCTGATAATTTTCTAATTCGATCGAAACATCGATTTTTTTAATAAGCTCATCCATCTTCGCAAAATCTTCTTCCGTTAAGTGATCAATCGACAGGGCAGCTGCCAAACCATCTAAAGCACCGACGATTTCAAATACTTCTAGTTTTTTTTGTGTATCAATTTTCTTTACAGTAAACCCTCTGCGCGGTCTGTATTCTAATAGGTTGTCTGAAGCCAATTTAATAAGCGCTTCTCTTACAGGCGTTCGGCTGACATTCAGCTGAGAACAAATGCTGGCTTCATTTATTTTGTCGTTAGGCAGCAGTGTACCGTCTTGAATTTGACTTGCTATGTAGTTATATACATGATCTTTTAATGAATGATAAATCATAGGCCCCTTGTTCATTGTTTCCCCCTAAAATAAATATCGCATCAGCCGTTCTTTCTCTTCATGTCATGGTGATGAAAGAGTATAAAAATAGCAAGAAAGAACGTACAGGTGTAAAAATAATCATATCATATCACTTCGTCTAATCTTAGTTAGAATATAAAAAATAGAATTATTGAAATATTTTTTACTATTCATTGTTGTAAAAAATCTGAAAAATGATATAATCGTAAAAAGATTTAAGAAGTGTATATTGTATACAATATACAAAATTCGTACATATCAAAGAAATAGAGCCTACTCCTGTAGAGAAGAGACTATAGAGAATATGTAAAAAAACCAAGTTTTTAGATGAGTTTACTATAAAAAGGAGGTACATAATGGGTGAGAATACAACATCTATGAATCAGTTACAAAGAAAAATGAAAAGCCGTCATTTATTTATGATTTCCCTTGGCGGTGTGATCGGTACGGGGCTGTTTCTTAATTCAGGCTATACAATTAATGCAGCAGGTCCTGGGGGAACACTCCTTGCTTATTTAATCGGTGGATTAATTATGTATTTAGTCATGATATGTCTAGGGGAACTAAGCGTAGCAATGCCTGTGTCAGGATCATTTCAAGTATACGCTACAAAGTTTATCGGGCCGGGAACTGGTTTTGCGGTTGGTTGGCTCTACTGGCTGACTTGGGTGGTATCTGTAGGTTCGGAGTTTACAGCGTCTGGATTGCTTATGCAAAGATGGTTTCCTGACGTTTCGGTTTGGATATGGAGCGCGCTGTTTGCTCTTTTATTATTTGGTTTAAATGCAACATCTGTACGTTTTTTCGGCGAAACAGAATTTTGGTTTTCAAGTATTAAAGTATTAACGATTATTGTATTTATTATTTTAGGCGCAGCAGCGATGTTTGGATTCATTCCTCTTGGCGGTCATGAAAAAGCGCCGATGCTTTCTCACTTTACAGGAGAGGGCGGTTTATTTCCAAATGGACTTATGCCTGTATTAATTACAATGGTTTCCGTTAGCTTTGCTTTTTCGGGAACAGAATTAATTGGTATTACAGCAGGAGAAACAGAGGATCCGGAAAAGAACATACCTCGAGCAATTAAAAATATTATTTGGCGTACGTTCTTCTTCTTTATTGGCGCCATGTTTGTACTATCTGGGTTGATTTCATGGAAACAAGCAGGAGTGTTAGAAAGTCCTTTTGTGACGGTATTTGATCAAATAGGTATTCCTTACGCGGCAGATATTATGAACTTGGTTATTTTAACAGCTTTATTATCAAATGCTAATGCAGGATTATATGCATGTTCGAGAATGCTATGGTCATTATCTGATCAAAAAATGGTCAGCACTTGGTTAGGGAAAGTAACGTCTAAAGGAGTTCCATTTAATTCGTTACTTATCAGCATGGGAGTGGCATGTCTGTCCTTGCTGTCAAGCGTAGTTGCACCAACAACTGTTTACTTAGTATTAGTTTCTATTTCTGGATTTGCGGTGGTAGCTGTATGGATGGCTATTGCAGCTTCTCATTTTATGTTCAGAAAACGCTATATTAAAGAAGGGAATGATGTATCAAAGCTTGTTTACAAAGCACCTTTATATCCTCTCGTTCCTATTTTAGCATTCGTGTTATGTTTTGCTGCTTGTGTAGGACTGGCTTTTGATAAGAGTCAGCGCATTGCATTATACTGCGGTATCCCGTTTGTCCTTTTTTGTTACTTGTTTTATTATTTAAAAAGTAAAAAAGCAAACGGAAAAAACGAAAATCAGCCTATAGCAAAATAAAAAGCAGAAGACCTAGGTCTTCTGCTTTTTTTGCATACAAAAACACCCTATCCATCCGTACTGGTTAAGTGTCCCGCAACAAGCGAAATTGAATTGGATAGGGTGCGTATCTATATAGTAGAGAAAGAGGAGCCATTTGTCAAACTTATTTAGCCGCGCCTTATTTAAAAATAGAAATAAGCAAGGTTTTCACTGTTTTTTCATTTTTACTATGTATAGTAAGGAATGTAAAGAAAAGATATTCGCAGCAGCACGTCGTACAGATTCGTAGAACGCGAAAGAAAGGAGGAGGTAAAATGGCTAAGCGGGATGCGTATTTTGATAACGTAAAGTTTATCTTAATTGTATTAGTAGTGTTTGGCCATTTGTTAACTCCCTTCATCAATGATGAACAGTGGCTACGAACGTTATACATATTTATTTACACCTTTCATATGCCAGCGTTTATTTTAATAAGCGGCTATTTTGCAAAGGGATACCGAAAAAAAGGATACATGTGGAAGATGGCGAAGAAAGTATTACTTCCTTATATTATTTTTCAACTTATCTATGCGGTATATGATTATAAGCTGTATGATGAATCGTCATTCGAAGTTTCAGTGTTTCAGCCAGCTTGGTCACTATGGTTTTTGTTGAGTTTATTTTGTTGGAACGCCATGTTGTTCATTTTTACAAAAATCAAATATCCTTTAGCCGTGGCGGCAGTTTTAGGAATTATGATTGGCTTATGTGAACCGCTGGAAACAACGTTAAGCCTTTCTAGAACCTTTGTGTTCTTTCCCTTCTTCTTAGCAGGGTTTTATATGAAAAAAGAACATTTTAAAAAGTTGACGTCTGTTTCTTGTAAGAAAGTAGCTGGAGGCACTTTGCTGATTATTGCTCTATGGATCCAGTATATAGTACCGGATTTTGAGAAAGAGTGGCTATTTGGTTCAAAATCTTATGCCTCTTTAGGTGTAAATCAATTAGAGGGAATGACCATTCGTGCGCTATTTTATAGCATCAGCTTAGCAATGACTATTTCCTTTCTAGCTTTGATCCCTACACAAACGATGTCCTTTACATCTCGAGGTGCTCAAACCTTTTATGTATATTTGCTACATGGGTTTCTGATTAAATATATTCGCCTATCTTCTTTTGGAGACTGGATAGAAAGTGTACAAGGATACAGTATCCTTCTAATTGGAGCTTGTGGAGTGGCGTGGTTGTTGTCGAGTAAATACGTATCTACTATTGCAAGACCTTTAATTGAACTTAAACCGTTACCAAGGCGCAAAAGTTTAAGTTTAGGTAAGTAATGAGAAATGGAAAAGGAGTTTAACCATGTCTAAAAACAAAATAATTATGATTATTGCAGCCGTTGTCATTATTGCTGCAGTAGCTATTGGTGCCGTAGCAATGAATAAATCAAAGGTAGTTGCTACCGTTGGTGATGAAAAAATCACAAAAGATCAGCTGTACGATGCTCTTCTTGCTCAAGGAGGATCAAGCGTCCTTGATTCACTAATCGAACAAAAAGTCATTTCAAAAGAAGCAGCTAAACAAAATATTAAAGTAACCGATAAAGAAATTAATGCTGAATTAGAAAACCTTAAAAGTCAGTACGGTGGAGAAGATGCCCTAAATCAAGCATTAGCATCTAGCGGTGTAAAATTGTCAGAGCTGAAAAAAGATTTAAAGACGAATATTGAAGCAAAAAAAATGGTCGAGTCGACTATTAATATTAAAGATAGTGAAATGAAATCGTACTTTAATCAAAATAAAGATTCATTAGCTACAGAAGCACAGGTGAAAGCTAGCCACATCTTAGTAGCAGACGAAAAAACAGCAAAAGAAGTAAAGGCAAAGCTTGATAAAGGAGAAGATTTTGCGAAGCTAGCAAAAGAATATTCAACAGATACAGCTTCTAAATCGAATGGCGGAGACCTTGGATACTTCAAAAAAGGTGATATGGTCGAAGCTTTTGCCAACAAAGCATTTTCTATGAAGGTAAATGAAGTAAGTGATCCTGTTAAAACAGAATACGGTTATCACATTATTAAAGTAACAGGCAAAAAAGAAGCGCAAAAAGCAACATATGAAAACAGCAAAGCAAAAATTAAGCAAACGCTGCTTGATCAAAAATACCAAACAGAGTATCCAACATGGTTACAAAAGCTAAAGAAAAAGTATGATATTACAAACAAACTTGATTCATAAATAATACCTTAACGAAATGAGGGGATGGATATGAAACAAACAGCGTCTTATAGCAAATTAGAAAAAATCGTCGAACAATTAAAGCACAGAGGTGTACGAGCTGAAATATGCCGGCGTGTTGTAAAGGTCACAGAAACTGTTAATGGATCAAATCCTTCATATTCAAATCAAATCGTTAGTCATTCATAAAAGTACAAAAGACGCGAACTGCTGAACAGCAGTTGGCGCCCATTCTTAATACAGGTAGGGAAAATCAAAATGAAAAGTGATCAGTAGAGGCAGCTTGTTTCTGCTGATTCTTTTTGTATAATAAAGTAAACAAAAGGATGCAGGGAAATGTATCAAATGAAGGAAGGAGTTACGCAGAATGAACGTACTGCTAGCAGAAGATGATTTGCAGCTAGGTGAATTAGTTAGTTATATGCTGAAGAAAAAAGGAGGATATAACGTCGAATGGGTGACGGAAGGGAATGATGCATATGATTATGCATCTGAAGCGCATTATGATGTGTTAATTCTTGACTGGATGATGCCCAATGGAGACGGAATCGATGTATGTAAACGTCTAAGAAAAGAAGGATACGCCGGAGCTATTCTTATGTTAACAGCAAAAGATGCGGTTCAAGATCGTATACAAGGCTTAGATGCGGGAGCGGATGATTACGTTATTAAGCCATTTGAAATTGACGAGCTGCTTGCAAGGCTTCGCGCTTTGGCTCGTCGTAATTATGCACCAATCTTAGAAGAAGAAGTAGAGATTGCCAGCATGATATTAAAAAGAGCAAGTCAAACCGTGCAGTTTGACGAGGAGTTTATTCAATTAAGTCCTCGTGAATTTCAACTGCTAGATTTTTTAGTGAAAAACAAAGGACAAGTTCTTTCTCGAGATATTATTTTAGACAGGGTATGGGGATATGAATCAGATGTTTCGATTAAAACGATTGATGCGACGGTTAAACTTTTGCGGAAAAAACTAGAGAAATTCAACAAACAAGATCTTATTCAAAGCATTCGTGGAGTAGGCTACAAAATTGAAAGCTAAACTTCTTACGAGGGCTAAACAGAAAGTAAAACAAAAAGTAAAGCAAGATTTATTCAGCCAGACGCAAAATCGTTTAACATTCCGATACAGCGCATTGCTAATGCTGTTTCTGCTTTTATTCGTATTTATTGTTTATGCATTGGTGTATGTGGTTGTATCCAACAGTCAGCAGCAAAACTTAAATAGCATGTTAAAACAAGAGTCTCGAATTGTCCAAAGCATCTTAATTAAACAAGCGGTAAACAGCTCGAATCAACAGTCGAAAGAAGAGTACAAAAACATTGTCGTAGCCGGTGAAGATCAGTTTTTTTATTATGTCATCAGTCCTGAAGGGGACCTTATTATGGGCAACGAAGCGAGTGAGCGTCTTCGCTCTAACTTGTTAGATTTAATTGATGGATGGATCCCTATTGAAAATGAGGTGCGAAAAGAACGAATAAAAGCCCCACGTCCTAGTTTTGAACACATTGAAGGAGTAAAAGGGCAAAACGGAGAAGGCAAAATAGATATTGATTTAATGATGGCGGGGGAACCTATTTTTTATAAAGGCCAATTTTTAGGGATGCTTTATATTGGAAAAGACGTTTCGTTTCTTTATCAGTTGTTAAAGTGGCTCCTCATTATTATGCTGAGCCTTACCGTACTGTTTGTAGGAGTAGCCATTTATATCAGCCGCTTAATGTCAAAACGTGCGATGGTCCCAATTGAAACAGCTTTCCAAAAGCAAAAAGAGTTTGTGGCGGATGCGTCCCATGAGTTAAGAACGCCGCTTAGCGTTATGCTTTCTTCTATCAACGCTTTAGAAATGCAGGAGGAAGTAACAGAAGATCCTTTTTCTAAAAAATTAATCAATAATATGAAAGCTGAAGTGAAGCGCATGACGAGTCTCGTCAGTGATTTGCTTACGCTTGCACGCTCAGACTCTAATAAAGTAGAAAAAGCAATGATGCCCTTTGATATTACAGACGCGGTGCAAAAGGTAATGGAATCCGTTGAAACCCTAGCGATTTCTAAACATATTGATTTGCAGCTGGATACACCGGAAAAACTAGTTGTAACTGGAGATCAAGAGCGTCTAACTCAGCTGATTTACATTTTGTTAGATAATGCGATTAAATATACGACTCCTCATGGAAGTGTAAACATTCAAGTGGTTCAGCATGGGAGTGAATGTATATTAAAAGTACGGGATACAGGAGTTGGAATTCATCCTGACGAAAAGGATCGGATTTTTGACCGCTTTTATCGTGCTGACAAATCGCGATCTCGTCAAATGGGAGGTCATGGGCTAGGCCTAGCCATCGCTAAATGGATCGTAGAAACACATAAAGGGAAAATTGATGTAGAAAGTGAACAAGAAAAAGGAAGTACATTTACAGTAAGGTTGCCAATGTCACAAAAAGTGAAAAAGAGTTAAAAGAGGCTGTGGCAAAATTAGTTGAAGGAAGATCCGACCGAGTTTGATTCTTAATAGGGAATCAAACTCGGTCGGATTTTTTTATGGTTAGAGTGGACGTAGGCTTCATGTATGCAGTTGCTTCTATCTGTCCGGTGATTTAGTTATGTCTCAATCTCTTTTTATTTAGTGAAAGTGACCAAATCAAAAAGAAAAGTTTAGACAAAATGGCGAGTTAAAAACTCAGATAATTCAGTTACATTAACTGACGTAATAACGAGTGCCTGTGTCAGGTTTCTTTACAAGGATAAAGACTTTTTAAAGGAAACAGTGCATGATAGAACAATAGCAGACTGCTTCGTTTAATAAGAAGATGGAGTAGTTAAATAAAGGGGAGTTTGATAACATGTACGATTTAATTATTCGGGATGGCTCGGTCGTATTAGAAGACCAAATAGTAAAAGCAGATATAGGTATTAAAAAAGGAAAGATTGCAGAAATAGCGCATGGTGTTAGCATACCAGCCAAAAAATACGTAGATGCTAAAGGCAAATATGTTCTGCCTGGAATGATTGATATTCACGTGCATTTTGATGAACCGAGCCGAGACCATTGGGAAGGGTTTGACTACGGTTCAGCATCTATGGCTGCAGGAGGCTGCACTACATATTTTGATATGCCATTAAACGGCGTTCCTCCTACCGTAACAGAATCAGCGCTGTGGGAAAAGAAAACGCTGGCTGATCAAAAGTCGGTAGTAGATTATGGTCTATGGGGAGGGTTGGTTCCTGGTAATAAAGAAGAGTTAGCTAAGATGGCTCATTCGGGTGTAATAGGTTTTAAAGCATTTATGTCAGAAGCCGGTTCTGAATTTGATTTCTCAGATGACCTCACATTATACGAAGGAATGAAAGAGATTGCGAAACTAAACAAGGTGCTTGCCCTGCATGCTGAAAGAAATGATTTAATACAAAAGCTTGAACAGGCTAAACAGAAGCAAAAGCAAACTGCTATTAAAGATTATTTAGAAACGCGACCTGTTCTAGCAGAAGTAAACGCAGTAAAGCAAGCGCTTGAGTATGGTAAAAAAACGGGATGTCCGCTTCACTTTGTACACATTAGCAGCTATGAAGCAGTGCAGCTTATTACGGAAGCAAAGAAGAATGGAATGAACGTTACGCTGGAAACTTGTCCGCATTATTTACTTTTTACAGAGGAAGACTTTGAAGAAATTGGTGTAACGGCTAAGTGTGCACCTCCTCTTCGCAGCAGAAGTCAAAAAGAAAAATTATGGGCTTGTATTCAATCAGAAGAAGTAGATATGATTTCTTCTGATCATTCTCCTTGCCCGATTGAGTTAAAAACTGCTCATCAGAATGATTTATTTAAAGTCTGGGGTGGAATATCAGGCGGTCAGTACTCTTTGCAAGCAATGATTAGTGAGGGAGCCATTAATAGAGGAATTTCTCTTTCTCGCATTTCAAAGCTTGTATCAACCAATCCAGCTAAACGATTCGGTTTATATCCTAAAAAAGGAAGCATTTTGCTAGGATCTGATGCGGATTTGGTTATCGTGGATCTGGATCAAACTGAAAAAGTGACAAAAGAAGGAATGGTTTTCAAACATAAGCACAGTATATATGAAGGGACGGTATTTAACAGCGTTGTTTTAACTACCATTAATAGAGGAACGATTGTATACACTAAAGAAGAAGGTGTGGTTCCTCTTCACAAAGGACAAATGGTAAACGGTGAATACGTAAAATTGTAGGTGCAGTGCAAAAAGAGGTAAAAAATAAACCTTTTATCTCTTTTTTTTACATAAAAAAATCAGGATGACTTATATTAAAGGTATTACATAGGTGAAAAAAGAGTATCTACTATAACAAAATAGGCATTTTTAAAGAGGATTTTATTATTTTAAAAAAGTATATTTTTAGTTGAGGAAAGCATAATGAAAAAATAATAAAGCCTCTTTTTTAATATAAAGAAAAAATTCCCAAAAAGAAAAATATTATCTGCTTGTATGAAAAGTAGATAATCAGATGCTTTATAATCAAGGGTTTTGTATAAAAAAATTTTCAAAAAGATATTTTAAGAAAAGAAATCTTGATTTAAAGCTTTTTATAGGTGCAATTTTATAATGGAAAACCTTATTTTATGCACTCATTGTAAAATTCTGATATTGACAGAATCATTTTATAAGAATAAAATTTTCTTGTTTCTATTTTTTTATATCATCATAATTTTTTGATAGTTTTGTCTATGATGGTTTACGGTTGAAAGAGAGGTTAAGGAATATGTCGGTAGAGAGAGAAAAAGTGTATGAAACAGTTCCTCAAAAAGGATTCTTCGGACATCCTAAAGGGTTATTTACCTTGTTCTTTACAGAGTTCTGGGAGCGTTTTTCATACTATGGAATGCGTGCGCTACTTGTATTGTACATGTACGATACAATTGCAAATGGTGGATTAGGAATGGAACAAGGAACCGCTTTAGCGATCTTTTCTATTTATGGTTCCCTTGTTTATATGTCTGGAATTATTGGCGGTTGGATTGCAGACCGCATTTTAGGTACGTCTAATACGGTGTTTTACGGCGGTATATTTATTATGCTGGGACATTTAGTGCTTGCATTGCCAGCAGGTGTAACAGCGCTGTTTATTTCAATGTTCTTAATTATTATTGGAACAGGTTTATTAAAACCCAACGTTTCGAGCGTTGTAGGTGATATGTATAGCCCGACTGATAACCGTCGAGATGCTGGATTTAGTATCTTCTATATGGGTGTAAATGCAGGTGCATTTATCGCACCGCTAGTTGTTTCAACAGTAGGGGAAAAATATAATTATCACTTAGGTTTTGGAATCGCAGCAGTAGGAATGCTTTTAGGTCTAATTGTATTTATGGCTACACGAGGTAAAACCTTAGGTCGTGCAGGTAGACAAGTTCCAAACCCTTTAAAACCAGAAGAACGCAAAAAAGTATTTGGTACTATTGCATTTGCTGTAGTTGTACTTGCTATCTTTATTGTACTGACTTCTTTAGCAGGTATTTTAACAGTTGAAGGCGTTATTTTATTTGTAAGTATTTTAGCGATTGTTATTCCTATTATTTACTTTGTGGTTATGTATAAGAGTCCCAAGACAACAGCTGATGAGCGTTCACGCGTATTGGCTTATATCCCTCTTTTTATTTCTGGAGTAATGTTCTGGGCAATTCAAGAGCAGGGGTCAACAATTTTAGCAACGTATGCAAAAGATCATACACAGCTAACGTATGGCGGCTTTAAAATTCCAGTTGGCTGGTTCCAATCGTTAAATCCGTTATTCATTATTATATTTGCTCCAGTTTTTGCAGCGATTTGGGTGAAATTAGGAAACAGACAGCCTTCTACACCAAAGAAATTTTCATTAGGACTATTGTTTGCAGGGCTTTCTTTCCTCGTCATGGTTATTCCAGCTAGTATTCATGGAAATGAAACGTTAGCGAGCCCGCTTTGGTTAGTGTTAAGCTTCTTCTTAGTTGTAGTTGGAGAGCTTTGTTTATCACCAGTAGGATTATCAACTACAACAAAACTAGCACCTGCAGCGTTTTCTGCTCAAACGATGAGTTTATGGTTCTTAACAAGCGCAGCGGCGCAGGCAATCAATGCTCAGCTTGTTCAATACTATGAAAACATTTCGCAAGTTGTTTATTTTGCTGCATTGGGCGGAGTGTCGGTTATTTTAGGAGTAATCGTGCTAATGATTTCGCCAAAAATTCAGCGTTTAATGAAAGGTGTTCAATAAGAAAAACCGTCCGTAAGGACGGTTTTTCTTATGATTTATTTGAAAAAATATTCATGAAGGAGGCGTAGGTCTGATCGTCTTCACCCTCATAGAACGCAAGATTTAAAAGTCTGTTAAGTTCGTTTGTTGATTTTTCAGTTTCTGCAATAATTTGATGCATATGAGCAATCTTAGACATGGATCCGTTGCCATGAGCATTTTTGATTTGATTTAATGTTAAATGAAGCGATAACACCTCTCGGCGAAGAGCTTGTCTTAATTCAGAAGAAGCAGGGATAAAAAAGCGTTTATAAAAATAATTGGCTTCTTCAAACACCAATTCTCCATTTTCTAGCTCTTTAGCCGCAATTTCTTTAATTTCTTGATCGTCTAATCGACTGGCCGCTTCTTCGATAAGAAATCCAAAAATAATAGCTGTATCTGGTTTTAACATACAATGACCTCCATTATTATAAAAAAGAACTATGTAGTTTATATGTATAGATAGAAAGGAAAGAATATTCATAGTAATTCACTAATCAGCATAGACAAAAAAATAAAAAATATTCTTTTATAGGCAAACTAAAATTATTTCAAAATAAATTTTTTATAATTAAACATTTTTTCCATATTAAAGGATTATTTTAGCTTTCAAAAAGAGATGAATAGAACAAAGAGGGTTCTTAGTACCTATATAAAAAGAAAATTGATAAAAGATATTAAATTCAGAAATTTCAACCTCTTTATAACTAAAAAATTGCTCTACTAAAATAGTTGACAGCAGAAATAGATAGGCATAAAATATACTATTGTCAAATGAATTAGCAAGCTATTCATAAAAAGTTAACGGACATTTGAATAATATGAGTAATATCCATATAAGTTATCAATTACTTAAATCTAACCAACTTGTATGCTTGTCATACAAGTCTACAGAAAGGAAGATAGTCGTATGCGCAACGTATTTTTTGCAGATAATGAAACAATTGAAACGACTTTACGTGGGAAAGAAATTTTAGGAGCTCCAATGTTAAACAAAGGAGTAGCTTTTACAAAAGAAGAGCGTAAAACGTTGGGATTAGAAGGTTTACTTCCTCCAATGACTTTAACTTTAGATGAGCAGGCAAAACGTGCATATGAGCAATTTTTAGCTCAGGCAGATAACCTTGGTAAGAATGTGTATTTAAACGATTTACAGAACCGTAATGCTGTATTATTTTATCGTTTATTGCAAGATCACTTAAAAGAAATGCTTCCGGTTGTTTATACACCAACAGTTGGACAAGCAATCCAAGAATACAGCCATGAATATCGCCGTCCGGGTGGTGTATACTTGTCAATCGATAATGTAGAAGGCATTGAAGAAGCTCTTAAAAATATCGATGCAAATAGTGAAGACATTGATTTAATGGTTATTACAGATTCAGAAAGTATTTTAGGAATTGGTGACTGGGGCGTGGGTGGTATTAATATTGCTATCGGTAAATTAGCCGTGTACACAGCTGCAGCAGGAATTGATCCAAGCAGAGTACTTCCAGTTGTTCTTGATGTAGGAACAAACAATGAAAAATTATTAAATGATCCTTTATATATCGGAAACCGTCATGAACGTATCCGCGGTGAGCGCTATGATCATTTCGTAGATCAATTCATTTCAAAATCTCTTGAAATATTCCCTAATGCACTGTTACACTGGGAAGATTTCGGTAATGTAAATGCTCGTAAAATTATTAACAAGTACGGAAAAGAAATTCTAACGTTTAATGATGATATTCAAGGAACAGGTGCCGTAACGCTTGCCGCTATTTTCTCAGCAGTTCAAGTGTCTAAAATGCCACTTCGTGACCACCGTGTTTTAATCTTTGGACCAGGTACAGCAGGTATCGGTATTGCAGATCAAGTACGTGATGCAATGGTATTAGACGGGATCACAGAAGATGAAGCATACAAAAACTTCTGGGCAGTCGATTTCCGAGGCCTTTTAACAGATGACATGGACGACTTATTAGGTTTCCAAACGCCTTATGCACGAAAAGCAGAAGAAGTGAAGGACTGGAATCGTGAAGAAGACAAAATTTCTCTTTTAGAAGTTGTCAGACAAGTTAAGCCGACAATCTTAATTGGTACGTCTGGTGTAGCAGGTGCATTCTCAGAAGAAATCGTAAAAGAAATGGCGAAGCATGTAGAACGCCCAGCTATTTTACCAATGTCAAATCCGACTCCGCTTGCGGAAGCTACTCCTGAAAATCTATTAAATTGGACAGAAGGAAAAGCACTTGTAGCAACTGGCAGTCCATTTGAACCAGTTAACTACGATGGTGTAGAATATGAAATTGGTCAATCTAATAATGCTTTTGTCTTCCCAGGTCTTGGTCTTGGATCAATCGTGGTAAAAGCAGAAGTTATTACAGACAGCATGTTCGCAGCATGTGCACACGCTGTAGCTGAGATGGTAGACAGCAGCAAACCAGGCGCTTCATTACTACCACGCGTAGAAGAATTACGTGAAGTATCATATAACGTTGCTTTAGCGGTTGCTAACGCAGCAATTAAAGATGGCGTTGCAAAAGAAGTTCCATCAGATATTAAAGCGGCAGTAAAAGCAGCAATGTGGGAACCAACATACAAAGAAATTAAAGCTTTAGAAACAGTAAATGCTTAATTTTTAGATAGAAAAAGCACAGCTTCTGAAAAAAGAAGCTGTGCTTTTTTTAGTTACAAAAAGAATTCTTAAGTTACATAACGTATATAGTTTTTTAAAACTTGTGTATGATTCTCTATATTAGAACCACAGGGGGTTATGAGATGAATACAGCACGTAAATTGGAAACGTTTACTCAAGATTCACAGCCTGAAAATAAGGGTTTTTGGAACCGACTCAACAATATTAAAGTAGGAGTTATTCCTCTGCCGCTATACGTTTTACTTGCATTAATTGTATATGGAGCGGCCGTTTACAACGAGCTTCCTCCAGATATGATTGGCGGATTTGCGATTATTATGGTAATGGGAATGCTGCTTGGTGATTTAGGATTAAAAATTCCGATTTTAAAAGATATTGGCGGACCAGCTATTTTATCACTGCTTGTACCTTCCGTATTAGTTTTTTATAATGTTTTAAATCCCGCGTCTATGGAAGCGGTAACAACTTTGATGAAAACATCAAACTTTTTATACCTTTATATTTCTTGTTTAGTAGCCGGAAGTATTCTTGGTATGAACCGTAAAGTTTTAATTCAAGGCTTTACACGTATGTTCGTACCGCTTGTATTAGGTACGCTAGCCGCTGTAGCTGCAGGCGTAGCTGTTGGGATATTATTTGGTTACGGAGCAAAACATACATTTTTCTATATTGTTGTACCAATTATTGGAGGAGGGATTGGTGAAGGTATTTTACCACTCTCACTTGCTTATTCTCAAATTTTAGGTAGTTCAGCTGAATCTTTTGTGTCGCAAATGATTCCAGCTGCTGTTATTGGAAACATCGTTGCTATCGTATGTGCTGGCTTAATGAAACGTCTAGGAGAGAAAAAGCCAGAATTAACAGGCAATGGAGTTCTTGTGAAGACAAAAGGCGGAGATGGCATCTCAGAAGATACAAATATCAAGAAACCAGTAGATTTTTCGTTAATGGGCGCAGGTCTTTTAATTGCATGTAGTTTCTTTATTTTCGGAGGCTTAGCACATAAGTTTTTAGGAATTCCAGGTCCAGTTTTAATGATCGTAGCGGCAACGCTAGTCAAATGTTTACAAGTAATGCCTGCTAAAATGGAGCAAGGTGCTTATCACATGTACAAATTCATTTCTACGAGCTTAACATGGCCGTTAATGGTAGGGCTAGGAATTTTGTATATCCCTCTTGAAGATGTAGTGAAAATTGTTACACCAGGTTATGTAGTCGTATGTGCAGCAGTTGTTATTGCTATGGTAGCAACGGGTTATTTTGTAGGCAAAATGATGAAAATGCATCCTGTAGACGCTGCAATTGTAACCGGCTGTCACAGCGGTTTAGGAGGTACGGGAGACGTAGCGATTTTATCAGCTTCCAACCGTATGTCACTTATGCCATTTGCTCAAGTAGCAACAAGACTTGGAGGCGCTTCCACAGTTATTTTAGCTACGCTTCTTATGAAACTTTTAGGAGTATAAAATCAAAACAAAAAAGCAGCTCGTGTCATGCGAGCTGCTTTTTTTGTCTTATGAAATGCTAACAGGTTTTAAAATAAATTCTTCCACAATTTTTGCCACACCGTCGTTCATGTTTGTATCTGTTACGTGGTTGGCTTTTTCTTTAATATCTTCAGGAGCATTTCCCATTGCTACGCCAAGTCCAGCAAATTCTATCATGGCAAGATCATTATAACTGTCGCCAATGGCAATCACTTCATCGCGTGTAATGCCAAGCTGTTGAATTAATAAGTGGAGACTTGTCCCTTTAGTGACGCCTTCTTCTGTAAATTCAAGGAAGTATGGTTTAGATCGCATTACGCTTAGCTCTCCTTGAAGCTGCTTTTGAAGTTTCTTTTCAACGTGAACCAGCATTTCCGGTTCTGCAAGCATGAGTACTTTTACAACAGGTTCTGTAACGGCAGCAGTAAAAGATGAAACAACACGGATTGGCAGACCTGTAATATCACTTTCAATATCCGTAAATTTATTTTCTACTTCGGTTATAATTTCATCTCCAACGTACGTATGAATTAAAACGCCTTCTTCGCGGCTAATATCGTTAAGACGTGCAACGGTTCTCGGAGATAATGTGCTGCTAAATAGCTCTTCATTTGTTAGGCAATTAATGATTTTTGCCCCATTAAACGATAAAATAAAGCTTCCGTACTTTTCTAACTCCAGTTCTTTGGCGATATGAACCATTCCGTAAGTTGGTCGTCCAGAAGCAAGTACAACTTTCACTCCTGATTCTTGCGCCTTCATTAAAGCTTCTTTCGTGCGCGGAGAAATAGTGTGATCATCGCATAATAGTGTATCATCCAAATCTAAAACAATCATTTTGTAAGGCATATTTGTAAATTCCCTTCTTCTACTAGACTCATATCTTCATATGGTACTATAAAAAAACGTTTGATTCAATTTAATGATTTTTTGAAAAAAAGAAGCATGCGTATACTTTGTTTGAACTCCTCGTAAATAAAGCAAACAAAGAAAATGGGACATAACGAAATCACTCGAATCTATAGACGAACAAATGGGCTAGATGATCTAGTATGGATGACTTGTTACATCGCTGTTGATTTCCGTGCAAGACTTCGTTTTCCGCGGGGTCTCATTCTTTTCGCTTTTCCCGCAGGAGTCTCCGTCTTGCCCTTCAATCAACAGCTAGAAGCAACTAAACACATGAAAGCTACATTTATTTTAATAATAAAAAAAACGAACAAATAATCAGAAATTTAATTATTTGTTCGTTTTTTTACGTCGGCTAAAATTCTTTTGTCCCAGCTTCTAGCTTAGTAAGCAGCTAGAGTTTCATTGGTTTTCTGCGCGTTTCCTTTGTGGAAAGCTTCTTTTAAGAGCGTGTAAGATCGCTTTTTTTGTTCGAAATTTTGAATAGCAGTAAGTATGATAAATTCATCAATAGAAAACGCCTGTTTCAAAGCTTGAAGTTTTTGACGAACGGTTTCTTTTGTACCGTATATAATGTTTGCTTCTTTTTCTTCAATTCGATAGCTTTCTTTGGACTGTTGACCAAACTCTTCCGCTTTTTCTTTGGAGCCTAGTGTAGCGGACTTGCCATTCTGTAAGTATACTTTAAATATTTTTGTGCTGGATGCTAATGTTTTTGCTTCTTCTAAGGTGTCCGCTACGATGACGGAAAGCGCAACGACAAGCGAGCGTGCATGGGATGAAACGTGCTGATTATAGACAGAAATCGCTTCTTCTAGCACTTTTTGATCACCATTAATGAATTGAGCAAATACATAAGGAAGGTTTAATGAACCCGCAAGCTCTGCGCTTGAAGCACTTGCTCCCAGTAAAAATATATCTGCTGATTTTTCCGGCCTTGGATAGGCTTTTAAACCGTAAAGAGGGTGATCTTTTGGCAGCGTATCGTTTAGGTATTGTTTAAGTGCTATCAGTTTGTCTGTTAAGGACTTAGTGGGCTGAGAGTTTTGTTG
Organism: Priestia sp. SIMBA_032; assembly: GCF_046535215.1. Lineage (NCBI taxonomy): Bacteria > Bacillati > Bacillota > Bacilli > Caryophanales > Bacillaceae > Priestia > Priestia sp. SIMBA_032. Next base: position 562,758 of record NZ_JAWRXD010000003.1, on the reverse strand, counting down.
CAAGGCTTGAGTAGAATGAGGTAGTCCTCCTGGTGCTCTACCGATTCCAAGATCGATGCGATTTGGAGATAATGAGGCTAAAACATTAAAATTTTCTGCTACTTTATAAGGGCTGTAGTGCTGAAGCATAACACCGCCTGAGCCGATACGGATATGATGCGTTTTAGCGAGCAGGTGAGAAATTAACACTTCAGGTGATGATCCTACAACATGTTCAGAGTCATGATGCTCCGCTACCCAAAAGCGGTGGTAGCCAAGTTCTTCTGCTAGCTGGGCTAATTGTATAGTATGCTGAAATGCATCTTCAGCACGCTCACCTTCATAACGTGGGCTTTGATCTAAAATACTTAATTTCACTAAAAACACTCCTTAAAGTTGATAAAAAAGGTAAGAATAATTGGGATTAATTTTAGCAAAGGATTTTCCAGATGAAAAGAGTTTTTTGAAAGAAAAATATTTTTTGAAAAATAAGTTGACTTTGCCATTTTGAGGCTATATAGTTGAATCATCAAACAGAAAAGCCGATAAAACAACTTGGATAAATAAGAATTAAGTGAGTATGTTTCAAAGACACTTCACTTCATTCTCCGGTTTTATCAAAGAAACAGTTAAAGCTGATTGGTCTACCAAAGGCTCCTGAGGAAACTCCAGGAGCCTTTTTGCTGTAAAAAGGAGGGGAATAAAGTGAGCGATGTATGTATTTTATATAACGGAAGCTCTCATAATTATCAACAAATAGCCTCAGTGAAAGATGAGCTAGAAGCTTGCTTAACCTCAAAAGGCGTGCACGCAGAAGCTATTTTGTATCATGATGTACACGCTTTGAAGCAGGAAGCGCAGAAAGAAGTAAAGGCATGTATTTCAAAAGTGAACCAAGCTAAAAGTATTGTCGTTCTGTTATCTGGAGTAAATGAAACATACGTACAGTGTTTTGAACGGCTAACAAAAATATTGCCAGAAGGTTTATTGCATAAAAAAATAATTCTGCCAATTCTTATTGGTGAAAATGTGAATTCTTTACTAAAAGCTAAGTATGATTTAAAGCTTTTAGCGTCTTTTTTAGGTAGACCTTTTTGGCTCAGCAGTCTTTTTCTGCTGCATGAATACGTCGCTTCTACAGGTATTAACAATGCGAATGCCAAAAGTCGTTTAAAGGAAGCGGTGGATGAGCTGATTTACAAAGGTAATCTATCCCTTCAAACATTTATAAAATGAGGTGAAGAAAATGAGTGAATTATTTCGATTAGCAACCGTAGAAGATGCTGAAGAGCTGTTAGATTTAACGCTTCGAGCATATGAGCCGATTCGAAAGCTAGGAATTAAGTTTCCTGCCGCGACGGCAACGATTGAACTTGTCAAAGAAAACATTCAAAACAGCCGCTGCTACGTACTGGAAAGTGATGAAAAAATCGTAGCTACGATTACAGCAAGAACGTATAGAGAAATAACGAACTGGCCTTTCTTATGGTGGTTTGCGGTAGATCCTTTGGTTAAAAAGAAAGGAGTAGGTTCTAAACTCTTAACGTGGGTTGAAGAAACGGTTATTCGAGATCAACTGGGGGCTCCTGCCGTTACATTAGCTACTTCTGATCAGCACCCATGGTTGATTCCTATGTATGAAAGAAAAGGGTATGAACGCTTTTTTGAAGTCGATCAAGGAGAAGAAGGAAAAGGCGTATTCTTAAGGAAAATCTTACATCCCGAAAGATATGAGGTAGAAAAACACAAAGAGTTACAACAAGCCAATTAACAATTTAAAAGAAAAGAGGAGAAACCATGTCAGTAAAAATTTTATTATGGAATCGAAAAGGTTGTCATCATTGCGAAGAACTAAAAACATATTTTCATGAAAAAGGCTATCAATATAAAAGTATCGATGTAGAAGGAAAAGATTATTTGCGAGATCTACTTGAAATTAAATACGGTATTCGTCATGTACCGGTCGTTGAAATTGGAGATAAGAGGCAGTTTAAAGGAGTCATTGAAAAAGATTATGAACAAATAGAAAAGTTGATTAAAGACTATTCACCAATGGTTAAATAGCTGAAACATCCATTTTATTCATTCATTAAAACAATAAATTATTTTGAGACATAGTGAGGGACCAAACACATGAAAAAACTACAGCTGACAGCTATCTTTTTATCACTTCTTTTATTATTAGCCGCTTGCGGAACATCTAATAAAGAAACAGCAGCTAACGCAAGCAAAGACAAAGTGCAAAAAATTATTGTAGGAACGGGTACGCAATTTCCGAACATTTGCTTTCTTGATGATAAAGGAAATCTAACAGGGTATGATGTAGAGCTTGTTAAAGAAATAGACAAACGTCTTCCAAACTATAAGTTTGAATTTAAAACGATGGATTTCTCTAATTTACTTTTAAGCTTGGAATCCAACAAAATTGATTTGGTCGCCCATCAGATGGAAGTGAATGAAGAAAGAAAACAAAAGTTCCTGTTTAATAAAGAACCTTATAATATCTTTCCGCTGCATGTAGTTGTAAATGAAAAAAATACGTCAATTAAATCAATTAAAGATTTGAGTGGTAAGAAGGTAATTGTAGGAGCAACGAGTAACTCTGCTAATTTAATCGATAAGTATAACAAAGAACATGGAAATAAAATTAACATCGTCTATTCAGGCCAAGGATCTGATGATACAAAAACGCAGCTGAAAACAGGGCGTGCAGATGCCACGATTAGTACGCCGTTTGCAGTTGACTTTGTCAATAAACAAGCGGACGCAGAGCAAAAAGTTGTAGGGCTTGCTATTTCAAATTCAAAAGTATATTTTATGCTTCGCAAAAATGAAACAGGTTTACAAAAAGATGTGGATAAAGCGCTAAAAGAAATAAAAGAAGACGGAACATTGACAAAATTAAGCAAAAAATGGCTGGGAGAAGATTATACAAAAGCAGCTGGAAATAACTAAAGCACTTACTGTGACCCAAGCCTTGAACTTGGGTCCTTTCGCTACCTGCAGAGGGAAACAAAGGAGAGAAAAAGATGGGAAAAGCATTTGATATAGAGCTGATTTTTACCTCTATTCCTCAATTATTGTCTTATTTGCATATTACAATTTGGATTTTAATTGCTTCACTTGTGATTGGCAGTACCTTAGGGTTGTTTATTGCGCTGCCTCGTATTTATAAAGTGCCGGTGTTAAGTCAAATAGCAGCAGTTTATATTTCTTTTATGAGGGGGACGCCTATTTTAATTCAATTATTTTTAGTTTTTTACGGAATACCTGCCCTTTTACAATTGATTCATATTGACGTTTCAAGAATGGCTCCGCTTGTATTTGTGATTATCACATATTCACTGAGCACGGCGTCGTCTTTTTCTGAAATGATGCGAGGTGCCATTAATAGTGTAGATAAAGGGCAAACTGAAGCAGCGTATAGTATAGGAATGAGCGGAAAACAAACGTTCACTCGAATTGTGCTGCCGCAAGCTCTCGTTGTAGCCTTTCCTAACTTTGGAAACCTTGTGATTGGGTCCTTAAAAGATACGTCTTTAGCCTTTACCATTGGTGTGATGGATATGATGGGAAGAGGAGATACCATTATCGCTGCAACGGCTCATGCAGTGGAGGTATATATCGCACTTGCTATTATTTATTATTTGGTGGCGATTATATTAGAGAAATTTTTTGTGAAATCAGAACAGAAGCTGCAAAAACATGATCAGCCTGTTCATGTATAAAACGAGCTTACTAAAAGAGGTGTAAACATGATTATTGATGTACCGTTTATATGGACAGCATTTGTAGAAATTTTAAAGGCATTACCTTTAACGCTCCTTATTGCCACCGGTCCATTACTAGGCGGATTGCTTATTGGTATTGCTGTTGCGGCTGTAAGAATCAATTCAGTAAAAATAATAACGCCAATTGCCAATGTATACGTATCATTTTTCCGAGGAACGCCTGCTATTCTTCATATTATGGTTATTTACCTAGGGTTTCCGCTATTTATTAATAAACTAGCGAGTTACTATGGATGGGGCTTCAATGCAAACAGCATTCCTATTGTCGTATTTGTATTAATCGCTTTGTCTTTTACAGCGGGAGCTTATATGTCAGAGATTATTCGCTCTGGTTTGTTAGCTGTAGAAAAAGGACAAATTGAGGCTGCGTATGCCATTGGGATGAATCGTTTTCAATCAATGAAACGAATTGTTTTTCCACAGGCGTTTGCTTTGTCTTTACCGAATTTATGTAATATTTTCATCGGCTTTTTGCATACGTCTTCTATCGCATTCATCGTATCGCAAAAAGAGCTAAACGGTGCTGCTAATATCGTAGCTTCGAATAATCTCAAGTTTTTAGAAGCCTATATTGCTGCTGCTCTTATTTATTGGATGCTGACGATGTTAATAGAAGGGATAACAGCGCTGCTTGAACGAAAATTAACGGTTTATAATCGAGGAGGGGTTGTATGATTGCACTAACAAATATAAAAAAAACATTTGGTGATAATACAGTATTGGACGGTATTGATTTAATTGTTAAAAAAGGCGACGTTGTGACCATTTTAGGACCGAGTGGTTCTGGAAAGACTACGTTTTTACGCTGCATTAATTTCTTAGAAAAAGCAGATGAAGGAGAAGTTTCGATTGATCAATTTACGGTTCAGTGCCAAAAGCCAAACCGCAAAGACATTTTAACTCTTCGACAAAAAACAACGATGGTTTTTCAACAATACAATTTGTTCAAACACAAAACCGTTATTGAAAATATTATGGAGGGGCTAGTTATTGTTCAAAAGCTGCCAAAGGAAGAAGCGAAACAACGCAGTTTAGACGTCCTTGAAAAAGTGGGGCTGGCTGAAAAAGCAAATGCTTATCCAAGTCAGTTATCAGGAGGTCAACAGCAGCGAGTGGGCATTGCTAGAGCGCTTGCTTTAAATCCTGAAGTCATTTTATTTGATGAGCCGACGTCTGCTTTGGACCCTGAACTGGTGGGTGAAGTACTGTCTGTTATTCGTAAAATTGCTGAAGAAGGAATTACAATGATCATTGTTACGCACGAAATGAGTTTTGCCCGTGAAGTCTCTAATCACGTGGTGTTTATGGACGGAGGAAAAATTGTCGAACAAGGTCATCCTGAAGACATATTTTTAAACCCAAAAGAAGATCGAACAAAGCAATTTTTCAAGCGTATCAACCCAACGCATTCTCCTTACTCTTATGTTTATGAAAAAACAATCTAATATTTTAATTTAAAGCCTACTTGACTCATAGGAATAATAAGTATATGATGAAATCATCAAATTAAACAAACCGACTAGATCACTAGAGGTTCTTTGCACAATGTCACGCATTGTGCAAAGAACCTTTTATTTTTAACTAGACTTAAGGGAAGAAGGGTGAACGTAGTGAATAGAGGAGCATTAAAAGCTAAAACAAGCAAAAAACTTATTATAAAAGGCCAGGTTGTACTTGGAAGGCAGCAAGGAAGACATTTGGGTTTTCCAACAGCTAATATAGATACTCAGCATGAAGAATTAAAAAATGGCGTGTATGGTGTCCTCGTTCATCTGCGGGGACTTGAACATATAGGAGTTATGAATGTGGGCGTTAAGCCGACATTTGGATCGGAACTATCTAAAACATTTGAGGTTCATATTTTGGATTTTAACGACGTTATTTATGGAGAAACAGTTCAATGCGACGTGATCTTTCGGGTGCGAGGAGAGAAAAAGTTCCCTTCTATTGAGTTTTTAAAGCATCAAATTAAAGCTGATACGCTACAAGTTAAGCAAAGATTTCAACATATGGGCTATGTATCTAGTGAACATACCGCTTCCAAGCTAGGGAAAGCGCGGTATTTAAATTTGCCTGATCTTCAGTTTTTTAATTGGTGCCACAGTCAATTCAGAGTCAATAAAGGGATTTACAATACAATTGATCAATGGTTTTATGACGAAGGAATTGAAAATATTCACCCTAGAAGAGTTCACATTATCGCTTTTTTGCAATTTGCACAAGAAGCAAATGAAAGAAAGACAGAAAAAGAAGGAGTCCTTCGCTTTGGAGCAGGCGGTTTAACCAATCAATTACGGGAATTTATGAATGGCTATGAAAAAGGAGAATGGTAATATGACACATCAAAGACAATTAAAGCTAGGGGCTATTATTCATGGAGTCGGAGGAAATATGGGGGCGTGGAGACACCCTGAAATTTTGTCAGATGCCAGCGTTAATTTAGGTTTTTACAAGCAGCAGGCTCAAAAAGCGGAAGAAGGAAAATTTGATTTAGTATTCATTGCCGATGGGTTATATATTAATGAAAAATCGCTTCCGCATTTTTTGAATCGTTTTGAACCTCTTACTATTCTATCAGCACTTGCTTCTGTCACTTCTCATATTGGTTTAGTAGGCACTCTATCGACTTCGTATAGCGAGCCGTTTACGGTGGCTAGACAATTTGCTTCGCTTGATCATATTAGCAGCGGTCGAGCGGGATGGAATGTTGTCACATCTCCCTTAGAAGGATCTGCGCTTAACTATGGAAAAGAGCACCCTACTCATGATAAACGCTATAGAATAGCTGAAGAGTTTCTAGAAGTAACAAAGGGATTATGGGATTCTTGGGAAGATGATGCATTTATTCGAAATAAAGAAACCGGACAGTTTTTTGAAGAGAAAAAGCTGCACCGCTTGCACCACAAAGGCGAATTTTTTTCTGTAGAAGGCCCGTTAAACATTGGCCGCTCAGCTCAGGGGCAGCCCGTAGTGTTTCAAGCAGGCTCTTCTGAAAGCGGAAGAGATTTAGCAGCGAAAACGGCTGACGCAGTGTTTACGGGACAAGACAATTTAGAAGAAGCAAAAGCTTTTTACCAAGATGTAAAATCAAGAGCCGCAGCGCAAGGACGCAATGAAAACGAACTTTTAATTTTCCCGGGAATAGGTCCTATTATTGGTAGTACAACCGAAGAAGCCGAAAGAAAATATGAAGAACTTGCTCAATTGGTGACAATTGAACATGCGCTAAACTATTTAGGACGCTTTTTCGATCATTTTGATTTTTCACAGTTTCCATTAGATGAGGCATTTCCTGACTTAGGGGATATAGGAAGTAATAGTTTCCGGAGTACAACCGACAAAATTAAAGGAAACGCCAAAAAATATAAGTGGACACTCCGAGAAGCAGCGCTGCGAATTGCTACACCTAAAACACAATTTATTGGGACGCCAGAGCATATCGCTAATTTGATGGAACAGTGGTTTGAAGAAAAAGGAGCTGACGGCTTTATTATTCATTCAAGCGTTCCGCATGGCTTAGATGAATTTGTTGAACATGTTGTACCGATACTGCAAGAAAGAGGCCTGTATCGTACAGAATACGAAGGGAGTACGTTAAGAAGTAACTTGCAGTTGAATGTTCCTAAAAATCGCTACACACAGGTAAAAGTTAACTGAAGTGGATTCAAAGAGACTCGAAGGAGTCTCTTTTTTAATATTTTTAATATTAAAAATATGGTAAAATTCTTTTTGCAGGTTATTCGTTTCAGTTCATAAGGCCTAAAGGGTTTTGAATACCCGGAAAGGAGTCAAATGGAAAAAAGACATAAAAGTAAGAAGAAGCGTATGATCATTTCGGTATCTTTATCCGTTTTTTTAGTCGGGGGAGGAGCGACAGGGTGGATATTGTACCAAAACGGAAAAATTCCTTTTTTATCACAGCAAAGTATAAAGGCAAGTGCCATTAAAGTGGATCAACAAAAAGTTGATAAGCTGGAAAGCAGCGATCAGCAGGCAAAAGACTTTATTGCCGAACATCATGACGTACTAAATGATTTGACGGGGTGGAGTGCCATTGAGCATCCAGACTGGGCTGCTGTACAAGAAGAAGCGACAGCCATTAAAAATACGATTGGCACGATTGAAGTAAAAGATTCTGTTTTAAAGAAAGACTTTGAGCATATGGAGAAGCTCGCTGGACAGCTAGAGCAGACGAAAGATCAAGCACTGTTAAAAGAGCTTCATCGTTATTTTCATGACTTAGATGTTGTGATCAATGAAGACGATGGATCAAATACATATTTTGATGTTACCAGCTATGGTAAATCAGTTGTAAAGACTTCTAAATGAGTCATAGCAAAAAGCTTTATACATAAAAGTAGTTTTATATAACAAACGTCTTCGCTTATTCATGCATATGCTACGGATAAGGAGGAGACAGGTTATATGAAAAAAATTTATTTAGATGCAGGTCACGGAGGGGCAGATCTAGGGGCTGTCGCCAGCGGGTTATATGAAAAAAACTTAGTGTTAGCCGTTCAACAGTACATCATCTCTTTTCTTTCTACTCACTATGAAGGATTTTCTCTTTGTACAACGCGTACAGCCGATGTGTTTTTGTCATTAAATGAACGGGTCAACAAAGCCAATGCGTGGGGTGCTGATGTATACTTATCTATTCATATAAACTCAGGCGGCGAAACGGGATATGAAGATTTTATTTACAGCAAAAATATAAATAACCAAACCATTGTGTTACGAAACGATATTCACGATCATGTGAAATTTGTTCTCACTAAATACAATCACTTTAACCGAGGCAGGAAATTGGCTAATCATAGTGTGTTAAGACGTTCCTATATGCCGTCTGTACTAACTGAAATCGGGTTTATTGATACAGAACACGATGCAAAGCTCTTAAAAAATCCTCAATTTCTAAAAGATATGGGGGTGGCATATGCAAAAGGGATTGCGCAGTTTTTAAACCTGGAGTCTAAATCTACAAATCCTGTGGGAGATTCTGACGAGGAAGGTTTTCAAAAGCCTACTTTTTTGTATAAACCTTTATGGATAAAAACAACCGAGGATACAGAGACATATAAGGATGCAAATATGTCAGAGAGAACAGGTTATTTAAAAAAGAATACCCTCTTTCAAGTTTATGGGGAAACGCGTGCAGCCTGGATGATGGATGGACAACATTTTATTGAAAAAAAAGATACAATCATTGAAGGAGAAACCATCACAACTGCGGAATTAACAAAAGAGAATATGGAAACATTAAAAGGGTTTGTAACAAAAGAGAAATTAGAAACAGCCGTAACCTTTTCCAAAGAAGGAGTTGCGGCAGCCATCATTACCCTTCGCGATAAAAAAATACTGAATGTAAAAGCATTTTTAGATAGAGAAAAATGGTGGTACAAAGCTGAACGGATAAAAAAATAGTGAAAAAACCTGCTTGTTTTTTGAAGCTTTCACCCTAGTAATTTTACTTATTTTTGATAGAATATAAAGAGCTGAATCGTAAAGATGCATAAAGGTGTGATGGAAATGGAAGAGCAACAAGAAGCGATTGACTTAACAAAAGTATATGTATATGAGGAGTTTCCGGATAAAGTTGCAGGCAGATGCGATAACTGTGGACATGTAAAATTTAAAAGCTTAGTAAAAAACTTTATTTTTATCCGTACATGCGCAAAGTGCGGCATGAAAAAAAGTATTTAAATTCCTACTTCTTTATAAAAAACGCTCTTTTCTGAAATGAAAAGAGCGTTTTTTCTCTATTTAACGTATAAATGATCACTAAGCTGCTCTGAAATAGTTTCTACATCTTCTTGCACATGTTTTTGTTTTTTCATCATTTCTAACAGGATTTCTTCAAGGTTCTGTGAATGATTTTGCTTATCTTTTGGTTTATGTAAATACTTTGCGATTTGATGCATATTATTGCTTAGCCGGCTTAGCTCAGACTCAATTTTTCGCAGGTTAACTAATAGTTCCACACCTGCTTCCTTGCTGATTAAAGGCGGCTTAACTTTTCCATCCATAATAAATTTTCGAATGAGAGACGTTCGTTTTAAATTATAGTGTTCAATAAGTTCCTCTAGTTTTTCTTTTTCTTCTTCATTCAACTTAATTGCTGGAATGCTGTGTCCTCTCATAAGGTATCTCCTTTCAAGAGCAGTTCTTGCTGCGTTCAATCATATGTAAACATTCTCTTATCTTTAATAATAGCAACCTTTTTCATGGTTAACTATGGTGAAAAGTTACTAAAATATCGAACGTACAGTCTGTTAAAAAACTGGTAAATTAAGAAATTTGGTTTAGTAATAGTTGAATTATAGAAGGAATGTCATTATCTACAATATTGCTGCTTTATTAAAAAGGTAGCAAAAGGGATAAATGTGCCGCTGTTGTCCTCAAGCATTTTTGATAGCGCAGCTTTAAAGAAGAGGGATGATTTTTATCAATTTTGCGTCGTACCACATCTTTCCTCCTAGTAACTCTTTCGAATCTTCTAGACTATTGTCTCAAGGGAATAGAAAGAAAGAAGACGAAATGGTTGAGAACGAGGTAAAGTCATGTTATGTCTTTATTTACCTCATTTACATACTTTACGGGGGAGGAATACGTTTGAAACTAAAAAAACGATTAAAACTACACAAGATAGGGATAGCCATGCTTGCAACCGGGGTTATGTGTACAGGTTATACGCCTATTCACACGCTACAAGCGCCTGCAGTCGCTCATGCTGCAGAGAATCAGTCGGATTCCTTGGAGCTGGCATTTGCACAAGCATCTAAAGAATTTGGTGTGCCAGCTTCGCTTTTAAAAGCAATTTCCTACAACAAGTCGCGCTGGGAAAGTCATAATGGAAAACCTAGCGCAGCCGGGGGATACGGTCTGATGCATTTAACAGACATCCCTTCTTTAGAGGATGGAAAAGGAAACGGAACTGCGTCTTCACAACCAGCATATGACAAACAGCAAACCCTCTCCTTAGCTGCTAAGCTGCTTAAGTCAGATAAAGAAATATTAAAAAGCGATTCTGTGCAAAATATCCGCGGTGGCGCTGCTGTACTAGCTTTTATTGCAAAAGACAAAAATGGAAACGTACCGTCTACTGATCAGAAATGGTACGACGCAGTCGCCGCTTACAGTTCTTCTCAGGATAAAGAAAACGCTCAAGTATTTGCCGATGATGTATATGAAACGCTGGAAAAAGGAGCAGAGCGTACAACATCAGGCGGACAGCATCTTAAAATTTCTCCTCAAAATATAGATATGTCGATTCCTCGTGCTGAAAATTCCAATACGAATAAAGCGGATTGTCCGGCATCTTTAAAATGTGAATACATCCCTGCTTTTTACGGGAAATTCAGCGAAAGTCCTTCAGATTACGGAAACTATGATATTGCAAATCGTCAAAAATCAGATGTTCGCTATATTGTTATTCATGATACAGAAGTAAGTTATGATGGAACGATTGATTTGTTTGCTAATCCTAATAGAGCAGCTGCAAACTATGTTATACGTTCAAGTGATGGCCATGTTGCACAGATGATTGATAACAAAGATGTAGCATGGCATGCAGGAAACTGGTATTTTAATACACACAGTATTGGAATCGAACATGAAGGGTTCGCCCTTGAAGGATCCACGTGGTTTACAGAAGAAATGTACCGTTCTTCAGCAAGGCTCGTACGCCACCTTGCCAAAGAATATAATATTCCATTAGATCGAGCTCATATTATCGGTCATGACGAGGTACCGGGTTTGTCTCCTAAGGCTCAATCAGGTATGCATTCAGATCCTGGGCCGTTTTGGGATTGGGGGCACTATATGGATTTAGTAGGAAGCCCAGTCGAGCACCAGCATACAAGCAAACTAGCCGTTACAATTAATCCTGTCTTTAAAAACAATCAGCCAGAGGTATCAGATGCACCAAAGCAGCCGGCCAATTTTGTGTATTTGCATCAAGCTCCTAGCGATGATTCACCGCTACTGAATGAGCCTGCAGCTTCAGGGCCAGGAACGAAACAAACGTTAGACTGGGGAAGCAAAGCTGTAACTGGACAAACGTACGCAGTGGCTGAGACAAAAGGAGAATGGACAGCGATTTGGTACGGAGGACAAAAAGCGTGGTTTTATAATCCGCATAATCAAAATACGAGTAAAGGTACGGGCATATTATTAACGCCAAAAGCAGGAAAAAAAAGCATTCAAGTGTACGGAGGAGCTTTCCCGGAAGCTTCAGCCTACCCTTCTGATATCCCGGTTAAAGACATGGTCCCACTTCAGTATACAATCTCTCCGAATCAGGTGTACGTAGGGGTAGAAAAAGTAAAGAGTGACTATTACTATGCACCCACTTTTACAATAAATCCAAACGATCACAAAATGATCGTTGGAAAAGATGAATATTATCAAATTTATTTTAATCACCGCTATGCGTTTGTGAAAGCTTCGGATGTAGAGGTTAAAAAACAATAGAATAGAGTGGTAACAGAAAAGGAAGAGACAGGGTGTATAAAGGGTATGTCTCTTTCCTTTCTTTTAAAAACCACAAAAATTTAGAATGTTATTGATGCTTTTTTAGCTTATGATCTTTTTAAAAAAGGAATAGCTTACTCGTGAAAATGTTAAAATCATTTGGCTTTCAAGATTTATATACAGATGAAGGAATCAAACTTGAGCAGGTGTTTATGAAAAAACAACTTTAAAAAGCGGCCCATGGGCCGCTTTTACTGCATTTCTGTAATAGGATGTGCATCATAAAATTTATCAATTTTTTCTTGCTGCCCTTCGTATTTTTCTTTCCATACTTGATTCGCGTCATTATAATTCCGCAGATCTGTTCCGTAGAAGTCGGTTAACTCTTTTCGAGTAATTGTGATTGTCTGAGGAACAGTCGTATTAATAGTAAAGTGAACGCTGTCAACATTTTGCACGGCAGAAAGTAAAATGGTTGCGTTATGCAAAAGTGTACGTTTGGTTTTAACAGACGTCCAGCCTTTTTCAAACATATGCTGATTATCTGTTGCAGCGTAGTTAATTGCTAAGTAGTAAGGTTTTTGCGTATCTTGAAAGGCTATACCTTTTAAATAAACGTGTCCTGGAAGTTTATTTGTAATTTCTTCTATTGAAGTATCACGTTCTAAAGAAGAAGTATGATGAATAGAAGAAGCAGAGACTCTTTCGGCAGACAGATTATTATGAGGTGCATAGGCACACCCTGATAGCCAAGTGAACACTGTGCAAAGTGTAAGAGAAGCATATATTTTTTTCATAATGGTAACCCCTTTTGTTTATATCTACTTGTAAAGACGAAAGACCTATATATTTTGTTTCATACAAAATATAAGTTTATTCATTAAAAAGACAGATAATCCAAAATAATAGAAGTTAATAAACCTAATGAAGCAATAAAACCAATAACAGGGCCACCTTCTTCAAAAGCTTCCGGCAACATCGTAGAAGCAACCATTGCCACAATTCCACCTCCGGCGAATGAGGCAATAAAACCCATCATGTTTGGGGTAGCGTCTTGAAGAAATAAGTATCCAATCCAAGAGCAAAGAGCTGATATAAAAAAAACTGAAAGCCATAATGAAAAAATTTTCTTTTGGCTGTATTGACTTTTTAGTAGTCCGCTTGTCCCGGAGATTCCTTCTGGTATATTGCTGATAAAAATAGAGACCACAAGCAGCCAGCTAACGTGGTGCTGTTCAATCAAACTTGCGCCAATCATAAGTGACTCAGGTATAGCATCCATAATAGTACCAATAAAAATGGCTAGTCCCGAGCTGGCGGGCACAAGGTGGTTAGAACGTTTTCTTTTGTGAGCGCCTTTTTTAGCTAAGGTCATGTCAAGAAGAGTAAAGAGTCCTGCACCTGTTAAGAAGCCTAAAGAAGAAGGAATAATTCCCGCTTCTTTTACCGAATCTTGAATAAGCTCGTAAGCGGCAGCTCCTAACAAAACGCCCGTGCCAAAAGCCATAATATAAGCAGTCAACTGTTTTTTTAAAGGTACAAAAATAGCTATAATAGCACCAATTAATACAGCTGAGCCTGAGACACCACCCCACATAAGGGCATCCATCACATGAGATCCCTACTTTCTTACGTACTTAATTGTAGTTTAACCATCTCTATGATTATTATGAAACAAGATAAATGAACTGAAAAAATGGGAAAAAGTCACTTATTTAGACCTTAAATAAAATAAGTCTTCGGTATAATTGACAAAATTTTCTGATTATGTCCGTTGAAAGTGAAAAAACCTTGTGATAGGCTTATCAAAAGATAAAAGATGGAAAAAAATTCTTTTATCTATAGTCGATTAAAAACATTACCGAGTTTTACTTTTAAACGAAAGAAGGAAGATGAGATGAATCCAAAAGCAGTGAAAAGAGAAAATCGTTATGCTAATTTAATTCCTATGCAAGAAATTAAATCCGTTGAACAGCAGCTTTACCCATTTGATATTTATAATAGCCTGCGTCAAGAAGCACCTATTCGTTACGATGAAAGCCGAAACTGCTGGGATGTATTTGATTATGAAACAGTAAAGTATATTTTAAAAAACCCGTCGCTTTTTTCATCCAAACGAGCAATGGAAGAACGCCAAGAAAGTATCTTAATGATGGATCCTCCAAAACATACAAAGTTACGAAATTTAGTAAACAAAGCTTTTACGCCAAGAGCTATTCAACACTTGGAGGGTCATATTGAAGAGATTGCAGATTATTTATTAGATGAAGTAAGCAGCAAAGAAAAGTTTGATATAGTAGAAGACTTTGCTGGACCACTGCCGATTATTGTAATAGCAGAGCTGCTAGGAGTACCAATACAAGACCGAGCACTGTTTAAAAAGTACTCCGATGACTTAGTGAGCGGTGCCGAAAATAATTCAGACGAAGCTTTTGCAAAAATGATGCAAAAGCGTAATGACGGTGTGCTTTTTTTACAAGGATATTTTAAAGAAATTATCGCCGAGCGTCAGAAAAATAAACAAGAAGATCTTATTTCGCTGCTTTTAGAAGCAGAAATTGACGGCGAACATTTAACAGAAGAGGAAGTACTAGGGTTTTGTATTCTGTTGCTAGTAGCAGGCAATGAAACAACAACAAACTTAATTACGAACGGAGTCCGGTATATGACAGAAGACGTAGACGTGCAGAATGAAGTTCGTCAAGATATATCGCTAGTTCCGAATCTCGTGGAAGAAACGCTTCGCTATTATCCTCCTATTCAAGCGATTGGACGCATAGCCGCTGAAGATGTAGAACTTGGAGAGTGTAAAATTAAAAAAGGGCAGCAGGTAATTAGCTGGGCAGCAAGTGCAAATAGAGATTCAGCTAAGTTTGAACGGTCTAACACTTTTGTCGTACATCGTAAAACGAATCCTCACGTAAGCTTTGGATTTGGCATCCATTTTTGCTTAGGAGCACCGTTAGCAAGAATGGAAGGGAAAATTGCCTTTGCTAAATTACTAGAAAAAGGGGGATTTTCCAAAGTTCAGAATCAGTCTTTAAAGCCAATAGATAGCCCTTTTGTTTTTGGTGTAAAAAAATACGAAATTGCTTTTAATAACGCCTGAAAAGCGAGCGCAAATGATGCGCTTGCTTTTTAGCTTTCAGTGTTCCATTTTTGGTCCTCTGAAGGAGACGTGTAAGTGTCCATTGAAGAGATGAGCTGTTCGGGAGTATCAGAAATGTTGATTAGACGAATAGCAGAATCCGTAGAAAATCCTTCATCTACGGCATGCTGAACCATTTGCATAAGCGGGTTGTAGTAGCCGTTCACATTTAATAACCCTACTGGTTTTTTATGTATACCAATTTGAGCCCAGCAAAGAGCTTCAAACAACTCTTCAAACGTTCCGAAACCTCCAGGAAGTGCAATATAAGCATCAGCTAACTCGTGCATAGTTGCTTTTCGCTCATGCATGCTCTCTACTTCGATAAGCTCTGTCAGCGCGGTATGAACAATTTCACCGCTAAACAAACCGCGGGGCATAATACCAATGACTTCGCCTCCATGCTGAAGCATTTCATTTGCAACTTCTCCCATCAGACCCATTCGTGAGCCTCCGTAAATCAGCCGGTAGTTTTTTTTGGCCATGTAGCGCCCTAGCGAGACGGCGGCCTCTTTATATTCTGTTTTTATTCCAGCGCTTGATCCTGCAAACACACAAATTGATTTCAATTGCTTCACTCCTTTGTTTCTTCTCTATATAAGTCTTTTCTGTTTATGAAGAACAAATTCCTTCTTAATAATTTATGAATTTTCACAATGCCATCGCTTGATTATTCTAAAAACTTTGCTTATAATCAAAGCGAAACGTCTGTTTGAAAGCGTTATCTATTTCTTTTCCTTTGATGGAAAAGATAGTACGAATAAATCTACTTGTAAGATAAGTAGATAACATGAACTTATGGGGAATTCGACCGTTTTAAACGCTTCATTTAGTAAGCATACGTACTTGCAGGATTAGGACAAGGGGGATATGGGGATATGATGAATAATTTAATACGCACATTAATGGTACAAACACCGACTGTACCGGGAAACTTAGGAAGAGTAGCAACAGCTATCGGAAATGTTGGAGGAGATATTGGCGAGGTTGAAACCGTTAAAGTAGGGCATAACTACACCATGAGAAGCATTACGGTTCAAGTAGAAAGTGAAGACCAGCTTGAGGAATTGCTTGAAGCGGTTCGCAGTTTAGAAGGAATTATTTTACATACAGTATCAGATGAAGTTCTTCATGCGCATGAAGGCGGTAAAATTCAAATGAAAAGCAAAATGAAAATTGAGTCGATCGCTGACTTAAGAAGAGTGTATACACCAGGCGTAGCAAACGTTTGCCGTGCTATTCAAGAACAGCCGGACAAAGCGAAAATTTATACGAGCATTGGAAACACGGTTGCAATTGTAACGGATGGCACCGCTATATTAGGATTAGGAAATATTGGTCCAGTTGCAGGAATGCCCGTTATGGAAGGAAAAGCCGCGTTATTTGATCAGCTTGCCAATGTAAACGCTATCCCTATTTTATTGAATGTAAATGAGCCGGAAGAAATCATTCAAACGGTTAAAAATATTTCCCCGGGATTTGGCGGTATTTTACTAGAAGATATAGGATCGCCTCACTGCTTTGAAATTGAAGAACGTTTAAAAGAAGAGCTCGATATTCCAGTTATGCATGATGATCAACACGGAACAGCAGTTGTGACGCTAGCAGCAGCTATCTCAGCTTGTCGCAGCACAGGTGTGAATTTGAAAGAAGCAAAAGTAGGGCAGATTGGCTTAGGAGCTGCCGGTATCGCTACTTGCAGAATGTTCATGGCTTACGGTGTCAAACAGGTGATAGGAGCTGATAAGTCTCCTGAAGCGAATGAGCGCTTAGTCAGCTACGGTGGAAAAGTAGCAGATTCATTAGAAGAGCTTATGGAGAACTGTGATATTGTTATTGCGACAACTGGTGTACCTGGCTTAATACAAAAAGAATGGATCCGAAAAGGGCAAATTATTCTAGCACTTTCTAATCCAAGGCCAGAAATTGAACCTGAAGATGCTCTTGAAGCAGGAGCTATTTACGCTACTGACGGAAGGTCAGTGAATAATGTGCTTGGCTTCCCAGGTATTTTCAGAGGAGTGTTAAATGCAGGTGTGCGCGATATTACGCATACGATGCTTGTAGCTGCAGCTGAAGCCATTGCGAATTCAACGCGTCAAGGCGATTTAGTTCCTCACCCTCTTAATCTAGCTGTACATGAAGCAGTATCTGAAGCAGTTGAAAGAGCGGCTGTTGTACACGGAGAGAAAGACGGAGTTTATCGATAACAAACAAGGCTGCCTTGAAATAGGCAGCCTTGTTTGTTTTTTATCAAAAAATAATAAGAAAATAGCAAACTATGAAACTTTTTTCCTTTTTTAACGTAATATAGTAATAGAAATAGTAAAAAAGGTAGAGAAAGGAGTTTTTATGGAGTTTGAACATTTAAAGGGCAAATTGCCCCTCGAGGCTAAAAAAGCGATGCGCTGGCAATCCATTTTTACGCATAGCCTGTGGCTTCTGGCAACAGCGGGTTATTTTCTACTCGTTCATTTTTTTGATTGGTGGTCAATTATTGGATGGATATCAGCTGGACTATTAGTCGTGAGCTTTATCATATATACAATTATAGCTCCAAATGTATATATGAATGTATATTCATATGAAGTAACAGATACTCAAATTGATGTACAAAGAGGGCTATTCATCTGGTATCATACGAAAATCCCGCTTGTGAAAGTGCAGCATGTTGAAACGTTGACAGGGCCGATTTTTCGAAAATTTGACTTGGCATCTGTTAAAATCATCACAGCCGCTGGAAGTGTTGAAATTCCTGCACTTGGACAAAGAGATGCTGAAGCACTGCGGGAGTATATTGCTAGACTAGCAGAGGTAGATGATGAAGATGAGTAAGCGGCTGCATCCGCTATATATTGCAATAGCATTTATTGAACATATAAAAAATAATATCCTGCCTTTTGTGTTTGTATTTATTGTCAATCGGCACCTGTTGTTTACATATTGGTGGGCAACGCTATTAGCAGGAGGTGTAGTCGCTTTATTTGCTTTTTTTACTTGGAGGGAATTTCGTTATGAAGTAACGGAAACGGAAGTGCGTCTGCATAAAGGGATTTTTAAAAAAGAAAAACGATTTATTCAACGAAATCGCATTCAATCGATTCAGTTAGATCAGCCGTTTGTTTTTAGAATTCTTCACTTAGCCCGGCTTCGTATTGACACGGCCAGCAGCGGTACGGATGCTGAAATTGATTTATCTGGTATTTCACTAAAAGAAGCGCACCATCTTAAAGATACGTTAAAGCTGTCAGGAAGTCAGCCGGAAATAAGAGAAAAAAGTCCTGAACGTATGATGAAAGTGTCGGTGAAACAGCTGGCGTTAGCTGCTGCGTTTTCCGGGAATTTTGGCTATATATTTGCTGCTCTTGGTTTTCTCTATCAGTATATTGATACGTATATCAACCGTTGGGTAAAGACAGCTTACGAAGAAGTGATTCATCAATCGATGCTTGGTTTATTTATATTAGTGGCTGTAATTGTGGTGCTTGCTTATTTGCTGTCTATCGTTTTATATGTAATACGATTTGGTGGTTTTACAGTTGAACGCTACGATCATTATCTACATATTAAATACGGATTGTTAAATAAGAAATCACTTACGATTCCTTTTCATAAAATACAGGCTGTTACGATAGAGGAAGGGTTGGTTCGACGCTTATTTGGATGGTCTTCCGTTTCGTTAAACGTCGTAACCTCTGATTTAAAAGAAAAGGTCTATTTACACCCCTTTATCCAGCAAAAAGAGATTTCAGCGTTAATGAATGTATATGTACCGCACTATGAATATGTAAAGTGTCCAAGAAATACAGCGATTCAATATGCGTGGTATCCATTACTGTTACCGATCTTGTTATTTGTAGCAGCAGGGATTGGCATCAGCTTTTGGAAATCAATGTTCGTGTGGGTTATTGCCGTGCTATGCCTTGCGTACGTACTTATTCACTGGTTAGGGTATCGCCAAGGCGGCTTAATGATGGACGAGGTATTTGTCAGTATTCGCTCGCAGTTTTTAACACGAAAAACAACGATTATAAGAAGAAAGAAAGTGGAACAAATTGAGGTGTTTGCAGGCACCTTTTTATGGAAAAAAGGGTACAGGAAAATAAAAATTTCAACTATGGGTACAAGCGGCAGCTATAAGTCGGGATATTTTCCATTTGAAATTTGGCATCCTATCTTTCTGCGAGCTACTTCTTCTAAAAAGGCATGAAGAACATCATTGTTCTCCATGCCTTTTGACGTTATCCATTCATTAAATTTTTTCCTTGCTCGTAATAGCTATTCATCACCTCAGCTGGCACCATACTACCTCCAGTTGACCATACAAGGTGAGTAGCTTTTGACATATTGTTTTCTAGTGCTTGCGCTTGTATATATGAAGACCCGCTTTCCATCAGGTGAAGAGGTCCTTGTAAACCAGCCGCTGCTGAAGGTTCTATATACATATTTTGACGATTGGCTAACTCATAAATAAATCGGAAAAGCTGATCATCTTCTACAGTATAAATTCCGCTAATAAGCGATTTTATCGTTTCGCCTACAAAGCTAGATGGCCTTCCTACAGCTAGTCCATCGGCAGCTGTTACGTTATCAAGTCCAATATCCGTAACGGAAATGCCATCATGCAGCTCGGTCATTAATCCAAGCAGCATGCAAGGGGAGTGAGTAGGTTCAGCAAAAAAGCAGTGAACGTGATCACCGTATATTGCTTTTAATCCAAACGTAATACCGCCAGGACCTCCGCCTACTCCGCAAGGTAAATAGACAAACAAAGGGTGTTCGGCGTCTACTTGAATTTGCTGCTCGGCTAGCTGCTTTTTCAAACGTAAAGCCGCAACGGAATAACCAAGAAATAAATCTCTAGACTGCTCATCGTCAATAAAATGACAGGCGGGGTCTGCTTCGGCTTGCTTTCGTCCTTCTTCCACGGCTTTTCCGTAGTCAGACTGATATTCAATAACGGTTACGCCTTTCGAACGAAGCAGATCTTTTTTCCATTTCTTCGCATCGGCTGACATATGTACGGTGACGTTAAAGCCGAGAGCGGCACTTATAATACCAATGCTTAAACCTAAATTACCGGTAGATCCTACTGCAATAGAATAAGAAGAAAATAACTTTTTACATCGTTCTTCAGCTAGAAGAGCGTAGCTGTCTTCCTCGGTAAGCAGTCCTTCTTTGATAGCAAGACTTTCAGCAAATTTTAATACTTCATAAATGCCACCTCTTGCTTTAATAGAACCTGATATGGGAAGATCATGATCGCATTTCATGAGCAATGTCCCTTGCAGCTTGTTATTCATTTGTTGATTTAAATAGTCTTTCATATACGTAATTTCTTGAAGAGGTGATTCAATGATTCCTTTTGATGCTTTTAGCTCCGGAAAAGCGATTTGAAGAAAAGAAGAAAAGCGAGAAAGTCGCTCTTTTGCATCTTTTATATCTTTGGTATGTAAAGAAAGAGATGAAAGTGCTTCTTGAGTAAGTTTTAAATAAGGATTTATCCAAAGTATTTCCTGTTTATTGATTAAAGGTGTTAATAAAGGATATTCACGCATCCATGTAGCAAAGGGTTTTTGGTGAAATAAATGTGTCGTCATAAAGGCTCCTTTCGCAATATGTTATTTCCTTTATATGTATAGTATCAAGAATAAGAGAAGTTGAAAACGAAAATATCAAAAAGCAGAAAGCGCATTTTAACTACCTCTTGTATACTAATAGGGATAACCTATACAACTGCATAGAAAAAAGGAGAGGAATTTATGGCATTTTCAGGTGATGATAGCACATGTCCTATCTGCGGAGAGAGAAATAACTGTGCTTCTGTACAAGGCAGAGAAATAGAAAAGTGTTGGTGCATGCAGAAAGTTTTTACTTCTGATCTGTTTAAACAAATTCCTTTAGAAAGCAGAGGAAAAGCGTGTGTATGCATCAAATGCGTTGGGAGACAGAAGAAAGAAGGTGAGGATTAACGTGAAAAAAGGAATTATTTCATACGGTGAGGCATTTATTGATTTTATCGCAAAAAATGAATCTAATACTGACTTTGACCCTTTTTTAGGAGGCACAACCGTTAATGTAGCAGTTGGAGTTCAGAAGCTAGGAGCAAAAGCATATTATATCTGCAAGTTAGGCAGTGATGAAACAAGTGATTTTGTAAGAAAGAAGCTTTTAATTGAAGGAGTAAACCAAAGCGGCTGTGTAACATCGGAGATTAAAAAAGTTTGTGAAGTATATGTACATAAAAGTAAAGAAGGAGATCGTTACTTTTATTCCTATATAGATTCTACACCTCATGAGCAAATATATAAACATGAGCTGCAGGAAGCTTTATTTGAGCAGGCAGCGATTTTTTATTTTGGATCAGGCACGTTGTTTCATCCGATTTCCCAGGAAACTACAAAAGAAGCTGTGAAGCTCGCAAAAAAACATCGTATGCTGGTAGCGTTTGATCCAAATATCCGAATGAAAAGATGGGAAAGTGAATCAGCATGTAGAAATACCGCAACACAGTTTTTGTATGAAACAGATATTTTGAAAATCTCTCAAGATGAGCTCCTATTTTTGATGAATTCAACAGACCTGACAGAAAGCCTAGAAAAACTGAGAGCGTACCATATTCCGTACGTATGGGTCACTCAAGGAGAAAATGGGGCAGTAGCCGTTACTGCAAATCAAGCGCTTCATGTGAGTGCAAATGAAGTGCAGGCGATAGACACGACGGGAGCGGGTGATGCATTTATGGCAGGAATTCTCTGGTGTATTCATGAAAAAGGTTTGCCTGAAAGTGAGGAGTCACGGAAGCAGTACACAATGTTTGCCAACGCGTTAGGTGGAGCAGTTTCGGCGAGATACGGAGGAATGATTTCACTGAAAGCAAAAGATGTATCTAGTATAAAAGCAGGTAGCTGATAGCTACCTGCTTTTGAACGTTTATTATTTAAAAAATGACAGTATAATCATCAGGGCAAAAATAATCGTAAGATGGTTCAATGAGAACACAAACATTAAAGTAGCCCATTTTGTATCTTCTAATTTTTTAAATCCAACAATCCCAAGAAGCATCCACACTAGTGTTAAAACGAACGTTGTAAATGCGATAATTTTACTAAACGATAAAAATAAGAAAGATGCTGCTAGTAAAATAACTAGGTATACAAGCGTTTGGACTTTGGAACGACGGATCCCTTTTACTACAGGAAGCATCGGAACACCTGCGGCTTTATATTCCTCAAGTCTTCTAATCGCAATAGCGTAGAAGTGAGGAGGCTGCCATAAAAACATAAATACAAACAATCCAATTGCTACCGGATGAAATAAGTCTGGTGAAATAGCGGCCCAGCCAATGATTGGAGGCATAGCTCCAGAAATACTTCCGACTTCGGTATTATAAATAGTTGTACGTTTTGTAAGCATAGTATAAGGCACTACATAAAAGAAAAATCCTAAAATACCCATAATGGCGGCCATGTTAGAAACTAAAAATAAAATACCTACACCGATAACAAATAAAGCCAGTCCTAACCATAGAGCAAATTTAGGGTTGACCGCTCCTGTTACCGTCGGTCTGTCTTTCGTACGTTTCATGATTGCATCAATATCACGGTCATAGAAGTTATTAACTGCCCCAGCTCCTCCTACGACAAAGGATGTCCCAATTAAAGCCAAAATAATGATAGGAATTTGTGTCACAAAGCTTAAGTTGTTAACAGCAATTGCGAGACAAAGCCCAGCAACCATTCCTAGTGAGTTCGATTTAATAATCCCAGTTTTTATAATAGCACTGATTACTTCCCGGGAAAAATACTGATTGATAGGAAGTGATTCCTTTGTGATAACTTCGGTATTTTTCACAGCAATTCTCCTTTTTGAGCTTATTCTTACATGAATAAACATAATCTTTATTAATCAACTAAACTATTTTAACAAAAAAATATCGTAATTACATCAAGGTTGCTCGTAAAATTTGTTAACATTCCTTGAACTTTTTAAAAAAACAAAGAATAATGTCGAATTACCAATTGAAAATAAGTACATCCTTTATTATAAGATAAAAATGGAATGCTTAAAAATGAAAAATTTGACTATCTGGTGAACTTTTAACGAGCAAGAAACTCGAACTTAATCGTACCATATTTATTGGTAATTGCAATCACATAGTATGTGATGAAAGAAAAGATGTGGTACATTAAAGAAAAGACTAATAAGTTTATTTACTATGTCTTATTCACAAGGAGGATATATGATGCCAGATAAATATGCTAGCTTCTCTGAACTTGCCTCTTATGAAGTATACAACCAAGACTACAAAATTCAATTTGAAATCAGACCTTCTAACATTATTATGCTCGCAATACACGGCGGAGGTATCGAAACTGGAACATCCGAACTTGCTGTTGGACTAGCAGGAAACGAATACTCGTACTATATATTTGAAGGGTTAAAGAAATCAGGAAATGCCGACCTTCATATCACATCCACTCATTTTGATGAACCTCATGCGCTAACTATTATCTCGAAAGAAGACTATGCAGTATCTTTTCATGGATACAATGATAAAAGTGAAAAACACACTAAAATCGGCGGTGCTGACAAAGCGTTAAGGTCCAAAGTACATGAAGCGCTTGTTTCCAAAGGCTTTAGTACAGAAATTTTATCAGATCAAGAGCCTTTTTCCGGTACAAGCCCTAGAAATATAACCAATAAAACAGCTAGGCGGATGGGTGTGCAAATTGAGATAAGTAAAGCGCAAAGAGAAGCTTTTTTTGCAACTAACACGAGAAATGAACGTAAAAATTCTAAAACCCAGGAATTTTTTGAGTATATATCAGCTATTAGAAGTGCATTTCCTCTTAGATAAATCAGATACGTTTAGTATTTATTAAACAGGTTAGATTTATTACGGACATGTTTGTGGTATACATATAGTAACTACATAAACTGGAGGAGATAATCATGAAAAAGTTTGACCAAGAAGATACCTTAGAACGACTTAAAGCCTCTTATCGATATTTGAAAAGTGTAGATATACCAGAAATTAGCACATTAGATAATCAAAAACGAGCGGAAGCTGTGCAGTTAATCGAAGAGATTGGTCTTAAAATATCAGAAATGCGTGTGAAAGTAGAGTGAGAAAAAAGAGAAGGACTTTTGTCCTTCTTTCTCTTTTTCAACAACTATAAACAGGAGATTGGCCATGAATGAGCAATATTATGACGCTTTATTAAATATAAAAACAACGGGAGAACAAAAGGGATTTAATGATTCATTTCATTACCATCGTTATGAACCCACACCTTATAGTGCATTAGAAACACTTTTCACTCAGTATGAGCTAACAAGCAGCGATAGAATTGTCGACTTCGGGTGTGGGAAAGGAAGGCTGAATTTTTATGTGAACAACCTATGTAATGCCACCGCTGTAGGGATAGAAATGAATGAGCACTTTTATGAGCAGGCCATAGATAATCAGAGGCGCTATTTAAAAAAAGCCAAGGGCCGAAAACGTCATATTCATTTTCAGTGTTGTTTAGCCCAGGAATATAAGATTCATCCACTAGACAACTGCTTTTATTTTTTTAATCCTTTTTCAATTCAAATTTTTATCCAAGTAGTGAACAATATTTTGCTTTCGTGGGAAGAGAATAAGCGCGAGATTGATTTGATTTTGTATTATAGTTCGGAGGATTATCTCCATCATCTCGAAAAACACCCTTCTTTCACTTTAAAAGAAGAGGTAATACTGCCAGAGTTGGATCGTGAAAATCCATATGAACGGTTTTTGATTTATAAAATAGCTTATTAAGACGACCTATTTACTATTTTGTAAAGCTGTATCGCCGCCGGTTCTATTTAACAAATCAGCAGGGGCTAGAAAAAGACCTGCTGATTTTATTTATAACTTTTTAGAAATTAAATCATAACACTTTATCATGTAAGCGCTTTCTGTTATAATGAAACTAGGTGGATAGCATGCGTGGCTATCGGTGTACTCAGCGCAGGCGGGGCTAGTACAGAAAGAGAAGGCTACATACAAGTTAATAAACATTTAGTCGATAGAAATAAGAAGTCTCAAAAACAAATTTATTAATTTGTATGCTAAATCGTAAATTAACAAAAACGGCATTTATGATAAGGTTTTAGAGAAAAGAACCCAGCATATACTGTATAAGCAATTTTTTTACTCTAAAAAAGGGTAAGGAAATTGCTTATTTATTTTTAAATAAGTGCACATCTGTTCCGATTTGTTTTGAGATATCTAGCGTTAGTGTATAATAGTAACAAGTACGAAAAGTTGACATTGTTAATTGATTAAAGGGGATTTAAAAATGAGTGAACTAAAAATAGACGATGTAGCGAAGAAAAGCGGTTTAACAAAACGTACGATTCGTTATTACGAACAAATTGGACTGATGCCAGCACCTCCAAGAAGTGAAGGTGGATTTCGTCTCTACACCGAAGAACACGTAGAATTCTTAAAGAAAATTACGAATGCCAAAGAAGTCATGGGTTTTTCACTTCAAGAATTACAGGAATTTCTTGCTTTAAGTGATACTCTTGAAATACAAAAGATGGATTATAGGCAAGTGAAAGGAACAAGTCAACAAAAAGAAAAGTTAGAGCAAGTGTTACATACGGTAGAAGAGCAGCTCAAGCTGATTGAACAGAAAAAGAAAAATATCTTAAAAGTAGAGTCTGACCTTCTGTCACTGAGAGATCGTGCTAAGGCTGCAATTGTAAAATTTGAGCAGGAAGAATCATAAAAAGCAGGCGCATTCACCAGAAGA
This sequence comes from Priestia sp. SIMBA_032, assembly GCF_046535215.1. Taxonomy (NCBI): domain Bacteria; kingdom Bacillati; phylum Bacillota; class Bacilli; order Caryophanales; family Bacillaceae; genus Priestia; species Priestia sp. SIMBA_032. Next base: position 536,581 of record NZ_JAWRXD010000003.1, on the reverse strand, counting down.
GTGCGTCTGCTTTTATGGTTTTTATAGGGCATTCATTTATGATTGTGAAGTGTTTTCTTCTAGCTGTACCCCTAAAAGAAGTAGGATAGCCTGTATCCCATCGGCTTTTCCACTGTGAAAGCTTCTTGTTTCAGCATCCAAAGCTTCATTTACAGATTCCATTATATTTGATTCGTATAAGTCTAAAATCAATTGTTTTCCTTCGGGACTTAAATGCAGCTGCCCGCGCTCCTTCATTTTAAACTTCAACTTTTTCAACTCCCTTTCCCATAATACTATCAGTATACAAAATTAATAACATTTACGTAAACGTTAATTTTTGTATGTGCACAGAAGAACGTATTGAGTATAGGTACTAAGTGAGGTGAGAGATACTGGTTATCCTTTGCTTGTTTTAATGTTTGCCAGCTTATAGCCGCAAGCTGAGCATGTATAGATAACGTTTTGATTGGACTGAGCAGTTAAAACGGTAGCAAGCTCTTTTTGAGAATGACAGTTAGGACAAATAACAACAGGGGATTTCATGTGATTTTCTCCTTTTCTTTTTCATAGTCAACTTTTATTTTATGTAAAGTTTAATCAAATATCCTTCGTGCTATCAAAAACGACGGAAGACATGTAAAAAAGCATTCTCGCTCAAAAGAAACGGGAATGCTTAAGATGAGTTTAAAATCCGTCCTGGCTTGCTGTAAATGGAATGTTAAGTCTTCTCTCTACATTGCGTAAGCGCTGATTTAATCTGTTTATACGGTCAGTATGTCGCTCCACAACTCGATTTAAACGAGTAATTTCTCTGACTTGCTCCTCATTTTGTCTCTCAAGGGCACGAATTCTTCGTTCAAATCCTCCAAGATTTTGAAGCTGCTGTCTTTCATCGTATTCTTCATGCTGTGGTACGTAAGGGGGATAGTATTGTTGAACTGAGTAATCAACTTGCTGAGGAATATATCCAGGGTTGAAATAATAAGGGTTCATTAGGGCACCGCTCCTCTTAAAAAGTAAATTCAAATCAAACACGATATAACGTATGCGAGGATAAGAAAAATGCTATAGGCACATACCTAAATACATTCTGTATTTAAAAAGGAAAGTATTTTTAAAAGCGAAAAGGAGATAGCTGCCTCTTTCTTGAATATGCAAAATAGAAAAGCTTCTTTTTTAGACACTTTATTTAAGAAAGAGGGAAAGTGACCGATGGCTCAAGGGAAACAAAAACCAGCACCTAAAATAGAAGAATCAAAAGCTCCGCCTGCAAAGAAACAGAAGCCGAAGAGCCGCAGCACCAAAAAAGCGCAGCCTCCTATATCGCCCTGGGTAAAAGTTGCTTCCGCTTTATCTAACATTGATTTCATTCGTTTGTTTCGAGTGCTGTTTCTTGCTTTGGTGGTTGGTTTTATTGTGTATCAATATATTTTACTTACAAAAGGGATCTTCATCAAAACATATGTAAACCTTTGGCATCATCACAAAATGATCTTGCTGGCTGGAGCTGTATTTATTATCTATACTTCTTTTATCTTTTACCTTGGCTACCGCACCGCTAAAAAGCGCTAGAACTATTCTAAACGGCGAATATCATTCATTCTTTAAGCAAACCTTATATGTATATTAGCATAGAGGGGGGAAGAAACGTGGACAAGCAGCGAGCAAAACAAATTGCTGATTCACCCGTTATGGCTAACGTTACGTATAACGATACGGCTGTTTATATTCAACATGTAAGCGAAGAAAATGATACGGCAAGAATTTATCCGCTAGGTCAGCCTGAAAATGAACAAAATGTTGCGGTGAGCCAATTAGTAGAGAATTAAGGTGGATAAATAGAGCTACTTTTTCAGTTAAATAAAAGACAGAGAGCTGCATTGTGCTCTCTGTCTTTTATTTATTCTTCCCATTTCTTACTGCTAATTTTCTCAATAATCCCGTGCAAATCACCTGGCTTATGAAACTCAATCGGAGACGCGCCTTTTTCAAACAGAATCGATTCCGCTTCAATTAATGCCACGTAGCGTCCGTTCACTTTTGCTAAATGAATATTTTCACCAAAATCAGCTAGCAGCCCTTTAATCTCTGTTTCGCCAAGCTTCATTTTAAGCTCTGCATCAGGGGTATGCTCGACGATATGAGCAGCAGCTTCCATAACTTGATGGGTATCTAAACGTTCTTGAAGCTCACGCTTTTCACTTGTTGCCCACAGTTCCATGTCTGATTCAAACTGTTCAAGTTCTACGCTTTCTGCTTCAAACGTTTCGCTGACGTGTTCACGCACCATATCCATCACTTGTGTTTTCATAATCTCAGGCATCGGCTCGTTGTAGTCAATGAATTTTAAAAAGTCTTCAAAGTAACGGGCGTGAGACGCTTGGTGTATGACGAGTTCACTTTCTTCCACCATGCCTTCTTCAGGCATGTAGGGGTATTGAATGGATTTCATGTTTTTAGTAGTAATCGCCATCTCTACGTGGCGAATAAGGGTTGATTCATCTGAAATTGAAGCCACTTTTGGTTCAAAGTCACATTTTAAAATAAACACAAAAGCATGATCAAAATATTTTCTTGGAACAGCAGATACAACTAAAAATGCTCCTCCTCGAACGGCTGCAGTATCAAGGTATGCATTGATAAACTGTTCGCTGTTTTCTTCAAATTCTTCTTTGGTTGTGGCAAAACGGGTGCGGTGAAATAAATTATAATTAGGGTTTGAGTCTAGTGCGTGTCCTGGTTCAACTATAAAATACCCAAGCTTTGTAGGCACTTGTTCTGCTTTAGGGTGTCGCTCTACTTTGCGTTTTACAATTTTTTTAAATTCACCGTCTAAAAAATCTTTAATGGAATTTTCTTCATATTCTTCCGTATCAAGCGTTTGAAAATGCTTATATTGTTTAGAGGCCTGTTCTTCTTTTCCTTCTACTTGTATTACGTAAAATGATAAAAAATTAATTTTAAAATCCATAGCAGTCACCTTGTTTCTTTTTAGTCAGTTACTTCAGTATAAGAAAGAGTCCAGTAAGCGTCAATGCCTGTTAGCTTTAAGGGAAAAGAAGATCTATTTATAGAATTGACCAGCTGAGAAATAGTGTGTAAAGAAAAGAATAAGAGAGGCAGGGGGCCTCTCTTATTTATACTGCTCCAACCGTTCAAAAAAGGTTTTAACAAACTTATAAAAAATTTTATCAGAAGGTGCTAAATCACGATTTCTAGGAATAATCATCCCGACTGTACGCTGAAGCTGCGGCGTATGAATAGGAAGTTTAGTCGTAAAACGAGGAGTCGTTTCAGACACTGTGCTTTCGGGAAGAAGCGTGACGCCGATTCCTGCGGATACAAGACCTTTAATCGCATCTAAATCTTCTCCTTCAGATGAAATATTGGGCATGAATCCTGCTTGTTTGCAAGCGTCAAAGGCCATTTTATGTAAAATGAATCCTTTGGGAAACAGCACGAAATTTTCATTTCTTAAATCCCGCAGCCGGATGTTATCCCGTTCAGCGAGCGGATGATGAGAAGGAACAAGGGCTAAAAGATTTTCAGTGAATAGAATATGCCCTTCTATACTCTGGTCCTCTACAGGTACAGGGCCTAAAAAAGCGATATTAATATCTCTTTTTTTAACCGATTCAATTAAAAATTTGTACGAACCCTGTCTAAGGTGAAAAGCAACATTTGGGTGTTCTTCTTTAAAGGCTGATATAATAGTAGGAAGAAGGTGACTAGCAAGGCTTGTTGGAAATCCGATTTTAATCGTCCCTCTTTCGGGATCCAGGTATTCATCAATTTGTTCTTTCGCATAGTCAATAGCTTTCATAGCCGTCTCCGTATGCTCAAGAAAGACTTTTCCTATTGCTGTTAACTTGACATTTCTTCCTTCGCGTTTGAATAAACTAACACCTAGCTCAGATTCCAGGTTCGCGATTTGACGGCTGATTGCTGATTGAGCTACATGCAGATATTCTGCCGCCTCAGATACGTGTTCTCTTTTTGCAACTTCCATAAAATAGCGTAATTGACGCAGTTCCATAAGCATCCTCCATCTATATATATCAAAATTAGATTAGTTTTATCTAAATTATATATTGTTTATATTGATTTGAAAACTTACAATGTAAACAGGTGATCTTAAAAAGATAAAGAAAACGAACGGGGGAGAAGAAGATGACATACAATCAAATGCCAAAAGCTCAAGGTCTCTACCGTCCTGAATTTGAGCACGATGCATGTGGAATCGGACTATACGCTCAATTGAAAGGCGTAGCGTCACATGATATCGTTAAAAAAGGACTAAATATGCTTTGCCAGCTTGACCATCGAGGCGGACAGGGAAGCGATCCGCTAACAGGAGATGGAGCTGGATTAATGGTACAAATTCCACACGCGTTCTTTAAAAAGACATGCGTTGAATTGAACTTGCCAGAAAAAGGTCGTTATGGAGTTGGAATGATCTTTTTCTCAAATAACGAAGACGAGCGCCGAGAAATCGAAGCTTATATTAATAAATTAATTGAAGAAGAGGGACAAACGTTACTAGGTTGGAGAAGTGTACCTGTAAATGTCGGAAAAATCGGAAAAGTTGCAAAAGAAAGCTGTCCGTACGTACGACAAGTATTTATTGGGGCAAATGACAGTATTCAAGATGACTTAGCGTTTGAACGCAAGCTGTATGTTATTCGCAAGCAAGCGGAAAATTGGGCGCAGGCGCGTCAGAACCGTTTTTATTTCACGAGCCTTTCAAGCAGAACAATTGTGTACAAAGGGTTATTAACGCCTGAGCAAGTTGATGCTTTTTATCTTGACCTACAAGATGAAGACTTTACTTCAGCGTTTGCTTTAGTGCATTCTCGCTTTAGCACAAACACGTTCCCAAGCTGGGAAAGAGCACATCCAAACCGTTATTTAATTCACAACGGTGAAATCAATACGCTTCGCGGTAATCAAAACTGGATGAGAGCGCGTGAACAGCAGTTTGTTTCGGAAGCATTTGGTAAGGATTTGCCGAAGGTCCTTCCAATTTTAGATGCTGAAGGAAGCGACTCATCCATGTTAGATAATGCGCTAGAGTTCTTTGTATTGGCCGGCCGCAAGCCAGCGCATGCAGCGATGATGCTTATTCCAGAGCCTTGGTCTGAGAATCCGCACATGTCAAAAGAAAAACGTGCTTTCTATGAGTATCATAGCGCATTAATGGAGCCATGGGATGGTCCGACTGCTATTTCGTTTACGGATGGAAAGCAAATCGGTGCTATTTTAGACCGTAACGGTTTACGCCCTGCTCGCTATTATGTTACAAAAGATGATTACATCATACTTTCATCAGAAGTAGGCGTCATTGATGTTGAAGATGAAAATGTGTTATATAAAGATCGTTTAAGCCCAGGTAAAATGCTTCTAATCGATTTAGAGGAGGGCCGAATTATTTCAGACGAAGAAATTAAATCTGAAATGGCACAGGCTGAGCCTTATCAAGAGTGGTTAGATGAACAGCTGGTAACGTTGCCAGAAGTGCAAGAGGAAAAATCTGAATACTTTGATGATTTGGTTATTCGCCAGAAGTCATTTGGCTACACGTATGAAGATATTCATAAATATTTAGTTCCAGTTATTACAGAAGGAAAAGATCCGCTTGGTTCAATGGGTAATGATACTCCATTAGCCGTGTTGTCCGATCGTCCTCAATCGCTGTTCAATTACTTTAAGCAGCTGTTTGCTCAAGTAACGAATCCACCGATTGATGCTATTCGTGAACAGTTGGTTACATCGACAATGACATTGCTTGGTGCAGAAGGGAATTTACTGCATCCAACCAAAGAAAACATTCATCGAATTCAGCTTGAGACGCCGGTTTTAACAAACGATCAAACTCATCAGCTGAAGTCTGCCATTCATCCAGATTTCAAAAGTGCTGTTATATCTGCTGTGTTTACAAATGATTTAAAAGCAGATCTTGATCGCATATTTGCTGAAGCTGAAGCGGCAATTAACGCAGGTGCTAGCATTCTTGTTCTGACAGACCGTGAAGCGGGAGCTCAATCTGTAGCTATTCCAGCTTTATTAGCGGTCAGCGGGCTGCATCAGCACCTAGTGCGAAAAGGAAACCGTACAAAGGCGAGCATTGTAGTGGAAACAGGAGAAGCGCGTGAAGTGCACCATTTTGCAGCGCTTATTGGTTACGGCGCAGACGCAATTAATCCATATCTTACTTTTGCAACATACCAAAATGAAATTAACGCAGGTACGCTGAACGTATCATATGACTATGCTGTTGAGAAATATGTAAAAGCCGTTACTGAAGGTGTCGTAAAAGTAATGTCTAAAATGGGTATTTCAACGGTGCAAAGTTATCGCGGCGCACAAATTTTTGAAGCAGTTGGAATCAGTGCAGAGGTTATCGAGCAATATTTTACAGGTACTGCTTCGCAGCTTGGCGGTATTGGTTTAGATGTTATTGCAAAAGAAGCGAAAACGCGTCATGACAATGCTTATATTGAAACAATTGAGCAAACGTTAGAGTCAGGAAGCGACTTCCAGTGGAGACACACGGGCGAGCATCATGCGTTTAATCCAAAAACAATTCACACTCTGCAGTGGGCTTGCCGTAAGGGAGATTACAGCTTATTTAAAAAATTCTCTGAATCGGCTAATGAAGAACGCATCGGTTTCTTGCGCAACCTATTCTCGTTTAATGGGACGCGTTCATCTATCTCCATTGATGAAGTGGAATCAGTTGATTCGATTGTAAGACGTTTTAAATCAGGTGCTATGTCGTTTGGATCTTTAAGTCAAGAAGCTCATGAAACATTAGCGATTGCGATGAACCGTTTAGGCGCACGCAGTAACAGTGGAGAAGGTGGCGAGCATCCTAGCCGCTACACTGTGGATGAAAATGGAGATAATCGCCGCAGTGCGATTAAACAGATTGCTTCTGGCCGTTTTGGAGTGAAAAGTCATTACCTTGTGAATGCGGCTGAGCTTCAAATTAAAATGGCACAAGGTGCAAAACCCGGAGAAGGCGGTCAGCTTCCAGGAAACAAAGTATATCCATGGGTAGCAGATGTGCGTGGATCAACGCCAGGAGTAGGCTTAATTTCACCTCCTCCACACCACGATATTTACTCGATTGAAGATTTAGCACAGCTTATTCATGACTTAAAAAATATAAACCGTGATGCACGAATCAGCGTCAAACTCGTTTCAAAAGCAGGAGTAGGAACGATTGCTGCCGGAGTAGCAAAAGGAGTAGCGGATGTTATTGTTATTAGCGGTTACGACGGAGGTACGGGAGCATCTCCAAAAACAAGTATTAAACATACGGGACTACCGTGGGAACTTGGCTTAGCAGAAGCTCATCAAACGCTTATGTTAAACGGTCTTCGCGAAAAGGTAGTGCTTGAAACAGACGGGAAATTAATGACGGGTAAAGATGTAGTCATGGCAGCACTTTTAGGAGCAGAAGAGTTTGGTTTTGCTACGGCCCCTTTAATTGTTTTAGGCTGTATCATGATGCGTGCATGTCACTTAGATACATGTCCAGTTGGAGTGGCAACACAAAACCCAGAGCTTCGTAAAAAGTTCCTAGGAGAAGCGGATCACATCGTTAACTATATGAAATTTGTTGCACAAGAAGTGCGCGAAATTATGGCTGAACTTGGATTTAAAACAGTGGATGAAATGGTTGGGCGTACAGACGTATTAAGCGTTAGCGAACGTGCAAAAAATCACTGGAAGGCGCAGCACTTAGACTTAACAACTCTTTTATATCAAGCTGAAGGTGTACGTACCTTTAAAACACCTCAAAACCATAAAATTGACGAATCTCTTGATATGCAAAAAATCTTGCCTGCGGTACAGCAAGCAATCGAGCATAAGTATCAAGTTGAGTTAGAACTGCCAATTTCTAATATTAATCGTGTAGCTGGAACAATTGTAGGAAGTGAAGTTACAAAACGTTACGGTGAAAAAGGTCTGCCAGAAGATACGATTACTCTTCGATTCACTGGCTCTGCAGGACAAAGTTTTGGTGCATTTGTTCCAAAAGGAATGTCTATGTATCTAACTGGAGATGCAAATGATTATATCGGTAAAGGATTATCAGGAGGTAAAATCATTGTTGCGCCACCTAAGGAAACAACAGCTGTGTCAGGTGAAAATGTTATCGTCGGGAACGTGGCATTTTACGGTGCAACAAGCGGTGAAGCTTATGTTAGCGGGCTAGCAGGAGAACGTTTTGCGGTTCGTAACAGCGGTGTGAACGTAGTGGTTGAAGGAATTGGCGATCATGGCTGTGAATATATGACTGGCGGACGTGTTGTCGTATTAGGTGATGTAGGTAAAAACTTTGGTGCAGGAATGTCTGGCGGTATTGCTTACGTATTTGCTGATGATCAAGAAGCATTCAAAAACCTTTGTAATAAAGATATGATTGGGTTTGAGAGCTTAAAAGGAGAAGAAGCAGAAGAAGTAAAAGAGATGATTACAAATCATCTAAAATATACTGACAGTCATAAAGCAGCATTTGTATTAGAAAATTGGGAAGAATCGCTTTCGAAACTTGTAAAAGTGATTCCGAATGATTATAAACGCATGATGAATCGCATTGAAGAGCAAAAAGCAGCTGGATTAACGGAAGAAGAAGCAGCTATGAGTGCGTTTGAGGAAAATGCAAAACAAGAAAAGAAAGCATCGGCAAAACAACAAGAAGCGGTAGCTCAGTAAGAAAGGGGAGAGTACGATGGGAAAACCAACAGGATTTATGGAAATCAAACGTGAAAAAGGGAAGGAACGTGACCCGTTAAAACGTTTAGGTGATTGGAAAGAGTATGCTGCTCCTTTATCTGATGAAGCGCTAAGCCGTCAAGGAGCACGATGTATGGATTGTGGCACACCTTTTTGCCACATGGGAATGGATATTAATGCTTTTACTTCTGGATGTCCAATCTATAACTTAATTCCAGAGTGGAATGATTTAGTTTATAAAGGACGCTGGAAAGAAGCCTTAGAGCGTTTAATGAAAACGAACAACTTCCCGGAGTTTACAGGACGAGTTTGTCCTGCTCCGTGTGAAGGTTCCTGTACGCTTGCTATTTCAGATCCAGCGGTTTCGATAAAGAATATCGAACGCGCTATTATTGATAAAGGCTTTGAGAATGGGTGGATTACTCCGCGTATTCCGGAGAAAAGAACAGGCAAAAAAATTGCTGTTATCGGCTCTGGGCCAGCAGGCTTAGCGAGCGCAGATCAGCTGAACCAAGCGGGTCATTCAGTAACGGTATATGAAAGAGCAGATCGTGCCGGCGGTTTATTAACATATGGAATCCCAAATATGAAGCTAGATAAAGAAGTAGTGGAAAGACGTGTTCGCTTATTGACACAAGAAGGTATTGATTTTGTAACGAATACGGAAGTTGGAAAAGACATTACTGCTGAAGAGTTAAAAGAACAATATGATGCTGTGATTTTGTGTACAGGAGCTCAGAAGCAAAGAGATCTAGTATTAGAAGGTCGTGAAGCAAAAGGAGTTCACTTTGCAATGGACTACTTAACAACTTCAACAAAAAGCCTTTTAGACTCTAACTTCAAAGATGGTCAATTTATTGATGCTGAAGGAAAAGACGTTATTGTTATTGGAGGGGGAGACACAGGAGCTGACTGTGTAGCTACTGCTCTTCGTCAAAAATGCCGCAGCGTTGTTCAGTTTGGTAAACATCCTCAGCTTCCTGCTGAGCGTACGGCAGATAATATGTGGCCTGAATATCCACATGTATTTAATCTTGAATATGCTTATGAAGAAGCACAGGCGAAATTTGGGGACGATCCACGTGAATATTCAATTCAAACGAAAAAAATTGTGGCAGATGAGCAAGGCAATCTGAAAGAACTTCATACGGTGCAAATGGAAAAAGTAAAAGGTGAAAATGGACAGTACATCTTTACTGAAATTCCAGGAACAGAAAAAGTATGGCCAGCTCAGCTTGTCTTTATTGCAATTGGGTTTGAAGGTCCAGAGCACCCGGTTCTATCAGCGTTTGGTGTTGAAACGAAAAATCGTCGCGTAGATGCAGCGTATGGAAATTACAAAACAAATGTTGAAGGTGTTTTTGCTGCTGGTGATGCTCGTCGTGGACAAAGTTTAATCGTATGGGCTATTCATGAAGGTCGTGAAGTAGCTAAACAAGTTGATAGCCATCTAATGGGAGCAACTGTATTACCATAACAAAAAACCGTCACAACTGTGGCGGTTTTTTGTTTATCTAGGATTTGGTACGTCATTTCCTCTACGTAAATTTTCAAATGAAACGGTTAAAATCGTGTTAGTAATTCGAACTTGTGAAGCGGGGGAAACGCTGTATAAGTTAAAAAGTTCAAATATCCAGGGATCACGTTTTTTCAGCTGTCGCACGGCTTTTTCGACGCGTTCATTAATAGATCCGCTGTAATTGTTATAGTTATCATCAACAAACCTTACAATGGAACGAAATAAGTATTCTGTTAGTTTGCTATCCATCCCGCCTCGTTGAGCATCTCTGTAGATGGACTGATACTGGCGTTTTAAAATTTTCATCACTCTGTCTACATCGCGTGTAGATCTAACTTCCTCTTCCTCATGCAGGATATAAGAAAATAAGTCTTCATTGTATCTATAAGGTTCTAAATAATTTTCATTCGTAGTAGGAACTACTGGATGGTAGTAGCGGGGCATATAGGGGTAAACCCATTGACTGTACATGAGACATTCACACCTTCCTCATTCATTTCCCATTAGTTTATGCACTAGAGTGCTAGCTGCTGCATGTTTGTTTTAAATAAAATTTAGGAGTTTGATAATAGGACCACCCTCTAAATTCTTGATAAGTCGATACAAAATAAATGTAAATCGGTGTATTTAGCAAGTCTGGATAACGTTGAAAAAACGCTTGGTCTCCGTAAAATATTGCTTCTAAAGCAAGCGGAAGCTCCCGGCGGAAAATATGATAACGAAGCTGTGCTTGCTCGCGGCTGAACTCCCCTCCGCTAACAAAAACTTCGCCTTGAATAACTGCTTGTCGGTCTGTTACGTGAAGAGCAGCTAGTACTTCATCACGCATATTTTTATCTATCGCCTTGTTGTTATATGAGCATCCGATGCTTAAAAAAAGCTGACCGGTTGTATCCGAATGAGTAAGAGTATATTTTCTTCCGGAAACCGGATAGGAGGAAGTAGCAGGGGGAATGAGAGTCGTAGAGAGTTTTGAAGAATTAAACGAACTCATAGTCATTGACACTCCTTTTTTTGAATAAATTTCAATATTATACGGCACTATGGGCTCAGATGTGATAAATGTCTACTTTCTTTCTGCAAGAAAGGCGTTTTAATGTACTTTTTGAGAAATGGATGGTAATATTTAGCTAAAATTATGCGTGTACAGTCCCCGAAGATTGTCTTCAAAAGCAACTATGAATGGAGGTTATCACTTGAATATCACAACGTTTGACGGTAAGTATGGAAACTGGTTAACGACTAAAAACCCTCTTCAATTTCAAGCAGCGACTGCCTATGGGAACATTGGGCTGGCTCCTATCTATTGGGGAACAAAAGAAGATAAAAATGGATGGTATTACATGTATCAGCCTGAAGAAATAACAGGAGTTCAAGTAGAAGGTGAAGTTGATGGTGGTAAATTTCTCATTCGAATTCCTGATGACTGGAATGGAAAGTTAGTTATGTCGGGAGTTCCAGCTACCAGAGATGAGAAATCAACGGATTTACTGTTCAGCGACTATGTGTTGGCAAAAGGGTTTGCGTTTGCTGCTTCTGATAAAGGGACACAGGGAGAAGAAATGAGAGATGATCCATTTGCTAAAGCAAAGAACGCTCTAGTCAAAGAAGAAGACTCCATTAGAAAGTGGCATATTCAATACCGAGAAGTGACAAAAATTGCTCAGAGATTTTTGTTTGAAAATTATCGTCACAAACTTCAAAAAGAAGTGACAGAATATTTCGATATAAAAACGTATGCGTTAGGTATTTCTAACGGGGGTTATGTTGTTCGCTATGCTTTAGAAAACGACGGAAAAAATGGAGAACCTCAGCTTTTTAATGGAGGGGTTGAATGGGAAGGGGTTATGTGGCGAGCTGATTACGATAACTTAATTACTTCCTTAACACCTGTTGTAAATCATGCCGAAGAAGCACTGTACACGGTAGGTGAATCGCAAAAAGAAGCTTTGAACCGGTTGTATCAGGCAGGTTTGCCAAAAGGATCGGAGTTTCTATGGCCATATCATGACCAGTATTATTGGTTTTTAACGCTTAATATATATAGAGATGAGTTTGACGGTCAAGCACCTGGAAGCATTCCATGGCAAAAATACTTGACGCTTTTTGAAAACGGAGTTAGAGATCGTTCGTTAGATTCTATTTTTGAAAAGTATGATTATCAAGAAAGACCGCAAGATGTTAAGCAAAAAGTTCGTGAAATTGAAAATACAGGTGATATTTCCGTTCCATTGATAAGCATTACAGGGTCGTTAGATGCTCTTATTTTTCCGGATATTCATGCTTATCCTTATGAACAACTGGTAAAAGATTCTGGTAAGCAGAACCTTCATCGTCACTATGTAATTGAAAATGGAAACCACATTGATAGCTTAGTCTGGAATCATCAAATTGACCCAGATCGAAAGCTTCAGCCTCTCCTGCCTTATGTGTATCAAGGATTTGAACTGCTATGTGATTGGGTGGAGAATTTTGAAGAACCTCCGAAAAATAAGAAAATAAGTGTGCCTCTCAAGGAAATGCATGTAAAGGATCTAAAAACAGAGGAAGACGTGCTGCCGTTGACTACAAAGAAAAGCATATCAACAGAAAAATAAATCGTCGAAAACCGTGCCGAAGGTGCGGTTTTTAATTTGGAACGGCAACATTTGAATAAAAACAGCTTTGGTGAATACAAAATATTATAGTACGATAAGAACGGAATATACGTTATTTGTTATTTATTTTCACCTATTTAAAATAAAAATAATAAAAACATTGAACAAAACCGAACTTTTGTGTTAGATTAATAACTATAATTCGTACATTTATTAAATGGCTACAGTTGAAAGGAGCAAAAAACATCATGACAGCGAAAGTAATTAAAGGAAAAGAAGTAGCGCAAGAACTGCGCGCCGCATTAAAAGAAGAGGTAGCTCAATTAAAAACAAAAGGTATCGTTCCTGGTTTAACCGTGATTTTAGTAGGAGAAAATCCTGCTTCGCAATCATATGTAAAAGCAAAAGCAAAGGCTTGTGAAGAAATCGGTGTTGCATCTGAAATTATCAAACGTGACGTAACGATTACTGAAGAAGAACTTTTAAACGAAATCCATCACTTGAATGGAAATCCATCTGTTCATGGTATTCTTATTCAACTTCCATTACCAAAACATATTGATGAAAAGGCAGTATTAAATGCTGTATCTCCTAAAAAAGATGTAGATGGCTTCCATCCAGTAAGCGTAGGGAATATGGTCATTGGCGATGAGTGCTATTTACCATGTACACCACACGGTATCGTTGAGTTAATTAAACGTTCAGGTGAAGAAATTTCAGGTAAACATGCGGTAGTAATTGGACGAAGCAATATTGTTGGTAAACCAGTATCCATGCTGTTACTTCAAGAAAGTGCAACGGTAACAATTGCTCACTCTCGCACAAAAGATTTATCTGCTTTAACAAAACAAGCTGATATTCTTGTGTCAGCTGTAGGACAACCTAGACTTATCAAAGCAGATGATATTAAGCCGGGTGCCATTGTAATTGATGTAGGCAACACAATGGAAAATGGCAAGCTCGTTGGTGACGTTGATTACGAAGCGGCTTTAGAAGTAGCAGGCTATATCACACCAGTACCAGGCGGCGTTGGTCCGATGACCATCACAATGCTATTAAAAAATACGGTAGACGCTGCTAAAACAATTAACAGCGTAAAATAATAAAAAGCAAAAAACCCCGTGCATATACGCACGGGTTTTTTTTGCTTCAGTAATGGAATGAAAGCTAAAAGAATAGAATGTAACAATCTGTATAAAAAGAGGAGGAAACCATGGTTACGTTACCTGCAACCATATATTCTCAACAAATGGTGAAGAAAAAATTAAACGTTTACTATCCAGCTGTTCATTTGACTAATCAAGCTGTTCAGCACAGCATTAACAGTAAAATCTTGCAGCGTACGAATGAATTAATACGTCAGCAGGGATATGGAGAAAATCCGGATACAGAAGAAACGGGTTATTATGAGTTGAAAACAAACGAGCGAAATGTGCTCAGCTTAACGCTTGTCAATTTTGCTTATTCCGGGGGAGCGCACGGATTGACCGTGGTCGTTCCGTTAACGTTTAATGTGCTGACTGCAAAAACGTATCAACTAAAAGATTTATTTAAAAAAGACAGTGATTACGTGAGTGTTCTTTCTAAAATAGTAGGAGAGCAAATAAAAGAGCGTGATATTATGGTTCTTGGAGAATATAAAGGAATTAAACCAGATCAAGATTTTTATATCGCCGATAAATCGCTTGTACTATTTTATCAGCTGTATGATCTGGCTCCTTATGTATATGGAATTCCTTACTTTCCAATTTCTATCTATGCTATTCAAGATATTATTGCAGATGAAAGTCCACTTGGACAAATGTTTGGATAAAGTTATAAAAAATTGCGGTGCGGCCGCACGTATCTTTTTAACTCGGCCGCTAATTGCTGACGAAGCGAACGAACGCCAATCGCTTCAGCAATATCTTTTGCTACAGGAAACACCCCGATTTTAGTGATATGAACACGAAGATAACCCTCATACAAGCATCCTTGCTCCGCATGCTTGATTTTGGTGCGTACAACAGCTTCTATTTTATCGTTTTCATTTTGCAAAGGGTAAGAGTCTGTAATATGAAAACGAAAAGAATATTCCTCCATCACCATCATCCTTTTTTCTATGATATGTACTAGCATACTATACAAATAGTGAATCAGAAAAAATAAATGTGTCAAAAGAACAAAGCATAAAGCAATCAAAGAAGCAGTTTTTTGCATGTAATGATCATTATTTGTGAACGATAACAGAAAAAGACAAAAAGCTGGAGTTGCGATGATAAAAATAGCATTCAAAGGATTACTTATTATTTTATCTTTATATATTCTGTATGTGGTTATAACGGCGGTGGTTCTCTTTTATATACCTTTAAAAACAGGAGAGGAAACGACCTCAATTAAACCGGCTAGCTTTTTTGGTCACAGTGAGTCTACGGACCGAGTGAGACTTCTTGAAGATGGTTATGAGGCGGGAAGAGTTCGTATTCAAATGATTCAAGAAGCTGAGAAATCGATTGATATTGCTTATTACTCAATAGGAAAAGGAGAGTCAACGGATTTAATTATGGCCGCTCTTTTTAAAGCAGCTGATCGAGGCGTCCATACTCGCGTTCTTTTAGATGGGATAGCTAACGGCTTACGGGGAAACCGAAGAGGCGTGCTCTATGCATTAGCTTCACATCCTAATATTGAAGTGAACTATTACGAGCCGTTTCAATTGTTTA
Organism: Priestia sp. SIMBA_032; assembly: GCF_046535215.1. NCBI lineage: Bacteria > Bacillati > Bacillota > Bacilli > Caryophanales > Bacillaceae > Priestia > Priestia sp. SIMBA_032. The sequence continues at coordinate 521,036 of NZ_JAWRXD010000003.1, read as the reverse complement.
AACCTTGGGCGTGGCAAAATCGTATGCATGACAAAATAATGGTTGTAGACGGACAGCTAGGCATAATAGGGGGACGGAATATAGGGGACAAATATTTGGCTAAAAAGCCTCCTCCAGACTTCGTCTATGATCGTGATGTCTTTATTACAAACAGCAAACATAAACAAGATAGCGTCATCACTCAAATGCAAAATTATATAAATGAATTATGGGCTCATCCTTACACTAAAAAAGCTTTTCATCATCTCACACAGTACCAGGTCGATCAGGGAAAGAGGATGAAAGCTTTGCTGCTGCAGCAATATGATAAAGCTAAGCAAGTAGGAGAAACGTTTGCGACGCCTAAGATTAATTGGAATGATTCCACCGTTCCTACAAAGCGTGTTTCTTTTATTCATAATCCAATTGAACGCTTTAATAAACGACCTTTTATGTGGAAAACGTTTATTAACCTGGCAGAAGGAGCTAACCGCTCTGTTCTTATTCAAAGTCCTTATGTGGTGCCTACCAATGCGATGAGAAAGTATACAGTCATGAAAAAGAAGCCAGACGTTCAATGGACGCTACTCACAAATTCAGTTACATCTACGCCCAATGTGTTGGCTTTTTCCGGGTATATCAGTATGCGTGATACGATTATGAAGACAGGTGTAAAGCTTTACGAATACCAAGGACCTTATTCGATCCATGCAAAGTCTGTGATTTATGATCAAAGACTTAGCGCCGTAGGCTCTTTTAATTTAGATTCCCGTTCTACATTTTTGAATAACGAATCAATGGTCATTATCGATAGTCAAAAATTCGCAAAAGAGTTGACGACGGCAATGGAAAACAAAATGGATAAAAGTATTCTTGTTGCCAATGACAAGCGCTGGGTGAAACCTCCTGAAATCCAAAAGAAAGAAGAGCCTGTTATGAAGCGTACCTTACTGTATACCCTTGCAAAAGTAACTAGGTTCTTTAAGGAGTTTATTTAAACAACCGGCAGTAGAACAAAAAGCACTCAATGAACATTCATTGAGTGCTTTTTGTTACATACCTTATAACTAAGCTCATACAACGATCGCATCACGTAAATTATTCCCTTTCATTTGTTGGGAAAAATCGGTAGTATAAACATAATAAACAAAAAGGGGGAAGGTACGTGGAAACCGCTGTTTTAATGAAACCGGATGCAGCTTATAAAAAGGCTTATATGAGCTTTTATCATGAATGGAAAGCAAGCGGAGAAAAAATGATTCCATGGGTAATTGCTAAAGATCCTGCTTACTTTGAAAAAATGGTTCAAGAGTTGTTAGATGCAGAAAAAGGGATCGGATTAAAAAAAGGATATGTACCCGATTCCACCTACTGGCTAATGCATCACGAAAAAGTAATAGGCGTAGTTAATATCCGCCATGAGCTAAGTGAAATACTGCGAAACAGCGGAGGACATATAGGGTATGGTATTCGACCAAGCGAAAGACAAAAAGGATATGCGAAGCTGCTACTGAAGTTATCTCTTCAAGAAATTAAAAAGCTGGGAGTTCAACGTGCATTAGTTGTGTGTGATGATTGGAACACGGCTTCTCGTCGAACTATTCTGGCAAACGGTGGTATACAAGACGAGGATTATATAGAAGAGAACGGAGCTGTTGTTCAACGCTTTTGGATTCATACGGATAAAATGGCATAAAAAAGAGATGAATTTTTTAATTCACCTCTTTTCTGTTTAGTCATATTGTTTTAAAGCTAACTTCAGCCGCATATAGGTATACATAGCGTATGCCTGTCTTCCTTTTAAACTGTACGGATTTGCTTTGGAGCAAAGACAGTCAAGGAATTGCTCATCACATGAGCGGCATGATCCGTAATCTTCATAGCATAAATCATGGTATTTACAGCAGCAGTCTACATCATTTACAGGACAGCCGGGCCCACTGCAGCCGGGACCACACCATTTATAGCCGGGGAAGAGGCAGGGCGTGGCTTTCCGTTTGTTCGGAGCAGACATAATCATACATCCTTTTCAATAGTCTCTTTACATTAAATGCAAGAAAGAGAAAAGAGACAGGGACAAACACCTTGCAGCAGCAGCCTAATTTTTATAAATTTCTATTTAATCGATAAATGCGTCATTCATCCGCATTAGTAGTTTGCCAAACAGCTCCTTTTCTTCACTTGACCATTTTTTTAACATACTATGATAGCGTTCAAGGCGCATTTGTTTATCAGTTTGCAGCATGCGTTTTCCACGTGGTGTGATGTCAAATAGGCTGACGCGTCCATCCGAAGGATCAGAAGAGCGGGAAATAAGCTTTTTGTTTTCTAAAGCAGCAGCTTGTCTAGACAGAGTTGAAATGTCGAGTTTAAATGCTTCTGCTAGCTCTTTTACACGAGCTGGTCCAAATTCATCTAATTGCCGCAATAATAAATAAGCTGATCTTTCTAGATTTCCTATTTTATTTTCAGAATTATCAAGATAGACGGCTCGTCTAATAAAGGTAGTAAGTTCATATTCAATCAATTCAATTGAATTTTTTTCTTGCATTATAATCTCTCCTTACAAAATCATTCATTGACAAAGAAATATATACTTGTATAATACAAATGTATATATAGTTGTATAGTACAAGTAAAAGTAAGTAAAGTAAAGGATGTTTATATAGTTAAATGTTAGACAACATGACAAAGTAAAGAGAGGAGGACAACTGTTCTTTATCTATAGGACAGTGACCTATAATGAAAGTGATACGAATCATTTTACAAATCGCGATTCTTTATGCTTTTTCTATGATTGGCGAAGCTGTTCACCACATACTTCACCTGCCTATCCCAGGCAGTATTATAGGCTTAATTTTAATGCTCATTTGCTTAACGTGCAAAATTGTTCCCATCAAAGTGATCGAAGACGGAGCAAGCTTCTTGTTATCTTTTTTACCTTTATTATTCATACCAGCTATGGCAGGAGTGATGAATTATCCTTCGCTTCTTTCAAGCAGCGGAGCGATTTTGTTTTTAATTATTGTGCTTAGTACAATCATTACGATGGCTGCCGCGGGGGCTGCCAGCCAACTTTTAGAAAAGAAAGCGAACAAACGAAAGGAGAAACAACAGTGCAAGAATTCTTTATCGCGGTCTTTATAATCTTAGCTACAGTTGCTTTGTATCTAGTCATGGCAAAAGTATACGTACGATTCTCTTATCCGATTCTTATTCCTGTTTTAACTACAACCATATTCGTTATTCTTCTTTTGCTTGCTTTTCATGTTTCCTATGATGAGTATATGATTGGAGGCAAATGGATTAATTCACTTCTAGGACCAGCGGTTGTTGCATTAGCGTATCCGCTCTATAAACAACGTGAGATGCTAGTAAAATACAGCGTTCCTATTATTGGAGGGGTATTTGTAGGGTTATTCGCAGGCATGATCAGCGGACTTGTGTTTGCTGAAGTATTTGGCGTTGATCGAAGCCTGATTTTATCCATTATTCCTAAATCTATTACTACTCCGGTAGCTATTCAAATTGCCACAGGACTAGGGGGTGTTCCATCGATGACCGTGGTATTTGTTATGATCGCAGGTTTTTCGGGAGTAATTCTTGGACCGATACTTTTAAAATGGATTCGGATCAAGAGTTCTTTAGGAAAAGGAATTGCACTGGGCAGCGCTTCCCATGCGCTAGGAACTTCTAAAGCATTTGAATACGGTGAACTAACGGTATCGATGAGTTCAGTATCAATGACGTTAAGTGCTGTACTAGGATCGGTTTTTGGACCGATTGTTGTCTGGCTATTCCAAGTATAAGGTGAGATAAAAGAAAGTGAATAAAAAAACAATCTTGTTCTAATTGGAACAAGATTGTTTTTTTTTTATACGAAAGCATAAGTTTTGTCTGCAGCAAATTTTAAGTTGTGCGGCTCTTACTCGGGTACTATAATAAAAAGAAAGAAAATTCATAAAATAACCGCTTTTTTGTTATTCTTAGGAAGGCTAGTCAATGTCGGACGGGTAAGTAGGCTTAGTCAAAGTTATATACGCAGTAAAAATAGCAGAAAAGAGGAGCTGAACGTATTTTATGAAAGAGGAGCTCGTGTATATAGGAAAAAAGATTCTTGAACATAAATATAGCTTGTCTGAAAAATTAGCCGAACGTTTAGATGCTACACATACGCTAAGTCTAGAGGAATTGAAAGAAAAGAAAATTCTGAAGTGGCGAGTGTCGATTATGGAATACTTTGGAAGGTCTTTGTTTGAAGAACAGGAGGCTGTACTTAAACTTGTTAAAGAATGGGCACTTGATACGGGTAAATATGCAGTGGAAAAAAATATTCCTTTAGAAAAAGCACTGGGTATCCTTCCAATCTATCGCAGCGTTATTTGGGATGTATTTACAGGAGAACTAGAGGAGCATCAGTTTGCTGCAATTACCATGCTGCATGTCAGTGAACGAATTGATCCGCTTTTAGATACGGTAACATGTGTTTTTGGTCAAATTTATGACGAGCATAATCGATATATGATGAATTTAGCTTATACGTCACTAGAAGAACTTTCAGTTCCGCTCGTACCTGTTACAAAAGGAATCGCTATTATGCCGATTATTGGAGAAATTGATACCCACCGCTCGCAAGTTATTATGGAAACCTGCTTGAAAAAAGGGACAAGCCTTCAATTATCTTATCTTATTTTGGATATTTCAGGTGTCGTGATTATTGATACAATGGTAGCAGACAATCTTTTTAAAATTCATCGCTCTCTCAAATTGGTGGGAGTAGAAGCTATTATAACGGGGATACGACCGGAAATTGCCCAAACGGTAGTCAAACTAGGAATTGATTTTAATCAAATTAAAACAGAAGCAAATTTAGAAGCGGCTCTTTTAAAGATTGGGTTTACACGTCCTGAAGAACATAGCCGCACGCATTTGTCACCACAACGCATAAAATAACCGGCCATAAATATGCATTTCAGCAGGCAGAACGTAATTGCATAGTAAAAAAGCGGATGTTAATCAACATCCGCTTTTTTACTTAATAAATGCGATATGCCATGGTAGCACAAAAGCATAAACGAGGAAGTATACCACTATTGAATAGATAAAAAACCAGCTGTTTAAATGCATATAGCCACTTTTAATCATTCCGTATTCTATAAGTAGTGAACCAGCGCAAAAGAGAAGGGATAAAACCCATTTATTTTTAGCTGTTAAGTAAGCTAAAAATAAAATGGAAAGGGAAGGTGGAGTAAACGTATAGCTTAGAATATCTCCAAGTCCTGTAACTTTTGGATCTCCCAAATCAAGCATGTTAAAAACACGCGTAATGATAACATCACAAAGCCATCCGACAAATCCAACTACGCTAAACGTGATATAAAAATCTCGCCAAGTTAGCTGTCGTTTAAATAAAACAAGGGCAAGAATAAATAAACATAAACTAACGGTAATCGGAAACCACAAACCATGTGCAGATAAGTCTAAATGCTGAATTGCTTGCTCCAACATTGTTCACCTCAAAAGAAAGAGTTAGTGTTGAAGTTAGCCTATGTTATGGAAAGTATTTTATACATTTTCTACGCGTTGCGCGTATATTCTTCTTGCAAGATTGAATATAACTTTAAGTCTTGATGAGCTCCCTTAATAAACATGGCTTTTCGAATTGTTCCTTCATAAGACATACCGATTTTTTTCATCACTTTCTCAGAAGCGGCATTTTCAACAAAGCACCTCGCCTGAATGCGCACTAGATCCATTTCTTCAAATCCAAAAGCAATTACTTTTTCAGCTGCTTCCGTAACAAATCCCTTATTCCAATATGCTTCAGAAATCGCATAGCCAATTTCCGCAATGCGATGAGTAGGGTTCCAAGTGACAAAGTCAATGGTGCCAATACATTTTTTCAAGGCTTTGATTTCCATAGCCCAAGGAGAAATGGATTGGTTGCTGTACTGCTTTAAAACGAAGGAAACAAACTCTTTTGTATCTTTAAGTTTTCGGTGCTTTTCCCAATTTACATATCTGCTTACCTTTTCATTTGAGGCATATTCAAACATGTCACGCACATCTTTTTTGGTAACTTTCCGCAATCGGAGTCTTTCTGTTTCTAGTGTGGGTAAATTTCCGTATATATCTTTTACTTGAATCATAAAGTTGTCTCCTTTCTCAGCAAGAAGTGAATGAATTGTTGATAATAATGTTTCATAGAAGCTGCAGCGTCCAAGAAAGACACTTTTCATTTCATGTACTTGATTCTTTAATTGTAAAATATTTCATTGCTGAGCGTAAGAGGTCAAATAGCTTTTTAAAAAATAAAAAATTATTTTTACTGTTCATAATCAGTTCACATATGCTTGTTAGACTAAAGTCAGAAATTACGAAGGAGTGAAATGAAACACATGAACAGTGAAGTGAAAGAAGAACGGACTTCAAACAAAAAAAGAATAGACTTATTTTTAGTTCCAATTGTTTTAATTGCAGCGTTTTTGAACTTATTTAAAATTTGGACAGATGAATACGCCAACGCTTATTACACGGCAGCTGTCAAAAGTATGCTTCAAAGTTTTCATAATTTCTTTTACGCATCTTTTGATCCCGGAGGTTATGTAACCATTGATAAGCCGCCGGTTGTGTTTTGGATTCAGACAATTAGTGCCAAAATATTTGGGTTTCACGGATGGAGCGTCATTTTACCACAAGCATTAGCTGGCATCGGTTCAGTTCTTTTACTATACGTACTCGTAAAACGTACGTTTGGCGTATGGGCTGGCAGGTTTGCTGCTCTTGCCATGGCTCTGACGCCAATTGTACCGGCGGTAAGCCGAACAAATAATATTGATAGTATGCTTGTGTTTACATTATTAGTAGCAACATGGATGTTGTTTCGTGCTGTGCGTACGGCTAAATTTGGCTGGGTGTTAGCAGCTTTTGCGATGATTGGTGTTGCCTTTAATATGAAAATGCTTCAGGCATACATGGTTTTACCAGCATTTTATGTTTTCTATGTAGTGGCAACCAAAATTACATGGAAAAAGAAAATTGCTTTTTTAACAACAGCGACTGCACTGATGCTCGCCGTTTCTGTCTCATGGGCAGTTGTAGTGGATTCAACTTCTGCTGATAAGCGGCCTTACATGGGAAGCAGTCAAACAAATTCAGTTCTAGAGCTTGCTTTCGGGTATAACGGTATTAATCGTTTAACGGGAAATACAAGCGTAACGGGAAGCAGTCATAAACAGCCTGCTCAAACTCAACAGCAAACAGCAAGCAGTGAAACGAAACAAACTAGTAATTCAAGTTCCGATTCTTCACAAAGCTCAAATCAAAGAAAGAGCAGTTCTTCTCAAAAGATGCAGGCTCCAGGCGGAGGGAATCAAAACGGAATGTTCAACACGGGGAATCCTGGTCCATTCCGATTGTTCCAAAAAGGGTTATCAGATCAAATCAGCTGGTTATTACCATTTGTAATCTTTTCAATCGTGGGTCTATTTGCCGGAGTGAAATTTAAAGGGCCTTACACGACAAAACAAAAAGAAAGTTTATTTTGGTTAGCGTGGCTGCTACCAGTAGCTGTCTTTTTTAGTATCGCAGGATTTTTTCATCAGTATTATTTAATTATGCTGGCACCTCCAATCGCCGCATTTGCAGGAGCGGGAGCGGTAGCTTTATGGAGCATGTACAAACAGCGTAATGGCTGGAAATCATGGCTGCTGCCAGGTGGTATTTTAACAACAGCAGCACTTCAAGTATATATTATGTCTCCTTATGTCAGCTCAATCGGCGTAGCGCCAATTGCAGGTGTAGGAGCACTAGGCGTCATTTTAGCTCTTGTTTTAGCTGTTCGTAAAGAACGTAAAAATTCTTTGACGAATTACCTAGGAGCCGCAGCGTTGGTTGTCTTGCTCGCAATGCCGGCGTATTGGGCGATGACCCCAATTATTTATGGTGGAAATAGCATGCTTCCAGCAGCAGGTCCTGATTCTTCAAGCGGTATGGGAGGACCTCCAAGCACAGCTACAAATAGCAAACAATCTGGCTTTAATGGTATGCAGCCTCCAGGAAGCTCTAGCGGCAATTCATCATCAAACAATCAAATGCAGCTGCCAAGCGGTTCATCGAACGGCGGTCAGCTGCAAATGCCGGGCGGTTCGTCCAATAATGGTCAAATGCAGCCGCCAAGCGGTTCTTCAAACAGTGGTCAAATGCAAATGCCAAATAGCACTTTAAGCAAAGCATCTTCTTCAAAACGAAAGAGTGGAGGGATGAACGCAGAAGTAAACAAAAAGCTACTAAACTATTTAACAAAAAATAATACAGGTGAAAAATATTTGTTTGCCACAACGGATTCAACTTCAGCTGCGCCTTACATTATCGAAACGGGCAAACCAGTCATGGCAATGGGAGGATTTAGCGGTTCAGATCCAATTCTAACGGTGAGTAAATTAAAAGCCATGATTAAAAAAGGTGAAGTGAAATATTTCTACTTGTCTGGAATGGGCAAGGGAGGCCAATCTGACGTTATCACGTGGATTAAAGAAAACAGTAAAGAGATTCCTTCTTCCAAATGGCAGTCTACTTCATTAAGTTCTCAGCAAGGACCATCTGGAAATGGAACATTATACGAAATAACGCTTAAATAAGGAGGACATGAACATGAGTTCAGTTATTAAATATTCTATTGTTGTTCCTGTCTACAACGAAGAAGAAGTGATTCATGAAACCTACCGCCGTCTCACAGAAGTGATGCGTTCAACGAAAGAAGCTTACGAGCTTCTTTTCGTGAACGATGGCAGTAGAGACCGAACGGCAGAAATCATTAAAGCATACAGCGGGCAAGATCCGGACGTTGTTTTATTAGATTTTGCCCGTAACTTTGGTCATCAAATTGCTATTACAGCTGGTATGGATCATGCAAGAGGAGAGGCGGTTGTTGTAATTGATGCTGATTTGCAAGACCCGCCCGAATTGATTTTAGAGATGATTGAAAAATGGAAGCAAGGGTTTGACGTTGTATACGCTAAGCGTACAAAGCGAAAAGGAGAAACATATTTTAAAAAGCAAACAGCGGCTATGTTTTATCGCTTTTTACGTGCAATGACTGATATTGATATTCCTCTCGATACAGGGGATTTCCGCTTGCTAGATCGTAAAGTATGCAATCAAATGAATAGCATTCAAGAAAAAAATCGCTTTGTTCGCGGATTAGTAAGCTGGGTGGGCTTTAAGCAAATAGCAGTAGAATATGAGCGAGACGAGCGCTTGGCGGGGGAGTCGAAATATCCTTTGAAAAAGATGCTGAAGCTTTCAATGGATGGCATTACGTCTTTCTCCTATAAACCGCTGAAGCTAGCTAGCTATGCTGGTGTAACGCTATCTGGTATCGGTTTTATTTATCTTTTAGTGGTGCTGTATTTGAAGTTATTTACAGACAGTACCATCACCGGGTGGTCGTCGTTAATTGTCATTCAGCTATTCTTTAGCGGCATCATTTTAATTATTCTCGGTATGATTGGAGAATATATTGGCCGCATCTACGATGAAACAAAAAATCGTCCACTCTATATCATCCGTGAAAAGTATCAGCTTGAAACACGCAAGGAAGTATCACTTCGTGACTAACAAATGGCCATCCTTTATTAAATTTGCGTTAGTAGGAGTTGTAAATACACTGATTGATTTTGTAGTATACGCACTTTTAACAACAATCGGTGTGAACTATATATTAGCGCAGTGGCTTTCATATAGCGCGGGGATTTTAAACAGTTATGTCATGAATCGTAAGTGGACGTTTAAGAAAAAAGAAAAAAGCAGTAAACGTGAAGTGATCTCATTCGTGGTCGTGAATTTAATCACTTTATCCCTAACATCTTTTCTGTTGACTGTTCTATATAATAAATGGGGTATACCGCTGCTAATCAGTAAACTTTTGATCACAATCGTAAGTGTCGGTATCAATTTTATTGGCACTAAATTATTTGTATTTACTACTAAAAAAGAAAGAGGGATTCATATATGACGATAAAAAAAGCAGTTATTCCAGTAGGCGGTTTAGGAACTCGATTTTTGCCGGCGACAAAAGCGCAGCCGAAAGAAATGCTGCCAATTGTCGATAAGCCTGCTGTACAATATATTGTAGAAGAAGCTGTGAAATCAGGCATTGAAAGTATTATTTTTATTACAGGCCGAAACAAAAAATCAATTGAAGACCATTTCGATAAATCAATTGAATTAGAGCAAATGCTTGAAGAAAAGCATAAGTTTGACATGTTAAAAGAAGTACAAAGGATTTCATCAATGGCAAGCATTCACTATATTCGTCAAAGAGAGCCGTTAGGGCTTGGGCATGCTATTCTTTGTGCCGAACAGTTCATTGGAGGTGAGCCGTTTGCTGTTCTTCTTGGAGACGATATTATGACTTCTGAAGAGCCTGCGCTCAAACAGATGATTCAAGCGTATGAAACGACTAGTCAATCAGTTATTGGAGTTAAAAAAGTGGATATTGAAGAAGTATCAAAATACGGCATCATTCAGCCGAAAAATAAATCCGGCGGCCTTCATGAAGTGAATGACTTGATTGAAAAACCATCGATAGAACAAGCTCCGTCAACTATTGCCGTTATGGGCCGCTACATTTTAAATCCTTCTATTTTTTCTTATCTAAAAACGATTGAAAGAGGGGTAGGAAATGAATTACAATTAACAGATGCACTGCGCGTGGTATGTGAAAAAGAGCGATTGTTTGCTCTTGAACTCGAAGGGCAGCGCTTTGATATTGGAGATAAGGTAGGCTATATGAAAGCGATGGTAGAAGTGGCGTTAAAGCGCAGAGATTTACGTCAAACGTTTTTATCGTATTTGGAGGGAATTGTAGAAAAAGAACGAGCAAACAACTTCAGCTAATAAGATTTAATCAGTTTGTTCATATTCAGTTCATATTTGGAGTATAAAATCATTGTATGATCTTATGCGGCTCTCTGTTTGGTATAAACAGAGAGCTTACTGTGCGTAAAAGCTGGACAAACTTAGGAATAGGGAGAGACATGTATGATTCAAATATTAGTTGCAGATGATGATCAACATATTCGAGAGCTGATATCATTATATTTGGAAAATCAAGGATTTAAAATTATAAAAGCAGCAGATGGTGAAGAAGCATGGGTGAAAATGGAAGAGTTTCGAATTGATCTAGCAGTCGTTGATATCATGATGCCATTTAAAGACGGATGGGAACTAACAAAGGAAATTAAGGAGTATTTTGATATACCGGTTTTGATGGTAACAGCTAGAGGCGAATCGCATGATAAACTAAAAGGGTTTGATATCGGAACAGACGACTATGTTGTGAAGCCTTTTGATCCTCAGGAAATGGTTGCTCGTGTAAAGGCTCTTTTACGCAGGTACCGCGTAGAAGCTAACAATGTAATCTATATGGGGAATATAAAATTAGACCGTACCAAATTAGAGATGAGTGCAGGAGAAACAAGCGAACAGCTGCCGCTAAAAGAGTTTGAATTACTGTTCACGTTAGTTAGTTCTCCAGGAAAGATTTTCACTCGTGATCAGCTTATTCAATTAATTTGGGGATATGATTATGAAGGAGATGAGCGCACGGTAGACGTTCACATAAAACGTCTGCGAGAGAGGCTTAATCATATGAAAAACGTCGGTATGGAAATCAAAACAATTCGCGGACTAGGCTATAGAGCAGAAGGGTGTTAACGTGAAATCAATTTATGTAAAGCTGGTTCTGTCGTTCATCATTACGATTTTATTGAGCGTTGTGATTACCGTTGTCGTCACGACATTTCTTAGCAAGCAGAAGCTCGAAATGCGATTAGGTCAGGATATGGTGAAGATGGGAGAAGATTTTATCGATTTGTATGGAGCAGAAGACTCCGACAAAGCTGCAAGGTTTTTATCTAATTCATCATTTATTCATTTTTCGTTTATTATTATTGATGATCAGCATAAAGAAAAAGTGTTAGGACAGCCGGGACCGCCTATTCCAATTACACCGAAAGAAGTAGATCAAGTATTAGACGGGAAGCGTTATTCTAATTTAAACGAGGAAAAAGGTGATCATCCACAGCCAAACGTAGTGGGTCTTCCTTTTATAGAAAATGGACGATCGTATGCTCTATTTATTCAGTCTCATCCACAGCGGCAATTTTCAGTTATTCAAGATGTTCAAAATATCCAGCTTATTACGATTTTATTAGTAGGTATTGTATTGTTTGCGTATGTTTCAACGATTATTATTAAACCGATTAAGCGTCTCAGTACAGCGATGAAAGTTGTCGGACGAGGCGAATACAATGTGCAAGTCGAGCACGCAGCGAATGATGAAATCGGTCTGTTAACTAAAAACTTTAACCAAATGACTAAAGAATTAAATAAAATAGAAACGATGAGGCAAGAGTTTATTGCTAGCGTTTCACATGAAATTCAATCACCGCTTACTTCAATTCGCGGTTTTTCAGCGGCACTTAAAGATGATATCGTCAGTGAAGATAAAAAGATACAATATTTAACGATTATTGAAAAAGAAAGTACAAGACTATCTCAGCTTAGTTCCAATTTGCTAAAGCTTGCTTCTCTAGACTCTGAACATCAAACGCTAATGCTGCAGCACTACCGGTTAGATGAACAAATCAGGCATGTAGTGATGGCTTTAGAACCTCAGTGGACAAAAAAGAACATAGAAATTGACCTTGATTTATCCAATGTTCAAATGGAAGCAGATAAAGATTTGTTAGAGCAAGTTTGGCTGAATTTAGTAACAAATGCTGTTAAATATACGCCTGAACATGGATTTGTGAAAATATCCATTCATCAAAAAAACGAAGAAATAGACGTGAAAATAAAGGACAATGGAATTGGTATTGCCGAAGAAGATCAAAAATATATTTTTGAAAGCTTTTATAAAGTAGATAAATCGAGAACGTTAAAAGGAAGCGGGCTTGGTCTAGCAATTACCAAAAAAATTGTTCGGCTGCATGAGGGCGCAATACGTGTTGATAGCAAAAAAGAACAAGGAAGCATCTTTACGATAACTCTGCCTATCCAAAAAAATAGGACTAAAAAAGACTCGTCTGTGTAAGTTCATGCAGATGAGTCTTTTTTAATAGGTCAAAGATATAAAAAAAATTAATACTATCTATTTATTTTTTTAATCCCTACTTGACATATAGGTAAAGTGTAAATAATATAGATAGTATAAATCTTTTGAAAAAATTGGGATGCTAAAGAGGCTGATCGGTCAACCGAAGGCTCATACTCGTTCGCTACTAGTGTGGGCTTTTTCTGTACAGCGACTGTGGCTATTAATATCTCAATTTTCAAATGAACATATGGGGAGGATTACCATGCATTTATCTTCTGCTCATTATACAAGTACTTATAGATGTTGTTCGTGTTGTTTATTCAATTGTAACTAAAATATAAAATTATTTATGAATAGGAGAATGATAAAATGGCTTCAATTACACAAGAAAAATTAGATTATATCGTTAAACTACTGACTGAAATTAACTATGGATCTGTATTAATTACTCTTCACGACGGACAAATTACTCAAGTAGACAGTACGGAAAAAAACCGCTTTTTAGCTAAAAGCAAAGTAGCCAGCCACAAGTAAGCCTAATTGAATATTTTTTTGAGAAAGCCAGAAGGACTGGTCTAGTTAGCGACGTCTTGACAGTAGGCGGCAAAAAAGTGCTTTGTTAAATATAGAAAATATGCGTGGTTGAAAAAGGAATGACTTTCTTTTGAGACAAAGATTTAGAATCTTTCAAATTCAAGGTGGATTATAAGCTTTATGAGTATGACATTTTTTAAAATTATGAAGATCTGACAGTTTCATTCCTGTGCTGATCGGATTACCGAAGGCTTCTGACCTGTGTTAGGAGTCTTTTTTTTATTCTTAAATTAATATAATAGGAGGAGAAAAGATGGAAAATTTATTACGAGCAGCGGTGCGGCAAAGAAAACAATACCTCATTGAAGAGTTACTGAAAAAAGGGATTTACAAAAAAGAAAACCATCATCTTTTTGAACTTACACTCTCTGACTTAGAAAAAGAGTATCAGGCACGCAGTAAGTAAGGAAAGCACGTAAAAAGAACTAAAATAAGTGTAAAAAAGATTAAAAACCTAGTTGACTAATAGGTAAAGTATGTTTATTATAAAAACAAGAATAAATTGTCTTTTCAGAAAGTATCTTCTTTTTATTTTTACTAATAAATTTAATAAGAATAATTTAAGAGCATATACGCTGATCAGACTAACTGAAGGCTGCTTCTCTTTTCAAAGAGATAGCGGCCTTTTTGTATTTTTTTATAAAAAGGGGAGTAAAACATGAAGAAAAAAGCAGTTCAGTTTTTAATGGTGCTGACAGCACTGCTCGTGGTGCTAGCAGGTTGCGGCAATGGAAAATCTACTGAAACAGCAGGGAAAGATAGTTCTGCGAGTAAAAACGATTCAAAAAAACCGGTAGAACTTTTAAACGTTTCATATGATCCTACACGTGAGCTTTATCAGGAGTTCAATAAGAGCTTTGCGTCTTATTGGAAAGATAAAACAGGGCAAGACGTCACTATCCAGCAATCACACGGTGGCTCTGGTAAGCAAGGCCGAGCAGTTATTGACGGTTTAGAAGCGGATGTAGTAACGCTGGCGCTTGCTTACGATATTGATGAAATCGCTCAAACTCGCCAATTATTAAACAAAGACTGGGAAAAAGAATTGGCTCATAATTCTACACCATACACATCAACGATTGTTTTTTTAGTTCGTAAAGGAAATCCAAAAGGAATTAAAGATTGGGATGATTTAACGAAAAAAGGTACATCTGTTATTACGCCAAATCCAAAAACTTCTGGAGGCGCACGCTGGAATTATTTAGCGGCTTGGGCATACGCGAAGGATAAATATAACGGAGATAATAAAAAGATTGAAGACTTCATGAGTAAGCTTTATGGAAACGTCGAAGTGTTAGACTCAGGCGCACGCGGAGCTACAACTACCTTTGTAGAACGAGGCATTGGAGACGTGTTAATTGCATGGGAAAACGAAGCTTACTTATCGTTAAATGAGCTAGGAAAGGATAAATTTGAAATTGTCACACCGTCATTAAGTATTTTAGCAGAGCCGCCTGTTGCTGTAGTAGATAAAGTAGCTGAAAAGAAAGGCACGACAAAGGTAGCAAAAGCATATTTGAAATATCTATATACAGAAAAAGGCCAGGAAATCGCAGCGGAAAACTACTATCGCCCTCGAAATGAAAAAGTATTAGAGAAACACAAAGATCAATTTCCATCTCTTAACCTAGTCACCATTAAAGATTTTGGTGGATGGAAAAAAGCTCAAGAAACGCATTTTAACGATGGAGGAACATTCGATCAGATTTATCAGCCAAAGTAATATGATTCATTAACAAAGTAGAACGAGGAAGATACGAATGGTGATTCGTATCTTCTGTGTACATGTATCTTGAAAGCAGAGAGAGGTGTAAGACGTGAGCGTGTTACAACGACAGAAGAAAAAGAAAAGCATCTTACCAGGGTTTGGGCTTTCTTTAGGTTTTACGATGTTTTATGCAAGCATCCTTGTTCTTTTTCCGTTATCTATGATTTTTTTAAATACGGCATCTATGGGGTGGAGCGAATTTATTAAAACTGTTACAGACCCTAGAGTAGTAGCATCGTATAAATTAAGCTTTGGAGCAGCATTTGCAGCCGGCATCATTAATGTTATTTTTGGAACCATTATTGCGTGGGTATTAGTGAGGTATCATTTTCCTGGAAAGAGGTTTATTGACGGACTTGTGGATTTGCCGTTTGCCTTGCCAACAGCTGTTGCCGGCATTGCCTTGACCACTCTTTACGTTCCGAAAGGATGGCTTGGTCAATTATTTACGTTTAAAATCGCATTTACGCCTATCGGAATTATTATCGCTCTTACGTTTATTGGCCTGCCGTTTGTAGTCCGAATGGTGCAGCCGGTATTGCAAAACTTTAATGCAGAGATCGAAGAAGCATCTGCTAGTTTAGGAGCCAGCCGCATGCAAACGTTCAGAAAAGTTATTTTTCCGGAGCTGGTGCCTGCTGTTTTAACAGGTTTTTCTCTTTCATTCGCAAGAGCGCTTGGAGAATATGGGTCGGTTGTTTTTATTGCTGGAAATATGCCGATGAAAACTGAAATTACGCCGCTTATAATTATGACAAAACTCGAACAGTACGATTATGCGGGCGCTACTGCTATTGCATCAGTCATGCTGGTGGTATCATTTTTTCTGTTATTACTTATTAATATTATTCAATGGTGGACAAATCGTAAATTTGTACATAGTTAAGGAGGGGTGACATTGGCAGGACATGTTCCAATGCAGCGTGCAAAAACGACTGTTAAACTTAATCATTCTAGTTTAAAAGAGCCCAAAGTCGTCCAGTGGCTGCTTACATTTATTGCACTGGCTTTTTTAGCTCTATTCTTAGTGCTCCCGCTCATCACCATTTTTATGACAGCTTTTCAAAAAGGGTTGGAAACGTATCTCGCTGCGATTACGAATCCAGATGCTTTAGCTGCTATTAAACTAACGCTAATTGTTGTGCTTATTACCGTTCCTTTAAATGCCGTTTTTGGCGTGGTAGCTGCATGGTTAATTACGAAGTTTGATTTTAAAGGAAAGAATATTTTAATTACGCTTATTGATTTACCGTTTGCCGTTTCGCCTGTTATTGCTGGATTGGTTTTTATTTTATTATTTGGTGCACAAGGGTTATTCGGAGAGTGGCTGTTTAATCACGACATCAAAATTGTATTTGCTATTCCCGGTATTATATTAGCTACCCTTTTTGTAACGCTCCCGTTTGTTGCCAAAGAATTGATTCCACTCATGCAAGCTCAAGGGTCAGCCGAAGAAGAAGCGTCGTTAACGTTAGGAGCCAGCGGTTTCAAAACTTTTTTTCTAGTGACGTTACCTAATATTAAATGGGGCTTATTATATGGCATTATTTTATGTAATGCGCGTGCAATTGGGGAGTTTGGAGCTGTTTCGGTTGTTTCGGGGCACATTCGAGGAATGACAAATACGATGCCTCTTCATATTGAAATTCTCTACAATGAATATCAATTTGCAGCAGCGTTTGCGGTAGCATCTTTAATGTCAATTTTAGCTATTTTTACATTGATTATAAAAAATATTATTGAGTGGAAATCCAAACATATTTAAATAGGAAGGAGCTTATGAGATGAGTATCCATATTAAGCACGTATCAAAGAACTTTGGTGATTTTAAAGCGCTAGATTCTATTAACATTGATATTCAAACGGGTGAATTAGTAGCTTTACTCGGTCCGTCCGGTTCTGGAAAAACATCTTTGCTTCGCATCATTGCCGGTCTTGAACATCTTGATCAAGGAGCTATTTTATTTGACGGAAAGGAAATTACGCACGTAAATCCAAAAGAGCGGAATGTAGGGTTTGTTTTTCAACACTATGCTTTGTTCAGGCATATGACGGTGTTTGATAACATTGCGTATGGTTTGAAAGTACGACCTAAAAAAACAAGACCTTCTAAAACAGACATTAACAAGAAAGTAACCGAGCTGCTGCAGCTTGTTAAACTAGAGCCGCTTGCAAATCGCTATCCCTCTCAATTATCGGGCGGACAGCGCCAGCGAGTAGCGCTTGCTCGAGCGTTAGCAGTAGAACCGAAAGTACTGCTATTAGATGAACCTTTTGGCGCTCTGGATGCAAAAGTTCGCAAGGATTTACGCAGATGGCTGCGTAAATTGCATAATGATTTTCATATTACGAGTATTTTCGTTACGCATGATCAAGAAGAAGCCTTAGATGTAGCTGATCGTATTGTTGTGATGAATAACGGGCAAATTGAGCAGATTGGAAGTCCTGAAGAAGTATATGATCATCCTAACAGTCCATTTGTGTACGATTTTTTAGGAAACGTCAATTTATTCAAGGGCCGCATTCATAAAGGGAAACTACAACAAGGAAGCTTTGAAATGGATGTTCCAGAATTTAGCGGAAGAAATGAAGAAGCAGCTGTTGGATATGTGCGACCTCATGATATTCACCTTGAAAAGATAAAAACAAGCGCAGATGCCGTTTCTGCAACCGTTAGCCATATTCATGTGATAGGGCCTATCGTGCAAATTGAATTAAAAAGAGAAGATGCAGAAGAATTTTTAGAAGCTGAATTGAGCAAGGAGCACTATAAAGTCCTCAACCTTCAAGTAGGAGAGCAGGTGTATGTAAAGCCTAAGCAGCTAAAAGTATTTATTCCAGAAGATTATTCTATTTAATAAAAAGCGTAAAGGGTATGCCTTTACGCTTTTTATCTAACAATAAATTAGTATCAGATATTAAAGGTAGGTGTTATAATTAAGTATCAACTGATTTGAGGTGGAGAAATGATACAGTCAAAAGCTAGAATTACGGGAATGGGGATATATACACCAAAGCAAAAATTAACGAACGACCATTTAAAAGAAATGGTTGATACAAGTGACGAATGGATTGTACAGCGTACAGGAATGAGAGAACGACGAATTGCAGGAGAAGGCGAATACACGTCCACACTTGCCATTCAAGCCGTTGAAAATTTGCTTAGCCGATATGATGTAAAAATAGAAGATGTAGATGCAATTATTGTTTCGACAACAACGCCTGATCACTTTTTTCCTAGCGTAGCATGTCAGGTTCAGGATTATTTTCACATTGATCAAGCTGCTGCATTTGATCTAAGTGCCGCATGCGCCGGTTTTACATATGGACTTCATGTGGCGAACGGCTTAGTGACGTCGGGATTGCATAAAAAGATTTTAGTTATTGGTGCTGAAGTCATGTCGAAAATTACAGATTATACGGACCGGGCCACATGCGTGCTGTTTGGTGACGGAGCGGGAGCTATGCTTGTAGAGTACGATGAGTATAATCCAAGTTTCTTAGGCTCTTATTACGGAACGGACGGAAGCGGGGGGATAAATTTATATCGTTCTAACTTATCTAATACTCTTTCAGGAAAAGAAGTTAACTCGAGCGGGAATTTAGTTCAAAACGGACGTGAAGTGTATCGTTTTGCCGTCCGGACGGTTCCAAAGGGAGTAGAAGCCTTATTACAAAATACACCTATTTCTCTTTCTGATGTAAACTGGTTTATTCCACATAGCGCAAACCTTCGAATGATTGAAGCTATTTGTGCTAAAACAGGTGTTTCAATGGATAAAACGTTAACGAGTGTGCAATACTGTGGAAATACATCTTCAGCTTCTATTCCGCTTGCTTTAAACGAAGGAATAATGACAGGAAAAGTACAGGAAAATGACCTTCTTATTCTCTATGGGTTTGGGGGAGGATTAACGCACTGCGGCTTGTTAATTAAATGGAGGTGTAAACAAAAAAACTAAAAGGCATCGCCTTTTAGTTTTTTTGTTTTTCATGACAGAGCTTTTTATTGTCGTTATAAGAAAATTTTTTCTTTTTATAACAGCAGGTTCACTGTATTTTCAGCGCCAACATATATAATAGAAAAAACCCGCTTTTTTACAGTGGGTTTTCAGCTGGCTTTTGGAATGGTAAAACCTACTCCAAAGACGTCGCGCACATCGTGTACGACCACAAAAGCTTGTTCGTCGACTTTATGAATAATGCGCTTTAACTCTAGCAGTTCTTGTTTGTTCACAACTACGTACAATACGTCTTTTGCTTCTTTTGTATAGCTTCCATGAGCAGAAAAGACAGTGACGCCGCGCTGCATCTTTTTATTGACTTGTTCGGCTACTTCAGCTGAACGGTGTGAAATAATGGTGATTGCTTTGCGGGGGTTGAGTCCTTCAATGATATAATCAAGCACCTTTGTTCCAATATAAAGAGAAATAACCGTATACATCGTCTTTTCTCCACCGATGACAAAATAAGCGCTTGCTACAACTAATAAATCAATTGCTAGCATCGTTTTGCTAATATTCCAGTCTAGATATTGATTAGCTAAACGGGCGATAACTGCAGAGCCTCCAGAAGTTCCGCCTCCTCTAAATACAAGTCCGAGTCCTACTCCAGCTAAAATCCCAGCAAAAATAGCCCCCAGTAGCGTATCGTCAAGAGGATTTCCCAGTCCTTCAGTTATATGCAGGAATAGAGATGTGAAAATAATACATATAATTGTGTAAGCAATCACACGTTTGTGAAGCAATTTGTATCCGATCAGTACCAGCAAACCGTTTAATATAAAGTTTGTGATACCCGGAGACCAGCCTAGTACATAATAGGTAATCATTGTTACACCGGTTACGCCGCCTTCTGCTAATTCATTTGGAATAGCAAAGTAATTAATGGCCAGTGCGAAAATCAGGCTTCCTAGAATAATGAGGATAATTTCTTTTATTTTATTAATCATGAACGTTACCTCCAATCATCAAAAACTCCGAAAACACAGTCATGACAATGTATTATACCAACTCTAGAGGCTGAATTAAAGATGGGATATTATTATTTTTTAAAAAATCAGTTTCTGCTATCAACATAAAATCTTTTGACAGTTTTTATGGAGTATGAAAAAATGAATTGTTTGCTTTTATTTTGATTAAAAAGTTTTGCAATGAGAATGTTCGTTCGGTAAAATAGAAGCAAGAGTCAAGGGGGAGAATGAACGTGTATCAAGATGAATTAAAACAGTATGCGAAGTTAGTAATGCCTGAGCATTTAGAGAAAATGAAGAAAATGTACAGTCCCGAGGCGCATAAGCAGTCTTTAGGGTTGAAAAAAGAAAAGATTGAGCATATTGAAAATGTCATTATGAACAGTTACTCGGAGCATCATCCAGTAACGCTTCACGTCTATGAAGCAGGACATATTCAAAGATATGAACGAGTGACGATCGATAAAGTCTTGCTGCAATCGAATATGCTGATGGTGACAGGGCCTTGTTATACGTATTCGATTCGAGCGGATGCAGTAATTGAAGCAGATGTATGGAAAGATGAAAGCTACTCTAGCTAAGAGTAGCTTTTTTGTTCGATTTGTATCTTTTTTTTAACGCTTGCATACAATACATAAAAGCATATTCTGGGAGTAGTAACTTTTAGCTACTAGGAAATTTTGATTAAAGAAGGGATATTGTATGCAAAATGAAAAAACTCAAGTAAGAGAAATTGAATTAACGCAGTTCATTAAAAAAAGACTCGTTCGTTTTATCTCAAGTTTAGCTATTTCTTCTGCCCTTGCTTCTATATTATATATGCTTCTGTTTTTATTTAAATGATGGGTCACTTCGAGTTGTCCAAAAAGGTGGACAACTTTTTTGATGTATAGGCTCTCATTAAAACAGGACAAGCTAAACATAATTCAGTCAGGAAAAATTCAATCGGTCAATAAATAGTCAAAAACAGTCATAACTAATTAAGTGCAAGAAAACCTTTACATATAATGAGAAAAGTAGACAAATTCTTGAATTACCAGCTTATTTCCTTTTGTATAAACTATCATTAAAACAAACGCAAAACTAATTATTCGTTCAAAAAAATTTATTTTGTAATTAAAAAAATGAATGTTTTTGATTTTTTATGATTGATTTTGAATGTAAACCGTGATAAAGTAAGTACATGAAATAAATGAAAACGCTTTTTTAAAAAAGGAGCTAGAACATGTTAACGCCGGAGAGACATCAACTAATCTTAAAACTTTTAAAAGAGAAAGAACTTGTAAAAGTGCAAGAGTTTATCGAAGTTACAGGCGCTTCGGAATCCACAATTAGAAGAGACTTAAGTCAACTAGAAGAAGAGCAAATGCTCAAACGTGTTCACGGTGGCGCTTCGCTTATTCGCAGTAAACGAATTGAACTGAGCGTTATCGAAAAATCTGCTAAAAATGTTCAAGATAAACGAAACATTGCAGAGTATGCGGCTTCCATTATAAATGAAGGTGACTGTATTTTTTTAGATGCAGGAACTACAACGTATGAAATGATTCCTTTTTTAAAGCAAAAAGACGTAGTTGTCGTGACAAATGGTTTAATGCATTTAAACCCGATGCTAGAACAAGGTATCACCCTCTATTTAATTGGAGGATCTGTTAAACATAAAACGGGCGCTTTAATTGGGAATGGAGCTCTTTTAAGTCTTGAGCAGTATCGTTTTGACAAGTGCTTTATGGGAGCGAATGGGATTCATCATCAATATGGATATACAACTCCCGATCCAGAAGAAGCATTAATTAAGCAAACGGCAATGAAGCTGTCTAGAGAATCTTATATTTTATCAGATTCTACTAAGTTTTTTGAAACAAGTTTTGCGAAAATAGCCGATTTACATGAAGCAAAAATTATAACAAATGACGTACCTAGCGATGTACTTATACAGTATGCAAACAAAACAGACATAAAGGTTGTGAAATCATGATTTATACATGTACGTTGAACCCATCCGTTGATTACGTAGTACATGTTTCAGCATTCGAAGAAGGCGGGCTGAACCGCACAACGAATGAAGCCAAGTTTCCAGGAGGAAAAGGCATTAACGTCTCTCGCGTTTTAAAGCGATTAGGTGTTGATAATAAAGCTCTCGGTTTTGTAGCCGGCTTTACAGGAACCTATATTGAAGACTACTTAAAAGCGGAGAATATTGAAACAGCTTTTACAAGAGTTGATGGAGATACCCGCATTAACGTAAAGTTAAAAACGGAAAAAGAAACAGAAATTAACGGTCAAGGACCTGCTATTACAGACGAAGCGCTTCAGTCTTTATTGACTCAAGTAAAGCAAATGACTGAAGGCGATATCTTCGTATTAGCAGGGAGTATACCGAAAACGCTTCCAGGATCTGTGTATGAAACATTAACTGAACTAGCAGCAGCGAACGGAGTAAAAGTTGTAGTAGATGCAAGTGGAAAAACCTTGCTAGACGTCGTGTCTCACAAGCCGTTTTTTATCAAACCGAATCATCATGAACTTGCAGAATTGTTTGATGTAGAAGTAAACAGTGCAGAAGATGCGCTAGTATATGGTAAAAAACTCGTGGAACAAGGAGCGCAAAACGTCGTTGTATCCATGGCAGGCGATGGAGCACTTCTTATTAACGAAAGCGGTGTCTACAGTGCCACAGTCCCTAAAGGAACAGTGAAAAATTCTGTTGGAGCTGGCGATTCACTTGTAGCTGGATTTATAGCTTCTTATGTAAAGCAAGGGGATTTATTAGAAGCCTTTCAAACAGGAGTTGCTTCAGGAAGTGCCACAGCATTCTCACTTGAATTATGTACAGCAGAAGATGTAAAGACGCTTCGTGAACAAGTGTCAATCACAAAGGTAGAGTAGGGGGAACCGAGAATGAGAATTACAGAACTATTAAAAAAAGATACAATCATTCTTGATTTGAAAAGCACGTCAAAAGCTGATGTTATTGATGAGTTAGTTGGAAAATTAGACGAAGCTGGTCGCTTAAGCGACCGAGCTGGCTATAAAGAAGCAATTTTAAACCGTGAGTCTCAAAGTACAACGGGAATTGGGGAAGGCATCGCCATTCCGCATGCGAAAACAAGCTCGGTAAAAACACCGGCCATTGCATTTGGACGCTCAACAGAAGGTATCGATTATGAATCATTAGACGGACAGCCTGCACACCTATTCTTCATGATTGCAGCGAGTGAAGGCGCGAATAATGCTCACTTGGAAACACTATCTCGTTTGTCTACGTTATTAATGGACGAATCGTTCCGAAAAACGTTGCTAACGGCATCATCAATTGATGAAGTCATTAAAGCAATTGATGATAAAGAAACTGAAAAAGAAGCGCCAGAAGAAGAAGTGGATACAGCTTCAGATCAATTAGTACTTGCTGTAACAGCTTGTCCAACAGGAATTGCCCACACATATATGGCAGCGGACAGCCTAAAAGCAAAAGCGAAAGATATGAACGTGACGCTCAAAGTTGAAACAAATGGTTCCAGCGGTGTTAAAAACGCGTTGACGAAGGAAGAAATTGAAAACGCTACCGCCATTATTGTTGCAGCGGACAAGCAAGTAGAAATGGAACGTTTTGCAGGTAAAAAAGTTATTCAAGTTCCAGTAGCTGAAGGAATTCGCAAGCCTGAAGAATTAATTAACCGCGCGTTAAAAGGAGATGCTCCTGTATACAGCGGTGGCGGTGGCAGCAAAGAAGGCGGAGAAAGTAAAGGATCAGAGCGTACAGGGTTTTACAAACATCTAATGAGCGGTGTATCAGCAATGCTTCCGTTTGTTGTAGGGGGCGGGATCTTAATTGCCATCTCGTTTATGTTTGGTATTCACTCAGCAGAACCGAAAGATCCAACGTACAATGCATTTGCAGCGGCGCTAAAAACAATTGGCGGAGATAATGCATTCTTCTTACTAGTACCGGTACTAGCAGGGTTCATTGCAATGAGTATTGCTGATCGTCCTGGTTTAGCTCCTGGTATGGTTGCAGGTCTTTTAGCAGCTTCTGGCGGAGGCGGTTTCTTAGGTGGCTTAATCGCTGGTTTCTTAGCGGGTTATGTAGTAGTGGGATTAAAGAAATTATTCAGCGGTTTACCGCAAGCGCTTGATGGAATTAAGCCAGTTCTTCTTTATCCGCTATTTGGGATTTTTATCTCAGGATTGATTATGCTTTATGTTGTAAATGAGCCAGTTAGTGCAATTAACAAAGGATTAACGCACTGGTTAAGTGGATTTGGTACAGGTAACTTAGTATTATTAGGTATTATCTTAGGCGGTATGATGGCTATTGATATGGGTGGTCCTATTAACAAAGCAGCCTTTACATTTGGTATTGCAATGATTGATGCTGGAAACTATGCGCCACACGCAGCGATTATGGCAGGCGGTATGGTTCCGCCATTAGGTATGGCTATTGCGACAACTTTGTTCAAAAACAAATTTACTCGCCAAGAGCGTGAAACAGGTAAAACGTGTTATGTAATGGGTCTTTCATTTATCACAGAAGGTGCGATTCCATTCGCAGCAGCTGACCCAGGCCGTGTTATTCCCGCATCGGTTATCGGTGCTGCAGTAGCAGGTGCTTTAACAATGATGTTCCACATCGGTTTACCAGCACCACACGGCGGCGTATTCGTTATCGGAATTGTACAAGGAAATCCTCTTTTATACGCACTAGCAATTTTAATTGGTGCAATTGTAACAGCGGTCCTTGTAGGTGTATTAAAAAAGCCAAAAGCAGAATAACAAATAAAGACTGATTTTACATGATGTAAAATCAGTCTTTTTGTGTTTTTCTGATAGACATTTGTTCTTTATGGGAGTACAATTACAGTAGTATTCCTTTAATTTTTAGAAAAGTTAGATAGATAAGCTTTTCTACTTGATAAAATATGGTACAATAATCGAATATTAAAAACAAAGTAAGGAAGTGTCTCAAACATGAAGGTTGCGAAGTTTGGCGGGAGTTCAGTTGCAAGCGCAGAGAAATTTAAACAGGTTGCGCATATTGTAACGTCTGATAAAGAGAGAAAGCTGGTAGTTGTATCCGCTCCGGGCAAGCGATACGGAGAAGACACAAAAATGACAGATTTGCTAATCGCACTTTCTGCCAAAATACAGCTTGGAGAAGATTACGTCGATGAGTTTGGGCAAGTAATTGATCGCTATCGTGAAATTGCTGTGGACTTGTCTATGCCGGAAACGATTATTACGGACATTATTACGAATTTACAATCACTTATTGATTTACATAAAAACGATCCGTTTCGCTTATTAGACTGTCTAAAAGCGAGCGGAGAAGATAATAACGCAAAGGTAATGGCTGCTTATTTAAACCATTTAGGGTTTGAAGCTCATTATGTAAATCCAAAAGAAGCAGGTATTTTTGTTTCTGATGAACCCGGAAGAGCAAGAGTGCTTCCACTGTCTTATGAAAAACTACCGCAGCTAAGAGAGCGTTCGGGCATTTTGGTGATTCCAGGATTCTTTGGCTACTCTCAAGAAGGAAACATGGTTACGTTCTCACGCGGTGGGTCAGATATTACAGGTTCAATTGTAGCAGCAGGAGTCAAAGCTGACTTGTATGAAAACTTTACTGACGTAGATGCTATTTATAGCGTAGATCCACGACTTGTGGAAAAGCCTCATGAAATGAAAGAAGTCACATACAGAGAAATGCGTGAACTCTCTTACGCAGGTTTTTCTGTCTTCCATGATGAAGCGCTAGAGCCGGTTTATAAACTAGGCATTCCTGTATGTGTAAAGAATACAAATAATCCTGAAGCAAAGGGTACATTTATTGTAGCTGAGCGTCCTCACGGCGATACGCCGGTGGTCGGAATCGCTGGGGACAAAGGTTTTTGCAACATTCATGTGAGCAAATACTTATTAAACCGTGAAATTGGTTTTGGCAGAAGATTGCTTGAAATTTTAGAAGATGAAGGCATTTCATACGAACATACCCCTTCAGGAATTGATAATATCTCTGTCATCATGCGCGAGCATCAGCTTACGCCAGATGTGGAAAAGCGTGTATTTGCTCGAATTGAAAAAGAACTTGGAGTAGATGAAATCTTTATTGAGCGTGATCTTGCTATGGTTATGGTAGTAGGAGAGGGAATGAATAGCACAGTAGGAATTGCAGCAAAAGCTACAGAAGCTTTTGCCCGTGCTGAAGTGAATCTTGAAATGATCAACCAAGGTTCTTCTGAGGTGAGCATGATGTTTGGTGTGAAGGCAGACGCTTTAGACCGTGCTGTTCAAGCTCTTTACAATACGTATTTTAACAGCATGTACAGTATTTCTTATTCGAATGTAAAATAAACAAGACGAAAAACCCTGCTTTCTTTTTAGAGAGCGGGGTTTTCTAGTGAAGGCGTATAAAAATCAGAGTTGTGGACATAAAGGGAAGGAAGAGTGAACTAAAAGGAGGAAACACAGTGAAGAAACGACCCTTTTTCATATTCTTTTCCCTTATAGGTATTAGCGTACTTTCAGCATGCCACAATGATGATGCAGCACCGGCAAGAGAAGCTCAAAATAAACAAGGCGTGACAAATGGCGGAACGCCGATGAGCTATGATAATCAAAGTGAAAACACATCTTTTAACTTTTCAAAATTTGATTTAGAAGTAGATTATAAGGGGCTCAACAATGATTATGAAGCCGACTATGAAAATGAAAATGATGAGATAGAAGCCAAAGTGGACGATAATATTAACGATGAGCACTTGAACGGAGACAAAGCTTTTAATAAATTATCTTCAAAATTTAAAAAGTTAAATTTTGATCAGCGCACGCCCGATGAAGATGTAAAAAAGGAAGTAATCGATGCGTTTGATCTAAAAAAAGATTTTCAGTCGTTTGAATTAGAAGTTCGTTTTTCAAACGGAACGGAAAAAGAATACAACTTTAAACAAAAGTAAGACGTTCCAGCGAAGAAAAAAGTGAAAAAACGGGCGAGGTTGAGACATAACTACATCAATCGAATCTAAAAGCGAAAAAAGAGGATCAATGAGCTAGTATGAATCGCTTGTGACCCCGCTGTTGAATTCTGTGCAAGACTTCGCTTTCCGCGGGCGGCCGATGAGCCTCCTCGTCGCTTATGCTCCTGCGGGGTCTCATCTATGCTGATTTTCCCGCAGGAGTCTTCGTCTTGCTCTCCAATCAACAGCTAGAAGCACCTATCTAGATGAAACCTACGTTCATCATCACCGTAAAAAATCCAACTTGTCCAGATTTTCCTTCCACTAAAATACTTTTGTCCCATCCTCTTTTTTATGTCTAAAAAAAGGAAAATAGTGAAAGGATGGTGATAAATAAGCAAAAGGAGGAATCACGGATGCAAAAGTGGATAATGAACGGATGCGTGGTCTTTATTTTATTACTGCTGGGAGCATGCAGTATGGTAAAAGAGCAAAATAACGCTCATGAAAACCATTTGAAAGCAGAGGAAGCGAAAGAAACAAGCGAAGTATCGGTAGAACCTGTTAAAGTGGATTTAACGAATACGTCAGGTAAAAAAGTAGGAGAGGCTACGCTGACAGAAGCAAAGAACGGTGTGCAAATTAAACTGAATGCTCAAGGACTTTCACCTGGGAGACATGGATTTCATATTCATGAAATAGGAAAATGTGAGGTGCCGGATTTTAAAACAGCAGGGGCCCATTTTAATCCTTTTAAACGTGAACATGGCTTTAAAAATACAAAAGGCCCGCATGCAGGTGACTTGCCCAACCTAGAAGTTGCGCCAAATGGAAAAGTAGATACCGAAATTTTTGCTTCTCTTGTCACGCTGCAAGAAGGAAAGCCGAATTCTCTTATGGATATGGATGGATCGGCACTAGTGATACATGACAAAGTAGACGATTACACAACGGATCCTTCAGGAAACTCAGGAGATCGAATTGTTTGTGGAGTGATTACGAAATAAGTCAAAAGGCTGTGAGATCATTCACGGCTTTTTTATTGCCGTAACGAGCCGCTTCTAAATTGCGGTGAGCTTCTTTTTTTTGCACAATAGAAGAAAGGAGCTAAAGAAGGTGAAAATATGCATAAGCAAGTTGTTGTAATAGGCGGAGGAATAGGTGGGTTAACAGCGGGAGCGCTTTTATCTAAACATGGCTATGAAGTGACGGTTTTAGAAGCTTCTCGAGAGTGGGGAGGCTGTGCCGGGAAATTTCAGCGCCATCTTTATACATTTCCTGTTGGAACGACGCTTGGAATGGGATTTGAGCGCGGAGGGATACATGAGCGAATCAGCACGTACCTTGATCTGGAAATTGAAAAGATTCCTCTTGAAAAAATTATGAACGTGCATCTTCCTCATCGTGCACTGATTTATTATCAAGACCGGTATCAGCATATTTCCTATCTTCAAAAACAATTTCCTCATAAAGCGAAGAATATTAGGAGCTTCTATGAAAGTATTTTTAGAGTTGCAAAAGAAATTCGCAAGCTCATGCGGCCGCTGCCGGTTCTTCCTCCTCAGACAATCGGCGAGTGGAGTAGGCTGGTAAGTTCGTTAAATCTTGGGTCTGTGAAGTTATTACCTTATTTTTATCGATCGTTTAGTCATTTACTAAAAAAACACAGTTTGCTAGACGAAACGGACTTTCTTCATTTTATTGATGGTCAATTAATAGACAGCATGCAGACAACGAGTGAGAACTGTTCAATGCTTATCGGATGTCTAGCGTTGGATATTTATCACGAAGGAGCTTTCTATGTGAACGGTGGCTTATACAAAGTCGCAGAAGCGCTGCAAAAATCTATTAAAGCCAACGGAGGGAAAACGACTCTAGGAAGGAAAGTAGTAAAAATAGAGCGTGATAACGATGAGTGGATAGTGCATGATCATAGAGGTAACCGCTACCGTGCTTCAGACGTTGTATGCAACGCGCCAATTCAAAGCCTAAAGTCTTTACTGCATGATGAAGATTACCAACATATCCATAAGCGGGCCAAAGAAAAAAGCGAGCTTTCTCAGTGGGGAACGTTTTCGATGTATGTTGCGATTGATGAAGGTGATTTGCCACAGAAGGTAGAGTTGTTTCAGCAAGTGCTTCAATCCGAACAAGGCGAGATGACGGAAGGAAATCATTTATTTATCTCCGTATCTCATCCTGATGATCGTTTTCGTGCGCCGGAAGGCAAGCGTACAATTACAGCGTCTACTCACATTGAGCTTAGCAAGTGGCGTAACAAAGAAGATTATGATGTTCAAAAACAAGTTCTTGAGAAAAAAATGATAGCAGGAATTAAAACCATCATTCCTAACATTGAAGAAGCAGAGCATCAAATTTCAGGCGCTCCTAAAGCATGGGAAAGGTTCACTTCTCGCCCAAACGGCGGAGTGGGAGGCTTTCCGCAAACGTTAGATCATGCTTTGTTCAACAGCATTTCGCATCGATCTGGCTTACAAGGGCTGTGGCTGTGCGGAGATACAGTGTTTCCGGGAGCAGGAACTATAGGCGTATCGGTAAGCGGCTATCATGTTTTTCAAAGTATAACGTCTCATCAGCATAGGTTACCTTAACGTTTCGTCCAGACAAACTACTAGTGTTTATACCATCAAAAAACACCGGCCCTATTACCATAGGGCCGGTGTTTTCAGGAGAGAAACAGCTTCCACCACTTCCGTTTTCGCTTCATATCAGCAGCGGCGGTTTGTCTAAAGGTTTGGACAAAATCACTAAACATTTCTTCGCGTTCAGCTACGCTTTGACGATGAAGCTTACGTTCTTTCTCCATTTCTTTTAAATAATAGACTCGTTCTTCATTCATCGAATCAATTAAATCACGAAGCTCTTCTGTCGTATTAGTTGAAGAATTATTTAATTTTTCAACCATAAATTTTACTTGATTCATCGCAACGGTAGAATTGCTTGAGAATCGGTCTAATAAATACTGCATTTCTTTAGAGGATTCATCCGCATTCTCCATTACATCTTTCATGAACAGGCGCATATCCTCTGTTTTTTCTTCAGCAATTGTTGAATAATCTTCAATCAAAGAAGTGACCTCATCAAACGACTTTTCGTTAGAACGGATAATTTTTTTAGACATATTTTCTACATCTCTTGCGCTGCGTTCTGAAGACTCAGAGATATATGCCCCGACCGACTCCACCATTTCTACAGTTTGAGTAGCACTTTTTTCAAGCTCTTTTTTTACTTCTCCGACAATTTCTTCCCGAACTTCATTTCGCATTCCTTCTCGCATTTCTTTTAACAAATCAGCTTTAAACGTATCAAGCACTTCAAACACATCTTCATAGCGGCGAACAGCTTCTACTAGTTCCCCTTGAAGCAGCTCTTTTTCATTCACGACAAGGTCGTTTGGTTTTGGTTCTTCAATAGAAGCAGAAATAGCCTGCTTTTCTTCTTCAGTAGCTAATCGTGCTTCAGGTATAGGAGGGGTCTTTTCTTGCTTATTCTCTGAAATGCTTTCCTGCTTTTCAGCAGCTTTTTTCTTTTCTTGCTTCATTTGTTTATTGGAGTGTTCTTGAAAATCAATGACGTTTTCTTTTTTAGCAGTTTTCAACTTTGCTGGTTCTTCTTCTTTTGAAACCGCTGCCTCTGATTCCATCACTAAATGTTCCTGCTCTTCTTGTTCCTTTATCAGCAGCTGAACATATTCTTTCACTTCATCTAACGTACACTGTTCATCAAACAGCTGTTTAATATCATTAAATAATTCAATTTGTTCCTCTGTATAGACACGGGCCCCATCTACTCGTTCAATTGTTAAATAGCTGCCCAATAATTTTTCCCATTGTTTTAGCGTTTTCTTTTCTACCTCTAATTGGTCACTTACTTTTTTTATTGTATATGTCTCCATCATTTTTCATTTCCTCCCTTATCTATTTTCATCCAACTATGTAATGGATTATTTGTTGTATGTTGTATTCACCATATCTTCACTTGTTTTCCTGCTAGGTGACAAAGGTTGTCAAAACTAGACGACATTAGCCTTCTATGTAAAGAAAACGCATATTTTGTAAAAAAATGTACAGAAATGCGCAAATGGCAAAAATGGAAAACACAAAAGAAAAGGAGAGTATAGAAAACAGTTGACGGGAAAAAATGAATCCTATAAGATATGTTTAAATGTTTAAGTTCTTGAACATTTAAACATAAGGAGTGAACACTATGGCACAGCATTATGCGCTCATCACCGGTGCGTCGGGAGGAATAGGTAAAGAGTTAGCTTATCAATTCGCAAAGGATGGGCATCCTGTAATTTTAGTTGCCAGAAGCGCTGATACACTAGCAGCTATTGGAGAGAATTTAAAGTCTACTTATAATATTGAAGCCATAACGGTTGTTAAGGATTTATCAAGAGAAGAAGAGATACAGTCATTATATGAAGAACTTAAAAATAAAAAAATGCACGTTGATTATTTAGTGAACAATGCCGGTTTTGGACTATACGGCAAATTTATTGAAACAGCTTTAGACGAAGAGTTAAACATGATTGATTTAAATATTCGAGCATTAACTCATTTAACAAAATTATTTTTGCCAGATATGGTCAAAAGAAATCGCGGAAAAATTTTAAACATTGCATCTGTTGCTGCATTTATGCCGGGACCGCTTATGACGGTATATTACGCAACAAAAGCGTACGTATTATCTTTCACAGAGGCCCTTGAAAATGAATTAAGAGGTACCAATGTAACGGTAAGTGCTCTATGCCCGGGTCCAACTAAAACTGGTTTTAGCGACCGAGCCCAGCTAAGCAACTCCAAGCTTTTTCAAAGCGGTGCAATGGATGTAGAAACAGTAACGAAAGTTGGCTATAAAAAATTTATGAAAGGGCAGACGGTTATCGTACCAGGGGTACAGTTTCGTCTTGCTACGTTCATCCCGCGCTTCGTGCCAAGAAAGTGGCTTACATCCGTTGTCCGAAGAACACAAGAAATTAAATAAAGGAGAATATACATGAGTGAAAAAGCAGTCGAGTTATTTCGTGCCAGCATTCCTATTTTTCAGGCTCTAAGTGATTCAGCAAGACAAGATATTATTTTGCTGCTCGCCGAAAAAGAGCCTTTAACCGTTAATGAAATTGCAAATGAGTCTACGCTATCAAGACCAGCAATTTCTCATCATTTGAAAATTTTACGCGATCAAAAGCTTGTGCAAATTGAGCAAAAAGGAACGCAGAGATATTATTCATTAGCTTTAAGTGAGGCAGTTGAGCTATTAAAAAGCTTGCTTGCTACAGTTGAAGCCGAATGTTTATAGGGAGATGAAAGAGATGAACCACGAGCGATTCTATATCACAGATGAAACGGTCATTGAACATATGGTCTCTACACAAAAGCAGTATTTCTATGCGCAACAAACAAAGAGTATCAACAGCCGTATTCAAGCGCTGAATAAGCTAAGAGACGCAGTCAAACAAAACGAGCAGAGAATTATGGATGCTTTAAAACAAGATTTAAATAAATCTGAAGTAGAGGCCTACACGTCGGAAATTGGGATTTTACTAGAGGAAATTCGATTTACGCTTAAGCATTTAGCAAAATGGATGAAGCCTAAAAAAGTAAAAACTGCTTTAACACACGTGGGCTCTAAAGGAAAAATTGTTCCTGAACCGTATGGAGTCGCGTTAATTATTGCTCCGTGGAACTATCCGTTTCAATTAGCGCTGTCCCCTTTAGTAGGAGCTATTGCCGCTGGGAACACGGCCATTATTAAGCCTTCTGAATTAACGCCTAGCGTATCTCGCGTTATACAAGAATTACTAGCTGAGGCTTTTGATCCAGCATTTGTGACGGTGATTGAAGGAGCTGTAGAAACCACAAGCCTGCTTTTAAAACAGCCGCTTGATTATATTTTTTTTACGGGAAGTGTAAATGTAGGGAAAATTATTATGCAAGAAGCAGGGAAGCAGCTTATTCCCGTCACGCTTGAGCTAGGAGGGAAAAGTCCGTGCATTGTACATGAAGATGCAAACCTAGATCTTGCAGCGAAGCGAATTATGTTTGGTAAAGGAATGAATGCAGGCCAAACGTGTGTTGCTCCTGATTATTTGCTCGTGCATAAAAAGGTAAAAGCGCAGCTGGTAGAGAAACTTCGCGAAGCGATTTATCAATTTTATGGCAGTAATCCGCTCGAAAGCGACCGCTACGGCCGTATTGTCAGTGAGCGCCATTTTACACGGCTAGTTGAGTTTTTAAAAGACGGAAACGCTACAGTTGGAGGCGGGTACAATAAAAGCACGCTTACAATAGAACCTACGGTATTAAGTGAAGTAAGCTGGACATCAGATGTTATGCAAGAAGAAATTTTTGGGCCGATTCTTCCTATGATTGAATACGAAACGCTAGACGAAGTTATTCATAAAGTTCAAGAAAAAGCTAAGCCGCTCGCTCTTTACTTGTTTACAGAAAATGAAGATGTACAAAACGTCATAACGGAGCGTCTTTCATTTGGAGGAGGCTGTATAAATGATACGCTTATGCATATCGCTACGCCATATTTACCCTTTGGCGGAGTAGGAGAAAGCGGTACGGGTCAATATCATGGAAAAGACAGCTTTCAGACATTTTCTCATTTTAAAAGCATGCTGGCTCAAACAACCAAGTTTGATTTTTCATTCCGCTATCCTTCAGAGAAACAAAACTTGAAAATGATTAAAAAATTATTGAAATAAAAAGCCTCCTGATAGGAGGCTTTTTCGTTATTTTGAAAGTGAAAGCTGAGAAAGCGGCCATTTTTCCTGCGTATACGCCATTTCCCAAAATAAATACTCCAGTTCACAGCTTTTGATGAAGTGATCTTTCATACGATTACGTTCTTCTTCAGTCGCTTGTTCGGCAAATTCATCAAGCTTGTTACAAAACCATTGTGTTGTGCTATTCATTTCTTCATTATTATAAAACTGAATCCATTCATAAAAAGGATGAGAAGGAGATGGATTTACTTGTTCTGTAATGCGCTGGCCAATTTCAACGTACGTCCATGGACATGGAAGAAGCACGGCAATGATTTCCGCTAAGCTGCCTGTATGCGCAACGCTTGTCATATGGTTAATGTAGTGGCTGGCCGTTGGTGAAAGAGCCTCAGTGTGGAGGTCTTCGTAGCGTACGCCTGCTACTTCACAAAAATTATTATGGGGGTGTACTTCACTATGTAAAACCGTAGAAATGCCGGCATTAAAGGCTTCCATTTCGGTACGCGTGCGGCATTTTGTTAAAGCAGCGCCGTAAATGCGGACAAATGCTGTTAAGTATTCGTAGTCTTGAGAAACGTAGTGAATAAGCGCTTCTTTTGGCACGTTTCCTTCAGCAATTCCTTTAATAAAAGGGTGGTTAAAAATAGCTTCGTAAATATAGTTTGCTTCTTGTCTTAATTGAGATGAAAATGACATCAAAATCCTCCTTTAATATGAGGAAGTCACAAACAAGCACATAAAGGAAATAAAAAACACTCCGTTTTATAAACGGAGTGGCAAAGGACAGTACAAAACTGAACATTGCCACTTTCCTACGCTGGTATGAGCCAGATCAGGTTCAAAGGGATCAAGAAAACTTGTCTCAGCCGGTGGGCACCCCTAGTGGACTTCCTATTAGTCTATGTTTAACTTACCATATATTCTGAAAAATAGAAAGCGTTACGGAAAATTGTTCTCTAACCGTTTTTATCTCTTAAAGAGGTAGCTTCTTGAAGCTATTTTTAATCATTTTTGTTTAAAAATGCATATTTTTAGGGGAGAAGAGGTATTAATGAAGGGAAGAGCCGTTTTCGTCTCCGGAATATTCCCATATAAATAGAAGAAAGGAGAGAACAAAATGGCAAAATTTCGTTTGTATGCTGTATTAAATGCAGTATGCTTGGCTATTACACTACTTGTGAATTATTTAGCAAATGCCATTCCAATAGGAGGAAAAACAACGGGAGAAGCTTCTGCGCAAGTTCCTACGTTGTTTACACCAGCCGGTTATGCCTTTGCTATCTGGGGCGTTATTTATTTATTATTAACTATTTGGGTTATACGTCAATTTTTTGCAAGAGAAGATCAAAAGGAAATATACGCACGTATCGGCATTTGGTTTTTTCTAAACTGTTTGTTAAATAGTGCGTGGATCTTTATTTTCCAAAACGATTACTATAAGTTATCACTTTTAGTCATACTCTTGATTTTAGGTACATTAATGATTGTGTATTCCGTTATTCAGCATTCTCGGATGACGACATGGTTTATGCGTCTGCCGATTTCTCTTTATCTTGGATGGATTTCTGTTGCAACTATTGTTAATGTGTTTGTCGTATTTCAAGCAAATGGAATACAACGCTTGCTTGGCCTAAACGAGTTAGCATGGACGATTATTATGCTGCTGGTAGGGGCTGCGCTAGGCATTATGTTTACATTAAAAAACCGAGACGCTGTTTATCCGCTTGTTTTTATTTGGGCTTATATTGCTATTGCAGTGAAGCAAAGTGGAAATCAGCTAATTGTCATTACTGTCATCATTTCCGTTGTATTAATAGCAATTGCTATTATTGTGGGGCTGGTTAAACGCTATAGACGTTTTTAAAAAGAAGCTCTAGCTTTTATAAGCTAGAGCTTCTTATGATGCTCTTTTGATTGTAAAAAAGCAGCTGTAAAAGCAATTAAGCTAATTAAAATACCAAAAGGAACAACAATTGGTACGAATGATAAAATAAATGTCATAAGCGTAACCTCCATGTTGCATCGGTGCATAATGAAAAATTCAACTTTTTAAATTGAAGTTCCGCTATTATAGTATGCTAGGCATTATGTTTGGAGCCTATATGTTTAGAAATAAACGAAAAAGGCAAAATACGTTACATATAGGTTATATAGGAGGAGTTAAAATGGAAACATATTTAGTTGCTTACACAGATAAAGATGATATGGAATATAAACAAGTGACATGCGAGAGCTATGAAGATGCAGAGCGTACAGTTCTTCGTTTAGAGAGGGAAGGGCATATGCATATTGAA
The DNA here is from genome assembly GCF_046535215.1 of Priestia sp. SIMBA_032. NCBI lineage: Bacteria > Bacillati > Bacillota > Bacilli > Caryophanales > Bacillaceae > Priestia > Priestia sp. SIMBA_032. The sequence goes on along the minus strand of NZ_JAWRXD010000003.1, from coordinate 484,617 downwards.
GAAATATCAAATCAAGAAGCCTATCGTGGAGACGAATCATCGTACAGAGAATGATTTTTGAATAGAAACATCAAACTTAAAATGAAGAAGCAGCTGCTTCTTCATTTTTTCTATTCTATATAGATATCGTTTTATAGAAAAAAGTAAAACGGGAATGATTTTCTTCTGCATTTATGGTACAGTACTAATCAGGTGAGTTTTGAGTTTAGAAGAGGAGAGAGTAACATTATATGAGTAAAGGAAATCAGTGGTCTTCACGCCTCGGTTTTATTTTAGCATCTGCTGGGGCAGCAATTGGTCTAGGAGCGATATGGAAGTTTCCATACGTAACGGGAACCAGTGGCGGTGGAGCATTTTTTGCGTTGTTTATTTTATTTACGATTTTTATTGGATTGCCGCTTCTGTTGGCAGAATTTATCATTGGAAGACATACGGGAAAAGAAGCGATTAGTGCTTATAAGGCAATTGCTCCAAAATCCGCTTGGGTATGGATTGGCAGGCTTGGAGTACTGAGCTGTGTCGTTTTGCTTTCCTTTTACAGCGTCGTTGGCGGCTGGGTGATTTTATATACGATTATGAGCGTAACCGGTATGCTAAGCGGAAAAGAGTACGGTCCGTTGTTCAATGCCGTCATTAGCCAACCTTATGTAGTATTAGGTGCACAGGCGCTGTTTTTATTAATTACAGTGTTTGTTATTTCAAAAGGCGTACAGAAAGGAATAGAGCGTGCTAATAAATACATGATGCCGCTGTTATTTATCTGTTTTATCATTATCGTGGTGCGTTCTTTAACGTTAGATGGGGCAATGGACGGAGTAAAGTTCTTTTTAAAACCCGATTTTTCAGCCATTACAGGGTCATCTGTGCTCTATGCGCTCGGTCAGTCGTTTTTCTCGCTTTGCGTGGGATTATCCTGCATGGTGACATATAGCTCTTATTTAGGAAAAAAAGTAAGCTTGACGCGTTCAGCGGGCACCATTGCTATTTTGAACTTGTTTGTTTCGCTACTGGCGGGCTTGGCTATTTTTCCAGCCGTTTTTTCGTTTGGATTAAAGCCAACTGAAGGACCTGGACTTTTGTTTGTGGTCTTGCCAACAGTATTTCAGAAAATGCCGTTTGGTACCGTCTTTTTAGCACTGTTTTTAATTTTATTTCTATTTGCTACGCTTACGTCTGCTTTTTCACTGCTGGAAATTATCGTAGCTGCTTTAACCAAAGATGATCAGACAAAACGAACTCGCTACGCTTCTTTATCAGGGATTCTTGTGTTTGTAGTAGGTATTCCATCAGCGCTTTCGTTTGGTGTGCTAAAACACGTCTCACTTTTTGGCAGAAGTATATTTGACGTAGCTGACTTTTTTGTGAGCAACTTAATGCTGCCTCTTGGAAGTTTAGCCATTGCAATTTTTGTGACATTTAAAATGAAAAAAGAAGCCGTGTATGAAGAGTTTATTTCAGGAAGTACAAAAGGTGCTAAATTATTTAACGCATGGTTCTTTCTAGTTAAATACGTATTGCCTATTATTATTATAGCTGTTCTATTAAGCTTACTTGTTGCATATTAAAAAAAGCACTCATCTGAGTGCTTTTTTTGTTTATTTTGCAAAAACGTGATTTCCGATTGTAATCGTAACCTGTTTTTGACGAAGCCATTGGTCGCTTGTTTTATCTGGATTAAAGAAGAATAACGAACCTTTTCCTTGCCCCCTAAACGCTAGTGCTTCATTTACAGCTTTTTTTGCTTCGGCATCCGCTGCTTTATTAATTTCACCGTTTTGTACAGGTGTAAACTGTGTGCCCTGATAAATGACATCATGAATAGAGTTTGGGAAAGAATCGCTATCCACGCGGTTTAAAACGACTGTTGCTACAGCCACTTTGCCAGCGTAAGGTTCGCCTTTTGCTTCAGCTTGTACAAGGCGAGCTAACAATTCTTTATCGCTTTCGCTAATAGAGTTAGGGATTGTTAATGTTTCATTTGCATTAATAGAGTCGGTAGATTTGTGATTCGCTTCTTTTAACTGTTTAACCGTAACGCCGTATTCAGCGCCAATCTTGTAAAGAGTCTCTCCGGCTTTTACGCGATGGGTTGTTTCAGCGGCATTTGCCCCGTGACTCATGCCGAACATAGGAACTGCTAGTGCTCCAATAATTGCTAGTTTCTTAAACATAAAGTAAGTACCTCCTGAAATCCTTTTGAACGCCCCTTTTATCACGGATCGGTGCGTGCTGTGCACCGAACTTTATATGTACGTTTCAAAGATTAACAGGTGTCAATACGTGTTGTCACTGCTTAAAACATACCAATCTAGGAAGATATTATAATAGTTAACAGATAATTTGAAAAATACGTTGACTGATAATAAAGGAGTGAATTATAATGAACGAGTAAATAGTTAACCGTTTAACTGGAGAGATTTTATGGGAGAAAAGATAACGATTCGTGATGTAGCAAAGCATGCAGGAGTATCTGCAGCTTCAGTATCTTACGTCTTAAACGGAATTAACAAAGTATCCGATGAAACAAAAGAGCGAATTTTAACAGCGGTAAAAGAATTAAACTACGAACCAAATTTAACCGCCGTTAGTCTTTCGAAACAAAAGTCAAATATGATTGGCGTAATGTTCCCGCTTACAGATGATTCACTTTCTACTATATTTAAAGATAACCATTATTACAGTGAAATGATTAGTGGAATTGAATATGTAATCCGTAAGCATGGTTATGATCTAGTCATATCTGGAGTGAGTAGCCCCGCTGATTGCCTAAAATGGATTCGAACGAGAAATATTGATGGTCTTCTATTTTTAGGAGCCTTCCCGCATCGATTGTATGAGAAAATGAAAGCGTTATCGAACCCGATTGTGCTAGTAGATACATACGAAAGGTACGAACGTGATTATCATCATATTTCTGTAGACGATGAGTATGGAGGATATCTAGCTACAACACATTTAGTGAGTTTGGGGCACAAAGAAATTGCCTTTGTTGCTCATCACCTCGTCAACAGTCCAGTGGATAAAAAGAGGTATATAGGCTACGAGAAAGCATTAAAAGAAGCGGGCATTACACCATCAAAGACGTTTGTTTTTGAAGTGAACGAAAGTTCGTTTGATAACGGTTACAATTTAGGAAACAAGCTGCTGCAAGATCATAAGGATATTCGGGCGGTTTTTGCATCCTCTGATACGCTGGCGCTTGGAATTATGAAAGCACTGCAAGAAAAGGGGAAAAAAATTCCGCAGGAATACTCAATCGTAGGGTTTGATGACATAACCTTTAGTAGCTATGCATCTCCAAGTCTAACAACCATTCGTCAAGATGTATTTAACAAAGGAGTCGTCGCCGCGACATCTGTTATTCAAGCAATTGAACACCGTTTCAGCACGCTGCAACATGTAAAATTATCGGTTGAACTTATTATTCGAGATTCGACTGCTAGGCGCGGGTGAACCACAGTAAGTTAACCGGTTAACCAAAGTTTAGCATTTATCAAAAAAGGGGATATAAGTTAGCATTCACAAAAAAAGGGGATATGAAAATGATTAACGTTACAGTATGGAATGAAAATCGTCATGAACAGAAAAATCCAGTTGTAAGAGAAATTTACTCTGAAGGCATCCACGGTGCCATCGCTTCTTTTTTAGAAGAAGGAGGGTTTCGCACGCACACAGCAACATTAGACGAAGTAGAACACGGGTTGACTGAAGAAGTATTAAATCAAACGGATGTTTTAGTATGGTGGGGTCATTTAGCGCATGACGAAGTAAAAGACGACATCGTTGAGAAAGTAAAGCAGCGCGTGCTGGATGGTATGGGGCTTATTGTCTTACATTCAGGTCACTTTTCTAAGATTTTTAAAACGTTAATGGGCACAAGCTGCGACTTAAAATGGCGTGAAGCAGATGAAAAAGAGCGCTTGTGGGTAGTAGAACCGAGCCATCCGATTGTGGAAGGTATTGGTGAATTTATCGAGCTGGAGCGCGAAGAAATGTACGGAGAGCACTTTGATATTCCAGCACCTGATGAACTGATTTTCACGAGCTGGTTTGAAGGCGGAGAAATTTTCAGAAGCGGCTGCACGTACAAACGCGGAAACGGAAAAGTATTTTATTTCAGACCTGGACATGAAACATATCCAACATACCATAACAAAGACATTCAGCGTGTCATTATGAATGCTATTAAATGGGCGAAGCCAGCAGAGAGAAAACGTCCTGTTTACGGCAATGCGCAACCGCTTGAATCAATCGCTGTTAAAAACTAATTAATAATGCTTAAGCAAAGGGGATAGGAAAGATGGCAAAAGTAAAAATTGGCGTTATTGGGTGCGGAAGCATTGCGCAACACCGTCACTTACCAGAATATAAGATGAATGAACAAGTAGAATTAGTAGCCGTTTGCGATATAAACACAGAACGTGCAAACAGTGTAGCACAGCAGTACGGTGTAAAAGCGTATACAAGCTATGAAGAACTTTTAGCAAGCGGTACAGTGGAAGCAGTGAGCGTATGTACGCCCAATTATCTTCATGCGCCTATTTCGGTTGCAGCGTTAAACAGCGGAGTTCATGTTCTGTGTGAAAAGCCGATGGCAACATCAGAAGAAGAAGCGAAAGCAATGATTGAAGCAGCAAAAACAAACGGTAAAAAACTAATGATCGGACATAATCAGCGCTTTGTAGCTTCTCATCAAAAAGCTCGTGAGCTTATTGAAAACGGGGAAATCGGTAAAATTTATAGTTTCCGTACGGCTTTTGGCCACGGTGGCCCTGAAGGGTGGAGCGTGGACGGAAAAGACAGCTGGTTCTTCAAAAAAGACGAAGCGTTTATTGGTGCTATGGGTGATTTAGGCGTTCATAAAACCGATATGCTTCGCTACATATTGAGTGAAGAAATTGTAGAAGTCGGTGCATTTGTGGAAAGCAATGCAAAAGACTTTGCAAATGTAGACGACAATGCTGTGTGCGTATTAAAAACGGAAAGCGGGATTATCGGGACGCTTGCGGCAAGCTGGGCTTACAATGGAAAAGAAGATAACTCCACGATTGTTTACGGAGAGAAAGGAATTCTTCGTTTAGAAGACGATCCGACGTATTCATTAGTTGCACAATATGCAACCGGTGAAGTGGTGAACTATGAATTAGGAAAAATCCAGTCGAACGATGAAGGCGGACAAAGTAATTCTCACGTCATTGAACAATTTGTAGATGCAGTTGCAGAAGATAAAGAATCTCCTGTTCCTGGTGAAGAAGGATTAAAATCACTTGCTGTTATTTTAGCAGCTTTAAAATCAAGTCAAACGAAACAAATTACGCGCGTGTAAGAGGTGAAAAACGTGAGAATTGGCATAATCGGAGCAGGAGGGATTGCTGTAAGCAGGCATATCCCGGCATTCAAACAACTGGGTGATGAATGTGTGATTTGGGGGCTTAGCGATATTAATAGTGAAAGAGCCACAGAGGTAGCCAATGAGCATAATATCCCTCACGTATTTGTTGATTACAAAGATATGTTTAAAGAAGTGGATGCTGTATGTATTTGTACACCCAATAAATTTCACGCCGAGTTTGCAGTAGAAGCGCTAAAAGCAGGCGTTCACGTCCTATGTGAAAAGCCAATGGCGATGTCTAAAGAGCAAGGTGAAGAAATGCTTGCTGCTGCTAGAGAATCAGGTAAGCAGTTAGCGATTGCCTATCATTACCGATTCATGAAAGAAGCGCAGGCTGCGAAAAAAATGATGACAGAGGTAGGTCGACCATTAGTTGCACGTGTCAGAGCAATGCGTCGCCGAAAGGTTCCCGGCTGGGGGGTATTTACGAACAAAGATCTTCAAGGAGGAGGCAGTTTAATTGATTACGGCTGCCATTTGCTTGATTTAACGCTTTGGCTAATGGGAAATCCAAAGCATACTGAAGTATTGGGAAGTACATATAATGACCTGAGTAAAACGCCTAACCAATTAAATCAATGGGGAACATTTGATCATGAATCATTCAGCGTGGATGATCATGTAACGGCCTATATTAAATTTGAAAATGGAGCGTCGCTTCTTTTAGAAACTTCTTGGGCTGCTAATATCGCAGATGATGAAGAGCACGTAAGCATATCAGGGGTAGAGGGCGGCTTAAGCTTGTTTCCGTTTGAACTATACACGTCTAAAAACGGTATGCTCATGAACAGCACGTCACCATGGATAGATGGAGAAGATGATTACAGCTTAAGTCAGGCTAAAAATTTCGTTGAAGCGTGTAAAGGAAATGCTGAATTAGTGGTAAAGCCACAAGAAGCGCTTCAAGTCTCCGCTATTATTGACGAAATATATCGCACAGGGGGAAATTAAAATGAAACTTGGAGTATTCACGGTCTTATTTGCGGATCTTTCTTTTGAAGAGATGTTAGATAAAGTAAAAGCAGCAGGTCTTCATGCTGTTGAAATCGGAACGGGCGGCTATCCGGGAAACAGCCATTGTCCGCTAGATGAGCTGCTTGAAGATGAAGAAAAAAGAGAAGCATATATGAAGCAGATAAAAGACCGCGGACTTACAATCAGCGCATTTAGCTGCCACGGCAATCCTATTTCACCTGAGGCAAGTTTTGCAAAAGAATCTGACGAAACGCTTCGCAAGACCATTCAACTAGCATCATTAGTAGCTGTTCCAGTGGTTAACTGTTTCTCTGGAACAGCTGGAGATCACGAAGAAGCGAAGTACCCAAACTGGCCTGTTACTCCTTGGCCTAACGAGTATGGAGACGTATTGAATTGGCAATGGGAAAATAAGCTTGTTCCTTATTGGAAAGAAATTGGAGAACTAGCGGAGGAGCATAATGTGAAAATTGGTTTAGAACTTCACGGCGGATTTTTAGTTCATACTCCGTATACGCTCCTAAAGCTTCGAGAAAAAACAAGTCCAGCGATTGGCGCTAACCTTGATCCAAGTCATTTATGGTGGCAAGGAATTGATCCGGTAGGAGCTATTAAAATTTTAGCAAAAGAAAATGCGATTCATCATTTCCATGCAAAGGATACGTACTTGGACCAGGATAATATTAACATGTACGGCCTGACGGATATGCAGCCATATGGAGAAGTCCAAACGCGTGCATGGACGTTTAGATCCGTAGGATGCGGACATGATGTAAAAGAGTGGTCTGATATGATGAGTGCACTTCGCACATACGGATACGATTATGTAGTCAGCATTGAGCACGAAGATCCAATCATGTCGATTGAAGAAGGATTTAAACGCGCGGTTACAAACTTACAAAGTGTATTAATTGAAGAAACTCCCTCACAAATGTGGTGGGCGTAAGCAAAAAGAAGCATCTCTAAAAAGAGGTGCTTCTTTTATTTTCGTTAATAAATCAATTCGCCTTTTGTTTACCTGAATTTCGATACAAACGGGTGATTGGCAACCCAAAAGCGCCAAGGGTAATCCTTCGCTTCACCTGAATTATCAATGCCAACGCGAGGTCCGGCGGAAATCTCTGAAGGAGTGAAGCCACGAGCAATATAAAGAGGAGGGCTGGTTAAATCATGACCGTACAAATCCATTGAAACCCCTAGTGCTTTTGTTAGTTTCCCAGGACCGTTTGTCCAATTTATTTCATTTTCCATCCCTCGACGTCTATGTTTCATCAAATTTTTTCCGCTAAATGGCTCAATAGCTCGGATGAGGACGCCTTCTGGACAATCGATGTCGCTGCTTACAACATTGAGTAAACAATGTGTATGCATTGTATGCGTATAGGCATGACCAGGAGGGCCGAACATTACCTCCGTTCTTTTTGTGCGCCGGTTATTAAAGCTATGAGCTGCTCGGTCGAAAGGCCCTTTATAAGCCTCAGTTTCTACAATAAAACCAGATGCAGTTCCTTCTGCCGTTTCGTGAACAAGAAGACATCCTAACAGCGACTGAGCTAATTCAAGTGTAGGCTGTTGGTAAAATAAAAGAGGAAGTGGTTCAATCGCTAAAAGAGAACGCGTCATTTGCTGTAGTCCATCCTTTCAAAACAGAGTCATTCACGCTGTTATGCGCATCTTTTATTATGATGTTTTCTTTGTTATTTTGCAAAGGGAGGCACTGATCAATACAGTAATCTTTCTTACCCCACGTTCAAGTATTTATCATGATTCAACTTAATCTATGAAATTATTTTAAAGAATGGTTTCGTTTTGCACGTGTAGAGGGAATATTTTACTACAATCCTTCGTTTTTGCTGCTGGTATGATATACACAGTCCATCCATATTTTACATACTTTTAGTTTTGAAAAATAGTGATCCGTCTTTTCTTTATTTTTGTTCTACACATGAAAGCAAAATAAAAAGATTGAATTGTAGAAAGTTCTTTATAAATGGAAATAAAGAAAAAATATCCTTCAAAGAGTATTTAAGGGATTTTAGAACATATTAAAAACAAAATTTATACACTGTGAGGAATAGCTATGAACATCCACTTTGATACATTAATGAACTTATCAATTAAACATATTTTTGGGCCTGCATCTCAAACGATCAACCATCTCACATATCATTCAAAGCAGGTTCACGCCGGATCAGTATTTTTTAGTATAAAAGGTGAAAATGAAGATGGACATCAATATATTAAAGAAGCTATAGCTAGAGGAGCCGTAGCAGTCTTTGGGACAAGCATTGAGGAGCTGCGTCTTTTGAGCACTCAGTATTCTCACTGTACGTTTTTAGCTGTTGACGACGTTCGCAAAGTAATGGCGTCTTTTTCTAAAATGTATTTTGATTATACGGATGAAAAAATTGAGACAATTGGCGTTACAGGCACAAATGGTAAAACAACCGTAGCAGCTTACGTAAGGTCGCTTTTAACCCTTTTAGAATTGCCGACAGGATCGATTGGCACGACCGGCATTTGGTCATCAAAGAAGAAGTTAGTTTATAAAAAAAGTACGCCTACAACACCTGAATCGGTAGACTTGCATAAAATTTTTTATGATTTGTATACAAGAGGCGATGAAGCGGCAGTGATGGAAGTATCTTCAATTGCGATTGATCAGCAGCGAGTAGAAAATATTTATTTTGATGTAGCCATTCACACAAATCTTTCAGAAGAGCATCTGGAGTATCATAAAACGTTTGAGCACTATAAAAAATGCAAGATGAAATTATTTCAACAGGCCAAACATGCCGTTATTAATATAGATGATCAGGACATGGGTAAAGACTTAAGTAGGCTATTTGAAGGACCTAAAGTCATGTATAGCTTATTAAATAATGCGGAGGCCACTCTGCAAGCAAAAAATATTACTGTCAAAGAAGGGGGCTCTTTCTTTGATTTACTGTATAAAGGACAGTCATACAAAGTAGCAGTGTCTGTATATGGCGATTACAACATTGCTAACGTGCTAGCAGCCATTGGTACAGCTCTTCACTTTGAATACCACATTGAGGATATTATTAGCGTGCTTCCTCAATTGGAAAGTCCAGAAGGGCGCTTTCAAGTGATAGAAGGTCCTAATAACCAAAAAGTGATTTTAGACTATGCCCATACGCCTGTTGCTCTTACGCGTTTAGTAGAAGAAGTAAAAAAGATGGAGTATAACCAGCTAATTGTCATGATTGCAGGGATCGGTATTCGAGATTTTAATAAAATGCCTAAAATGGCGCGTGTCATTGAAGGGAAAGCAGATGAAATTGTCGTAACTGTTGATCATCCAGGTCACCATGATCCGAACGTAATTGTAGATCAAGTAATGACGGGTTTTTCAAATCCAAGCGCAAGTAATATTCACCGTGCCCCTACTCGAACAGAAGGAGTATTAAAGTCTCTTTCTTTAGGAAAGCCGAATGATATTATTTTACTCACAAGCGGCTGTATTAACGGCGCTCAGCTTGTAAAAGGCAACGAAATTCCGCACTCAGATGAAGAAATTATTGCCTCTTATTATGCATCGTTAAGCAATATTTCCTAATACTCTTCTTCATTTATCGCACGAACGTGGAGAAATTGAAACAGCATACGAAAGAAGGTCTCTTACTATTTTTAGAGACCTTCTTTTTGCATCAAAACTATAGGCTGTTTTCTCGCTGTGTTTTTGGTTCTTCAATTTTCACATCATGTTCTTTAGCCAGCTTTTTAATAGCTGCATTGTAATCGCGTATGCCTTTTCGTGCCTCATCAAGCATAGCGTTTGCCTCAGCAATAAGGTTGCGGTCCTGCTTTTCCAAAGCGCTGACAATTTTAATAAAAGCATTATACTGGGTATTGGCAGCCTTTATATAGCCTTCATGAACCTTTCGAAGATCGTCGGTTTCTACATCGATGTTTTCCAGTTCGTCAACAAATTTACGATAGGTAGGAATGACTTCACTCGTCATCGTATCGTACATAACAGCGTCACTTGTGTAGTTAGCGCCTGTAACAGAATCGTATGCGTCAATCGCTTCTTTTTCAAGCTGAGCGGCTTTTTTTAAATCTTGATTGTTATAATCGATTAAATCATCTTGAACAGGATCACTAAAGCAGGCGGATAATAAAAACAAAAGAGGGACAAGACAAAATAAAGCTTTCTTCAACGAATTTCACCTCCGTTTAACAATGTATGAAACATCTGCTTGGCAAAGTCTGTTTTAATAACTGGAGAAAAAGAAGGGAGTGTATAAAAGGATTTTTAAAGGTCGACAGTGAATTTATTCATAAGTCGGTTTGTAGTTGACCACCCCTTAGTAGCAGGAAGGAAGAGAAGATGATTACAATAAAAAGAGACCATTTAACGAAAGATGAAGTTATTGAACTAGTAAGTTCTCACCTTCAAGGAATGAACTTACATTCGCCCCCTGAAAGTATTCATGCTCTAGATATTGAAAGTTTAAAACAGCGTGATATTACGTTTTGGAGCGTGTGGGAAGGAAGTCAGCTAGCAGGGTGCGGGGCTATAAAAGAGCTAGATGAGCATCACGGAGAAATTAAATCGATGCGAACAGCTACCGCCCATTTGCGGAAAGGAATTGCTAGAGAGCTGCTGCAGTACATAATAAATGAAGCAAAAAAACGAGGGTACCGACGCTTAAGCTTAGAAACAGGATCCGCACCCCCTTTTGAACCGGCTAGAAAGCTATACGCCAGTTTTGGATTTTACGAGTGCGACCCGTTTTCCACCTACAAAGAAGATCCATACAGTGTATTTATGACAAAGAAATTGAATGATTAAAAGACGGGAAAGAAGGCGCAGATGATTTTTGTATTTGTATGCAAACAGTAGGGACAAGCAGCTGTCATTTATCCTGTTAGCAAGTAAGCTTTTTAGGCAAAGCTTTTTTAAAAGGCTTTGTTTTGGTCATGATTCATATAAAAAGGTATAAACTAGGTTTTCTCACTAGACAAAAAGGTTTTTCCTATGTAGTATAGGTGTCAGATAATACAAAACGAATGTTCAGTATAAATAATTAATGTACGGGGCGGTGGAAATAGCTTGAATAAAAAAAAGCTTCAAAGTGAACAAACCAAAAGAAAAGTGGCAGATGCCGCTAAGGCATTGTTTTCTCAAAAAGGCTATAAAGCTACATCTATTGAGGAAATTGTAGAAGCTACGGGAAGCAGTAAAGGGAATATTTATTATCACTTTAAAAGTAAAGAAGGGCTTTTTCTTTATTTAATAGACGAATGGGATCTTGAGTGGGAACGAAACTGGAGAGAAAGAGAGTCTCTTTACAAAACAACAAGAGATAAGCTTTTTGGAATAGCGGAGCAAATCATTTTAGATGATTTGAATCATCCTCTTACGAAAGCTGCCGATGAGTTTTTTAACAACGAAGAAAAGGGCAGCGACATCGAAGAGCGAATTGATGAGATGGTGAAACGACACGTGGAGTTTAACCGCGAACTTTTGCAACAAGGCATCGATGAAGGCGAGTTTTCTCATAAAAATGCAGAGCAGCTTGCAGTGGTTTTAGAAGGGCTGTTTGTTGGAATGAGCCGCATGTCTCGAAAAATGAGTACGGAAAATGCCCTGCAGCTTTACCGTTCCGCAATCGATGTATTTTTAAACGGAATTATAGCAAGGTCTTCTTAAATAATCGGGGATGCTTATTGCGGTAATGAGTAATCCCTCATTATTTTGTGTTTTTATAGACCGAACGTTCAGTATTTTTGTAACCAGGAGGTTTATATGTCATTATTGTTAAGAAATCGAGCGGCGATTTTGCTGCTCATGCTAAATATCTTTATTATCTTTACGGGAATCGGTCTCGTTATTCCAATTATGCCAACATATATGACGGAGCTTCATATCAACGGCAGCGTGATGGGGCTTTTAGTAGCGGTGTTTTCACTAACTCAATTTCTGTTTTCACCTTTAGCGGGGCGGTTATCAGATTCATTAGGAAGAAAGAAAATTATTGTAGCGGGAATGATTGTTTTTGCCTTGTCTGAATGGTTCTTTGGTTCAGTGAGTATACCTCTTTTATTATTTGTATCCAGAATGCTAGGCGGGGTCGGGGCCGCGCTTATTATGCCTGCTGTTATGGCCTATACAGCGGACGTGACGTCTGCTAAAGAACGCGCTAAAGGAATGGGCTATGTGACGGCGGCGATTACAACAGGATTTATTATCGGGCCCGGTATCGGAGGCTTTTTAGCTGAATACGGTATGCGCGTACCGTTTTATATGGCCGCAGTAGCAGGAGGCTTGGCTGCAGTGATTACGCTTTTTGTTTTGCCAGAGTCTCGTCCTGTACAAAATCATGCTGTTTCAAATAATGAGAATCCAAAAGAAGATCGGCTGCTGCTGCAGCTTATGAATTCCTATAAAGAACCTTATTTTTTAAGTTTAATTATCGTTTTTGTGACATCGTTTGGATTATCCAATTATGAAACGATCTTTTCACTATTTGTGGATCATAAATTTAGCTTTACGCCAAAAGATATTGCGTTTGTTATTACGTTTGGCTCTATTGCAGGGGCTGTAGTGCAGGTTACGATTTTTGGCTGGATTTTAAATAAGTTTGGTGAAAAAAGAGTGATTTCGTTTTGCTTGATGATGACGGGACTTTTTATTTTACTTACGCTATTTGTGCACACGTACTGGCTTATTATTGTTGTGACATTTATCGTCTTTTTAGCAACAGATATTTTACGTCCGGCAATCAGCACGCAAATGTCGATGATGGCACAAGACGACCAAGGGTATGTAGCCGGACTAAACTCTGCTTATACAAGTCTGGGGAATATTATGGGACCCGTTGTAGCAGGCTTTCTCTTTGATATAAACATTAATTATCCGTACGTATCAGCTGCACTTGTACTGCTGCTTTGTTTTCTTTTATCTTTAAGAGCAGGGAAGGACCGAAAAGCAGCTGTGAGAAATCAAGCGATTCAAGAGAAATAACGAAAAGGAAAAAATGATAGAATTTTTAAGGGATAGAAGACCTCCAGTAGCTTACTGGAGATCTTTTACTGCTGCTTTTAGTAAAGCTATAAGATTTACAATACCACTCAGCCTATAGTGAAGCTTTATTTTATCGGCAAAACAGTGAAATGGTTGCAAATAAAAAAAGTTAATAGTAAACTTTAAACGTAACAAGAATAGTATGGGAGCTTGCGCGGGGCAGGCTGAGAGTACAGGGGCGCCTGTTGACCATTTGAACCTGTTGGATAATGCCAGCGCAGGGAATGTGAGTACATACCAAAGCACCTTGCATGCGCAAAGTGCTTTTTTGTCTTTTTTTGCAGTGTTAAAACTAAATGAAAAGAGTGAGAGAACATGGATATTAGTAAAATTTCAGCTCAATTAGAAAAAGTAAGAGATACAAGTCCGCTTGTTCATAATATTACGAATGTTGTGGTAACCAATTTTACAGCAAATGGACTGCTTGCTCTAGGAGCGTCACCTGTTATGGCGTATGCGAAGGAAGAAGTGGCTGACATGGCTCGAATCGCCGGAGCGCTTGTCTTAAATATGGGTACACTGACGGCTCAAGAAGTAGAAGCGATGAGAATAGCAGGAAAATCAGCAAATGAAAACGGCGTGCCGATTATTTTCGATCCTGTAGGAGCGGGAGCGACACCTTTTCGTACAGAAGTAGCACGTCAGCTTGTAGAAGAATTAAATATTGCCGTGATTCGCGGTAACGCTGCTGAAGTTGCGAACGTAGTAGGCGAGTCATGGCTCATTAAAGGCGTTGATTCATTAGAAGGGCAAGGAGACGTCATTGAACTTGCTGAGAAAGCAGCGAACAAATTAGATACAGTGATTGTTATTACGGGTAAACAAGATGTAATCACGGATGGAAACACAACGTATACAGTAGACAACGGCCACCCGTTATTTACGAAAGTGACGGGTACTGGATGTCTGTTAACATCAATTATAGGAGCTTTCGCTGCTGTAGAAAAAGAATATGTCGAGGCAAGCGTTGCTGCTTTAAGTTTTTACGGAGTGGCAGGTGAAATCGCCGCAGCGAAAAAAAGTGAAGAAGGGCCGGGGAGCTTTCAAATTGAGCTGTTAAATCAGCTTCATCTTTTATCTGGGCAGGATATTGAATCATATGCAAGAGTACATCAACGTTAAAAGGAGCCGGAAAATGACAAACGAAGAAATCAAAAAGCTGCTGCAAGTTTATTTTATAATGGGCAGCAATAACTGTACAAAAGATCCGAAAGAAGTGTTGAAAGAAGCAATTGAAGGCGGCGTTACCGTGTTTCAATTTCGTGAAAAAGGCGAAGGTGCCCTAACAGGAGAAGCGAAATATCAGCTGGCGAAGGAACTTCAGCAAATTTGTCAGCAGCACAACGTTCCTTTTGTTGTGAATGATGATCTTGACTTAGCGATTCGTTTACAAGCAGATGGCGTTCATATTGGACAAGAAGATGAAAAAGCTCATATTGTTCGAGAAAAAATAGGAAAAGGAATTGTGGGGGTCTCTGTTCATAATATACAAGAGCTGCAGCAAGCGATAAAAGACGGGGCGGATTATGTAGGAATGGGACCGGTTTTTCCTACTTCTACAAAAAAAGACGCAAAAGCAGTGCAAGGTACAAAATTAATTGAAGAAGTGCGAAACCAGAATATTGACTTTCCAATTGTAGGAATCGGTGGCATCACGCCTGAAAATGCCAAACAAGTAGTAGAAGCAGGTGCAGATGGCGTTTCTATTATTACCGCGATTAGCTTAGCAGCGTCTCCAAAAGAAAAAGCAGCTCAATTGAAAGAAGCGGTAGGAAAATAAAAAAAAGCGCACAGTGTGCGCTTTTTTTATTATAGCTGAACAGTTTGAGGAGTTTCTTCGCCTTCATTCATAAAGCGAATTTCGTTTGGCGTAATTTCCAGAACAACATACTCAGGGTCATTTGGACCGTCAAACCATTCTTTCATGTGATCGTTCCATATACGTTCTTTTAATTGATCACCAGTACGAAGAACAGCTGTCCCAGATAATTCTAAGTATTGATCGCCATATCCTTCGCCGCTGTAGCCCAATAGTACGTGTACGTTCGGATTGGCTTCGATTTCTTCTGCCTTATGTGTATTGATATTTGTTGGTGTGTAAAGAGCGATACCATCTTCATCGCTGAAAAATGTCATATAGCGAGAGTGGGGTTTGTTGCTTACAACTGTGGCTAATGTTCCTACACGATTTCCTTCTAATACTTCATTTACTTTTTTAGCAATTTTTTGTTCATTCATTTTATCCATCTCCTTTATTACTTTTTATGTTCCTCAATCGAAGATAAATAAAACATACATGTCTAAAAAAAATATAAGTTAACAATAAAATAATTATGTAAACTAATAAATTGAAAAATAAAAAAAAGCTAGCTACAGCTAACTAAAAAATAACCCCGCACTGCCGTAACCCTAAGTGTCTTAAATACCCAGATCTACTAGGTGGGTGCTCTCATAGCCGGGTTTAGCGTCCCAAGAAGGGCGTGCTATCTGCAGCTAAATTTTGAGCTCCCTTTTAACACTCAAAGGTTTAAGACAACATGAGTATACGCACAGCGCAGGTATGTATAACAAATGTAAATAAGATGCCGATATATAAATGTTTTCTAATTAATCAACTTTTATCGTACAAGAAATGATTATAACGGAATAATGAATGGAACGCAAGACTTTTATTTAAAGTTTTTCTTCTCTAATATGTTGGCGGTTATCCAGTAACAAAATAAGAAAAGGGCCGGCAACTGGAATGAAACATAAAAGAAGGTAAGGCCGGGATGCTATCCTTTCTTTTGTCATAACGGAGTAAGAAAGCCACGTTAAAACAAAAAAATCAGCGGTCATCACGCTAACAAGCTGTGACTGCATAAAAGCATCTCCATAAGCTTTTATTGAACCTACGGATAGTCCGTATACGTAACCTGCAATCGTGAGTGCTAAGCATAGTCCAATCCATAAACGAGAAGAAATGATGGCAATGAAACGTGAAGGAATACGCGAACGAGTTCGAACTTTTTGTTCTTTCCAATGATAATAGAACAAAAGAGAAAAAGCTCCAAGCGCAAATGATGAAAGAGAAAATGGCCATCCAGGCAGTTTGTACGTATCTTTTTTACAGATCATTACCATGAACAATACTGGGAAAAGTCCTAAAAAAGAGAATACCATAACCACGAGCGGATCTACCTGTTGAAAATTTCCTGTAATAAGGTTTTTAAACAGCAAATCATCAGCGGCGCCTGCTCCCGGAGCTAGCAGCAAGGCGTATAGTACCAGCATAGCCCATACAATGATATACATATTCTCAACTCCTTTTAATGGTTTTAGTATACAAAAACCATTTCAGTATATTTCCCCGTCTTGTGATGAAAGGAAACGCTTGAAACTATTCTTTAATTAGGTGTAATATTACACTAAAGAAATGTGCGTGTATAGAAAGAAAGGGCTGTAAAAATGAATAAACAAGAAGTGATTAAATCAGTATCGGATAAAATACGATTAATTCGTTTAGAAAGAAACTATTCACAAGACAGAATGGCCGAAGTCATTGGTATTTCAAAAAAAACATTGGTTCAAATTGAAAAAGGGCGCACGGAAGCAGGGTGGACGACCACTGTTGCAGTATGCGGTTTGTTTCGTGATAGTGAAATCCTTCAATCGGTTTTAGGAGATGTCCCCTTAGAAGTAGTAGAAATCATTGCTCACAATGGCGTATCTTCTCCAAAAGATAAAACGCTCGGTGGAAGAGTATGGTGGAAAGAGATTCAAAGAGAAGGTTCTTTTCGTCTGCAGCAAAATATGATTAGTCAGCACTATCGTATTTTAGATGACCAAGACTATCGATGGTTTAGTTCATTTGATAAAAGCGAAGCTGTAGAAAGGTTTGAAGAATTAACGAAGAAATAAAATAAAAACAAGCACTTGCTTTCAAGTGCTTGTTACTGATTCATTAACGTGCCGGATGAAGGGCGGTTGAACCAATTCCATAGTTCTACATCTCCAAGTGACGCATAGGTGATAGATGGATCATTTTTAAATTTCAGAAGCTTTTTGGTAGGTCCTGTAATCACAACACCGTACACACCGACGCCATGTTTCTTTACATAAGAATATCGCTGCTTTAGCAACAAATCGGAATGGTCTAGCTGACGAACTTTTTGGACCGTTTCTTCATTATCGGCTAATAGTTTCATCATATTTAAAACGTTCGACTTGCTAGTAGAGTGCGTTTGATTTCCTTTGTGCTCGTAAGGCAAGTCTAAAAACTCTGGAAAGCCAAATGTTGATGTTAAGTCAATTAATGGCTCCTCTTTTGTGCTTGTTTTTTGTTCGTTCCCTGTATTAAGCGCGTACCAAGAGGTAGAAAAATCACGGCTGTCGATGGCGTTCATTTTTTGCTGAACTTCTTTTAGCGAATACGTATCATCAAAAGAAATAGCCACTTCGCTTACCGTTCCTTTTGGCAGATTTTCTAATGCATTCCATGTTTCGTTCGTCCATTCTCTATACTCTTGTGCATGCTGCTTTAATTTTTTTGAATCAGGATAGACAAAGGAAAGGTTAAGATCGTATTTACCGCCGGAAAATTCTTTTTCTACTTCGCTCGTTTTATCAAACAGCTGATGAAATGTAAACGTCCCAATGGCCTGCTCTTCACGTCCAATTTGCTTATAAGCTTCCATTTGCGACTGCATTCGGAAAAAGGACTGTGTATCAGAAGTGGTTTCACGTATATGAACGTTCGGAAAAGCAGATTCGATAGCCGCTTGATTGACGCTGTTTATGTATTCGGTTTTTGATTGATGATAATATACAATGGATAAAAAGCTGCCGACAACCCATAGCAGAACGACAGAGCTAATGACAGTTGTCACATTTGAAAGGCGCTGCTTCCATTTGGCCATATAAATGGACTTTTTAATTTTTTTATTATCCAACATCGTATCGTCACTTAGGGAAGTAGTTGATGGAGTTGGCGATAACGGTTCATCTTCGGTTAGCAAGTGCTCTAAATGAGCTGAGCATGCTTCACAATTTTCCGTATGTTGTTCAAGTGTTTCTGCTTCTTTGTCTGTCAAAGTGCCGTTTTTATATTTTTCCCATTGATGCTTCATATCTTGACAGCTCATCCGTCCTCTTCCTTTCTTTTTTTCAATTGTTGACGACCACGATACAAGTCCATTTTCACTTTTGACAGAGTAAAGCCAGTCATTTCTGCAATCTCTTCATATGTGAAGCCATGATAATCTCGTAACAGTACAATATTCTGCTTAGCGGGAGGCAAAGCAGATACATCGGAAAGCCAGCCGTCGATTTCACTTTGAATCATCACTTGTTCTTCAGCACTTGGCTGAGGAGTAAAGTGCCATTCTTCTATTTCGACAGTAGGGCGTTTTTTTTCTTTTCGATACCAGTCAATAAAGGCGTGATAAGCAATTTTGAACAGCCAAGGCTTCACTTCCTCGCCTTTATACGTTTCTAAGTGTAAAAGTGCCCGGTAAAAGGTCTCCTGCATTAAATCTTCCGCTGATTCTTTTCTGCGAGTAAGAGAGAGAAGATAGCGCAGCAAATCATGCATGTGCTGTTTATAAATGTGTTCAAAGTTATGCTGTTGTGCCATTTTCTCCCCCTTTCATTTAATCAACGCAATTTATGGATAAAAGTTTCGATTTTTTTTATCAAAAATCGTATGTAATAGATAAAAGATGCTTAAAATACGATATATAGCTTATCATACTAAAAAGAAAATCATATGAAATTCGACATAATTCCATGTAATTTGTCATTTTTTTAAAAAACTAAAGGGTAATTGGTGTTCGAAGGAAACAGAAAATGTTATGATAGAACAAGGATGTGCTCTTACAAAAAACAGCTACATACATAATAAAAAATACAGCGTTTGTTTGCAAAATGAAAATGGACAAACACATGGTGTTTAACCATGGATGTTTGTGGGAAAATAAACTAAGTATTTTCAACAAAAAGTAAATTAAATTGTGTTTTCACTTATAAAAAACACGGTAAATTGGAAAAGGTGGGGTCATGATGGACGTAGAAAATACACAAGGTACAGAAGAACAAGCACCTAAAGTCAAAGCGGCTAAAGTTGGCGATACGATTCAGCCTAAAAAAGGCGACTATAAAGGATTTAAAGGAATTGTTATGGTAGTGCGAGACAATTCGGTTATCGTCGATTTTGGGAAAGATGCTGAAACGGGCGAATCCATGAAAACAGTCGTTAATCATAAAAACTATAAAATCGTAAAAAAGTAGGTGAATAACCTACTTTTTTTTACTGAATATATGTGTAAAGACGGCGATTTTTCTATCGGAAACCTGAGAAAAACGCATAGGTAAAGCAATTCTTTGAGAAGAAGAATGTTTTTTAGTAAACTATAGAAAGTATGCAGAAAGAAAGGATTTTTTGTTATGTCAATTCAATTATCACAATTATCATTACCAAAAGAGGTTCTTTCGCTTTTAGCGAATCGTAAATATGAAAATCTGTCTCATGCTGATCAGCTATTAATCGGAAAAGGAGGCTATACAGCAGAAGAAGCAGATATTTTAGAAGATGCCATTATTGCCTTGTCACTAGGGAAAAACGTACTTTTAAAAGGGCCGACAGGTTCAGGTAAAACCAAGCTTGCTGAAACGCTGTCGCATTTATTTTCTCAGCCGATGCATAGCGTTAACTGCTCGGTTGATTTAGATGCAGAAGCGCTGCTTGGCTTTAAAACAATTTCTGAACAAGAAGGTAAAACAGGTATCGAGTTTGTAGAAGGACCTGTTATTCAGGCAATGAAAAAAGGCCATTTATTATATATTGATGAAATTAACATGGCGAAACCTGAAACGCTTCCTATTTTAAACGGGGTACTTGACTACCGGAAAATGATTACAAACCCATTCACTGGAGATGTAGTGCGCGGTCAGCAAACATTCGGCGTAGTAGCGGCTATTAACGAAGGGTACGTTGGCACTGTTCCATTAAACGAAGCATTAAAAAATCGTTTTGTTGTCATTGAAGTGCCATATATTCAAGGGAGCAGCTTAAAGCAAGTTCTAATGTCTCAGTCTCAGTTAAAAGACGAAAAGTTAATTGATAAATTTGTCACGCTCTCTGCAGATTTAATTACTCAAGTTCAAAGCGGCCATGTATCAGAAGAAGCTGCGTCTATTCGTGCGCTTATTGATACGTGTGATTTAGCTCTTTATATGCCGCCTCTTCGCGCGATTAAACGCGGTATTATTGAAAAGCTAGAAGATGAAAGGGAAAAAGCCGCCATTCAAAATATTGCTGAAACATTATTTGAGTAAGGAGTGGCGCTATGCGATTTATTAAATTTAACGACAAAAATGTAGATTCCTTTCTCTATATGGAGCTGGCAGATTTAACGAAAACATTAACAAAAAATGATGAAATTGAAGTAGAGTATCGCGTTTCTTCTTATTATGATCCTGTACACGGCATTATTTATCTCAGTCACTTTTGGGATAACCGTCCAGAAGAAGACAAAGTGTACGGCTTAAAAAGTGATGTATTTTTAAGAAGTATTGGAAGCTATAAGCATTCAAACTTCAAAGAAATTAATGCATATTTAAAGAAAATAAATAAAACGTCGGTACCTGGCTTAGCTAAGCAGCTGTTTATGCTGTTTGAAGATATTCGTTTAGAAGAAGTATGCAAACGCGAACGTCCTGGAACGAAAAAAGCCTTCGCAGTCAGAAGAAATCTCTACAGAAAATATTTTGCTACACAAATGAGCGCAAATTTAACAAAAAGCGTGTATACGGATGCACTTTTTAACGGCATTTACTTGCTATTGACGGCTGAAAATCCGTTTGAAGAGATTCCTTCAATGAGTGAATCGATTAACTTAGCGATGCCTTTTATTCGCAGACAGCTAACAAATGTATATGAAGCTAAAACGACAAAAGATGTATCGCGCATCTGCCTTGAACTTGTAGATATTTTTGATGATATTATCGAAAAAGATATGCTTAATACTTATTTCTTCTTGGCTGAACTCCAGTATGATCAGTTAGAAGAAGGGGTAACCTTTGAAGATTTAAAACGCAAAGATTCATTAGTTAACGATGATATTTTAGAGCATGAAAAAGACGGAGATGAAGATATTCACGAAGAGAAAATGGAAATGTGGCATCGAGAGACAAGCGAAGCGACGCAAAGTTTTCTGCAGTTTGATATGGATCAAGGTTCAAAAACAGATATGCTAGGCGATGGTGTTCGTGAAGGCGACGACGGAGATCAAGCAATGGGAATGGTGCAAGGATCTTCTCAAAAAACATCGCGGAACGATTACTCTCAAATCGAAGCCATGGAGCAAACGCATCCGGAAAAAGACGGAGAAGCAGATTATGAGTATGGGAAAGAAAATAAGCATGCCTATGCTGTTTTTATAGATTCTAAACTTCCGAACGAAGATCATGTTGTTCAGTATGATGAAAATAAAAAAATCATTGCATCGTATCAAAAGAAATTAAAGCAAATGATTGAAAAAACGCTTGAACATAAAAAAACGCTTCCTAGAAGCGAGCTGCACTTTGGCCGATTAAATAAAAAACTTCTAAAACTATGGACGGATGATAATCCTCGTTTGTTTTATAAAAAAGATGAAGATTCTGCACAAATTGATGCTGTCTTCTCTCTTTTAGTTGACTGTTCCGCATCGATGTACGACAAAATGGATGAAACGAAGCTCGGGATTACGCTATTTCATGAAGCATTAAAATCTGTTATGGTGCCTCATCAAATTGTAGGATTTTGGGAAGATACAAATGATGCTACCGAAACAAGCCAGCCTAACTACCTGCAGACGGTTATGGACTTTCAAGCATCATTAAAGCGTAAAAGCGGTCCTGAAATTATGCAGCTTGAGCCTGAAGAAGACAACCGTGATGGATTTGCCATTCGCCATATGACACGTCGCTTGCTTCAGCGTTCTGAGCAGCAGAAGTTTTTACTTGTGTTTTCAGACGGTGAACCAGCTGCTATGGGATATGAACAAAATGGTATTGTAGATACGCACGAAGCGGTATTAGAAGCACGAAAACATGGAATTGAAGTCATCAACGTCTTTTTATCGAACGGTGAAATTGATGAAGGACAAAAGAAAACCATTCAAAATATGTACGGGAAATATAGTATTCTAGTACCAAACATCGAAGAACTTCCCGATGTGCTATTTCCTTTACTCAAGAAATTACTTCACAAAAGTATTTAAAAAAGTCGAAGCATATTGCTTCGACTTTTTTTGCTATTGACCGTTAAAGAGGAGAGAGGTAAGTTAAATATATATGAAAAAGAGAGAAGGAATGGCAAGTGGAAGGAGTTCAAACATCATCTAAAAGAGCATGGGGGCTGCTGCTTGTAATCATTGGCGCTACGATGTGGGGGGTATCTGGCACGGTAGCACAATATTTATTTCAGCATAAAGGTTTTAACGCAGAGTGGCTAGTCGTCGTCCGTATGCTAGTATCCGGATTGCTGCTTTTGGCAATAGCCTCTAAGCAGCGCAATATTTTTGCGATTTGGAAAACAAAAGAAGAGAGGACTTCGTTGCTTTTGTTTGGTGTAATCGGTATGCTCGGCGTACAGTATACATATTTTGCAGCTATTGAAGCAGGAAACGCTGCTACAGCTACAGTGCTTCAATATACGTCGCCAATATTTATTATTGGCTATTTAGCCCTGCAAGCAAGAAAGTGGCCGGTGAAGGTAGAAATGATTTCTGTTGCGCTCGTCATAACGGGGACATTTTTTCTTGCAACAAGCGGAAATTTTAACGAGCTGTCTATTACAGGATGGGCGTTGTTTTGGGGGATTGGAGCAGCTGTGACGTCTGCTTTTTATACGCTTCAGCCTAAACGCCTTCTTGCAAAATGGAGCTCAGTTGAAGTAGTAGGCTGGGGAATGGTGATAGGCGGTGTAAGTTTTTCATTTATTCATCCGCCGTGGCATATAGCCGGTGAGTGGTCGTTATTGTCGCTGTGTGCGGTGCTATTTGTAATTATCTTCGGAACGCTCATTGCATTTTATTGCTATTTGGAAAGCTTGAAGCATATTAGCGCTTCTGAAGCCATCGTTCTTGCGTCAGCAGAGCCTTTATCAGCAGCGGCGCTCTCTGTTCTATGGCTTCATGTGACCTTTGGATGGACGGAGTGGTTAGGTACAATTCTTATTATCGCTACGGTATTTTTGCTTTCTCAGCGAAAGCCGGAGGTGACATCATAAGTAAAAAGGACTTTCAAATGAAAGTCCTTTTTACTTTTATAGAGGTTTTAGCGTAAACGTGTTTGTATACGAGCGGTTGGCATATAGTGTGTAATCAGGATGTGTTTTAGCTCCCCAGCTGTCGTCTCCGCCAACGCCCATTTGCTTGTAGTTAACCCGAACGATTACTGAATCGCTTGACGGCAATTTGTGAAAATGATCGTAAGCCTCCAGTTCAAAAGGTGAGTAAGGTAAAGCATTCAGCTCGACTGTTGGCAAACCTTTTAGTAAAAAGCCGCGTCCTTGATCGTTTGTAATAGTTGCCCATCTAACATCTGTTTTGTTTCCGCATTCTTGAGGGCGTAAATACGGTGTAACTTGCTCTTTTACACTGCCATTATGAAGGCCAAGCTTAGCTCCAGTTTTACGATCCCAATAATTTTCATGAGGGCCTCTGCCGTACCACGTTAAAGAATCAAAAGCCGCATTCATCGTAAACAGCATGCCGATTTCAGGAATTTCAGGCATTTCCTCAGAAGGTGCTAAAGATTGTTCAATCTTCATTTCACCATCGTTATATAGCGTATACGTTACATAGCAAGAAGCAAGAGAGTTATCTAAAGCTAGTTCAACCGAAATGATAACAAAGTCAATTTGCGGCTGAACAGTTACTTTTTGCACATGCTGCTCTAAACTTGCTTGACGCCACGTTTGACATCTTTCATGCAGTTTATTCCCGAGGTCATTATCGGTTACTGCACGCCAAAAATTCGGACGGAAACCCGACGCAAGCAGCTCGGTGTGCTCGTAGGTGTAAGAGATAAACTGTCCTTTTCGCTTGTCAAAAATAGCCGCGAAGTTAGTTCCTGTAACCGTAAGCGTTTGTTCGTTTTGGTCAACTGATAAAGCAGGATAAGCAGCTTTTACTGAAGGTACAGCGGTTTTTGCAGGCAGTACAAACTGTTCGTACGCCACTTCATATCCAGCTGAAGCCCAAGCTGTATCTTTGGATAATCTGAGAGAAAGAGTCAAAACAAATTCATCAGTTTCGTTTTCTTGCTCGTAAAGAGGATAAGAAAGCGTCAGTTCGTTTGTACCATCAGGAGCTACATTTAAAAGAGACGCATGTTTTTCAACGAGTTCACCGTTTTTTTCAACCGTCCAAACAAAATCAAAGGCGTTCAAGTTTGTAAACAGGTGTTTGTTTTGAACGGCAAATTTTCTTTTAGAAGCGTCGACTGCTGTCCACTTTACGGGCTGATAGCATTTTTTTACTTCTGCAATTTTGGGGCTAGCTGTCCCATCAGCAAAGATTAAGCCGTTTCCGCAGAAGTTACCGTCGTTAGGCGTATCACCAAAATCTCCGCCGTAAGCTAAGTAAGAAGCACCGTCTTCTGCTGTTGTTTGAAGAGCTTGATCTTTCCAGTCCCATATAAAACCGCCCTGCAAGATTGGATATTGATCGAACAAGTCCCAGTATTTGTACAGATTTCCGCAAGAATTGCCCATCGCATGACTGTATTCACACAGAATATAAGGTTTTTTTGGATTCATTAATGCATAGCGCTCTACATCTGCTGGCTTAACGTACATCGTGCTTTCTATATTAGAAGCATCATAGTCGCGGTGATGGAAGATTCCTTCATAATGAACAAGTCGAGTGGAATCTTTTTCTTTAAAAAAGGTATACATATGCTGAAAATTTTCTCCGCCAAATGATTCATTGCCAAGCGACCAAATAATGATAGAAGGGTGGTTTTTGTCACGTTCGTACATTGAACGACAGCGATCTAATACGTTTTCTTTCCATTCTGGCTTGCTTCCTGGAACGGCTTTTTGCTCACCTTCTTGTAAATAAGTCCACGTTCCGTGCGTTTCTAAATTGGTTTCGTCAATAACGTACAGTCCGTATTCATCACATAGCTCATACCATACTGAATCGTTAGGATAATGAGATGTACGCACCGCGTTAATATTATGCTGTTTCATCAGCAAAATATCGTGAATCATGTCTTCGCGTGTGATGCCTGCCCGGCCCCTTGCTGAATCAAATTCGTGGCGATTCACTCCTCGAAGTACAATGCGCTTGCCGTTGATTGTCATGAGGCCATTTTTTAGTTCAAACGTACGGAAGCCAACTTTACAGCTTTCTGTTTCGATAATAGAACCAGCAGAATTCTTTAAACTGAGTACAAGAGTATACAAATTAGGACTTTCTGCGCTCCACTTTGCAGGGCTTTTAATGTGCGTACGTAAGGATGCTGTATATTGATCGCTTACACTTACATTTGTTTGCAGCGGAGCTTGTAGTACTTCTTGGCCATTCGCGTCATACAGCATGACTTCAAATGTTAGATCTTGAGTATCGTGCTGAAAGTAATTTAAAATATCAGCTGAAACGCTAAGTTCACCATCTTCGTAGTTGTTATCAAGCGACGAACGAACGCTAAAGTCATAGATGTGAACCGATGGAGTAGAGTAAAGATACACATCTCGGAAGATGCCGCTCATTCGCCAAAAATCTTGGTCTTCAAGCCAGCTTGCGTCACTCCAGCGATATACTTCTACTGCTATCGTATTTTCACCATCTTGAAGGTAAGAAGTTATATCAAATTCAGCTGGAGTAAAGCTGTCTTCGCTGTATCCAACAAACTCACCGTTAACCCATACGTAAAAAGCAGATTCGACGCCTTGGAAGCTGACGTACACCGGCTGATCTTTCCATTCGGATTTAGGTGTAAAAGTACGGACGTACTGACCGACAGGGTTATATTTAGTCGGTGCAAAAGGAGGTTCGAGGTTTTCGTTTTCAACCCAAGGGTACGTCACGTTTGTATATTGAGGATAATCATATCCTTGCAGCTGCCAGTGTGAAGGAACTGAAATAGAGTCCCATTTCTTATATGAAAATTCAGGAGCGAAAAAGTTTTTGACGCGGCCATCTGCATTTTCAGCAAAATGAAAGTACCAGCTTCCATTTAAACTTTGGTAGTAAACAGAAGATTTTCTATCATTTTTTAAGGCCTCTTCGACCGTTTGATAAGGCATTAGTAAAGCGTGTGCTTTCGAACGGTTCAATTGAAAAATTTCAGGGTTGTTATTCCATTCAGGATATCCGTTTGCAGGTGCTGTATAATTAAATTTCTTGCCGGTTTTTAACATGTCGATCCCTCATTTCTAAATTACTAGGTTATTAGTTTATATGAAAATGATAACGTTTTCTGAAAACCTTATCAATCTAATTATTTTCATGATAATATAACTATATTCACATAGAAAGGGGGAAGTAATATGGACCGTATGTACTTTCCGGCTCTTTCAGATGAAGATATGAAACTGCCATTTTATGTTACAAGCGCTGGAAGCTGGAGACATCAAACGCATATTAACCGTCAGGGAGAGTTTCCTGATTATCAATGGATTCAATGTATAAAAGGAAGAGGCGAACTTCGTGTAAATGACGAGGTTTATATTATAAAAGAAAATGAAGGGATGTTTCTGACGCCGCACGTTCCGCACGAATACTACCCCGTTACGAGCGAATGGCAAGTATGCTGGGTTTCTTTTAACGGAAGTGTGATTGATGATATTATGCTTTCTCTTCAATTTATTAATTCGGGAAAAATCGTCCTTACAAATGCTGAAAGTCTTTACAGGATGCTTCAAGAACTAATGAATCGTTTAGAAGAAAATCATACCTCTAGCACCATGCAGTGCTCTGAACTACTATATAGCGTCATTTTAAAACTTCGCCAAGACAGCGTATATATAGAAAGCAAAAGTCGCCTGCAGCAAATTACTCAGCTAAACCCAGTCCTTCGTTATATCGAGGAATACTATCATCAGCCGTTAACGCTAGAAGTACTGGCGCAGCAGCTCAACGTAACGGAGCAGTATACGTGTTTGCTCTTTCAACAATCTCTTGGCATCCGGCCATTTGAATACGTCACGCGCGTGCGGATTCAAAAAGCAAAGAAACTGCTGCTTAAAAACAACCAAATCTCTGTACAAGATATAGCAAGACAAGTAGGGTATGAACATCCAAGCTATTTTATCAAGCGCTTCAAAGAACAGGAAAACGTGACGCCAACTGTTTTTCGGAAAATGTATTTTTCATAAGTTACATACATTGGGTTTTATCTAGGTCACAAGAAATGATATATATACTAGTTATTTCGTATGAGTTTTAAAAAAGAATTTAAATGTAGTTTTAAGTGAAAACGGGGAGGAAAAGTAGAGAGAAGAAACAAAAAGGAGGGATAAACGTGTTTGGGTTAAATGATCTTCCAAAGTTTGTGTGGTCATTCTGTCTTGTATTGCCACTTGTATCATTTGTTCATCAGCTGGGGCATTCCGTCATGGCAATTATTTTCGGAGGGAAGGTCGATTTTACTATTGGGCGGGGGAAAACGATTCTTAAAATGGGGAAGTTTAAAATTAAGTCAGTCTATTTTCTAGACTCGTTTTGTAAATATGAAAATCTTAAAAACGACAGTCGCTTTTCCCATGCAGTGGTGTATGCGGGTGGTGTACTGTTTAATTTACTTACTATTTTTATAATAAATGGATTAATTATGGCTAATATTTTGCCTGAAGATATATTTTGCTATCAGTTTGTTTATTTTTCAGTCTATTATGTTATTTTTTCACTGCTGCCAATTCAGTATACAGAAACATCTGCAAGTGATGGACGTGCTATATATAACGTATTACGATACGGGAAAACGTGTGATCCAGATTAAAGGGCTGTGTTTAGCAGCCTTTTTTGGTGCCTTTTTTCTGTTTCATTTAAATAAAAAAGGAAAACTTTACGAAAAGAAAGTAGTAGCGGATAATAAAGGTATGATGCTATGAAATGGAAGAAAGGAGAGGATTCATACGATTATTGAGACAGAGCGAATGACGCTGCGAGCTATGGCTGAAAGCGATGCAGGTAATTTAATGAAAATCTTTGAAGATGCTGAAACCATGAAGTATTATTCTTCTACTAAAAATGAACAGGACACATATCGCTGGATTCAATGGATGAAGCAGCATTATCAAACATACGGTATCAGTATGTGGATTGCTGAGGATAAACAGAATGGAGAGTTTCTAGGGCAGTGCGGCATGGTTCTTCAAAAAGTGGACGGCAAGGTAGACTCAGAGCTTGGCTATTTATTTTTACGCAGCTGCTGGGGAAAAGGCTATGCGAGTGAAGCAGCAAAAGCTTGCCTAGATTACGGACTTAATACGCTGAAATTTCAGAAGATTATATCTTTAATAGATCCGGCCAATTACCGATCGATTAAAGTAGCTGAAAGAATTGGCATGAAAAAAGAAAAGCAAGTTAACAAATGGGATAAATCATTATTCTTTTATAGTATATATAATGAAAAATGAAAGTAAAGGAGTGTTAGCATGATCAACATTAAGAACGTTTCGGTAAAACGAGCAGAAAAAGAAATTTTAAAAAGCGTGTCGTGGTCAGTGGAAAAAGGGGAACACTGGTGTTTGCTTGGATTGAATGGTTCTGGAAAAACGACGCTTTTAAATATCATCAACGGATATATCTGGCCTACAAAAGGTGAGGTAGAAGTTCTTTCAAGGAAATTTGGAGAAACAAATCTCTCTGAGCTCAGAAAAGAAATTGGATGGGTAAGCTCTTCGCTTCAACAGCGGTTTCGAGATGACGATACGGTTGTAGAAATGATTTTAAGCGGAAAATTTGCATCTATTGGGTTATATGAACAAGTGGAGCAAAAAGATATGAACCAAGCCATAGAATTAATGAAGCTGCTAAATTGTGAAGATTTACAAAATCAGGCCTACGGAACACTTTCTCAAGGAGAGCGCCAGCGAGTGCTAATTGCCCGAGCTCTTATGGCTTCACCAAAGCTTTTAATACTTGATGAGCCATGTACAGGTCTAGATATAATGGCCCGAGAACAGCTTCTTCAGCTGATTGCAAAAATGGCAGATCAGCCAAAAGCTCCTACGCTTATTTATGTTACTCACCATGTAGAAGAAATTTTGCCTTGCTTTACCCATACGCTCTGTATGCGCCAAGGAGAAGTGTTTTCTTCTGGAAAAACGAAAGACCAGCTCACTGAGCCGCATCTTTCTAAATTTTTTAATCACTCCGTAGAGATTCAGCAGCAGAAGGAACGCACTTGGCTGTCATTAAAAGAACCGGTAAAAAGCTGAGTCAGCGTCGAGAAACTCTCTTACATACCATGGGAAAAAGAGCGCTGCTTGCAATTGAAACAAGCTCATTGTGGAGATAATGTTTACATGCCACATAAATAGTGGTGCTGCAAATAATATCAATTAGTAAAAAAGCAGCAATGTCATGTTTATCAATGGTTACAAATACAAAAGAAGAGGAATCATAAGTTGTCATCGTTGGCTCCTTTGGTTATATCGTTATGTTACTTTATTCACAAAAGGCTTGGGCTATACGAACTTTTAAAGAAGTACGATGATGACAGCTGGTTCTCTTCTCTAAAGCTGATAATACTCTTGTTCGAGTATACTCATGATAAGATCTGTCTGAAATGCTTCTTCAATAAAAGCACCTTCACGCTCTATTCCTTCTTTTACAAAACCGCATTTTTCATAACAAGCAATGGCTCTATGGTTGTATTCGAGCACTCGTAAATCGACTCTATGCAAGTGAAGGTGTTCAAATGCGTGCGCAAGTACCAATTTTGTAACTTCAGTACCGAGCCCTTGATTCCAAACGGAAGAATCAAATAAACCAATTGCATACCGTGCGCGCCGGTCGTATTCGTTAACGGTCAGCCGGGCTTCTCCAACAAAGCGCTGCTGATATTCAATACACCAATTCAGCTTTTGAGACTTTATGTACTCGACGTGCCGCTTGGCATCTTGTAATGTAAGAGGTTTTAAGTTTCGGGTATCGCCTCCGTACATGCGAATAAGTTCTTTTGTTTGCTTGCATGCTAAATAGTCATTTACATCGCTGTCTTTTGGTTTTCTTAGTATCACGTTTTTTCCTTTTAAAAGTGGTGAAACATTATTCATTTGATGCATCCTTTCTTTCCTAACATTAAAAAGGTATTCCACTTGTTTCCTAAAAAAACCTGCTTTTATATATAAAAAGAAACAGCTATAGGCGCTGTTTCTTTACGAAGAATGTTTTTTTGCGTAGTGGGCAAGTGCAAGAAGAGGAAAAATATCATTGTAGCTGTGGTACTGAATATAAAATTGTCCAGGAAGACCAATTCCCGTGGGATAATGAATTTGCTGCTCGGTAAGATTTGGATTCAGTAAAAATTTAATTCCTTTTTCAACGGCTCGATCTTTTAACGGACATATTGTCATTAAAGCATCGAGAGCCCAAGCCGTTTGAGAAGGAGTGCTAAAGGCTAAAGGCACATATTTTTTTAAAGAAGCGCTATAGCATGATTCTCCGAATCCGCCGTCTTCTTGTTGAATGCTTTTGAGCCAATTGATGGCTTTGATGATACGCGGATCAGAAGCAGAAATTCCTACAGCACGGAGTCCCGTAATAGCGGCCCACGTTCCGTAAATGTAGCAAACACCCCACCGCCCGTACCAGCTCCCGTTATCCAACTGATGATCGAACAGCCATTTTACTGCAGCTTTAATCGAAGGATGGGATTTATTCATACCGGCAAAGTTTCCGAGGCACTCAAGCACTCGACCGGTTAAATCGGCAGTAGCCGGATCCGTCGCTGCATCTTTTGCATTTTCAAGCGGCAGATAAGTAAATAAAATAGAGTCGGTATTTTTTTCAAATGCAGCAAAACCCCCGTCTTTGTTTTGCATGGACAACAACCAGTTAATGCCTCTTTGCCAAGACTCCAAATAATCTGTATCGGTTTGCGCTCTTCTAGAAAGAGCTCTGATAGCAGCAGACGTGTCGTCTAAGTCAGGGTTATTCGTATTAATATCGGAAAATCCCCAGCCTCCAGGTGCTGTATTTGGATTATGAAACTGCCAGTCTCCAAGCTTTGTATGCTGTCTTTTCTTTAAGTAGCGAGTTGTGCCTTTAATCATGGGATCTTGCTGCGGTACACCTGCTTCTTGTAGAGCGTAAGAGAGCAGAGCGGTATCCCAAACGGTTGACGTGGAGTTTTCTACGTGCACGTGGCCGCCGCATGTACTAAGTAGTGAACAAATACCGTCAATTGCTTTTTGAACTACAAATGAATCTTTTTTATAGCCAAGAGCCAAAAGACCGTAAATCATAAAAAAAGTAGAGGTGGCGTAGCTGTAGAGTGTACCATCTTTTTCGATTCTTTCCAGCATGTAACGCTCGGCTGCTTGATAACCAAGCTTGTGGATGTAAGAAGGTAAAGAAGCCAGCTGTTTTAAATGGTCGACTAAAAAAATAGAAGCGCGTGATTCTTGAGCCGTTTCATCCGATTCCTGTTTCTGTTCTCTTACATCTAAATGAGAAAGAGAAGGTGTGTGCCTAGAAGTAAGTGAAAATTTCTTGTTTCCCGCTACCATCATCGGAACGAAGTGAATTCTGGCATAGGTGCTCAATTCATAAAAATTAAGCGGTACATAGGTAGGCACGAGCAAAAGAGAAAGCGGGAGGTAAAATAGCTTTGGCCACTCGTATAAGCCGTTAACACAAAGCATCCATCTTGTGAGAAAATGAGCGCGAGAAATGCCTCCTGAGTCTATAATATATCTTTCTGCTTTTCGCAAAATCCGGTCGTTTTTTTGGTAATAGCCTGAATATAAAAGAGCTGTATAAGCTTGAATAGTGGCGGATAAGTTATGTTCTTCATCATCAAACAATGTCCAAAGACCATCTTCATTTTGAAGGGAAACGATCCGTTCGGTTAATTGTTTAATCAACACTTCTTTATCTAAATCAAAGGTGCGAAGAAGCATAATTAAAAACGCATCAGGCATGACGCCTGTTTCAAAACAGTAGCGAAATGACCCGTCATTTTTTTGTGTTGGGCGCAGATAGGCGATTCTTCGCTGAATCTCTAGCTGAACTTCCTTTAGCAATATGATCACCTCTTATGATAATGCTTTTCAATCTTTCGACCTGTTTCTTTATAACTGTATTCAAAGGAAGAGAGTTCTATGAGAAGAGAAAGTTGCAAAGAATAGAGCGCTTGCTGCACAATAAAGGTACTGGAAAATTGGAGTGATAGAAGTGAAAGAAATACAGGTAGAAGTTATTCAAGGGCGAGGCTCTTACCGAGAGCTTGGTAAAATGCAAGGGGAATTACATAAAGGGACAAAGCTGTTTGAAAATCATCAAAAAAGAAGAAAACGTTCATTACGAAGCTATCAAACGATAGCAAAAGAAGCTCGTCATTATTACGACTTATTTGCTCCCGGACTGTGGGATGAGCTAGTGGGCTTAGCAGAAGGCTTAGATTGGCCTCTTGAAGACGTTATACATGAGTACAGCGGGTATCAGCAAGAGTGGAAGAAAACGGGATGTTCTGCTCTTATGCAGCACGGCGTGTATGTGCGAAACTACGATTATCATCCTAAAACGTACGAAGGTCGATTTTTGCTTTTTCAGCCAAATGAAGGATATGCAAGCGTCGGGTTTGGGACGAGAATGATTGGGCGAATGGATGGAATGAACGAAAAAGGATTAGCAATTGGCTATCATTTTGTTAATCGCCGCCGTCAAACGAACGGATTTATTTGCTGTACGCTCGCTCGGTTTATTTTAGAAACATGCGAAACGACAGAAGAGGCTATTGCTATTTTAGAAAGGGCACCCCATCGTCATGCGTTTAATTATTCCATTTATGACCGCAGCGGACAGGGAGCAGTAGTCGAAGCATCTGGACGAGGGGTTCATGTACAAAGAGGAACGATGATGGGGTGTACGAACCATTTTAATCAGCTGGTCGAAGAAAATCGTCATCATTTGGTAGAGTCAAGGGAAAGGCTCGATCATATTCGAGATCATATTGAAAAAAAGCTATCGCCTCTTGAAGCTTTCTCTTTATTTAATGAAGATGAATACGGTATTTTTAAAGAAGATTACCGGAATTCTGCTGGAACTCTTCATACAGTGGCGTATGTACCGGAGACATTGCAAGTTATTGTGGGGATTGGACGAAAAGCAAAGCCTCTTATTTTCTCGTTTGAAGATTGGGTGAAAGGAGAACAATTAACTATAACGAAAATAAAAGGAACGGTAAATACAGACGAACCATTTCCGTTTCAGTAAGGGGCAGCATAATGAGAATTGTAACGAATCAAGAGATGTATCAAGTAGATGATTATATGATGAATACAATTGGGATGAGTGAAGAGTCCCTTATGGAAAATGCCGGGCGGGCTGCTGCAAACGTGCTGAGTGAGCGAATCGAAAAATATGAAAAAATAGGGCTGCTTATAGGAACAGGAAACAACGGAGGAGACGGCTTTGTTATTGCCCGTGCTTTGAAGTCAAAGGGCTATGAAGTTGACGTCTGGGTAGTTCCTGCACGGGAAAAAATAAAAGACGCAGCTCAAAAAGCAATGATCATCTATGAAAATGCTGGATTCGCGTGGCAATCGGTGGGAGACAACTTCTCTGTGAAAAAGTATACGGTCCTTATTGATTGTTTATTAGGTATAGGCGTAAAAGGCAGCATTAAATCTCCTTACGATGACATTATAAAAAAAATAAACGACTCTAATGCTTACATATACAGCATCGATGTCCCAAGTGGAGTAATGGAACAGAAGCAAGAGCTTACGGTACGTGCAGATGCTACGATTACGCTTCAACAGCCAAAAATCACGGCATTTACATACCCGAGCAAAGAAAGCTACGGTGAATTGATTGTAGTAGATATCGGTATTCCGCCGCTAGCAATTGAAAAAAGCTCATCTCTTAAAGAGATATGGTCAACTCAGCATATTAAACAATCTTTTCCCATTCGGAATGCTTCGTCCAATAAAGGTACGCATGGAAAAGGAATCGTAATAGGGGGTTCACTCCAAACACCCGGAGCGCCAATGCTAACGTCAAAAGCAGCACTCACAAGCGGAGCAGGGCTTTTAACTCTTGCGCTTCCGAGTGATATTCATGCGATTGCAGCTGCTCACATGTTGGAAGTGATGTACAAGCCATGTCCAAGCAAAGATGGCTTTTTTGCAGGCGAGATTCCTTTAGAAGAAGCAAAGTATGATGCAATTGCAGTGGGACCGGGGCTTGGGAGAACGAAAGAAACCAAGAAAGTTGTCGAGCAAGTGCTTCAACAGCCGGTTTCTGTTGTAATCGACGCAGATGCTCTTTTTCATCTGCCAGATTTGATGAAAGAAGTAAAAGAAAGAGAACACGCAACGATTTTAACACCTCATCCGGGAGAAATGGCTAGACTCGTGGATACATCAATCTCAGAAGTAGAAGAAAATCGATTTTTAATATCTAGACAATACGCAGTGGAAAATGGTGTGTACCTTGTATTAAAAGGTCCAAATACGATTGTTACAACACCTGACGGAAAACAATATGTAAATACCACTGGAAACGCAGGACTTGCGAAAGGCGGAACGGGTGACACGTTAACAGGGATCATCCTCGCTTTTATCATGCAGCATGATTCTCTTCAAGAAGCAATAAGCAATGCGGTATATGTTCATGGAAAAGCAGCGGATGTGCTGCTCGATCAGGGGCATACAATGATAGATATGTTAGCAAGCGACGTTATTTCTGCACTTCCGGCAGTCTTCGGGCAGCTGAATGAGAAGTAATTTCTTCTAGATTATTAAAGTTTGTTGACAAAATCCTTCAAAAAGTTGTCAAAACTCTGTGTAAATGATAACGTTATTTTACGTAAGATTTTACATAGAAAGAAAGTGATGTTGTGTACTACTCAATGAGACCAAGAGGCATTCATTTAGCTGTGCCTACACTTTTCTTCCTTATTACAGTCGTGTTATTTGCGATGATGCAGTTTGGTTTTTATTTGGATTCCAGCATTCTTCGTAAAATTTGGGTCATCATTATGGCTTTATTGCCCATTGCTGGACTAATCACGGCTATTAAAGGTAGAAGAGGAAGCGCAAAGCCGTGGTTAATTATAGGGAACGTGATTCTTATTTTAACCGTTACAATAATGAGCGTACAGGCTATTATTTATTAAACAAAAAAAACGTGTTCGCCAAACAGGCGGACACGTTTTTATTAAGAAAGAGAAACGATTTGCTTTGTTACATAGGCAGCTTCTCCTGCGATTACCACACCATACGTATTCTCTTTTTTTGTAATTTCTACATGAACGAATCCATCTCTATCTATTTCCTGTCCTTGCTCAATCACAAATTGCCAGCGATCGTTTTTTTGCTGATCCACATATCTCGCATAATAGGCGCCCATCACGCCAGAAGCTGTTCCAGTTACAGCATCTTCTACCGTACCCGAAAATGGTGAAGAGAAATGTCTTCCGTGCATATGAGCTCCTGAGTGAATCGTTTCAAAACAAAAGGGATGAATAGATGCTTTTGGCATATCTGTTAATATGTGAGGGAAATCTTCTTGATTAGGCTTCATCTTTTTACAGGCATCTAAACTTTTTAAAGGTACAATAAGCGTCCAGTTCCCTGTACTTCCATATACAATAGGAAGTCTTTGATCAAGGTCATCAATATGAAGATTAAGAGCTTTTGCCAGTTTTTCTTTTGAACCTGAAAACGGATGAAACTGCGGAGAGGCTTGACTCATGGTGATAACAGGTTGTCCGTTTCTATTCTGTACAGTCATCGGCAAAATTCCAGCATTTGTTTCCACTGTAAATGTAGTTTTTGGAAGTTTGTTTTTACTGTATAAAGCATAAAGAGAAGCGACGGTCGCATGACCGCACAAATCTGCTTCTTGTCCGGGTGTAAAATATCGAATTCGCAAATCAGCGCGGGAAGACTTCATGATAAAAGCCGTTTCGTTAAACTGTACTTGATAAGCAATCATCTGCATTTCTTCAGCTGAAAAATCATCTCCGTTAAACACAATTCCTGCAGGGTTTCCTTTATTAGGGCGCGTACTGAACGCATCGTATTGATAAACAATCGCTTCTTTCATAGAAATTACCTCCATTTTTATATCATTGTATGAAAGCTTTAACCAGTGTTATTAAATGATCGGCTATTAAAATAGTGAAGTGCCTAAACGTTATTCAGAATAAAAAAACAGCAGTTTGACCTGCTGCTTTCCACTTCGCAAAACTATTCTTGCATCGCGGCATTTATTCCTTCTTTTCTAACTTCCAGCATATGAGTAGCTTTTTTATCAATATCTTTAGCTGTATCGGAAGAAATGACGCCTACGCTGCTTAAGTCATAGGCAAGACTTGTAACAAGCAGCTGCTCTCTTTGTGCTGGTGTACCGTATGTAAGTGCAGCGGTTTTAGCTTGAATGCCACTCATATTTAATTCATCAGTAGAAGATGCTGCTTCTTTTTTTGTGGCTGTTGTTTCTTGATAAAGAGAATCATAACCTCCAAAACCCACTTGGGCAACTAGAAAATTATAAATGTCATCGGCCGATTTTTTAGAAGGCTGGGAAAAAGCTCTTTGAAATTTATTGCGCGGTAAAAAGTTTAGTGCCGCCTGTCTTCCGTCTTCATAAATTTTTTCTTGTATTTCTTTCGTCGCTTTTTCGTCGTTTTTTTTCTGCGCTGCATCTAGCTGTTTGCGATATTTTTGAATAATGACTCCGTCCTGCTGATTGTTTCCCTCTTTGAAAGTAGCCGCGGCTTTTGGAACATCTGACGTTGCTAGAGTCTCAGCAGCGTTCTCTGAAGCAGAAAAAAACGTATTTTTGACAAAAATAAGTGCAAAGATCAGCAAAATAAACCATTGATCTATTTGTACTGATTCACATAATCGAATATGTTTTTGCTAATAAGGCTTAAAGTGACAAGGATAAAAAGCGATCTGACGTACGTCACGCCTTTTGATAGAGCGACATTTGACCCGACAAAAGAACCTACGATCATGGCAAACCCCATAATTAATCCGTAAGAAAATACAACAGAATCGAAATATAAAAACACAAGCAAAGCACCTAAGTTACTGCCGAAATTTAAAAATTTTGCGCTGCCTGCTGACTGCAGGAAATCAAACCCCATAAATAAAAAAGCAAATAAAATAAATGAACCTGTGCCTGCTCCTAAAAATCCATCGTAAAAGCCAATAATAAAAATAAGTGCGGTAAAGAAAATAAGTTTCTTAATAGACAGCGGCTTATACGTAGACGTGGTGCCCCAGTTTTTTTTGAAGATTGTATAAATAGCAACTAAAACAAGGAGAATCAAAATAACAGGTTTCAAAAAAGCAGAGGATAGAAAATGAACGGTGATTGAACCTCCTAAAGAACCAATAAATACAAAAGGAAACCATTTACCTACGACGCGAAAGTCGACTTTTCCGGATTTTACAAATCGAATGGTACTCGTTAATACGCCCATCGTTCCGGCTAATTTATTTGTAGCTAAGGCAGCAGCGGGAGGCAGGCCTAAAAATAAAAGAGCAGGCGTTGAAATTAAACCGCCTCCGCCAACTACAGAGTCAATGAATGCGGCTAAAAAACCAAATAGTAAAAGCAAAAGAACAATCTGTAAACTTAATTCTTCCATAAAGCACCTTCCTCATGTCATAATATATAGTGACTACTTAAATAGTAACTATATAAAAAGCAGTTGTAAATATGTAAATGATAAAAATTTCAAATAACTTAAAAAACAGGGAGGTTTCCTTTATGGAAAATATTATTCAGCAGCTGCAGTCGCTTGGATTTAATCAGTACGAATCAAAAGTATATGTGACGCTTGTCAAAAAAGGATCTTCCACTGCTTATAGTATTAGTAAACATTCAGGTGTGCCAAGAGCGCGTGTATACGATATTTTACAAACACTAGAGGAAAAAGGCATGGTGTTAAAAGAAGAGAGTAATGATGGCACCCAGTACACGTCGTTGCCCGTCGATGCTTTTTTGCATTCGCTGCAAAAAAAATGGAACGAAACGTATGAAGACGTTAGCGAAACGCTTAAACGTCTTGAAGCTGCAGAGTCTATAGAAGAAAGCCGGGTTATGACGATGAAAGGAGAAACAGCCATTCTTGCTTTTTGTGAGTCGCTATTGTTAAAAGCAAAAAATAAAATTGTCATCTCGCTTTGGCCCGATATTTATAATGAATTGAAGCCTCTTTTATTACAGCTAAGGGAGAGCGTCACACTAAAAGGAATTGTGTTTGAACAAGATGAAGCGATGGAGGAATTTGACCGGCACCGCCATACAAGCTATACCGAAAACATTGGGAATCAAAACTGGTTTATTATATCTGTTGACAGCAGTGAAATGATTTATGGTCATAAAGAAATGGCGTACTATACAAATAACGCAGTCAACATTAATTTACTTGAAAATTATATTTGGCATGATATTCTCGTTAACAGACTTGTAGAAAAAAGTGATAGAGAAATGGACAGGTGGATCGAAAAGGAAAGAGAAAGTTTTTTTGCGTAGAAAAGAGACTTAGACATAACGAAATCACTTCCATCGAAAGACGAACAAACGGGATAAATGATCCAGTATGAATGGTTTGTTACATCGCAGTTAATTTCCGTGCAAGGCTTTGCTTTCCGCGGGCGGCCGATGAGCCTCCTCGTCGCTTACGCGCCTGTGGGGTCTCATCTGTTCCACTTTTCCCGCAGGAGTCTTCGCCTTGCCCTCCAATTAACTACTGGAAGCAGCCACCATGCATGAAAGCTACGTTCATCTTACCAACAGAAAAATCCGAACAAAGTTGATGCTCCATTAAGGGTCTCGAGTCTTCGTTCGGATCTTCCTTCAATTAAAATATTTTGTTACAGCCTCTTTATATTAAAAAGTTTGGGCAAGTTTTTTTGCTTCTGCTATTCCTTTTTCTTTAATTTCTTGAGCTTTATCTGGCATTGCGTTATGCCCTTCCACAAAAATGCCGTCTAACGAAGGTACTCCGAAGAAATTCATCATAATCCCAATATAACGATGCCCCATTTCCATATCAGCTGCAGGACCTTCAGAATAAATGCCTCCGCGCGCTTGAATATGAAGCGCTTTTTTATCCGTTAATAGCCCAACCGGACCCTCTGCCGTGTATTTAAATGACTTACCCGCTACGGCTACAGAGTCTAAATAGGCTTTCATAACCGGTGGAAACGAAAAGTTCCACATAGGCGTTACAAAAACATATTTGTCCGCTGATACAAACTGTTCGCTCAATTCTGCAAGGCGATTGACTTTCTCCTGTTCATGAGAGGAAAGTTCAGAGCCAGACTGAAGTTTGCCCCAGCCGCTAAATACATCCGCATCAATATGAGGGATATTTTCTTTATAAAGGTCAATATGTACAACTTCGTCACTTGAATTGTGCTCTTTGTAAGCATCGATAAATGCTTTTCCAGTTGCCATACTGAATGATTGAGACTCATCGTGAGGATGAGCTGTAATATAAAGTACTTTTGCCACGTCTTATCATCTCTTTCTTGTTTGAAATAATGTACTTTCTTATCGTTATCACTCGTATAAAAAACTATACGCGCTTTGTCAGGTAAGCTAAAAAAGAACGCAAAAAAGGGATGTCTATATAGAAAATAATGGTACAATAAATATTTGAATATTTACATAACAAGTATGTCTAACAGAAGTGAATAAGAGGTGTCGAGATGAAAGAAAAATGGATAATCGTTACGGGTGCAGGTTCTGGAATTGGCAAAGAAATTGTGAAAGAGTGTGTGTCGAAGGGCTATTCAGTTATTGCTTGTGATATTAACGATGGAGCTTTGAAACAGCTAGCTGAAGATACAAAGGGCCATATTGAAACACACGTAGTAGATGTTAAAAAAGGAAACGATGTAAAAGATCTTTTTTATCAAATAAAAGATAAAAGTTTGTATGGGTTAGTTAATAATGCAGGCGTGTATTTAGGGAAAAATTTATTGGACTATGAAGAAAATGAAATAGATTTTGTAATGGATATTAATATTAAAGGATATGTTTATTTCTCCAAGTACTTTGGCGAATTATTAATGAAAAAGGAAATAGAAGGAGCGATTATCAATATATCCTCCGTGTCAGGAATGGAAGGAAGCTCCGATGCTATATATGGAATGTCTAAAGCAGCAATACTAGGATTAACCAAGAGCTGTGCGATGAATTTTTCTCCTTATATCCGGGTGAACGCCGTAGCACCTACAATGGTAAATACCGATATGATGAAAAATATTCCAGATTGGCGCAAAAATGAATACATCGCTCATCAGCTGATTCCAAGCTTTGTTACGCCTCAAGACGTGGCAGATACGGTTCTTTTTTTACTGAGCCCTCAAGCAAAACATTATACAGGAGCCACCTTCGATTTAAATAGCGGATGTTATTTACGATAAATTATCTTTTAAACGAGCAATCCATATCAGTTTATTAATCCGATTTGCTCGTCTTTAGATTGGGTTAATTCCGTTATGTCCCATCCTCCTTTTTGTTTTCTTAAGAATTCTTAAGAAATTTACTTAACGTTTCTTTAGATTTTTTTTCTATTCTAGAAAGAAAGAGTAGAAAGAAGGAATAGAAAATGAATTTAGCTTTTATGTATCAATATTTTCACCAGCCGCGAACGGTAGGCGCACTTTTGCCGAGCTCTACGCACTTAGCGAAAAAAATGGTAAAAGGGATTGATTTTGAACATGCAGACTGTATAGTAGAGTACGGGCCAGGAACCGGAGTTTTCACTCATGAATTAATAAGAAGACGAAGCGCTTGTACAACTTTGCTTCTTATCGAATACAATCGGCATTTTTACGAAAAAGTAAAGGAACAAGTAAGAGATGAAAAAAATGTGTATGTAATACACGGCTCGGCTGAACATGTTCAAAAGTACTTGATACAGTATGGTATTCCAAAAGTAGATTACGTACTATCAGGTCTTCCTTTTGCTTCTTTGACGTCTGAAGTGTCAGACTGTATTTTACAAAACACGCGAAGTGTATTAGCTAATGAAGGGAAATTTATTACGTTTCAGTATACGAATTTAAAAAAAGAGTTAATTCGCACGTTTTTTCCGCATATTAAAGTTGAAAAAGAGTGGAGAAACGTTCCTCCCGCATACATTTTTACATGCGAAAAGAATGGGATATAAGGAGTTTGTAAATGAAAGACAGAATTTTAATTATAGATGACGATGAGCAAATTCGTAATTTAATTGCTATTTATTTAGAAAATGAAGGATTTGAAGCGCTGAAAGTTTCTAATGCTGTATCTGGATTAGCGCTTTTAGAGGAACAAGAAGTAGATTTAATTATATTAGATATTATGATGCCGCATATGAATGGAATCGACGCCGCTTTTAAAATACGTGAAGAAAAAAACATGCCCATTATTATGCTGTCGGCTAAGTCAGAAGATATGGACAAAATTTCTGGTCTAACAGCAGGCGCAGATGATTACTTAACAAAACCATTTAATCCTCTCGAACTCATCGCACGAGTAAAATCACAAATTAGACGCTACAAAAAATACAATGAACGCGCTGAGCGTGGCGTTATTCAAATTGGCGATTTGGAAATTAACCGCAGCACTCGCCTTGTATTTGTGCGCGGCCAAGAAGTTCGTTTAACGCCAAAAGAGTTTGATATTTTAGAACTGCTGGCACGCAACAAAGGAACAGTGATGAGTATGGGGAAAATATATGAATCCGTGTGGCAAGAAGATGCGTTTAAATCGGATAATACCGTAATGGTCCATATTACAAAAATCCGCGAAAAAATTGAGGATAATCCGAAAAAACCGATTTATATTAAAACCATATGGGGCGTAGGATACAGGATATGAGAAGAATAAGTGTAAAGCTTCTTTTTGCTATCATTATAAGTTTTTTGGCTACCAATTTAATTTTTATTTTAATTGCTAGGCTTGTTTTGAGGAGGTATATACAAGAAGAGAAAATGAATGTCCCTGCATATAATGTATTGGCGTTTGGACTTTTCTTTATCGCCGTTGTGGTCTTTGTTTTTGTTTTTTTAGCACTTATTCGTTCTCATATTCGTTATCTGAAAGAAATCTCTAAACAAGTTCAAAAAATTTCAAATGGAGATTTAGGCGCAACCATCCATGTACGAGGAAAAGATGAACTGGCTGAATTAAGTCAAAACATTAACAAAATGTCTGCGCAGCTTCGTACAAAATTTGATCGTGAACGAGAACTGGAGCAAGTGAAAAATGAGCTAATATCCAGTGTATCTCACGATTTGCGCACGCCGTTAACATCCATCGTTGGGTACCTGGATTTAATTAAAAAAAGAGAAAGTATGGATGATGAAACATTAGATAGCTACTTATATATTGTTGATTCAAAAGCAAAATACTTAACTGATTTAATTGAAGAATTGTTCGACTATACAAAATTAACGAGTCCTGATCTTCAGCTTCAACGAAATGAGGTCGATATGAAACGTTTGCTTCAACAGGTAATAGGAGAGTACGAGCCAATTTTAACAAGAGAAGGCATTGATATTCAGACGAACTTTGCTTGTGAATGGAATGCATTTATTGATGTGGAAAAAATGGCAAGAGTATTTCAAAACTTACTCGAAAATGTCAAGAAATACAGCAAAAAGCCTTCCGTATTAGAGGCGAATCAGGAAATTTACGAGGACTACATAGTTATTTCTTTTAGGAACAGCATTAACATCAGTGAAAAAATTGAGGTAGAAAAGTTGTTTGATCGATTTTATCGAGGTGATGAATCAAGAACGGACGCGAATGGTTCAGGTTTAGGACTGGCTATTGCAAAACAAATTATTCAGCTGCATCAAGGAGAGATACGAGCGGATCTTCAGCATAATAAGCTCACTTTTTTTATAAAGCTGCCGTTAACACAAGAAAGCCTTAAGAATTACTTGTAAAGATTCTTAAGGCTTTTTGCGACTATTTTGATGCCGTATTCAAATTCTGCAAGCGTCGCATAAGAAAAGGATATTCTGATATGCTGTGATGTCTCATGGTCATACAATGCGCCTGGATTTAAAAGAACTCCTTCGTCGAGACAGCGCTTAAATAACTTTCGCATCGAAACAGGCTTATGCAGCGTAAGCCAAAAATAAAAACCACCGCTCGGAGCATTCCACACAGCGAGATTCTTCAAGTACTTCTCTAGAATAGCCAGTGTTTGCTGAGATTTTTCTTTTAATTTATAACGTACGCTGGCCACATGCTTGTCATAGATTCCGGTTTTGAGAGCTTCAGCAGCGGCCCATTGAGATAAGGAACTGGCTCCATAGTCAACTTGCATTTTAAGGTCAGCTAATCGCTCAATTACATGTTCAGGCCCTATAATCCATCCAATTCGAAATCCTGGACTGAATGTTTTAGAGAACGTTCCTAAATAAAGAACCATTCCATTTTTATCTTGAGCTTTTAACGAAAGTGGAGGCGGTGAATGGAACCAAAGCTCTCCGTAAGCATCATCTTCAATAATAGGCAAATGCATTCTTTCACACTGGCGAAGCAGCTCTTGGCGCCTTTTTTCACTCATCGTTACATTGGTGGGGTTATGAAAGTTCGGTATTGTATATAAAGCTGTGCCTT
The DNA here is from genome assembly GCF_046535215.1 of Priestia sp. SIMBA_032. NCBI lineage: Bacteria > Bacillati > Bacillota > Bacilli > Caryophanales > Bacillaceae > Priestia > Priestia sp. SIMBA_032. The sequence continues at coordinate 440,396 of NZ_JAWRXD010000003.1, read as the reverse complement.
TTTCTTTTTCGTGCTGGTCTTTTAATGAAGCTAAATGCATTCCTTCTTCATCTAACGAAATGCCCGTTATTTTCATTTGTGCGGACTGAAATAACGGTAGAGAATAAAGATAAGAAGGCTTTTCAGCTAATATATTGGCACCTGGAGGCAGCAGGCCGATTGAAATTAACTGAAGGGCTTGAAGTGAACCGGATACAATTAAAATAGATGAAGGAGAAGTTTCAATGCCTCGTTTTTTTACATGCTTGACTAACTCTTGTCGCAGTGCCTCGTTGCCTTTTGGATGCTCGTAGCCCAAGTGTACGCTTCTATGTTTCATTCCGCTGAATAGCTCGGAAAGCTGATGGGAAGGAAGCAGGTCAGGTGCTAACTCTCCAGTTCCTAAACGAATAATGCCTGGTTGAAATTCAGCTTCGTTAATATGGCGGATAGTCGGAGAATTTGGTTGGTATATTCCTGCTTCTACATACGAATTCCAGTTCATGTGAGAACCTGATGCTAGTAAGCTCCACGTATTGTTAATGACTTTGGTGCCACCGCCTTTGTTTCCGCTGAGCAGTCCTTCAGCAATTAAGTTTTCGGTTGCTGTCACCACCGTGCTTCTATTTACAGAAAAGCTAGCAGCTAAATGACGCTGCGAAGGAATTTTAGTTCCAATAGGCCACTCTCCATTTATGATTTTCTCTTTCATATACTCTTGAATTTGTTTGTGCATTGGCTTTTTATCAGCCGGATCTGGAATCCAATTCATGTGATACCACCTTTTTGTAATTTGGTTGGTATTATAAATCAAAACTTGGATGGAGACAACAGGGTACGTCAATTGTAAGATGAAAGAGAAAGGAGAGAGTAATATGTTTACAGTGGTTATGCATGCTTTGTTGTTAGCACTCGGTTTGATTTTACCTTTAGGAGTACAAAATGTATTTGTTTTTAATCAAGGAGCAAATCAACGAACCTTTAAACAGGCGCTTCCCGTAGTGGTGACGGCTTCTGTTTGTGATACGATTTTAATTGTAGTTGCAGTGCTGGGAGTTTCGGCAGTAGCCGCTTCTTTTTCATTTTTTCAAACGCTTATTTTTGGAATAGGTCTTCTTTTTTTAGCGTATATGGGCTTTGTGACGTGGAAGAGCGAACCTTCAAAAACGTCAGTAAAGGAAGGGATGACGGTAAAAGCACAAATTTTATTTGCTGCTTCTGTATCTCTGCTAAATCCCCATGCGCTGATGGATATTATGGGCGTGATTGGAACAAATTCTATACTATACAGCGGAAAAGAAAAATGGGTTTTTACGCTGGTGACGATATCCGTTTCGTGGATATGGTTTTTATCCTTAGCTTTTGCAGGAAAAGCAGTAGGAAAAATGGATTCAAATGGGAAAATAATGATTTGGGTCAATAAGGCCTCTGCATGTATGATTTGGGGAGTAGCTCTTTACATGGCAAAAAGTATGTTTTTTCAGTAAAATAGATGTTAAAAGGAAATTTATGTAATGGAAAGAAGTGCTTTTTTCTAGAAAGCGAGGGGTAAAGATGATTCAAGGAATTAATCATATGTGCTTTTCTGTGTCAAATTTAGAACAATCCATCATATTTTATCAGAAAGTGCTGGGAGCGGAACTTTTAGTAAAAGGAAAGTCCACCGCTTACTTTAGTCTGAATGGACTGTGGCTGGCGTTAAACAAAGAAGAAAATATCCCTAGATCAGACATTCAGTATTCGTATACTCATTTAGCGTTTTCTATTTCTATTGAAAACTTTGACGAAGCAAGAGAACTGTTAAAACAGCATAATGTAACCATCTTACCGGGAAGAAACCGCGACGAAAGAGACAGAAAATCTATTTATTTTACGGATCCGGACGGTCATAAATTTGAATTTCACACCGGTACGCTCCAAGACCGTTTAGCGTATTATCAAGAAGAAAAGCCTCATATGACATTTTATTCGCCAGAAGAGTAGTATTAAAATAGTTATATAAAGTTACAGTTTTATTACATTCGCATTCCTCGCTCAGTTATCATTAAATAAACGATGCTGTTGTGATATAATGGAAAAAAAGTGAGGAGGAGGAAGAATGTATACCGCAAAACAGGTGAAGTTTGGTTCGCATATTGTGATAGGCGTACTTTTCGGCATCCTAGCTGCAATGTTAATCGGCACTTTTTATCAAAATGTACCAGGTGTATTACCGTACGGGATGATTAGCGGACTTGCAGTAGGACTCATAGCAGATACATATTATACAATTAAAACAAAAATAAAGGTTATCTAATATAGTGTAGTACTATCTTCAGGAGAAATAAAAGATTCCTCTTGAAAATAGTACTATTTTTATGAAGAGAATGGTTAATTCCCACTTTAGAAAAACAAGTCAGTGCGCTACAAAAATTGTAAATTTATTATTTTGAATCAGAAATAGGGGGGGATATCAAATTAACTCTAAGTATAGAATTATATGTTAAAATAAAAAGCCGTTTCTTAACCAAAGAAACGGCTTTTTATTATTTCTCTCTATTGATCTTTGGTGTACGCAAGAAGAAAGAGAGTAAAAGTGCAACCAGACCTGATAATGTAGCAAATAAGAATGCATCGTTAATGCCATCTATAGTCGAAGTTTTTATTGCTTTAGCGTATAGCGACATAATACCGCTAGTACCTAATTGACTAAGTTTGGCTACTTAAGAACTTAATGTATTGGTGTAGTTAGCGAGGTATTCCGTAATTTGTTGCGTCATAATCGTAACAAGTATAGCAGTACCAATCAAACCTGCAACTTGACGAATTGTATTATTTAAAGCTGTACCGTGCGAAATTAAATGTTGAGGTAATTGGTTTATACATTCAGTCATAGTCGGCATCATAATTAATGCACCTGGCAATAATAGTAGATCTGATTGAAGCGGCGTAAAGCCTCGAATGCTTTGTAGATAAATTGGTAGCAGTAACTTTGTATTTTTGAAATTATTTAGGATGAAACACAAAAAGCTATAATCAGATTTGTTGAAAATCAACTCAAAAATTATTAATGTAATTTTCTGAAACTTTTCTTCGTGCTATAACGTATAATAAGTATAGGGGATTTTAATTTAAATTCCTTTTTGCGGAAAAACGTTTAATATACAGTCGGAGGATATATGCTGTATTACGCGACGCTAGGTGAACTAAAGAAAAAAAAGGGACCTGAAGCGATTTAACTTATGAAATTAATCCTTTTGCTAGGTCAGTAAAAGGAGGGGAGAGTAAAACTAATCAAATTTTTAAGAGGTAATGAAATTGTAATATTAAAGTTAAAAAGGGGGGATTAAAATGACAATGTGGCTGTGGGCAGGCGGATGTATAGTTTTTTTGTTAGCAATGGGTTACATTGCAGATCGTGTAGCCATAAGGAGAAGCATTGAATTTAGTCCGGAGGATGGAATTAAAAATGCTACAGATGCAGAACAAATATATGTGGAGAGCTATTTAAATGAAACAAAAAATACGAATAATAATATACCGCTTTAATAGAAATTATAAATAAAAGGCTTATCTGCTGCTACTTGCATTAGGGATAAGCCTTTTTGTTTTATACTTAGTTCCAAACTTCGTCTAAAGTATCTCTAAACAATTGATCTAATTCATATGTAGGGTCATCTAATTCTACGGATAAAGTTCTGACGTATTTGTCTAAACGGTCAATTTCTAAGTTTAAAAATTCATTGATAACATTGATGCGTGGTTCTAAATCTAACTCATCACCACTAATTTTACGCTTTAACAGCTTGCTAACCTCTTCTTTTAATTCTCCTTCTGGTAACAGTTTCTCTAAGAGAATAGGAAATTCTAGTGGAGGAAATTCGTTATGTTGCTCAATCCACTTAGCAGCTAGCACAGGTCTTAAAACATAAAAATATTTTTTGATTTTTACTTCGTCACCTTGTAAATACTCTCGAAAGTTATTTCTAGCCATATTTAAATAGTGGTATATACAAGAAGTAGGAGTAAAGATGTTAGAATGTAGTTCTTTCATTTTATCAAATGTTGAATACGCCTTGTAATATACAATGTTTGATTGCATCCATTCTAGTAAGGGTGGGTTTGATTTTCTAAAAAGTTTTAACGTCTTGGTTAAGTCCCAGCCGCTAACATCTAATAGGTCATTAATAGGTAGCTCTATTACATCTCGCTTTTTACCTACCCCCATTGGATCAATGCTTAAATATTTATTCCTCTTATGAATATAAATAAATCTAACATCATAATCGCTATCTTTAGATGGAAAGTCCCACGCTCTACTTCCAGATTCACAAGCGTATAATACTTTTACGTCGTAATCTTCTTCAATTTTCTTTAAAGCTACAACGATTGTTTCTCTCATAATCCAACCTCATTTTCTTTTAATGCTTTCTATATCCAAAAGCTATTACTATTTCTCCTATTATATTTCATAATGGATAGAAAATGGTAAACAAATAAAAGAAGCTTCCTTTAGGCCTCTAAAAAGCTACGAAAATATAGAGAGTGAAAAATTATATCACTCAAAAAGCACTACATCCAATCCGTTTCTGCGGTAACAGGTTAGAAGCGTATACAGTTCTGCACGGTGATGGTATAAATGAGACTGAATTTCAAGCAGCCACTCAAAACATGTATACGTGCATCCCCAATAGGATGTCTGCAGTGAAAATAGCTTTCGCTCGTCAAAAGAAGAGTAAACTGCTTTTAGCTGATTGAAGCCCTCTACTAAAGCTGCTTTGAGTTCAAGCTTTGTATAAGCTGGATGCTGCAGATAAAAGTCATTCATTTTATCTGCAGAGTAGCCTAAGGAAATATAATAGTCTGCACTGCAAATGAGACATAAATGCTGCAGCAGCTCTTGAATAGACCGCTTGTGAGGGAGGGGACGATAAGCAAGCTCTTCTTCTGTAACGTCATTAATGATTGTGGTTAGAGAATGGATGTTGACGTGTATTTGATTAAACACCATCTCACAGTACGAATTCATGCATTCACATCCTTTTTATTCAAATAAATACCGCATTTTTTGATCGAGCCAGTACTCTGATTTTTCATTGTTATCGAGCTTGATATAGCAATCGACAATTTCATCATAAATGAATTCCTTTTCTTCTACTAAATCAATAAATTTAATGAGTAAAAATACGGCTTTTGAAACTTTTCCATTCTCACAAAGCCATTCTTTCATCCAGATTAATAAGTCAAGAAGAATAATCTCTATTTTTACTCGGATATCAAGGAACCAATCGTCATAAATCGTTGTTAAATAATGAGGAACTAATTGGTGCAGTCGCTGTTCAGCTTCCTTAAATTTCAATGCCGGGTCAGACTGTTCGGTAATCCACTGAAGGTCAGTTAGTAAGTCTAATCCATCGCTCGACACATCGGCGTTTAAAGAAATGAGCTGCCTGTTAACAAGTAAAACTGGCTCTTCCTTTTCTGCGTTCAATAACTTTTTTAAATGAGACAAGTAGACGCGTAAATTCTTTTTGGCATTGCTTAAAGGTACATCAGGCCACAGCGCTTCGCATAGCTGTTCTCGGCTGATAGAATGATGAAAAATAAGATATAGTAAAATTTCTTGAGCAAAGCGCTTATTCCAGCCTTCTGTAATAAGCTGGCCATTTACATAGACGGAAAAAGAGTACAAAAAATCTACTTTAAGAGAGGGTGTATGTACATGAAAATCTTTTTGTATATCTATAGCTGTGTCACTTTCCCAGTTCTTAAGTATTTTCATAGGATCATTCTTTAAAGAAGGCAATTGTTGTGTATTACTTTTAATAAAATCTATAACAATCTCTTTGAGTAAAGCTGTTTTTTCTTTTACTAGAAATGAAGAATGAGCGTTAGGTATGGTCATATGACTGTAATTTTTTAAAAACATCGTTTTTGAAATCAGATACTGTGATGAAAGAAGCAAATCATGTTGGCCAGATAAAGTGAGTACAGGAAGTGAAATACTAGTCAACTCTTGAAATAGATTGTCTGTAAGAGATAGTTTAAGAAAACGGAAATATACCCCGGAATCCATTTTTTTTAGTCTTTCAATTACCTGTTGTATGTTTGTAGGTTCCAGACTCTCTAGTTTGCCTAATTCGAAAATTTTTTCTACCGGTATTTGGTTTTTACTTTCTTCGTTGTAACATCTCTTAATCTTTTGAAGCGTGCTATCTGAATAAAAAGGAAGAGACAATAGTATCAGTCCTTCAATAAGAAATTTATAGCGAGCAGCAAATTTAACAGCGATTTGTCCTCCAAATCCCACTCCAACTAAGTAACATTTTTTTATATGTAACGTATGTAATAAGTGGAAAAGATCTTCAATATGAGCCTCAAACGATATCTCCCCTGTAGTGGAGGCGCTATTTCCTGTCTCTCTCAAATCGTATTGAATCACAGAATAATGTTGGGTTAATTCTGCAGTAATAGAATCAAAAACCGTATGATCAGTGATAACAGAATGAATCATCATTATGGTGTCTGTCTGGTCAGTGAATACGGGCGAATGAACTTCATAGTAAATTTTTTCTGTCGCCGTATGCAGAAAAGGCATAAAAACAATCCTCCTAGTGTCTAACTGTAGCGTTTGTGTAACGGTAAAATTATTATGATAATAATAGACAAAAATTTCAAAAAAATAGGTGCTTTTTAGTAATTAAAAAATGTCTAATGTTCTAGTAATATCCATTATACTGTAAAACCATAGTGAGAAATAAGGGAGAAAGCCCAAAAACAGAAAAAAGAAAACGTTATCAATTTCGAAAAAAGGAGAAAGGAGGAGAATTATGAATTTTAAAGACGAAAATACGTTAGACTTAGAATGGGTTATGCTCATAATGGAAGCAAAACAAACAGGTATAAGCATCGAGGAAGTTAGACAATTTTTACAAAGCATTAGTTCAAATGCTTAGCCGATACAATGATAAGGGAATAAATCGTTCCCAAGTATAAATAAACTTTATAACCAGTCTCAAGCTATTTTCACTAGATGCATAATCACCCTTTTTTAGATGTATAATCACCCCTTTATGGTAAGAACGTTTATTTATAATGCACGGTAAAGTGAAATTATGGTATTATTATCGGTAAGTAAGCATTAGTAAGGGTGATTAAAATGACAATTGGCCAACGTATTCGAGATCTCAGAACGAAACAGGGAATATCGCTAACAGAACTTGCAAACCGAGCGGGTGTTGCTAAATCGTACATATCTTCAGTAGAAAGAGGAATTCAGCTCAACCCATCTATTCAATTTCTAAACAAAATTTCTACCTCATTGAACGTGAGTATTGATAGATTGATTCATGAGCCTATGGATAAATCTGAATCGTTGGATATTGATAATGAGTGGCTTGAGTTAGCAAAAGAAGCAGCGGAGTCAGGAATAAGCAAAGAGCAGTTTAAACAATTTCTTGAATTTCAAAAATGGCAGCGGGCAAAGCAAGATTAACTTCGCGGAAATACATAAAAGAGAACGTACATAGCACAACTGCTAAAAAATCATGATTGCAAAAAAGAGATCCCATTTATCTATGGAATCTCTTTTTTTAGGCTTAAGAAGAAATAAAATGGGACGAGAATTCTTTTTCTCGCTGAAACTGAATACGTTCAAGAGTTATTAATTTAGGCTTTCTTTTCTGTTCAAACTGTCTCAATGTTTCTGAAATCTCTTTGTTTTGATAAAAAACTTGATGCAGTAAGTCAGACAGTAAGTCAGCATCTTTTAATGACTCGTTTAATCCAAAAGCGCCAGTAGGAGTCATCGTATGCGCAGCATCCCCTAATAATAACAGGTGATGCTTTGACCATACTTCGCTTATGCTGCTTTGCACAGAAAGAAGCGTAAAGTCTGACCACGACGTAATAAACCTTTCTATTGAAAGGTTTAAGCTAGGGAAAGCGTCTATTAAACGCTGAATAAACGGTCTAAACGATTGTTTTCGAAGAGCAGGATAGCTGCCTTTTTCAATATTCCATCCGATTTGAACAAAGCCTTTTGCTTGAGAAAAAAGCGCCACCTGCTGCTGTTTTACAAGTGCAAATTTAATAGAAGGCTCCCAATTGGCTGGTGCAGGAATTTTCGCCCAAAGCAAATCGTATCCATGATTGTGGATATTGTTTTTTATGTGCGCGAGTTTGCGAACAGTTGAATATCGACCATCTGCTCCAATAATGATTTTACTTTCAACTATTATTTCACCCCGGCCTTTTTGCTGAGCTTTTATTCCAGTATATTGTCCTTTTTCATTCTGCATTAGCTCCGTTACCTTTGTGCCCAGCATAAGCTTGTAGGAGGGATGGATGCTTGCTTGGCTATTTATAGACTGAAGGAGATGCTGCTGTGGAACATGAATTCCTGCATGTCCAAGTTCAGATTCTACCGTTTTGAATATATGTCCATCCTTCCAGTATTCGACCCTAGACATTCGAAGGAGGCCTAAGCTTTCAATTTCTTCAAATATATGATGTTTCTTAAGAATCATTTCTCCATCTTCATTTAAATGTTCGCCTCGAAATTCTTTTCCAAGCTCGTCAGATCTCTCTATCAGTATAGTTGATATATTTTGTTTAGCCAGTAGATAGGCCAGTAGAGCACCGCCTGGTCCGGCTCCTATTATACACACATCTGTTTGATAGTTCATTTTCTTCACCTTGTTTGTTATATGCAATTAAGTTACTTTTAGTAAGTATATTAACTTTTATAAATGTTAATGTCAACTTTTTTATAGCTTTTCTTCTATGGAATTCGCTCTTTGGACAAAACACAAATAAGGTTCTATATAATCAAAGTCAAAGGTTAAGTTTTATGGTAAACTAAAATACACAAATTATTTTGAATAATTTGTATAAAAAGGTGAAACTTCAAAATTGTTGAGAAAAAGCACGGTTGGAAAGCTGCAGGATTTTTAGCAAGAAGAGTAGAGATCGTTCCTGAAAATTCTAGCAAACTCCAATTTCGACTGGAGGATGATTATGACAAAAGTAGAACATTATATTCAAACATTGGGTAACAGTGCAGATTTGCTAACAAAAAGGCAGACAAGCATTTACTTCGAAAAACTTTCAAACACCTTTCCTTTTTTAACAATCATGCAAATTAATTGGAGAAAAGTATTAATTAAAAAGTCCACCCGGCATATTGAAGAAATCAAAAAATGGCTTCAAGAGATGAATATAAAAGAACATCAGGTTGTTTTATTCTGGAAACGAGCAACTAAAGCTGTAAGCGTCGATTTAGCTCAGGCTTTACTGTTTTTTCAGCAAACAGCTGATCTGACAGAAGAAGCATTTATTTACTGTCCGTCTGTTGACTATGTAATTGAATATTTTAAAGACGGTAAAATGATGATTGGTTTAGCAGCACGTTAATTAAAAGGAAAAAAAGCTGAGGGAGGAGGCAAATTAGAACTTCTTCACTCGGCTTTTTATGCATATAAACTCTAAAAAATACGAAACATAACGTTATTTACAACATAAATTACCTTCTCTTTATAATTAGCGGGAAAAGTATTGACATTTTCCATAAAACAAATATAATTAACATTAATCATATTGTTAATTGTAAAAAGAGCGATCAGGAGAAATGATGAATGTCGAACAATAAAGCAATGACGAATCAAACGAAAAAAGAATACCCTAAACCCTATGGCTATACGTCAGATATTGCTGTATTTACGATTGTGACGGAAGAAAAAGAACCATACAAACCACCTAAAATGAGTTTGAAATTAATGCTTATCCAACGAGCAATGGTGAATGCAGAGGGAGAAAAGAACAGCGAAGCAGGAAAGTGGGCGCTTCCCGGCGGATTTGTCCATCCTGATGAATCAGCTTTTGAAGCGGCCAAAAGAGAGCTCGAAGAAGAAACGGGCGTAAAAGATATTCATCTAAAACACTATGGTGTCTATGATGAGCCTGGCAGGGACGATAGAGGATGGGTCATTACAAACGCACATTATGCAATCGTTCCAGAAGATAGTCTAATAAAGCGAAAAGCGAATGATGATGCTGCTCGAGTTGAATTATTTAAAATAGATGAAATCTTTTCATTGCCTTTAGCTTTTGATCATGAAATCATCATTCGAGATGCAATCAAGGAAATTAAGAAAGATTTATTGCAAACGACTATTGCCCAGAAATTTCTGCCTTCTCAGTTTACATACTCTGAGCTGCAGGCTGTGCTGCTTACCGTAACGGATGATGCAGCGATTAAAAGTGATCAGGCGTTTGCACGAAAAATAAGAATGCTGCCATTTATTGAAGAAGTAGACGGAAAAACAACGACGAGAACGTCTAAAAAACCAACAAAGCTCTACCGGTTTGTTGAAATGAATGTGATGAAGCCAATCTATACAGCACGCTATTAAAAGAAAAACTTTCAATTCAAATAATTAACAATATGTTAACTGTTAATTTTTACGTATGAGGGGGAAACATGATGAAAAAAGCACTGATTAACATCGATTATACAAATGATTTTGTAGCTGAAAACGGAGCTTTGACATGCGGAGAACCAGGGCAACAAATTGAAACATCCATAGGCGAAATCACGCGTCAATTTATTGAGCAAGACGAGTATGTCGTGTTTGCCATTGATTTTCATAAAGAAAATGATTCCTTGCATCCAGAATCAGCGCTGTTTCCGCCTCATAATATTGAAGGTTCTGCGGGAAGAAAGCTATACGGAAAGTTAAATGATTTATATAATATGTATCAATCAAAGGCAAATGTAGAATGGATGAATAAAACGAGATACAGCGCATTTGCTGGAACAGATTTGGAGATTAAACTGCGAGAAAGACAAATTACCGATGTCTACTTAGCAGGTGTATGTACGGATATCTGTGTACTTCATACAGCAGTAGATGCCTATAATAAAGGATTTGCTATTTATATTTATGAAAAAGCTGTAGCAAGCTTTAATCAAAAAGGTCATGAGTGGGCGCTTGAACATTTTAAATCTTGCCTCGGAGCAGAAATTATTTAAGGACATAAAAGTGGAGGAAATCAATGAATATGTTTACAGATGACAGCGTAATGCTACACACCGATTTATATCAAATTAATATGGGAGAAACGTACTGGGAAGATAATATTCATCAAAAGAAGGCTGTTTTTGAAGTTTTCTTCCGCAAACTTCCTTTTGGAAATGGCTATGCTGTTTTCGCTGGATTAGAAAGAATTATTGAATATATTAAAGCATTTAAATTTAGCGAATCAGATTTAACCTACTTGCACGAAGAATTAGGTTTTAAAGAAGATTATTTAGCTTACTTAAAAGACCTTACGTTTACTGGAACGATTCGATGTATGCGTGAAGGTGAGCTTGTGTTTCATAATGAACCAATTTTACGTGTAGAAGCACCATTAATTGAAGCTCAGCTTGTAGAAACAGCGATTTTAAATATTGTGAATTACCAAACGCTAATTGCAACAAAAGCAGCCCGAATCAAACACGTAGTAGGAGATCAAGTGGCAATGGAGTTTGGAACACGACGCGCTCAAGAAATGGATGCTGCCATTTGGGGAACAAGAGCAGCCTATATTGGCGGATTTGGTGCTACTTCTAACGTGCGAGCAGGAAAGAAATTTGGAATTCCAGTTGCAGGAACGCATGCTCATGCGATGGTGCAAGCTTATAAAGACGAATACATTGCATTTCATAAATATGCTCGTCGCCATAAAAACTGCGTGTTTCTAGTTGATACGTACGATACGTTAAAATCAGGAGTTCCTAACGCCATTAAGGTAGCAAAAGAATTAGGCGATAAAATTAATTTTACAGCGATTCGCTTAGACAGCGGCGATTTAACATATTTGTCTAAAAAAGCTCGTCAAATGTTAGATGAAGCAGGGTTTACAGAGACAAAAATTGTTGCTTCCAACGATTTAGATGAAGATACGATTATGCATTTAAAGTCGCAAGGGGCACAAATAGACATGTGGGGGATTGGTACTAAGCTCATTACTGCATATGATCAGCCCGCGCTTGGTGCAGTGTATAAACTCGTTTCTATTGAAGGAGAAAATGGCGAGATGATGGATACGATTAAAATTAGCGCAAATCCTGAAAAAGTGAGTACACCAGGATTAAAGCGCGTATATCGTATTATTAATAATTTGAATGGGAAATCTGAAGGGGATTATATCACGATGGAAGACGAAGATCCTCAAAGCGAAGAACGTTTAAAAATGTTCCATCCTGTTCATACGTTTATCAGTAAATTCGTCACAAATTTTGAGGCAAAAGAACTCCATCATGATATCTTTGTAAACGGAGAGCTTGTGTATGAAACAGAAGAACTTCAGGAAATTCAGCAGTACGTAAAAGATAATTTAGAGCTGCTTTGGGATGAATATAAGCGAACGCGCAATCCTGAAGAATATCCAGTAGATTTGAGCGAAAAATGTTGGGAAAATAAAACGCGTCAAATTGCGTACGTAAAACAAAAAGTAGCAGAAGCCCTAAATAAAAAATAGTAGGGAGCTGGAGACATGTCAGATACGCTTGCTTATTTTCAACAGCTAAACCCTGATAAAAAAATAGATAAGCTTTTAGAAAAAGGAGCGAAAATTGGTATTTATGGTTCTTCTTTTGATCCGGTTACCAATGTTCACCTTTGGACCGCATCAACGGTTGCGCATCGAAAGAAGCTAGATGCTATTATCTTTTTGCCTTCATCGCACAAACGAACAGATAAAAAGCTTCAAACGTCCGATGAGCACCGTGTAAATATGGTTAGCTTAGCGATTAAAGACAACCCGAAATTTTTGCTCGATCCGTATGAGCTAGACGTATTGCCCGGCTATCATTACACATACTACACTATGGAGCACTTTAAAAAATTGCTCCCACACGCTGACTTATTTTTTATTATGGGAGCCGACTTACTGCAAGATATTGGTGAAGGCAAGTGGAAGAAAGCAAATGAACTTATTAGTGAAAACCAGTTTATCATCATGGCAAGAGAGGGAATAGACATGTTGAAAGCTATTAGTCATTCTCCTTTGCTTCGAAATTATGACGACGGACGGTTTCAGCTTCTTGATAAGGGGCTGGCGATGGAAATCAGCTCTACTTATATTCGTCAAGAATTTGCCCGGGGCGGAGAACCAAGATATTTAATGCCTGATCTCTGTTATTTTTATAGTAAAAAACATGGATTGTATCAGTGAGAAATCTACATATAATGGAAGGAGAGCATGTATCATGTCAGACATGCAAGAAAAAATAAGAAAAGAGTTACATGTGAAATCTGAAATTGATCCAGCACAAGAAATTCGTGCCCGCGTTGATTTTCTGAAAAACTACCTAAAGTCAGCAAATGCAAAAGGCTTTGTATTAGGTATAAGCGGAGGGCAGGACTCTAGCTTAGCTGGACGATTAGCGCAGATTGCTGTAGACGAATTGCGAAAAGAAGAGTATGAAGCAAAATTTGTAGCCGTTCGCTTGCCTCATGGCACGCAGCATGATGAAGCGGATGCGAAGGCGTCACTAGAATTTATTAAACCTAATGAAACATATACGTTTAATATTAAAAATACGGTGGAAGCATTTGAAAGCTCGTTTACAGGTGCTACAGATATAGCGCTGTCTGATTTTCATAAAGGAAATGTCAAAGCACGTACGCGTATGATTGTACAGTATGCAATCGGAGGAGAAAACGGCCTTTTAGTTATCGGAACCGATCATGCAGCAGAAGCAGTAACAGGCTTTTTTACAAAATACGGGGATGGCGGAGCAGACGTGCTGCCACTAACGGGATTAACAAAACGTCAAGGAAAAGCATTGCTAAAAGAATTAGGTGCAGATAAACGATTGTACGAAAAAGTACCAACAGCTGACTTATTAGATAATAGTCCTGGTCAATCTGATGAAACGGAACTAGGAATTTCTTATGATGAACTAGACGATTATTTGGAAGGAAAAGAAGTATCACAAGAAGCCGCTGTAAAAATTGAACACCGCTATCGTATTACTGAACATAAGCGTCAGTTACCGGCTAGCATGTTTGATGAATGGTGGAAATGAGAGAAATGCCCATATTAGGGATATCTAATATGGGCATTATTTTGACTGATTTCTTTCAAAAAACAAAAAAGAGGCGGAAAAAGTGTAATTTAACGAATTGTTTTCTCATACACACTTTGTTATTCTTACGCACTTTGGTATAATGAAGTGCTTTTAATATTATTGAGGAGGAACATTTTTTATGGCAGTTGAAGTAGGTAGCAAGGTACAAGGTAAAGTAACAGGTATTACTAATTTTGGAGCATTTGTAGAATTACCTGGAGGTCAAACTGGGCTTGTACATATTAGTGAGGTAGCTGACAGCTATGTAAAAGACATTAATGACCATCTTAAAGTTGGTCAAGAAATTGAAGTGAAAGTCGTTAATGAGAAAGACGGAAAAATTGGATTATCGATTAAAAAAGCAATAGATAAACCTGAAAGACCCTCATCTTCTTATTCACAACGCCCGCCACGTCAGGCAAGAAATAATGATAATCGTTCTAAAAGCAACTTCCAACCAAAGGAAAACTTCGAACAAAAAATGGCGCGTTTCTTAAAAGATAGTGAAGATAATTTATCTACACTAAAACGCAGCACTGAATCAAAACGAGGTGGCAGAGGCGGAAGACGCGGATAAATCCCTTCCACTTTAACTACTTTATTATATAGTTGAAGCAAGCCAGTAAAAATTGGCTTGCTTCTTTTTTTAATAGCTTAAGTGCAGGCGCTAGAAGAGTAAAGAGAAGGTTAGGTACTTACTTAGTTGTAAAGTAGATGCCAATAGTGACAAGAGATGAGAGAAGATCAAGGATGAGTAGGATGAAATTTAAATCTATCATAATCATGCCTCCCTTTGTGCGAGCGTTGACGTTAGTATCTGCATGAACTACTTTTATTATTCGTAATTTTTAAAAATTTCATTTAATTAAGTGCGATATTTTATATTAAATTAAACTATGTTCTAAATAATAAATTTATAAAATAAAAAACGCTTATAAGAACAATTTTCTTAAAATAATAAAAAAACTTATAAGCAAACGAAAAGAAAGTAGGAATGAGTATCTTATAGAAACGGCCAAATTAACAGAAATTCGTCAGTATTCTTGTATATTCATCTAATCCCTTCATAATTTTAGGAATAAAAAAGTGCTGAAAAAGCAAAAAACAGACAAAATTCTTCGTTTTTGAGCAGTAGTGCTTAGTTTATAAGAGAATACAAAATGATTCCATAGACTCAAGGATTTTATAGTAATATATAGAACTTCCATACTATTCTAGTTTTTAGCTCATTAGCTAAGTAAAAGATGCGTATGTTCTGGGGATGAAGGCATACATAGTTGCACGAATTATAGAGAGAAATGGAGAGGGAAAACGATGAAAAAAGTATCAATTCGGGCTGTATTGAGTACAGTAGCATTTTCGGTTGCTTTATCTTCTTTTGCAATGGGAGCATCTGCTAACGGAAATTCAAAGCCGGCGCTTGAACCGTCTCTAGTTAAAATTCAAGGAGACTATAACTTAAAGTCGGCTAAAAAAGTAAAAGTTATTGTGGAGTTAAATGAAGAGTCTGTAGCGGAAGCAAAGAAAAAAGGAATAGCACAAAGTAAAGGAAAGATTAAAAAAGCGCGTGACGAAGTGAAAAAAGAGCTTTCAAAAGCTTCGAAAACTTCAAAAGTAAAGCGGGAATACGATCAAGTGTTTTCCGGGTTTTCAGCGGAACTTCCGGCTAATGACCTTGAAAAAGTAGCAAGTTTACCGGGAGTAAAAGCTATTTATCCAAGCGTTGAATATCATACAACGGAAGTGAAATCCAAAGAAGTGAGCGCAGAAGAATACGGTTCTGAAATGGATAAAAGCATTTACTATGTGGGAGCAGATCAAGCGTGGAAATCAGGGTATACAGGTAAAAATATGACCGTAGCCGTTATTGATACAGGCGTTGATTACGACCATCCGGATTTAAAATCAGCGTTTGAGAAATATAAAGGATGGGATTTTGTTGACGATGACAAAGACCCTCAAGAAACGCCAGCTGGAGATCCAAAAGGAGAAGCGACAACGCACGGTACGCACGTAGCGGGAACAATTGCAGCAGACGGGAAAATTAAAGGGGTAGCTCCTGATGCTCATTTACTTGCATATCGTGTACTAGGTCCAGGAGGAACGGGTACAACCGAAGACGTGATCGCCGGTATTGAACGTGCGGTAGAAGACGGAGCGGATGTAATGAACCTGTCGCTTGGAGATACGATTAATAATCCGGACTTGGCAACGAGTATTGCATTAGATTGGGCAATGGAAGAGGGAGTCGTAGCTGTTACATCAAATGGAAACAGCGGACCAGCCAACTGGACAGTAGGTTCTCCGGGAACGTCTCGTGAAGCTATTTCAGTCGGTGCGACTCAGCTTCCTTACAATTTGTATAAAACGACGTTAACTGTAGATAATGCAAGCTATGCGTCAGCTGAAGTAATGGGCTTTCCAAATGACAAGGCGTTACTGGATGCAAGCGGTAAAACGTATGACTTTGTACCTGTCGGACTCGGAAAGCCAGAAGACTTTGAAGGAAAGGATGTAAAAGGAAAAGTAGCGGTTATTTCTCGCGGTGACATTGCGTTTGTAGATAAAGTTGACAATGCGAAAAAAGCCGGTGCTGCTGCAACGGTGATTTACAACAACGTAGAAGGAACAATCCCTGATATTCCAGGTACATCTCTGCCGAGTCTTCGCCTATCAAAAGCCGATGGACAAGCTTTGGTAGCTTCTTTAGCAAAAGGATCCGTCACGGGCTCTTTTAACGCAACATTTGATCAGACAGTCGACGAAACAATGGCTGACTTTTCATCTCGCGGACCGGTTGTGGATACATGGATGATTAAGCCGGACATTTCGGCACCAGGAGTAGATATTATCAGTACAGTGCCAACCAATGATCCAAGCAACCCTCACGGATATGGATCAAAACAAGGAACAAGTATGGCCGCGCCGCACGTAGCAGGAGCAGCAGCGTTAATTTTACAGGCACATCCAAATTATAAAGTAGAAGACGTAAAAGCATCTTTAATGAACACAACGGAACTTCTTCGTGACCGCAATGGGCTCATTTACCCTCATAATACGCAGGGTGCAGGAAGCATGCGCGTAGTAGATGCAATTAAAGCGAAGACGCTTATTACCCCAGGAAGTCACTCGTATGGTGTCTTTTATAAAGATAAAGGGAAACAAGTAGAAAAACAAAGCTTTAAGATTAAAAATCTATCAAATCACAGTCAAAAATACTCGGTCAAAGTAAAATTTAAGAAAAGCCATCAAGCAATTGACGTTAAATCAACAAATGATTTAGTTGTTAATGCAGGAAAAACGCAAAAAGTAAATCTCAATGTAAAAGTAGATGCGGGAAAATTATCTCCTGGCTATTATGAAGGCACAATTACGGTAAGTAACAATAAAGAAACGTATGATGTTCCAACGATCTTATTTGTAAAAGAGCCGGACTATCCTCGCGTCACTTCTGCTTATGTAGATGTACTTGGAAATGGCTCATTTGAATACGGCAGTTATTTACCAGGAGGAGCAGAGAAACTTAGCTATTACATTTACGATGCAACGCTAGAAAAAGGCGAATTGTTAAGTTCGTATACGAATGTAGGAAAAGGATTCTCTAGCGCAACGTGGGACGGAAAAATTAATGGTGAAGCTCTTCCAGCAGGAACGTATTATTTATACGCAGAAGCAGTAAAAGCAGGTCAGACGACTGGTTCTTTAGGAGAATTTGAAATTAAATAAATAAAAAAAGAGTGTCAGTGTAACTGACACTCTTTTTTTATTGAGCCGTATATCCTCCATCGATCACAGCAGCTTGACCGGTTACGCCTTTTGCTAAATCACTTGCTAAAAACATTGCATAATCTGCAATTTCATCGACAGCAAGCAAGCGTTTTTGAGGAACAAGAGGATAAATGACTTCTTCTAGTACTTTTTCAAGCGCTACATTTCGCGTACGTGCCAAATCTTTTAATTGATTTTGAACAAGCGGCGTATCAACATAACCAGGGCAAAGCGCATTTACCGTAATGCCGTGCTCCGCACCTTCAAGAGCAGCCACTTTCGTTAAGCCAATCACGCCGTGCTTAGCACTGTTGTATGCCGCTTTTCCTGAGAAACCAATCAATCCGTTAATGGAAGACATGTTCAAAATGCGGCCGAATTTTTGCTTTTTCATAATAGGAAACGCATGCTTAGTCGCAACAAAAGGTGCAACCAGCATAATTTTCGTTAAAAGTTCAAATTTTTCAGTAGGAAATTCTTCGAGCGGGGAAACAAATTGCATGCCGGCATTGTTAATTAATACATCAAGGCGGCCGTAAGTTTCAACCGTTTGAGCAATCATTTGTTCAATGTCACTTTCATTTGTCACATCTGCTTTAATGCCTAATGCTTCGTAGCCTTTTGTCTTCAATTTGTCTGCTGCTTTCTTAACTCCATCTTCATTCAAGTCAGTTAAGACAACAGTCGCTCCGTCTTCAGCAAAGCGCTCACCAATTTGATAACCAATACCTTGAGCTGCACCTGTAATTAACACAATTTTGTTTTCAACCATCGTTTTTTCCCCCTTATATGTAGAAAATATAAAATCGCTTACTTTTCCATTTTATCAAAAATTATCTTGATTTAGCGAGTTTTTTAACTGTACTTCACTCGAAAAGAATGGGTGTGAGAAGGAGTGTTGACTACCTTTATTTCCACATTGCTAACAGAAGCAAACGGAGAGGGACCTTTTTTAATTTCTTCAATAAACTTTTCGATGTTACTTTCTTCACCTTCAGCATCAATCTCTACTTTTTGATCATCTCGATTTCGTACCCATCCGTTAATGGAGCATTCCATTGCTTTTAGCTGCGTGTAGTGTCGGAACCCAACCCCTTGAACGCGTCCGTCGACAATCATATGCACATGTTTTTTCACTGTTCTCACCTCACAGGCAATTTTCCCTTTTTTATAAAAAAGAAAACAACTACAATCTTACTTTTCACTGTATAATAGAAAAAGACATTGTAAGACTTTAACAGTTTTAATGTAGATTAAATAAGAAAGAAGGGTTACGAATGCAAGAAGCAGCACGAACGCAGCAAGCGCAGCCGGCGACGATTTACCGTATTTTATTTGCGATTAGTTTAGGGCATTTCCTAAATGATTGTATGCAGTCCGTTATACCGGCACTTTTTCCTGTCCTTGAAAAATCGATGAATTTAAACTACACGCAAATCGGCTGGATTGCCTTTGCTTTGAACATGACGTCATCGATTATGCAGCCGGTGTTCGGCGTATTTGCCGATAAGCGTCCCTCGCCGTTTTTATTGCCAATTGCAATGTGTTTAAGCATGATTGGTATGGTTGGGCTTGCTTTAGCGCCGAATTTTTATTTTGTGATTATATCTGTCTTATTTGTAGGATTCGGATCCGCTATTTTTCATCCCGAAGGTTCTCGCGTAGCGTATATGGCAGCAGGAGGAAAACGGGGGCTGGCGCAGTCTATTTATCAAGTTGGCGGAAATACGGGACAGTCGATGGCTCCGCTGTTTACGGCATTTATCTTTATCGGACTTGGTCAGTTTGGAACGATTTGGTTTACATTAATTGCAGGTATAGGCGTAGTGGTTTTATACAGCGTGTCTAAATGGTATAAATCAGAATTAGCTACTCGCCAACGCTTGAAGAAAAAGCAGTCAGATACTTCATTTACGATGAACAAGCAAATTATTTTGGCGGTTGGACTTTTAATTTTTCTTGTTTTTGCACGTTCATGGTACGGAGCAGGCATCCTTAATTTCTTTCAGTTTTATATCATTGAAAAATTTAATTTGCCTATCAAAAGCGCTCAGCTTTACGTTTTTTTATTTATGATTGCAGGGGTATTTGGAACATTCTTTGGAGGTCCGCTTGCCGATCGTTTCGGAAAACGAAATATTTTATTGTTTTCTATGTTAGGGTCAGTACCGTTTACTTTATTACTTCCTCACGTTTCTCTCGGAGTGGCGGCACCTCTTTTAGTATTAATCGGCTTTATTCTTCAGTCAAGTTTCAGCGTAACGGTCGTCTATGCTCAGGAGCTGATGCCGGGGAAAATTGGCTTGGTTTCCGGCTTGATTGTAGGGCTTGCTTTTGGCATGGGAGCTTTAGGAGCTGTTGTATTCGGTAAATTAGCCGATGTCTTCAGCCTTCAGTTTATCATGCTGTTTTGCAGCTATCTTCCAATCCTAGGGCTGTTAACGTGGCTGTTACCGAGCGATAAGCGTGTGAAAGAAATGCACGAAGCAAAATAAGGAAAAGAAAAAGCAAGCGCAGGGTAGCGTTTGCTTTTTTCTATGAGCGTGAAGCAAATTTCAAGACGAATTCATATTTTTCTCCTACAATAGATACAATAGAAATTGAAAATCGAAAGGAAGAATCAGCTATGATTAAGCTAAGCGTATTGGATCAGTCTCCTGTTTCAAGCGGATCAACACCAAAGGAAGCATTGAAACGCACTGTGGAGCTCGCTAAATTAACCGAAGAGTTAGGCTACCATCGCTTTTGGGTAGCGGAACATCATAATACGAACGGTCTTGCAGGCTCATCTCCGACACTTTTAATGACTCACTTGGCATCTCAAACGAGCCGAATCAGAATTGGATCTGGAGGAGTCCTTCTTCCTCAATACAGTCCGTATAAAGTAGCAGAAGATGCTCAACTGCTTGAAAACCTGTTTCCGAATCGAATTGATTTAGGTCTTGGACGCTCGCCGGGAGGAGATGCGCTGACGAGGCTAGCACTTACAGATGGAATCCGTAAAAGCCTCAATGAATTTCCTCGTCAAATTCAGGCGTTAAAAGGACATCTTGAGCATAATTTGCCGTCTGACCATCCGTATTACGGGGTGACAGCTTATCCGTTAAGTGAAACAAAACCAGAACTGTGGCATCTTGGTATCAATAAAAGAGGAGCAAGATCAGCTGCTGAGCTGGGCATCTCTTTTACGTTTGGACACTTTATTTATTCAGTTGGTGGACAAGAAGCCATTCGTCATTATAAAGAAGAATTTATCCCTTCTTCCTATCAATCAAAGCCTAACACCAACGTATGCGTATTCGTTGTATGTGCTGAAACAACAGAAGAAGCCGAGCAGCATGCTAAAACGTTGGATGATTGGCTGCTGAAAGTAGCCAAAGGCGGAGATACAACGGTCTCATCGATAGAAGAAGTGCACAATCGTTCTTATTCAGAAGAAGAGCTTAAAAAAATAAGCACTAATCGTCCGCGTATGATCATAGGAAATCCTGCTGTAGTAAAAAAAGGACTAACTCAGCTGCAGCAAAAATACGATAACGACGAATTTTTAATTATTACAAATATCCATGATTATGAAGCGAAAAAGAAGTCTTACGAACTTCTTGCAGAGCTATTTCTTCAATCCTCATTTTTTTAAGAAAAGATGGGGTTTTTTTATGGAATTAAATGTTAGAATATTTAAAAAGGAGGAGTGACATGCACGTAAATCAAAAAAGTGTAAGCAACCAAACTAATAAGGTAACCTATACACATATTAAAACAGGAGGGCCTCGCATTTGCTTTATGTTTTCAGGCCTGGGCTATACGTACGAAAAGCCGCTGTTGTATTATGTAACGATGCTGATGCTAAAACACGAAATTGATGTGGTTCATATTCACTATACATATTCAAAAGAGCTCATGACAAAGCCTACAGAGGAGATTGCAGACGTTATGATGAAAGACATTGATCTCGTGCTGCAAGACGTTTTATCTCACGATGACTATAAAAATATCATATTTGCAGGAAAATCGATTGGCACAATTCCGCTGATTCAGCGAATGATGAAAGATGATGCTTACAAAGATGCAGTGATGCTTTTACTGACGCCGCTTTTAACAAGGACAGAACTGTTTAAAAGTTTACTAGAAAATACTTATACTCACAAAGGTCTTATTGTAATAGGGAGTCATGATCACTATTATACTAAAGCAGTCCATCAACTAAAAACAAACACAATGAATATTGCAGTCATCGAAAATGCCGATCATTCATTGGATGTTTTGTATTCTCCAGTAGAATCGTTAAGGGCGCTGGAAACCGTTTTGAACGGCATAGAAGAGCTTCTATGAGATAGGAAATAAGGAAAGGAGTACAATATGGATACGCTACGTGAAATTATTTGCGAAAAAAGAGCCTACAGCTATTCACCTCATACTCATGATCATAACTACAGTCAGCTTTTGTTTCCGCTAGCAGGTGCTCTTAATATTCAAGCAAGTGAGCAGCACTTAACGCTGCAAGAAGGATGCTTTTACATTCCACCTCGTCAGCTGCATACGTATCAAGCTAAAAATACAAATGAATGTTTGGTTGTTGATATTCCGTTGAAGTTTACAGAAAGTGCGCATCTTTCTCAACAAGCAGCTTTTATTCAATGGGATTCAACGTGGAAAGCAATTCGCTACCTTTTACTTGATAGGCTTCAAAAAAGCACTGACAGGGGGGCGCTTGAAGATTTAGTCCGTTATGTTCAGCATTATTTGCCAAAGAAACAAACGTTTAAATCCATTGATTATCTTCATGCTAACTTTAATCAAGAGCTAAACATCGAAAGTCTTGCTAAGCTGGAAAATTATCATCCTGCCTATTTTTCCGCTTGGTTTAAACAAAAAACGGGCTATTCGCCTCAAAGCTATGTAGCGCGTATACGTTTAAATAAAGCAAAAGAATTGTTAAAAGAGAGCAGCTATTCGATAACGTATATTGCGCATGAAGTCGGCTATCACAGCTTGTCTTCATTTACAAAATGGTTTGCAAAACAAGAAGGAGTCTCACCGACGCAATATCGAAGTATCTTAAAAACAGACAAATAAAATCATAAAAGCGAAAAAGCTTTTTTCTTTCTTTTAGCTATGATAAAAGAAAGGAGATGAAAATATGAATACTTCATTATCAAAAATACTTATTTTATGTGCAGCTGTACTATGGGGAACAACAGGGACTGCCCAAGCTTTAGCATCTGCTGGAGCGCATTCTGTGGCTATTGGAGCCGTACGTTTAGCTGTAGGGGGACTGTCGCTTTTTACAGCTTGTCTTATACAAAAAAAGAAATTGCACGTAGGACGTCTTCCTATCCTGCCTCTTGCGGTTGCCGCAGCAAGTATGGCCGCTTATCAGCCGCTGTTTTTTTCAGCCGTTATCAAAACGGGCGTTGCAGTAGGAACAATGGTGGCAATTGGGAGTGCGCCGCTTTTGTCAGGAGTGTTAGATTACATAGTGTACCGCAAGAAACCTGCAAAAAAGTGGTTGCTTGCTACGTTTACGGGTATTATAGGGTGCTGCAGCTTGTTGTTAAAAAAAGATAGTCAAATCGACGTGATAGGTTTGGGTATGGCGATAGGAGCAGGGGCGTCTTTTGCTTGCTATACGACTGTTAATAAAAAAATTGTTCAGCATGTTGATCCGCAAGTAGGCGCTTCTCTTGTGTTCACAGCCGCTGCTGTTCTACTAATCCCATGCTGGTTTATGTATGATATGAGCTGGCTAGTTTCTTTAAATGGAATGGGGATTGCACTTCACTTAGGAATACTTACGACGGCTCTTGCTTATGTATTATTTTCTACAGCACTCAAGTCGGTGCATGCGTCTACCGCCGTGACGTTATCGTTAGCAGAGCCCGTTACCGCTTTTTTACTTGGCGTCTTTTTGCTGGGGGAATCCCTGACTTTGGTGAACATATGCGGAGCAGCACTAGTATTTGCTAGCCTAGCTTTTTTAACGTATTCTCCGAAGTCATCGTTAAATCAAGAGGTCCAAATATAAAAAAAACCCCTTTCTTTAAAGAAAGGGATTTTTTTTATTAAGCGTACATGCCTGCTACTTGTTTTTGCAGGTTGCTGTCTTCTAAATACTCATCGTACGTCATTTGCTTGTCAACTACTCCGTTTGGCGTAATTTCAATTACACGATTTGCAATCGTTTCAACGAACTGATGGTCATGAGATGTGAAAATCATTGAACCTTTGTAGCTGATAAGTCCATTGTTTAGTGCTGTAATTGATTCTAAGTCAAGGTGATTCGTAGGATCGTCTAGTAAAAGAACGTTTGAACCGCTTAGCATCATTTTAGAAAGCATACAGCGAACTTTTTCTCCTCCAGAAAGAACGTTTGCTTTTTTCAATACTTCTTCACCAGAGAATAGCATTCTACCTAAGAAACCGCGTAAGAAGCTTTCGCTTTGATCATTAGGTGAATACTGACGCAGCCAGTCTACTAAGTTTAAATCTCCGTTTTCAAAGTACTCGGAGTTGTCTTTTGGGAAAAAGGCTTGAGACGTTGTTACACCCCATTTGTACGTACCGCTGTCTGCTTCCATTTCACCCATTAAAATCTTCATTAATGTTGAATTTGCAAGTTCGTTGCGGCCTACAAGAGCAATTTTGTCATCTTTATTCATAATAAAGCTTACATTATCAAGCACTTTTACGCCGTCAATTGTTTTTGTTAGACCTTCAACGCGAAGTACGTCATTTCCAATCTCACGTTCCGGCGTGAAGTTCACGTATGGGTAACGACGAGAAGAAGGACGAATGTCATCTAATGAAATTTTATCAAGCAATTTTTTACGAGACGTTGCTTGTTTTGATTTCGATGCATTTGCGCTAAAGCGAGCGATAAAGGCTTGAAGCTCTTTAATTTTTTCTTCTTTTTTCTTGTTCGCATCTGACGCCATTTTTTGTGCTAATTGACTTGATTCATACCAGAAATCATAGTTACCAACGTAGACTTGGATTTTACTGAAGTCAAGGTCAGCAATGTGCGTACATACTTTGTTTAAGAAGTGACGGTCATGAGATACAACAATGACTGTGTTTTCAAAATTAATTAAGAACTCTTCTAACCATTGAATTGCTTGAATATCCAAGTTATTCGTAGGCTCATCTAAAAGTAATACATCAGGTTTTCCGAATAAAGCTTGTGCAAGAAGCACTTTTACTTTCTCACTACCCGTTAGTTCAGCCATTTTTTTGGCGTGAAGATCTTCAGAAATACCTAATCCTTTTAAAAGAATAGCTGCTTCTGATTCTGCTTCCCAACCGTTTAATTCAGCAAATTCACCTTCAAGCTCAGCTGCTTTCATTCCGTCTTCATCTGTGAAGTCTGCTTTCATATAAATAGCATCTTTTTCTTGCATTACTTCATAAAGGCGAGCGTGCCCCATAATAACGGTTTTCATAACTTCTTGATCTTCATATTCGAAGTGGTTCTGTTTTAAGACAGCAAGGCGTTCGCCAGGGCCCATATGTACATCACCAGTTTGAGATTCAATTTCACCAGATAAAATTTTTAAAAACGTTGATTTTCCAGCACCGTTTGCGCCGATTAATCCATAACAGTTACCAGGCGTGAATTTAATATTCACATCTTCAAATAACTTTCGGTCGCCAAATCGTAAACTTACATTACTAACTGTAATCATGTATGAGCAGTCCTCCAAATTCAATATCTATAAAATTATACCATTCTTTTTATATAAGAGCGATATGAATACAATATTTCAAACATAAAGTGTAACCGACACTTTAAGCACTCGTCAACCATTTAAGGGATTTTTTGAGCGGTAAAACTTGATTGTTCTAGCATTCACCAAAACATTGAGCGGCAAACCAGCATGTCTAAGCCTTCAGTAGTAAGCTCTTTTTCATTTTTATGATGGATGTTGTATTCCTTTGTATAAGAAACAAAAAGAAGAATAATACTACCTGGTAAATAAAAGAATTTCTACGAAGTAAACACTGATATTTTACGGATGCTTATTTCTAGAATTGCTTTGTTATAGACATAAATAGGGTGATTATCATGTGGGAATTAGTTGTTTCCTATCTTCCAGACGGGCCAGTTTTTATCCAAGCAGTTTTGGTTTTTTTCATCCCGTATATAATCTACAAATTATTAAGCGGGATTCGTAATTCAGAGGAAGAGTGATGAAAGTGAAAAAATGGAGATCAACAGTAAAAAAAATAGGAAACCATGCGAACGAGATGGAAAACAAACAAGAATTTACACCTCAAAATTCATCTAATCATGTTACGGATCATTTATCTTTAACTCTAAAAGCAGTTAAAAATGAAATTGGTCATAACTCCGACGTTCATTTTCGGGAGTTTATTATAGGGCGCACCGGCATTCAGGCAGCTATTATTTTTGTAGAGGGGCTATCAGATAAAGATCTTATTGAAAAACATATTTTGTCATCATTGATGGCTGATTTTTCAAAAGAATATCAACAGGATCAGCTTTACGTAAAGGAAAGCCTTTCAAAACAGTTTATTAAAAGCCAAGTATTATCAATCAGTGATGTAGAAGAGGTTCATTCCATTAAAGAAGTAACATCAAAAGTCTTAACAGGATCTACGGCTCTTTTAATTGACGGGTTATCACCTGCTTTAATTCTTGGTACAAGCAAAGTGAAAACAAGGACGATTGAAGAGCCCGTATCAGAAGCATTAGTGAGAGGGCCAAGAGTAGGCTTCACTGAATCTTTAAGTGATAACACTTCTTTATTAAGAGGAAGCGGAGATATTGAAAATTTGTCACTGGTGAAATTTCAAGTAGGAAAGCGTTCCAAAAAAGATTTAATTGTTGCTTACATAAAGGAAATTATTGATCCAGAACTAGTTGAAGAAGTAGAAAAACGAATTAAAAAAATTGACCTTGATAATGTACCGGAGTCAGGATATGTGGAACAACTCATTGAAGATAATTACCTTAGTCCCTTTCCTCAGGTGCAGAATACGGAGCGTCCTGATCGTGTAATTGCTGCTTTGATGGAAGGGAGAGTAGCCATTTTATTAGACGGGACGCCTTTTGCTTTGATTGCTCCCGTTACGTTTAGCATGATGTTACAGTCGCCGGAAGATTATTATGAAAGGTGGATTCCCGGTACATTCATTCGTTTTCTTCGTTATATTGCAGTGGTTCTTTCCCTTTTTACACCGGCTTTGTATATTGCGTTTATTTCATTTCATCCAGGATTAATTCCGACTAAGTTAGCTATTTCTATTATAGGATCAAGATCTGGTGTTCCGTTTCCCGCTCTTATCGAAGCCTTATTTATGGAACTATCAATCGAAATTTTGAGAGAAGCCGGACTCCGATTGCCGAAACCAATTGGTCCAGCAATGGGCATTGTCGGTGGGTTAATCATTGGAGAAGCTGCGGTGCAGGCAGGAATCGTTAGCCCTATTTTGGTGATTGTAGTGGCGTTAACTGCCATTTCATCGTTTTCTATTCCGCAATATAGTGTAGGAATCACATTGCGTATTCTTCGGTTTGTAGCCATGCTTTGTGCTGCCATACTTGGATTATATGGCGTCATCTTATTTTTCCTTTTTATGATGAGCCATCTAGTGAAACTAAAAAGTTTCGGCGTACCTTATATGAGTCCAGCTGTTCCTTATCGTTTAAGTGAATGGAAAGACTTGGTAGTCCGTATGCCTCTGATGATGATGAAACGACGTCCAAAGATGATGCACACCAAAGATCCTCTGCGAAAAGGGTAGCTTATGATGAAAGGAAGTGAGCTGTGGGTAATGATCAATTCAAACGATCGTATTACGACACCTCAAGCAACTGTGGTTGTTATCAATTTTATACTTGGAACAGGAATTCTTACCTTGCCCCGGACAGTTGCGGAACAAGTAAAAACACCAGATGTTTGGTTAAGTGTTATTTTAGGCGGAATAATTGCCATGATAGCAGGAGTAATTATGGTGAAATTAAGTCAACGCTTCCCTGAAAAAACCTTTTATCAATACAGCCAAGAAATTGTAGGGAAATGGATAGGCAAGTTATTTAGCTTCTTCATAATTGGTTATTTTTTAGTACTTGGTGGGTTTCATGTTCGTTCATTGGCAGAAGTAACAGGATATCTATTGTTGGAAGGAACCCCTAAATGGGCTATTATTATGCCCTTTATGTGGGCAAGTCTCTACCTAATCAGAGGGGGGATAAATCCAATCGCTCGTCTATTTGAGATTATATTACCTATTACAGTTATTCTTTTTTTACTTGTTGCTTTTATGAGTATCAAAATATTTGAAGTAGACAATCTGCGCCCGGTACTAGGTTCAGGTATCACCCCGGTGCTAAAAGGCATAAAAACAACTGCTCTTGCATTCACCGGTCCTGAAATCATGTTAATCATTTTAGCTTTTATGAAAGAACCACACAAAGCAGGAAAAGCTGTACTAGTTGGAATTACTATTCCTTTATTCATTTATGTGATTACTGTTGTAATGGTGATTGGAGCGTTATCGGTTGATGGGGTAGTTACAAGAACATGGCCCACACTTGATTTGATACGAAGTTTTGAGCTGACCGGTTTGATTTTTGAACGATTTGATTCTCTGTTGCTGGTGGTATGGATTATGCAAATGTTTACTTCTTTTACTGTTAACCATTACGCTGCTTCATTAGGACTATCTCAACTTTTCCAAAAGAATATTCATCCATTTATGTATGGCGTGCTTCCCGTTATTTATCTTATTTCCATGATTCCCAAAAACATCAATGATGTATTTAAAGTAGGGGATATGGTTGGCAACGCTGCCTTAGTTTTATTTGGCCTTTTGCCGTTGCTTCTTCTCATTATTTCAAAAGTAAAGGGGAGAAAGTATGAAACAAACCTTTAATCACGTACAGTTTTTATTGGTTTTTCTCTCTGTTTTTTTGCTCGTTCCTTTGACGGGCTGCTGGAGTAGTCATGAAATTGAAGAACGAAGTTTAGGGGTAGGTGTGGCGCTCGATAAGGGGAAGGAGTCCATGATTGAAAAAGAATTTGATGAACAAGGAGGGGGATATGCGAGAAAGAACCTGATTACGTCAACCTATCAACTTATCACCCCACAAGTGGCAAGTTCAACCACTAAACAAGGAGGTCCTCAACAGAAATCTTATGTGAATGTGTCTGAAACAGGAGATTCTGCTTTTCAAATGCTTCGTGAATTATCTTTAAGAAGTGATACTCCTTTAACTAGTCCCCATATGAAAGTGATGGTTATCGGT
Organism: Priestia sp. SIMBA_032; assembly: GCF_046535215.1. Taxonomy (NCBI): domain Bacteria; kingdom Bacillati; phylum Bacillota; class Bacilli; order Caryophanales; family Bacillaceae; genus Priestia; species Priestia sp. SIMBA_032. The sequence goes on along the minus strand of NZ_JAWRXD010000003.1, from coordinate 411,282 downwards.
GAGGCCCTTGCACGATCGTATAGTTTGGAACAATTAGTGGATCAAAGTCTTCGTGACAATGATTTTAGACCAAGTTGTCTGATGTTTATTAGTAAAGGGAGAGCAAGCGACACACTCGAATCAAAAACAGCAGGAGAGATTCCAGCATTTCGTTTGTCTACAATGGTAGAAAATGCCTATCGAACAACGAGAATTTTACCTCCTATACCGCTTATTAAACTAGAGAGCAAAATCCAATCACGGTCTAGTTTTCTGTTGCAAAATGTAGTATCAGCAAATGGAGAAATCAAATTTGCGGGTGCAGGTATAATTAAAGGAAAAACAAACAAAATGATTGGTTTTTTGAATGAAGAAGAACTAGATGGTCTGACTTGGATTACAGGTAAAGGAAAAGGTGGCCTAGTAAAAAGCTTTGATAAAAAGACCGGTCAGCTGATTGTATATGAAATAGAGTCTATGAAAAGTCACATTCAACCTCATGTTAAAGGAAATAATATCTCTTTTGATGTACACATTGAATCAGTGGGAAGGCTATCTGAAAGTTGGATGACCTCAGGGAGCTCTTTTAACAATCAATTTTTGCAGAACGCGCAAAAAACTTCAGAAAAAAAAGTAAAGCACTTGGTAAGAAACGTATTAGAAAAAATGCAAACAAAATATAAAGTTGATGTTGCAGGTTTCGGAAATCAATTGAGAATTAAGAGGCCCAGAGTATGGATGAGGGTTAAAGACAATTGGGATCAAACATTTAGTGAAGTGCCAATTAATTATGATGTGAAGTTAACGATTAAAGATTATGGAGCATCCGGGTCAAAAAAGTAAGCACCCGACTATAACTTTGTTTATCTTTATGTCAAAAATGAAAAAATCCCCCCAAAGAAATACTCATCACATGCTTCGTACGGAGCCCTCAATAAATAATAAATAAGAGCTGCCACTTTTGGACAGCTCTTATTTATTATTCAAAAATATAAGCTAATGCTTGAAGAGCCTGTTCTGGCGTTTCGACTACAACTTGGGCTTTGTTTGACAGTTCTTTAAGCGGATGGTGCAGTTTTTCAGGGCGAACCAAAATTAGCGGTTTATCTAATGCAATGGCTGTTGACGCATCCATTGCGCTGTTCCACTGCTTGTATTTTTCACCAAACAAAGCAATGACCACATCAGATTTTTTAAGGAGCACCTGCGTGCGTAAATTATTAATTTGGGAAGCAGCTTCATCTTTTAAGACAGCGTTAGGCTGTTTTCCTAAAATTTCTTCTCCAATGTTGTCGGAGCGGTCATGGTCTGTCATGGGACCGACAAAGGTAAGGGGAAGATTTAATTGTTCTGCTTGGTTTTTAATTTCGTCTCGCCAGTTATCGTGAATTTGCCCGGCAAGGTATACGGTTAAGTTCATTATGTAGAAGTCCTCCTCTAACTAAGATTTGTTTTATTTTATCAAATGTAAGCGGATAATACGAATGATTTGAATGGGCTACTTTTCCAAAAATAAGGTTATAGTAGACAAATAGTTAAAAAAGAGAAACAATAGAAGGCGTATTGCTAATTAAAGAAAGGATGTACATGATGACAGAAACAGTGCTGCAAGTAGATCATGTCAGTAAAGTAATTGGGAAGAAAACCATTTTGCATGATGTATCCTTATCGGTTGAGCGCGGTGAGATTTTCGGATTGCTTGGTCCAAACGGATCTGGAAAAACAACGCTAATTCGTACCGTTGTAGGACTCATTAAAGAAACAAAGGGGACAATTACCGTCAATGGGTTTCCTTTAAAAGAACAGTTTACATCAGCTATGAAATCAATTGGAGCGATTATTGAAAACCCTGAGTTTTATGATTATCTGACGGGCTATCAAAATTTAAAACACTTTGCTAATATGCATGAAGGAATCACAGCAGAACGCTTGGATGAAGTGATTGCGCTAGTAAAGCTTGAAAACAGCATTCATGCAAAAGTGAAGACGTATTCTCTTGGGATGAGACAGCGTTTAGGAGTAGCTCAAGCTATTTTACATAAGCCTGCATTGCTTTTACTAGACGAACCAACAAATGGTCTAGACCCAGCGGGAATGAGAGAATTTCGTACATATTTACAAACGCTTTGCAGGGAAGAAGGAATTTCAATTTTAATCGCGAGCCACTTATTAAAAGAAGTAGAAGCATTATGTGACCGCGTTGGCATCATTCAAGACGGTGAGTTAAAAGCCGTTCAAGATCTATCTCCAAATCGTCAAGATCAAGGAATGTACGTAGAATTTGAAGTGTCTGACGTGCAAAAAGCAGCGGAACTTTTATCACAAGAATTTGAAGTAACGATGAGATCACATAGTATCGACGTGGCGATCGTAAAAGAACAAATTCCAGCTGTAAATAAAAAATTAGTGGACAGCGATATTTTAGTCTACAGAATTACCCCTGTGTATGAGACGCTTGAAGATTCGTTTATGTCCGTTACGGAAGGAGAGCACCATGATTAAGTTAATTCAAAATGAACACATGAAATGGTTTCACAAAAGAAGTACAAAAATCACGTTTATCACAATCGGCATTTTAACTCTTTGTATGGCTCTTTTAATGAAGAAAGTAGCAAACAGTGCAGGAACAGAAGACAACATCTTGAATTTCCTGTCATTTAGTTCAGGTATGCTGATTCTTGTTCAATTTTTTGCGCTTGCTGTTGGAGGGTCAATGGTTGCAAAAGAGTTTGAATCAGGTACTATTAAGCTTCTTTTAATTCGCCCGGCTAGACGTTCAACGATTTTAGCATCCAAGTACATAACGCTCATTTTAATTAGTTTGTATTACTTGCTGAGCTATTTGCTTTTTTCGTTTGTATGGGGAGCATTGTTCTTTGGCTTTGCCAGTCTAGAAGGAGATGCGCAGCTGCTTAAAAACATTACGCTTACGTATGACAGTGCGTATATGGAAACGTTTATGATGATGACGTTCGCATTTATGCTGTCGTCTTTATTCAGAAACAGCGCGCTTGCTTCAAGTCTAGCTATTGTCGTAAGTATCGGAGCGAAAGCAGTAACTGGAATAGTATCAGAGTTTGGTTTATGGTGGGGGAAATTTCTACTGTTTGCCAACACAAACTTTGTGCAGTATATGGATGGAATGAAGACGATGTTTGACGGCATGACGATTCCATTTTCAATCTTCATTTTAGTTGCACACTTTGTCTTCTTTATGGGCGTGGCATGGGCAGCGTTTTTGAAACGTGACGTAGCTAACTGATGTGAGAATTTTCGCACTATATATTTTTCTGAAATAGCATTTGACAATTAAATAAAAAGAGATTACAGTAGTGAAAGACTATTTTTAAAACAACTACAAACTTCTTATCAAGAGAGACGGAGGGACTGGCCCTACGATGTCTCGGCAACTGGCTGTACGCAGTGCGGTGCCAAATCCAGCAGACGATGTTTCGTTTGGAAGATGAGAAGGGTAATCTTATGATACAAATAAGAGACCTCTTCTTATCAATAAGAAGAGGTCTTTTTTTATTACGTAAACAAGAGGTGTTAAGAATGGAACAACAAAAAGGAAACGGCTGGGCGCTGTTACCGCTGGGCGTCTTTTTAGTCCTGTTTGTCGGATCAGGAATTATAACGGGAGATTTTTATAAGCTGCCTGTATTAGTAGCCATTATCATTGCAGCCATTGTGGCGCTGGCTATGAACCGCAAAGATTCACTTAATGTAAAAGTTGAACGTTTTGCTAAAGGAGCAGGGCATCCTGATATCATTATTATGGTACTTATTTTTATTTTAGCAGGTGCTTTTTCAGAAGTTGCCAAAGGCATGGGAGCTGTTGATTCAACGGTAAACTTAGCTCTGTCTGTGCTTCCGCAAAGCTTAGTGGTAGTCGGAATCTTTGTTATTGGCGCATTCATTTCAATTTCGATGGGAACGTCAATGGGAACAATCGCTGCGTTAGGGCCTATCGCTGTAGGAATCAGTGAGCAGGCTCATGTATCCATTACATTGGCAATTGCTGCCGTTGTTGGTGGTGCAATGTTTGGAGATAATTTATCTGTAATCTCTGATACGACCATTGCAGCAGTTCGTACGCAAAAAACAAATATGTCAGATAAATTAAAAGTAAACTTTTTTATTGTCCTTCCTGCAGCGATTGTTACGGTGATTTTATTACTTGTCATGACGCTAGGCAATACATCATCAGTGGAAATTAAAGATTTTAGCTGGTTTAAAATCTTGCCTTATGTCGGCGTACTAGTTGCTGCCATATTTGGTGCAAACGTATTAAGCATTTTAACCGGAGGAATTGTGCTAGCCGGCGTAATCGGATTAGCTGACGGAAGCTACACGCTTTCTTCTTTTGCTAAAACTGTAACAGAAGGTATTGGCGGAATGTCGGAATTAATTATTTTATCTCTGTTAATTGGCGGAATGGTTGAGCTCATTCGCTATAACGGCGGTATTCAGTTCTTATTGAACTTATTAACACGACGCATTCAAACGAAAAAAGGCGGAGAATTCAGTATCGCCGGGTTAGTAAGTTTAACCAATTTAGCCACGGCTAATAACACGATTTCAATTATTACGGCAGGTCCGTTAGCAAAAGAAATCTCTGATAAGTATTCAATTGATAATCGCAAATCAGCCAGTCTGCTCGACTTGTTTTCGTGCAGCGTTCAAGGGCTTATCCCTTACGGCGCACAAATGCTTCTTGCAGCAGGATTTGCTAAAGTGTCACCGATTGAGATTATTCCATTTACATTCTATCCAATGTTAACAGCGGTTTGCGGGATCATTGCGATTGTAATTGGCTTTCCTCGTTTAAATAAAAAATCAAAATCATCTAAAGAAGCTGCGTAATACCAAACCCTTAAAAAGAATGTTCTTTTTAAGGGTTTTTTACTGTTTGAAAAAATCAGTCGGCTTTTCTTCATCTAACTCCTTCCAAAGCGTCTCATTTTGTTTAAGTGCATAAGCCGCTCCTCCAATTTCAATTCCGCATAATAAAATAAACAATAAAATACCCATGAAATGACCTCCTTACGTAAATGAATAAAAACACGATGGTAACGGGTTTAGCTTATTGCAATTTCACTTTATAATGAGAATAAAGTATGAAACGCGTTTCAGCGCAAGAGAAAAAGGTGAAAATATGACAAATATCCGAGATATCGCAAAAAAAGCTGGTGTATCTGTTTCGACTGTATCCCGGGTGCTAAATCATCATCCGTATGTAAAAGAAGAAAAGCGCCGGCTAGTAGAGCAGGTTATTCAAGAACTTAATTACGAACAAAACATTAATGCCGTTCACTTATCAAAAGGGAAAACAAATATGATTGCCGTCGTTTTGCCTTTTATTAATCATCCTTATTTCAGCCTGCTTTTAGAAGGAGTCGCCTTTCAAGCGTTAGAAAAGCAGTATCAGCTTGTTATTTGTCAGACGAACTATGATGTAAAAAAAGAAGAAGAAGCGCTTCATATGCTGAAAACAAAGCAGGTTGATGGAGTCATTATTTGTTCTAGAGCAAGCAGCTGGAGCACGATTGAATATTATCAGCAGTACGGGCCGATAGCCGTGTGCGAAAACGTACAGAATCGTTCTATTCGCTCCGTATACGTTGATCATTACGCAGCTTTTAAGCAGGCGCTCCTGTATTTAAAAGAAAAAGGATATACGGAAATTGGCTATTGCATCGGAAGAATGACGGGGACAAATAGTCAACAGAGGCAACAAGCATACAAAGAATATATAAAAGGAATAAATCAGCCTTATCATTCAGAATGGGTTTTTCAAGGCTGTTTGAACGTGACGGATGGTGAAAAAGTAGTAAAAAAATTGGTGCAGATGAAAAATCGGCCTCAGGCGCTTTTAGTAACAAACGATCAAGTCGCTATCGGAATAAAAGCTCAGTGCGAACAAGCTGGTATGTCAGTTCCAGGAGATTTAGCTATTATTGGTTTTGATAATCATCCGCTTTCTTCATATTTACAAATTACCACGATCGAACTTCCTCTTAAAGAGATGGGAGAAACGCTTTTTACATTAGTCGGAAACAAGGCGACTCAGAAAATTGAGCTCCCTTTTCGGTTTATTGAGCGTAAAAGCGTATGAATTCTTGATGATGCCATGAGGTGTGTTTACCGGATAAAATGAGTAAAAGCGGACATCATACGAGTAAAGAAAGAAGAAAAGGATGATGATCGTGGAGAAAAAAGAATATCAAGTGGGAGATCAAGTATTTGTTATTTACCGAAACCCTCATACGGCGAACGTTGCCAATATTAATCAAGCTGAAATTGTTGAACATCCTGAAAACAAAGGTGAAAAAGCGCTGTTTCTGCATGAGTCTTATCATTTGTTAGCTGAAGATGATGCCGTGTATTCAACGTATGAAGAAGCAGAGAAAATGTATAACAAGATATTTGATTATGAACAATATGATTGACGCAAGGCTCTCCTTAAACAGAGAGTCTTTTTTGTTTGAAAAATAATTACCACGGATAGAGTCTTTTTATTTTTCAAACGCTATTAGTATTAGAAAAAAGGAAGTGTACATGATGATAAAACCTTTTGTACCTCAATTAGTATACATTGAGCCAGGGGCAATGGAGTACCCGCTTGGTGTTCAATTAAAAGAAAAGTTTGAGAAGATGGGAATTGAGATTCGTCAAACAACTTCTCATAATCAAGTGCGTAATATACCGGGAAAAAATGATTTGCAAAAATACCGCAATGCCAAGTCCACTTTAGTAGTTGGCGTGCGTAAAACCTTGAAATTTGATACATCTAAACCGTCAGCTGAATATGCAATACCGTTTGCAACAGGGTGTATGGGGCACTGTCACTATTGTTATTTGCAGACAACAATGGGAAGCAAACCATATATTCGCACGTACGTGAATGTTGAAGAAATATTAGGTCAAGCAGAGCAATATATGCAGGAAAGAGCCCCTCAAATAACACGATTTGAAGCGGCTTGTACATCTGATATCGTAGGAATTGACCATTTAACACATTCATTAAAGCACGCGATTGAATATTTTGGGGAAAGTGAACTAGGTCAACTGCGCTTCGTGACTAAGTTTCATCACGTGGATCACTTATTGGATGCTAAGCATAATGGCCGCACGCGCTTTCGCTTTAGCATAAATGCGGATTATGTCATTAAAAATTTTGAACCTGGTACATCTCCTCTCGATTACCGGATTGAAGCTGCTAATAAAGTCGCAAAAGCCGGATATCCACTTGGCTTTATTGTTGCTCCTATTTATATTCATGAGGGATGGCAGGAGGGGTATCGTCAGTTGTTTGAAAAGCTTGATGCTTCTATACCTGAAGAGTCAAGAGATGATATTACATTCGAAATGATTCAGCATCGCTTTACCAAGCCAGCCAAACGGGTGATAGAGAAAAACTATCCGAAAACAAAGCTTGAAATGAATGAAGAAGAGCGCCGCTACAAATGGGGGCGTTACGGAATTGGAAAGTATGTATACGCAAAAGATGAAGAACAAGAATTAAGAGAGACGTTGGAATATTACATTGATCAGTATTTTCCAAATGCGAAAATCGAGTATTTTACGTAATTATTCTACAGTAATTGAAAAGTTATTTTGACATCTTAGTCGAGATAGCTTTTCACTTTTTAATGTAAAAAATAAATTGGTTGCTAATAAGCTGAAAAAAGAGGTTATTTGTATCTCTTGTCGTATTACATACATAAGGGAGGTGACTGAGATGTTAAAAAATGAAGAGTTTGCGCTAACAAAAGAATTAACAAAAGAACAGCAAGAAGCTGCACGAAATTTTATTCAAGTGTTGTTCCAAGAAGATTTATCTGAATTTTGGAACATATTATGTGATATCGATAAGTCTCGTATTTACGGCTTGTATGAAGCAAACCACTATTACGATTCGGATGTTGAACTACATGGGTTCGTACAAGAAATTAGAGATAATGTAAGAGCTGTTTATGCGCCTCTTCAAGGGCAAGGAGGTATTTCGACGAAGGTTCGATATACAAACGAAGGAAAGATGTATGTATACATATTAGGAAGTGGCGAAAACCCGAAGGTATATCCTGTTGGATTAATGCCTGAGACCTACATTGAAGAAGAACGTTTTTCTCAGCGTCTTCAAATTAGCATTTATAACGATGAGTTTCGAAACGTTGCGCTGTAAACCATATATAAATGGAAAAATGAAGAATAGTAAAATTAATTTGTTAAAATAGCAATATTTGGGGTATGTAATAGGTATAACATTAAAAAGGGGTGAAAGAAATGCATTATTATCGTATTTCAGAGGGAGACCATGAAGAGTATTGTGAAACGATTCTACTTCATGAAAAAAAGTTTTGCAAAGAAACGTTTCAATCTATGGTGCGAGAAGCAATGAACAATAAGCCCGGTAAAATTGATCGTGTAGATATTGTTAAATATTTAATTGGTCACCATAGTTTTCAAGTAGCCCACATCGAAGCGGGGTTTCATAGTACATACAGCGAGAAAGTGACATAAAAAAATGCGGTACATCCTATACAACGAACTTTTCTTTTGAAAAGGGCGCTGTATTTTTTTTTGTTAAAAATAGAATGTTTCTAAGTGGCATTCCTTTTAATGGTATAATAGTTAGTTTGTGTAAGATATACATATAAAAATCACAAATACTTTAAAGAGAAAGGGTGAGGAAATATGGAAAAAGAAAGAATAAAAGAGCTTGAACGAAAAATAAGCAGTTTAGAAGAAGACGTAGCCAAGCTAAAGTCGCTCGTATATAAAACAAATTCTCCAAGACCAGCAGTTCATGCTCCTCCCAAGCAGCGCCAGGAGACCGCTAAACGTCCTGCTCAAACAGTAGCTAAAAGCTCACAGGCAATAGAAGAGCCTGTTGATTGGGAAAAAGTTTTTTTTCAAACATGGCTGCCGAGAATTTTTATTTTTGTGTTTATTATTGGCGTGCTATGGGGATTTAAAGCAGCCTCTGACTATGGGTTAATGAATGAAAAAGCAAAAGTTGTTCTCGGCTTTGTGGTTTCGATAGGTTTTGCTGTGACAGGTCATTTTCAAATTAAAAAGAGCAGGCTGGTGCTCGGGCAAGTACTTGTAGGAGGAGCTATTCCTATTCTCATGTTAACGACGTTTGCCATGCATAGCCTATACCATTTAGCAGGACCAATGCTGGCTTTTATGCTAAATGCGACTTGGATCATCTTAGGAATTGCAGCAACAGTCTTTTATCGTTCGCAGGCATTGGGGATTATTAGCGCTGTGGGAGGCGTACTAGTTCCGTTTCTAATTGAAAGTAATTCGCCTAATGCGCTTGTTTTCATCGGCTATGAAACCCTTCTGTATATAGTCTTTTTATATGTGGCAGTCAAACAAAAATATTCTATTTTATATGTGCTTTCGGCTATACTATTAAATCTTACGCTACTCATTTATTACTCGTTTGTTGGTGATAATGGTGTAAAAGAGTTATTAGGTATGGCGATTCTTATTCAGCATTTATGCTTACTTTCTAGCTTTTTTCTATCAAAGTCCGTACTGCAAATATATGCGTTTACCCTTTTATCGAGTTTAGCAGTTACGTACGGCTGGCTGCTCGCCGTTTTCAACGATGGCATGACTACACTGGTGCTGCTTGCGTTAGTTATTATTTACGCATTAGGTGCTTACGCAGCAAGAAGTTCTAAAGAGAAATTTGAATTTTTTATTACCTATTTAATTGTTGCAGTAGCGTTTTTTATTCATCAGCTCGTCGATTTAAGAGAAGGAGTGATTTTATATGTCATTCAAGGGCTGGCTGTTTACTATATAGCCATGACGTATAAAAATCTTCTTCATCAACTGTTTTCTTATACGATTTATATACTGAGCGCCACGTATATCTTAGTTACACCAATCGAAGAAGTGCTGTCTCTTCCTACATTAAATTGGCTTATCGTGTTAGCGTCTATTCTAGTATTTATATGGATCAGCATTCAAAAAACAAAAGAAGATGAGCACGATACGTTCAAAATTGGAGGAAGTATTATTTTTTCTATTCTTTCTTTAATTTTTGCAACGCAAGTGACGGTCGCTGGAACCATTGATCTTTCCGCTAATATACAAACGCTTATTATGACGGCCGTTTGGCTAGTGCTGTCCATTGCTGCATTCATTATAGGATCACTTAAAACGTTTAAAACATCAACGTATGTCGGCGTAGGTATTTTGTTCTTAACACTTTTTAAACTCGTTTTATATGATTTACCTTTTATCCCAATGGCTATCAGGGCCTTGTTATTTATCGTCTTAGGAGCTATCGGTCTAATTATTTCACGCCTATTTTATAAAAAGAAGTAGCTAGAAGCTGAAGAGAAATTCTTCAGCTTTATTTATTATAATCGTGTTATGTAAACTTAATCCTGAAGTCGTACAAAAGGTATGCAATCATGTATAATGGAACAAGTGAATTGGAGGTATACATAAAATGAAATCACTTGTATTAGCAGAAAAGCCAAGTGTAGCACGTGATCTTGCGCGCGTACTTGGCAGCACACAAACAAAAAAAGGGTATATTGAAGGGCCAAAGTATGTCGTAACATGGGCACTTGGTCATTTAGTTGAATTACAAACACCAGAGGATTATGATAACCAATATAAAACATGGCGATTAGAAGATCTGCCAATCATGCCTGAGAAAATGAAATTGAAAGTAATTCGTAAAGTGAGCTCTCAGTTTCGCACAGTATCCGATCTAGCAAAAAGAAAGGATATTGGAGAGTTAATTATTGCGACTGATGCAGGGCGTGAAGGAGAACTTGTAGCGCGCTGGATTATGGAAAAAGTACGCTGGAACAAGCCGTTTAAACGCCTTTGGATTTCGTCTCAAACGGATAAAGCAATTCGTGATGGGTTTAAACAGTTAAAGCCAGGAAAAGAGTTTAACCGCTTGTATGACTCAGCGGTTTGCCGTTCAGAAGCTGATTGGCTTATCGGTTTAAACGTAACGAGAGCGTTAACGACTAAATACGAAGAACCATTATCGGCAGGAAGGGTACAAACACCGACCCTTGCGATGATAATTGAGCGTGAACAGGTAATCAATACATTCAAACCTAGTGAATATTGGACGCTTACAGCTCAGTTTTCATCTTTTGAAGCAGCTTGGCAAAAGGGCAATGAAAAGCGCATTTTTGATGAAAAACGCGCAAAAGAGCTGCACTCAAAATTATCAGGCGAGGCAGTTGTAAAAACAATTAAGCGCAAAATGCATAAAGAAGCGCAGCCGCTTCCTTATGACTTAAACGAACTGCAGCGAGATGCTAACAAACGCTTTAATTTCTCTGCTAAGAAGACATTGAATGTACTTCAAAAGCTATATGAACAGCATAAGTTAGTCACGTATCCACGTACAGATTCCCGTTATTTAACAACAGATATGGTTTCTACTATGAAAGAGCGTTTGGAAAGCATCTCTGCTGTATATAAAGAAGAGGTTCGTCCAATTTTAAGAAATGCACAGCTGCCAAAACGAGTGGTTAATAATGAAAAAGTAAGTGATCACCATGCTATTATCGTGACGGATCAGCCTGTGTTTTTACAAGATCTATCAGCTGATGAACGAAAGCTGTATGACTTAATTGCAAAGCGATTTATTTCATTATTTTATCCTGCATATGAGTATGAAGTGGTTAAAGCAGAGCTTGAAGTAAACGGGGAACAGTTAGTAGCAAGCGGAAAGCAAGTCGTGAATGCAGGCTTCAAAAAAGTTTCTGGTGGAGACTCAGAAGCAACGGTGAAGCTGCCTGATATGAAAGAAGGCAGCAAGCCGCTCATTCAGAATGTGACGATGAAAAGTGCATTTACAGAGCCGCCGCAGCGCTATACAGAAGCAGATCTTCTTGGACAAATGGAAAAACATAATTTAGGCACGCCGGCAACACGTGCAGATATTATTGAAAAGCTTCTGCAAAACGAATCCATTGATCGCCAAAACAATCGTCTGCATGCAACCAAAAAAGGGAAGCAGCTGATTGACCTAGTAGCAGACGAGTTAAAGTCTCCTGAGCTTACGGCTAAATGGGAACGTGACTTAGAAGCAATTGCTAAAGGAAAAGGAAATGCAAAAGAGTTTTTAACGAATATTCGCGAACAAACAGAAAAGCTTGTCAAGCAAGTGAAAACAAGTAATCAAACGTACAAACCTCATAATTTAACGGGCTCCAAATGCCCGGAATGCGGTTCTTTCTTAAAAGAAAAGAAAACAAAGCAAGGAAGAGTGCTTGTTTGTTCAAGCCTTGAGTGCAGCTATAGACGCGCAAAAGACCCTAAATTATCGAACCGACGCTGTCCGCAGTGTCATAAACGAATGGAAATTCATTCAGGAAAAGCTGGGACGTACTTCCAGTGTCGTTCATGTCAAGTAGTGGAAAAAGCTGAGGACAAAAAGAAAAAGATTTCAAAGCGAGAAGAACGAAAGCTTCTTAACAAATACAACGATGACGGAGCGTTTGGTTCAAGCTTGGGGGATGCTTTAAAACAAGCTCTTCAAGATAAAAAAGATAATTAACGTAGAAAAGTGCGATACCATGGTATCGCACTTTTTTAGTATAATATGGATTAAGTGATGAGTAAGCAAGGTGGCGTGGAACAATGAAAAGAAAAAGCAGGGGAATGAATCGGTTAATCGCGTTCTTTATAGTAGGAACGATGGTACTAATCATTTTAGCTATCTTAATGGGAAGCTACTTTTTTGGTTTTATAGGTTTCCTTAGAGTAATGGGAGTGAAATATGAGTCCTACTGGGCCCTATGTTTATTTTTGTATTTGGCTCTATCACAGAGCTTTTTTCAAAGGCACTCACTTTTTTAATGAAGAATGCCAGACTGAATAAAGTACTATTTGTAACATCTGCAGCTTTTATAGATATATTTTTTACTTTTCTATCAGTTTATATAGAAGACTTGCTTGTAAGCGGAATCCGTGTAACTATTTTAGCAATGGCTCTTTTATCGATCTTATTTTTTGATGGAGAGTGCATTGGATAGTGAGCTTCTACGTAAAAAAACAAGCTGATGAAGTTTTTCATCAGCAGCGTATCAGCGAATAAAGCGCACCATATCAAGCTTCAAAGCTGTTTAAAGAACTCTGTAGCATATTTTTTTAAAAAAGTATGTGATTTTTTTCGCATATCTCTTGAAAAAGGACAAACATGTTTGTATAATAAGAATTGTAAAAGATATGTGAAACATTTCACAATATATGTGAAAAACTTCACAATATCATATTTTCTATAATCCTAAGGGGGATATCATCTATGAAAATTGCAGTAGTAGGGTGTACACATGCAGGAACAGCAGCAGTAAAAAATATGGCAGAACTTTATCCAGAAGCTAAAATTACAGTTTATGAGCGAAATGATAATGTTTCATTTTTGTCTTGTGGAATTGCGCTCTATGTAGGCGGGGTCGTAAAAGATGCAAATGGCTTATTTTACTCTTCACCGTCTGAATTGCAAGAGATGGGTGTAAATATGAAAATGAAACATGAAGTTACGAATATTGATACAGAAGACAAAAAAATAGCAGTGCGAAATTTAGAAACAAACGAAGAATTTGAAGATACATTTGATAAATTAGTGATGACAACTGGATCATGGCCGATTATTCCAATCCTTGAAGGCATCGATTTAAATAATATTGTGCTTTGTAAAAACTATCAGCATGCCAATCATATCATTGAAAAAGCAAAACAAGCGAAGAAAATAGCTGTAATTGGTGCGGGTTATATTGGTGCAGAATTAGTAGAAGCCTTCGAAGTGTATGGAAAAGAAGTCACGTTTATTGATAGTGCGGATCGCATTTTAAATAAATATCTTGATCCAGAATTTACGAACCTAATGGAAACTGAGTTTGAAAATCGCGGAGTCACATTAGCATTAAACCAAGCAGTCACTAAATTTGCAGGCAGTGAGGGATCTGTTGAAAAAGTAGTGACAACTGAAGGCGAATACGAAGCGGATCTTGTGATTTTGTGTGTTGGCTTCCGTCCAAATACAGATTTAGTAAAAGGACAGGTCGACATGCTTCCAAATGGCGCAATTGTGGTTGATGAATATATGCAAACAAGCAAAAAAGATATATTTGCTGCCGGAGATAGCTGTGCGATTTACTACAATCCGATTAAGAAACATGCCTATATTCCGCTTGCTACAAATGCGGTTAGAATGGGAACATTAGTAGCTCAAAATCTTGTTAAGCCGACGATTAAGTATATGGGAACACAAGGAACATCAGGGTTGCATATTTATGATTACAATGTTGCATCTACCGGCATAACAGAAACAGCCGCTTCTCTTTTTGATATGAATGTGAAAAGTATCACAATATCAGAAAATAACCGACCAGAATTCATGCCAACGTACGAAAATATTATGTTAAAAGTAGTATATGAAGAAGAAACGAGACGAATTGTAGGAGCACAGGTTATTTCTAAAATTGATGCCACTCAAGCAATCAATACATTGTCTGTATGCGTACAGCAAGAAATGACGATCGATGAGCTTGGCTTTATGGACTTTTTCTTTCAACCCCACTTTAATAAGCCTTGGCATTTTTTAAACCAAGCAGGCCTTCAAGCGCTTCAAGCATAAAAAAGCAGGTGACTACCTGCTTTTTTTATGTGGATTTTATTATCTTTTTTATTTTTATTTTAGCAGGTCTAAAGCGGATCCATCCTATGATAAGAAGAATAAAAGGATATAAAGCTCCTACGAAAAAACTATAGGGGATTCACGTTTTTGTATCCAAACTCTTTTGATAAGAAACGCTTGGATACACAATAAGGGAAAGTGCAATCATAATGAGTGCCACTGGAAAAGAAAATAGCTTGTAGTCCTTTATATGAAATACATTAGCAAACCCCAAAAGAGTAGTGTAAAAGTAAATGCAAAGCTTAAAAAAGAGAGTAATAAACCACAAAATGGCAATGACTACTTCAATTCCTTGAAGAAAGTTTCCTACATAGTAAAGAACTTGACTGCTGATAAATAAATTAGATCACACAAAAACAGCAGACACAATCTTTCCAAACAGTTTGCCTAAAATTTTTTCGTTCATTTCCATCAGTGTAAGCGTGGGAAACATTTTTCCTAGTGAGGTAAAAAGCAAAACTAAGCCAATTCCTGATGCTACTCCGAAGAGTGCTGCAATGCAGGTATCTTGATGAGCATCAGCTGTAATAGCGGCAGGCACAACAATAATTGTGCTTCCGAGGCTATACAAAGTTACTAATTTGCGAAACTGCGCAGCTGAAATATTGATTTCATTAAGCAAATGAGCACATCCTTTTGCCATGTACACTAATTAAGTGATCCAACGGAATAATAAGTGACTTAAAGGCTGAAACATTACTTCTACCCAATCAGAAGGGTTCGGTAGAGGCAGCCGAAAGATTTTTGCAAAAGCGATCATGATACTGATTGTCATGAATACAATAAAAATTTTCCGTTCCTTTTTATGAGAATGTTGAGGTAATCTTTTTATTTCCACCCATATAATCCCTGCACAAATGATCAAAAAGGAAAGAAACAAGTGCATGCAGTCAACCCCGATACATTTTTTCGTTCAGATAAACTATTCGTATGATGTCCGCTAAAGAAAGTGATTATACATTTCTGTAAAATATAGAAAGTATTTCAGAAGATAGAAGATATTTTTTAGAGCTCTTAAATGATTGAGGGGGTTTGTTATGAGGAATATTCATACAGCTTTAACCTATTGAAACGCCGTATGAATAAGTAGAAAAATGCCACACTAAAGAGTGAAAAAATGAAAAGGAGCACTATGATGAAAAAATTCCCATACAATAAAGATAAACAACAATCGTTTCAAGCAGCACAGCAAGGGCATAAAGAAGCAGTAGATGCATATGAACAGGCAAATGAAGCTAAAAATGATGCATCGTATGGACATGAAGCGAAGCAAGCGATAGGTGAAGTAAATGAAGCCTCTCAGCAAATCGAGAACGCGCTTGAAAATGCTTCTGAAACACAGCGTCAGCGTTTAAGCGAGTTTCAGCAAGATATAAAAGATATGGAAAACGATCTTAATCAATAAAAGAGCCGCTCTTTTACTTAGAGCAGGTTCACAGTAGGGTATAAATTAAATTGCAAAAGCAGAAGATAATGAACTTCTGCTTTTTTTATTGGTAGTGTAAACGTAGGTTTCATTTATACAATTACTTCTAGCTGTCGTTTGGAGGGAAAGGCGAAGTCTTGCACGGAAATCAACAGTGGTGTAACAAATAATCCATCATTTCATTCTTATTTTAAAAGGTATAGAAGTTAAAAAAGTAAGAATCCTAATAAAAAGAAACGATAAGAATGGAAAGGGATTGTGACAGGAAACATGCTAATAAATATACTAATAATGATTGCCGTATTGTACTTCATATATATATTCGTAACTGCAGTGGTACTGTTTTATGTCCCTTTGCACCAGGGAAAAGACTTAAAAGTAATGAATACTGAGAATTTTTACGGAAAGAAAGAATCCACAGACCGCGTTATGCTTTTGGAAAACGGTTATTTTTCAGGGCTTGTTCGGATGCAGATGATTCAAGAAGCGAGGCATACAATCGATATTGCGTACTTTTCCATAGGTAAAGGTCGTTCTTCGGATTTACTTATGGGCGCTTTGTTCGAAGCTGCCGACCGAGGTATACGTATTCGAGTGCTGTTAGACGGGATCTCTCATGGGTTAAAAGGCAAGAGAAAAAATGTTCTGTATGCTCTAGCTTTCCACAATAATATTGAATTAAAGTACTATGAGCCCTTTACTATTCTTAAACCTTGGACATGGCATAATCGTCTTCACGATAAAATAATAGTAGTCGATGGCCAATTAGGTATTAGTGGAGGACGAAATATTGGAGATAAATACTTGGCCAGTCAACCAAATAAAAATTTTGTTTATGACCGTGATGTGCTAATTTATAACACAAAGCAAGAAAGTAATAGTGTCATTCTCTCAATGGAGAAGTATGTAGAGAAATTATGGAACCACCCGTATACACGCAAAGCTTTTCCAAAGCTCAAGAAGACTAAAGAATTTCGTGGCCTTTCAGGAAAGAAATTGTTAATAGATCAATACGAAGAGGCCAAAAGAGCAAACGAACCTTTTGTCCATCCTTATATTGTATGGAGAGAATCAACCATGCCTACAAGAAAGGTTTCTTTTATTACAAATCCTATTCAACGAATGAATAAAAGCCCTTTCATATGGAAAACGTTTATTAAGCTTTCCCAGCAAGCTGAAAAATCCATTGTCGTTCAAAGTCCTTATATTGTACCAACAAAAGAGATGGAACAGTATATAGATAAGTCAGTAAAATCTAAAGTGCAAAGAATTATTTTAACTAATTCGATTACATCCACTCCAAATGCTATGGCTTTTTCTGCATACTTGGGAGTAAAGAATCGCGTTATAAAAGCTGGTTCAAAGCTTTATGAATATCAAAAGCCTTATTCAATTCACGGGAAATCTGTTGTTTATGATCAGCGTTTAAGTGCAGTTGGTTCTTTTAACTTAGATTCACGTTCAGTATTTTTAAATACTGAATCCATGGTTATGATAGATAGTGAAGAATTTGCAGCCGAGCTAACAGGAGCTATTGAAACTAAGATTTCTCACAGTACGCTTGTGGGAAACGAGGGAGAACCTGTGGGTTTTAATACGGATTCTCAAAAAAATGTCCCTCCTGTAAAATCTGCACTCCTACATATCCTTTCAGTCTTCACGCGATTTTGGAGACATTTTGTATAGTTCCGCCCTGTGCC
This sequence comes from Priestia sp. SIMBA_032, assembly GCF_046535215.1. NCBI lineage: Bacteria > Bacillati > Bacillota > Bacilli > Caryophanales > Bacillaceae > Priestia > Priestia sp. SIMBA_032. The sequence goes on along the minus strand of NZ_JAWRXD010000003.1, from coordinate 393,473 downwards.
TAAAAAAGGCTTTTACTGAAAATCAATGGTAGAATTAAAAGCTACTGCAACTGGCGGAGGGGAGTATAAAAAGCTGTGATATGCCTCACAGTTTTTTGAAATCGCTAGTACTAGTCATGATTCTTAAAAAGACCTATTGACGAAATTTCATATATGTTTTATTATAATATAGCGTCGTCAATAAACGAGGTTCTTTTGAAGAAATCATTTCTAGGGGCATAGTTTAAAGGTAGAACTACGGTCTCCAAAACCGTCAGTGTGGGTTCGATTCCTACTGCCCCTGCCATTTTGGAGTTATCTTTTAATTCACACGCGGGTGTGGCGGAATTGGCAGACGCGCTAGACTTAGGATCTAGTGTCTTATGACGTGGGGGTTCAAGTCCCTTCACCCGCATCTTTACTTTCATATACGCGCGGAAGTAGTTCAGTGGTAGAACACCACCTTGCCAAGGTGGGGGTCGCGAGTTCGAACCTCGTCTTCCGCTTCTTTTCAAAAGCAGTTTGCATGTGCAAACTGCTTTTTTTGTTGTAGAAATAAAGATTTTTACGATGCGGTTTTTAATTAGAAATAGTTTATTAAAGCAATGCTGCTTATACGTGTTGTTTTCGTGAATATACACATAATATTGGGGTTACATTAAAAGCTAATGAATGATACGTGAAGACATCTAATATGGTCTTTAAGATAGGGGAGAGTCCTATGGAATCTAGTTGGTTTTCAATTATACCGTTTTTAATTGTTATTCCCATAGCTATTTTTACCAAACAAGTGCTGCCAGGGTTGTTTTTAGGCTTATTAGTAGGTGCTTATTTGATTGAACATTCGATTGTCGGAGGTGTTGAAAAGCTACTTCACTACGTTGTACAAGCTCTTAGAAATAAAAGTAATATAGAAATCGTCGTCTTTTTATACGCGTTTTCAGGGCTTATCGGAATGATTAAGATGGCTGGAGGAGTTAAAGGTTTTGTGGAAACAGCTGCAGAAAGAATTGATACAAGAAAAAAAGCTCTTATTTTAACCTATGTTTCAACCATGGGAACATTCAGTGCTCCCACATTTCGTTTTGTGACGATCGCGCCCATCATGAGAGCACTACTCAAAAAGGTGAAAATGACGACAGCAGAGCTAGGGTTTGTTATTGAAACAACTGCTACTCCTGTTATTGTCTTAATTCCTGTGGCAACGGCATTTGTAGGGTATATGGTCTCAATCATTCAAATGGCAATTGATCATCAAGGCATAAAACAAGACGCTTATTCTTTGTTTATTCAAAGCATTCCTTATAACTTCTTTTCGATTGTGATTATTCTAGTAGGGATTTATTTCAGCTTTTTTCATCATTCAACATCTACGGCTCCTATGAAGCTAGAGGAAGAAGACGAAAAAGATTGGCATGATTGTCATCCTTGCGTGTCGAAGGATTTGCCTTCTAAGCCTTGGAATTTGTTAGTACCTTTACTTATTGTGATTTCACTTACCTTATTTTTAACATGGTGGAGCGGGCATCACAAGAGCCACACCTTTTTTGAAGCATTTATTAAAGCAGACGTGTTAGAAGCGATGGTAGTAGCTTTAATTATCACTACGTTAATTACCCTCATTTTTTTCTTATTTCAGCGCTTTACATTACAGAATTTGCTTAATGGTTTTATTACAGGAGGCAATGACTTAATGTCCGTTATTCTGCTGTTATCGGTAGTATGGGGATTATCCGCTGTTACAGAAGACTTAGGTTTTTCAAATTTTGTGACGGCACATTCCAAGTGGATTCCTCAAATGTTTGTCACTCCTTTTATGTTTGTGTTTGGAGCTGCTATTTCTTACTTTATCGGGTCTGCTTGGGGAACGTGGGGGATTTTAATGCCGCTTGGCGTATCGCTTGCAAGTTCTGCAGATCTTTCTTTGCCATTAATTATCGGTGCGGTGTTTGCGAGCGGTTCCTTTGGAGCATTTTCTTCACCTTTAAGCGACGATACGAATACCATCGCCAAAATATTAGATTTATCTGTTATTGAATATGCCAAGTACAAATTAAAGCCAGCTTTAATTGCAGCGGGAATAACAGTTGCTTTTTATCTTGTTGTATCTTTCATGTTTTGAGTGCGAGAAATAGCCATCTATTTATTATCAATTTTTCATTTTTTTCAGCTTAAAGTATGCATACAGTCCTAATGACAGGCATACTAGCATGATACAAGTAAGCGGAAATAAGATGGTATTAACAAAATGATCATAAAACCATATATACACGAACATCACCTCGATAATTTTAAATAAAGTAGCTGTACCTATTAATAAAGGTAAGGTTCTCAGAAAGCAAATTCTTAAAAGAAGACTCTGCTTGTTCACTGCTTGTTTGATTTTTAAAGAACGAAGGCATAAATGAAAGCACCCTTACTATAGTTTTTATTAATTTGACCAAAAACCGTATAATTATGTAATTTTTAACAAAGCATCTTTTGCATGACGGTAAATAAAAATGACGACCCTATGAGGTAAGTAAAGATTAGGTGAGGAGAGAAAATGATGAAAATTATTGGAGTTAGCCTGCTGCCATTTGGATCAGCGATCGCTCTTTCTGTAGGAATTGATCTTTTTCAAGGAAAGAACGTACTGCAGGCACTATAACTATACAATGCTTTAAGCCCGTTTCGTGTAACGGAGTTGGCCGAATTATTTGTCCTTTTTTCTCTTTTATTTTTCTTTTTCACAGAGTCGCTTTATCTTCTTTTAAAGAAGCGGCAACAAAAACAACAGTAACTTGGTGCAAAGAGGTTTTTATATCTTCACTATCGAAACAAGTGTATAAAAGATAGCTTTGAGATAGGGGAGAACGACATGAATATTGAGACTAACAGATTACTAATACGCAAATTTAAATATGAAGATTGGCAAGATGTCTACGCATATACATCTGATGCTCATGTCATGAAGTACATACCAGAAGGTGTTTTTAGTAAGGATGATGCGAAGAAATTTGTAAATGAAAATATGAAAGGAAATGTTAAAAATTTTCCAGTTTTATTAAAAAACGAAAAAAATTTAATTGGTCATATCGTCTTTTTTACCTATTTTGGGGACCATACTTATGAAATTGGCTGGGTATTTAATTCTCTCTATTATCAGAAAGGATATGCTTCAGAAGCAGCAAAAGCAATAGTGGACTATGGCTTTAACACAATGAAACTGCATCGGATTATTGCTACTTGTCAACCTGAAAACACGCCTTCTTATCGTGTTATGGAGAAGATCGGGATGAGAAGAGAAGGGTATTTTAAAAAATGTATTCCAACCGAAAAAGGATGGTGGGATGAATATTATTATGCGATTTTAAAGGAAGAGTGGAAATGAGCTTTACTTTTGCGGAATTACATTTTCCGAGCTGTAAAGATGAAAACAAGCCCAATTTTTAAAAAATGAGCAGAAAAGTAAACCAAAACGTCTAGGCAGACATACAATAAGCTATCCATGAGAAACACCCCATGTTTGAACCTTCTTTGTTTTAGCAACAGAAAATTACGTTGAAAGGGAGTGCTTGTATGTCTAATGCTGGATGTGGATTTGGTTCTGGTTTCGCTTTATTAGTTGTATTATTTATTCTATTAGTAATTATCGGATGTAGTTGTTATAGCGGTGGTTACGGTGGCTACTACGGCTGCTAATTATATCACTGAATAGCCTAAAGGATACCCTTTAGGCTATTTTGTGTTCATTATAAAAAGCTGGAACAGATGATTAGTCAGCAGGCTCAGTATCAACATGTGATTCAATTTTTTTCTCTTTCGGCAATTGGTCAATAGAAGCCCAAGGCACGCGGCGAGGCTTATATTCAATCGCATCAGTAGAGTAAATGGCCACGCTTACGACTCCCCCGTGTACCTGCGCTCGAATCAACAAAGGATCACTGTACGTATTTTTAAAATGAAAGTCAGGTCCATACCAGCTGACGGTAGCGTCTCGCCCAGGAGGTACGTAGGAAACACTGCGGCTGTGTGAGTAACGCTGCGTAATTGTGACGCCAGCGTTATCGACGGCGTTAAATAAGGTAGAAGAAACTTGGCAAATCCCTCCTCCAACTCCTTCAGAATACTCTCCTTTTACAATGATTGGCGCACGCATATATCCTTTTGCTGCCGTTCTTTTTCCAACGGTTTGATTAAAAGAGAAAACTTCCCCAGGAAATATGACGCTGCTGTCTAGTGATTTGGCCGCAAGAGAAATATTGTGAGAACGATTTTTATTACGAGGGTTAAATCCCGTATGATAATGACCGATTTGCTTAATTCGAATCGTTGCAAGCAGCTCCTTATCCACGCGAGGCGGAACAGGAAGCGTCGGGATTTCTAGTGTTGACGTACCGCCATTAAAAAAATAAGTATAAAATTTCTCCGCAAAATCTTTATGATATAGTTTGACACCCGCTTGCTCAGGAACAATTTGTCCGCTTTTATCAATGCGGGCATTTATGGGCTCTCTATATGTTTTTTTATCCAATTCTTTTAGAAGAAGGTTGTATCGATCATGATCAACCATAGGTACAGGAAGAAGAGGTACTGCCACTTTGTCCCGTTCAATCCGTTCAATTGGTTTACCGTCATGAGTAATAGATAGGTGGTCTTGTGAAGAAAGAGGTTGAATGAGCATTAAAAGTCCAACCATCCAAGTGAAATTCATATCATATACCTCGCTTTCACCTGTTAGTATGAATAAAATGAACCGTTTAATGTATAGGATTCACAAGCTCTTTTTTGTATTATTTTCCATGAGTCGAGCGTGTAAAAATTTCTATTTATAATTGTATGTGTACTTTCGCATATTACATAGAGAAACTACAAGGTAATGAGGGTAGACAATGACAAAATTGATGATTTTAGTCTTTATGCTTATTAGTTTTTTTGTGCATCCCCAAAAGATGAAAGCAGAAGAAAACCTTACGTACTTTCCGGTAAGTGATACAGGAAAAGTATTAAAGTGGAAACGTGTAGAAAGCTTACTGCCAAAGGGGAAAAAATTTAAAGTTATTGATGTAGAAACCGGTTTTTACTTTTATGTGCAGCGAAGAGCAGGCTCACACCATGCAGATGTTCAGCCGCTTACACGTCAAGATACGAAAGTAATGAAGCACTTATATAATGGAAAATGGAGCTGGAACCGAAGAGCTGTTCTTATTCCGTTTAAAGGCCAAATGCTTGCAGCTTCCATGAATGGAATGCCTCACGGAGCCGGTGCGCTTGACAATGGGTTCCCCGGTCATTTTTGCATTCATTTTGCAGGAAGTACGACTCACAAGTCTCAAAATGTGGATCCAAGTCATCAGTTAATGGTATTAAAAGCAGGAGGAAAGCTTGATGAATATGCATTAAAAGCTGAGCCGGCAGAAGTCGTCAATATGTTTTTAACGGGATTAAAGCAAGATGACGATGCCTTAATGCAGCCGGTTTTGCGCGTGAAGCAAGAGCATAAGCTATGGACAAAACTGCATAGTATCTCCACTATTTATTATAAAACGGCCTTATTTCATGCAAAAAAGTATAAAACAAAAGAGAAAATCGCCGTAGATTGTCTTATTTATTACGAAGATAAAGGGGCTCAAAAGACAACGATGGTTTTTACTTTAAAAAGAAATCCGTTAACAAACGGGTGGGAAATTTCTTCTCTTACACTGTAATGAACCATTATCGCTTAAAAACACATCTGACAAAAAACAGATGTGTTTTTAAGCATTTGTTTAGCTCTTTAGCCGTTCGCAATGTTATGGTGGAAAAACGTGCCTTACATACGATAGAAAAGAATAAAAAAGGGTGTAAGTAATAATATTACTCTTTCTACAAAGAACTCTACAGAACGAAAGGAGAGGGTGTTTATTTTCTCATATTGGTTTAGCCGCTTAGTCGCTGCAGATCCTGGACGAAAAAGGCTCAAAACGGCTTCTAAAGCTACAATCAGCGTCATTACAGCGGTCGTTATTATGCTGATTGTATTAAAAGCAGCGGGAAGCTCACAAATTACCGCTGCTATTTTATCGGGCGTAATCGGCCTGATGGGTATATTGGTTGTGAATGATGAAACAACAAAAGCAAAAAAAGTGACAACAGGCTTAGTAGCACTTTCTAGTGCCGTTTCTCTCGGCATTGGCTCGTTTCTATCACGATATGGACAAGCAGAAAATGTTTTTCTCGTTCTGCTAGTGTTTTTGTCTTTTTATTTACAGAAATTTGGTATTCGCTATTTCTCTCTGTCGATGGTAGCATTTATGTCGTTTTATTTTGCTTCTATTTTACACGTTACATTCTCTCAGCTGCCTTGGCTGTTAGCTGGCGTCATAGTAGGAGCCTGCTGTGTATTTATCTATAATTTTGTTATCTTTAAAGACCGACCTGCCAACGTGCTGAGATCTTCAATGAAATCGTTTCATATTCAAGTTAATCTGGTGCTTGATTTAATTATTGAGTTAATTCAAAAGAGAAGTATTGAACCACCTCAAATCAAACAGTATAACCGAAATATTAAAAAACTAGCGGAGTATACCCGTGTAGCCTCAGAAGAGCTTGGAAATACAGATCCCCACGACATATGGCCTGGCGTAACAGCTGAACAAATGCGCCTTTATGTATTTGATACAGTTATGCTGCTCCAGACATATTCCCCGGCGATTCGAAAGCTCAGTGAATTAAAGGCATTTAATCATTTTGATATTCAGCAGGTGCTATTAAAGCTAGTGGAATCGATTCGCGAAGCAGAGGTATTAAATGAAAATCCTACTCATTCCTTAACGGATGCAGCTCAGCATCTGCAAGAGCTGCGTCAAAAATTAAGCGAACTCGAACCTCAAGACAAAAGGTATAAAGACTGGCTTTACTTAATCCGCCGTATCGAAACGATATCAAATCATGTCATTGATGAAGCCTATGAGCTGCAGCAGGCAATTGTGAAACAAGAAAAACAGCCTCAAAAAGAAGCAGAAGAACAAGAAGACAAAGAGGATAATGATGAAGAAAAAGGATTAAAACCGTCTACGAAAAAGTCTATTCAAGCGGTCATCACTGCCGTTGCGACATTAATATTTGGCTCGTTTTTATCTCCATCGCATCAATATTGGGCGCTGTTAGCAGGCTATTTAGTGCTTCTCGGTACAGAAACGATAGGAAGTACGTTTGTAAAAGCCGTGCAGCGAAGCGTAGGAACGCTTTTAGGAGCAGCTGTTGGCTTTGTTGTCGCAAGCTTTGTCTCACCCGGGATACTTGAAGTAACGCTTCTTTTTATCTGTGTGTTTATGGCTTTTTATTTCTTTCCTATTACGTATTCGTTTATGAGCTTTTGGATTACGATGATGCTGGCCTTTATGTATGACATGCTTCTTGGCGGGATTTCAGAAAGTTTATTACTAGCTCGCGTATTAGATACAGTTGTAGGAGTTGGAATTGCCTTAGCCGTTCTGCTCTTGTGTTTCCTAAAAGAACAAGAGATAAAATAACCGACACTTCAGTAGAATACGTAGCGGCTTTAAAAGAATTTGTTCATACCTATTTACATCGTTTTACGAAGCAGTACGCATTTGCCAATTTAGCTGATAAAGGAATGGAATTAGAAAAAAAGCTAAAACAGCTTCATGTCGATTCAGATCCTATTATCAAAGGTTTCGTTGGCCGTTCACGTCTTCAGCAATTTTTGACCGTTTTCACCGCCATTAATTATTACGCCAAGCATTTAGTAGCATCTTCTACTAGAAACGAAGCTTTTTATAAAGAAGTAGAATTTCAGGGTATAGTCAAGGAAGTGGAAGAGAAAGTGGCAAGCAATTTCACTCAGCTTGAAAAAGCGCTGCGAGGAGAAAGAGGAACGTATGTATACACGCTTGAAGATGTAAGACAAAAAATTGAACAATCTTTAGATTATTTTGATACGTCCGTTCAATCAAGAAACTTACAGCATCTGCAGTTGCTGCACAACATTTATTACGTATGGAAAATCAATCAATCGGTTGTTCACTTAGCCAAAGAGCTAGGAGCAGAAGAAATAAGTAGTGAAGGTTAAAAACCAGCGAATATGTCGCTGGTTTTTTAGTCTGATGAATAAGGTGACGTATCTTTTCTAATTGTTCTCCACGTTGTTTTGAGACCGGCATAGCTGCCAATTGCGGCGTATCCATAAAAATATCCCATAAACAACCCGGCAATAATATGATGAGGGTGACTGATAAATACTGAAAACAGCACGCCGACAGCTAAAGCAATAGTCGGAACATACTGCTTTTTAGGATGAAAAAGCCACTTGATCAGCTGTGTTATGATTAATACGACAGGAACACCAATGACTGCGTCCCAAAAATTTGTATGAATTGTAGGGAAATCCATGTTCAAGCACCTCGTTAAATGTGTTGGATGTAAGGTTATTTATGCTGCTTACCTAAGAACACTTCAATTAGAGTTATGAGGGGCTCCAGGTGGATAATAATAAGGCGGAATTTTGAGCCATCCTTTTTGCTGCATTAGAATTTTTACTTTTGATCCTAATATGACCTTTTCAGTGTGGAATTTCAACCACATTAATCCAATATCGGTTCTAATAGATTGTCCCATATTCGTGCTGCACATGACGATATTAGAGGCGATTTTTATAGATATTAAGTTAGCGATTTCAGAATCCGTGGCTTTTGCTCCTAATGGAATACTGTTAGGGTCCGATTTCGGCTTGGTAGCCGGTATTTCAGGAAGGGGAATTCCTTCTTTAATCATTAATTTTTTTAGTGTATCAATCTGAGATTCAGCCAGGTTTTTTGAGTCTTGAGCAAGCTTAAACAGTTCACTGTTGGTTGTTGTATTAAGACAAGTTTCTAAGGCAGGTATTTCTTCCGCTAAAGCAGTGAAGTACAGCCAACATCCCATAGTCTCACCGACATGTGGGCGAGGGGGCGGATCATCTGTAGAAGAGTTCTTTATATAATCAATTAGTGTCTCAATGACGTTAATCATAACTTTTCACCCTTTATATAGTTTATGCATCTTCATTATTGCCTTCAGCAGAAAAGGATAAACACAGCTAGGAAATGTTACATATAAAATTGGTTATTCTGAGTGGAAGGAAAAGCATCCTACGCAGCAATTTATAATGGTTATGGTACCAACATCTAAAGGTATAAAAAATGTTGAAATGCTTGATAAATAGGTTGGTGCTAGAAGATAAAGTCGATAGAAAAAAATCTCCTTGCTCATTAAGGAGATTTTTTTATCTTGAGTATTATACAGTTTTTCTCCGATGCTCTCTCCATAACGAAGTTAGTTCCTCTGACCAATATTTATAATCAAATACCGTTATATTTTTGCTAGGCATAAAAACGTTTAACAACCAATTAACTCTTAATTTGTCTCTGACGCCTATCGTTTTATTATTTTTACAGCAGCCTTCATCACAAGGTTTATCGTGTACCTTGTAAGGAATATTTTTAACAATCAATCCATCTTTTACACGTTTTGTATACTCAATTCCTATAATCAAATATATCACTCCTCGCAGTAACTCTTATCTTCATAATCATATGTATGAATGCCTTCTTTAATGAAAGGGTAAGAAGAGAGGAAAAAAATAAAAAAGCCCTGCTGTAGGGCTTTTAGATCAAGCAACTTTTGAAGCAACGACGATTACTTTACCGTGATCTAATTCTTCTTCATAGCGTTCAGCTTCCGGCTGTGATAATCCTAATGAACGCATTTTAGCACGAAGCTCGTCTCCTCGAGAACGAAACACATTCGCAATGGCATCAAAAACACCTTGTTCAGAAAGACCGATATTATTTGTATTTGTTGCAGCTGTTAAATCCTCGGAGCGATCTTGATGGTGTGCAAGTAAATAAACTTCGTCCTTTGTAAATCCTTCACGCAAAAATTGTTCGATTGTATCTTTTGCCTGTACGCCATTTTCAACTACTTTTACATTTACCATTTCAAAAAACCTCCTTGTATGATAGACAACTTTCTCGAATACGTTGAGTAATGAAGAGAAGTTTAAGTAACTTATCCTCTTGCTTTATGTATACACGTTATTGGAAGTGATAAAACCTATTTACTGAAATTGAGTTGAAAAGTCTAACATAGAAAAAGAGGGAAAAGCGCTGTTAGTTTTAAGGAGAATCTGGCGAAGAATAAGCGGAAAGCAGCTTTAGCCAGCCTTTTTCCTGCATCGTTTTTTTTTTGACCTTTTAAGGTACAGTACAAACTGCAAAAAGCCTAGATCTTAAACACTTAAGATCCAGGCTTTTTGCATACATGAAAATAGAGAAATTTAAGATGAAAGACGTTCTTTTTGTTTTTCATAAACAGAAGTAGACTCGTTCCATGTATAACGACCATCTTGTAATTGAATGGTTGCGCTGAATGGACAATCTATTGACGTTTCTGCGTCATCTAAACTACTTTCAAGTAAACTTTTTTTAAATCGAAGCAAATCTTCTTTTGAAGCAACTCGAAAAACCATTTCTAACGTAAGATCATCGTCCATTGCATTGTGTAATTGAGTGATACTTTTGCGGAATTCTTTATTATATTGAAGCATAATTTTAATATCTGCTACGCAAGCAACACCAAACACATCTTTCACAACAGACTCAACCGTTAACTGAGTTGTGGAAGCATATGTTGAAATATTACGCTGTGGATTTTCTAAATAATAAATCGTTTCTACAGGATGTCTCGTGATAAGCACCTCTTTCCTATCTTTAAGTATACAGGAAAAAAGAATGGAATGGGGAAAGATTTTTAGGAAAGGAGTCCTGACATACATAAAAAGACTGTTTGTGATAGGAAAGAGAGTTACAAATTGAGGGCTTTTCGCTTATCATTTTTGCTATATCCTTAAATCAACGAATTCTGTGCAACTTCCCCTAAGATTTGATAAAATAAAACCCTACGTCTTAATTCCTTCCAATGAATCCCTCAACTACTATTTCTACTTATTTTAAAGGAGGACGCTATTTTGCAATTTGAACAAGCTTTAACACATTTACAGTCCTATTTTGGCTATGATTCGTTTCGAAAAGGACAGGAAGAGTCGATACGTTATGTTTTAGAAGGGCACAACACCGCTTGTATTATGCCAACAGGTGGAGGGAAGTCGCTTTGTTATCAGATTCCTTCATTGCTTTTAGAAGGAACAACACTGGTTATTTCTCCGTTGATTTCTTTGATGAAAGACCAAGTGGATACGCTGAACGCAGCTGGTATTCCGGCCACGTATATTAACAGCTCGCTGACGCATATGGAAGTACAGCAGCGCTTGGAAGAAGTCGCTCTTGGTGAGTATAAGTTACTTTATGTAGCACCGGAGCGACTGGAGTCTCCGCAGTTTTTAGAACAGCTTCAAATGCTTCCTATTCCGCTTGTAGCGGTAGATGAAGCGCACTGTATTTCACAGTGGGGCCATGATTTCAGACCGAGTTACTTGCGCATCAGTGAACTGATCAGCAAGCTGTCTAATGCTCCGATTGTGATGGGGCTGACGGCTACTGCTACGCCTCAAGTACGTGAAGATATTTGCCGAGCTCTTCACATTGATGAAGAGTACACGGTAATGACTGGGTTTGAACGTGAAAATTTATCGTTCGCTGTTGTAAAAGGCCAGGATCGAATCAGCTATATCAATCAGTATATCCGTAAAAATGACCAAGAAGCAGGCATTATTTATGCTGCTACGCGTAAAGATGTTGAAGAGCTTCATGCTAGATTGCAAAAATCAGGAGTTAACGTATCAAAATACCATGCCGGTATGAATGCGAACAGCCGTGATGAAGAGCAAAATCGCTTTCTTCAAGATGATGTTCAGGTAATGATAGCCACGTCCGCCTTTGGAATGGGAATCGATAAATCGAATATTCGCTTCGTTCTTCACTATCAGCTTCCGAAAAATATGGAAAGTTATTACCAAGAAGCAGGACGTGCTGGTCGTGACGGACTTCCAAGTGAGTGTATCGTGCTTTATTCACCTCAAGATATTCGCGTGCAGCGCTTTTTAATTGAACAGTCAACGTCGAATCCTAAAAAGCAGATTCAAGATCTTGAAAAGCTGCAAAGTATGGTGAACTACTGTCATACAGAAGGCTGCTTGCAGGCGTATATTCTTCATTATTTTGGAGAAAGTGAAGCGCATGAGTGCGGCCGCTGCAGCAACTGTACGGATGATCGGGTGGAAGTAGACGTAACGGTTGATACGCAAAAAGTGTTGTCTTGTATGATTCGTATGGGTGAACGTTTCGGTAAAATGATGATTGCTCAAGTGTTAACGGGTTCTCGAAATAAAAAAGTAATTGATTTTGGTTTTGATAAACTGAAAACGTACGGCGTCATGAGCGACCGGTCTGCTAAAGAAGTGAGCGATTTTATCGAGTATTTGATTTCAGAGCAGTTTATTTTAGTAGGACAAGGGTCATTTCCTACTTTATCCGTAGCGGCCAAAGGAAAAGGTGTACTTCTTGGTACGGAAAAAGTGATGAGAAAAGAACAAATGGAAGTGAAGCAAATTGTCCAAGACGACGAGCTGTTTGCTCATTTGCGCTCTGTTCGAAAGCAGCTAGCAGACGAAGCAGGTGTGCCTCCTTTTGTCATTTTCTCAGACGACACTCTTCATGATATGTGTGCAAAACTTCCGGTAACTATTGAACAGTTCGCCACTGTAAAAGGAGTGGGAGAACAAAAACAAGAGCGATACGGAGAACGATTCACGACTGAAATTAAACAGTTTTGTGAAGAACATCCAGATCGAAAGCGAGAAGTGTCTGCACCTGCTCCGAAAAAAGCAAGAGCTTCATCAAAAGAAGGCTCTCACTTAATGACGTATGAGCTATTTCAGCAAGGAAAATCGTTAGATGAAATTGCTGAAGAACGTGAATTGAGCCGTATTACCATTGAAAATCACTTGTTTAAATGTGCAGAAGAAGAAAAAGAAATTGACTGGGCACCTTTTCTTTCAGAGGAGGACGAACAGCTTATTTTAGAAGTTGCTTCCTCAGTAGGCGATGAAAAATTAAAACCAATCAAAGAAGAATTACCTGAAAACATCACTTATTTTATGATAAAAGTAGCGTTGTTTAAACAAAAAATGAAGCAGTTATCTTGAACGAAAAGCTCCTATTAAAGGAGCTTTTTGTGTTGAATAAGGGAGTTTACTGATAAAATAAAAGCTATAAATGTTAGAAAAATCAGATTGAATAAAAAGGAGGAGTGAATGGGAATGATTGAACGAGAGCTTGAAGCTATTTTGCATGCTTCTCACGATAATATCGTTATCACTGATGAAAAAGGGTGTATTTTACGAGCGAGTCAAAACTGCCGCGATATATACGGGTATGACGTGTCAAACTTAGTCGGACAAACCGTATATGAACTGCAAAATCGCGGGATATTCTCACCTTCCGTTACGATTGAAGTATTAAAGAAAAAGAAAGAAGTACAGCTGATGCAAAAAACAGAAACGGGTAAAGTTGTAATGGCAACCGGTATTCCCGTGTATGATGAACATCAGTGTATGAAAAGAGTCATCAGCTTTTCGCATGATTTAACAGAGCTTCAGCGCTTAAAAGAAGATTATCAGCAACTCGAAGTGAAAATGAAAACATATCAGCTAGAAGTGGAAGAGCTTCGGGAACAGCAGTCAAATGAGATGGTCATACGAAGTGAATCGATGAAAAAGGTATGGTCGATTATTAATCGTGTGGCAGACAGCGATGCAACGGTTGTGTTGCTAGGTGAATCGGGTGTTGGTAAAACGGCTTTTGCCCGTGCTTTACACTATGGAAGTGAACGAAAAGAAGAGCCGTTTATTGAAATTAACTGCGGAGCCATTCCGTCTAGTTTGTTTGAATCTGAAATGTTTGGCTACGAAGCAGGATCTTTTACAGGTGCAAGTACAAAAGGGAAAATAGGAAAGTTTGAATTAGCTCATAACGGTACGCTTTTTTTAGATGAAATAGGGGAACTTCCTCTTGATATGCAAGTAAAGCTGTTAAAAGTACTGCAAGAAAAAACAGTCACCAAAATTGGAAGTGAAAGAGCCAACCACGTAAACTTCAGGCTAATTGTAGCAACCAATCAGCCGCTTGAGGAAATGGTCAAAAAAGGAACGTTTCGCGAAGATTTATTTTATCGCTTGCACGTTATTCCGATTACTATTCCTCCGCTTCGCGAGCGAAAAGAAGACATCACAGCACTGCTTTATCATGTATTACATAAACAAAATGAAAAATATAACATGAAGAAATTTTTTCACGCAGAAGCATTAAATCTACTTCTTGAACATCCGTGGCCTGGAAATGTTCGCGAGCTTGAAAATACAATTGAACGCCTTGTATTAACAACGGATGAAAACAGCATCTCTCTTCAAGACCTCCCGTTTTACTCAGAAAATATCAGAAGTGAAAAAGAAGAATGGGAGACTCTTGATACGTTAACCTCTCAGGGAATGACGCTTCAGCAAGCACTTGCAGAAGTGGAGAAAAACTGGCTGATTCGTGCTTATCGCCAGTGTCAAACAACGTATGAAATGGCAAATGCATTAGGAATCAGCCAGCCTACGGTCGTAAGACGTTTACGAAAGTACCATATTAAATAAGGGAAATTTAATTCAAAATGAATTAGCTGATTCAATACTGAATCAGTTTTTTTGTTTTGATTCTATTATGAATTAAAAATCGTCCATAGTTGCCTAAATAGGGCGATAAAAATTGGCATGCATTTTGCATGAATAAAAAGTATCTAAATAAAAAGCGTCAGTATCTAATATGTTGACACGGCGCTACTGAATGAAAACCATTAGGAGGAATAAAGCATGCCAAAATATCAGCCGAAAAATTCATTTGAATCTCCGCGTTTTTGCGGACCTCGAACATTTATGAGACTTCCGTATGTAGAACAAGTAAATTCAGAGATGGATTTTATTGTGACAGGTATTCCATTTGATTCAGGGCAGTCTTTTCGAACAGGAGCACGTTTTGGACCGGAAGCTATTCGAGATTTCTCCATTTTGCTTCGTCCGTATAACCCAGAACAAAAGATTAATATTTTTGATTACATTTCAGGCGTAGACTACGGGGATTTGTCAGTTGTTCCCGGGTATATTTTAGAAACATATAAAAAAATTGAAGAAGGGTTAACGCCGGTTGTGAATGAAGGAATTATTCCTATTTCATTAGGAGGCGATCATTCAATGACGCTTGGTGAACTTCGTGCGATTGCGAAAAAACACGGACCGGTAGCGCTTTTACAGTTTGATGCTCATTCTGATACGTGGGATAGTTATTTCGAACAAAAATACAATCACGGCACGGTATTCAGAAGAGCAATTGAAGAAGGATTAATCGACGTGTCCCGCTCGATTCAAATCGGTATGCGAGGCGGTCTTTACGGCATTGAAGATTTAGAAGATGCAAAGAACTTAGGTCTAGCTCTGTATACGACAAATGAATATAAAAAAATCGGCGTTGAAAGAATGCTAGATATTATTCATAAGCGTGTAGGAGAAGGACCCGTGTTTTTGTCGTTTGACATTGACTTTTTAGATCCAGTTTACGCACCAGGAACAGGAACGCCTGAAGTATCAGGTGCAAGTATTGACGATGCCCTTCAATTTGTCCGCGGGTTAACAAATATAGATTTTGTCGGCTTTGATTTAGTAGAAGTACTGCCAGCTTATGACCATGGACAAATTACAGCAGCAGCGGCCGCTAATATTGTTTATGAATTTATCACGCTTATTGCGTTAAGAAAAAAAGCAAAAGAAGAAGAAACGCTGTTAGTGAAAGCACGCGACTAAATATAAACAAGACGGTAAAAGTGGGAAGGTACTATTATCTTCCCATTTTTATATACGAGTTTTCTATAGGGAGTGTTGGACTATGAACGAGCAAGTAAATGTAACAGTAGATAAGAAGCAAGCAAAACCATGTAAAAGAGAAATACTCAACCCAGCAACCAATAAGATTATAGCGAAAGTATTTGATTCGTCGCTTCAACAAGTAGAGGAAGCAGTAGGTAAAGCAAAGCAGGCTTTTGAACAAAGTGAATGGAAGAAAAATAAATCACTGCGTGTAAAGGTGCTTAAGAAACTAGCAAATTTATTAGAAAATGAAACGAGTATATTCGCTGAAACAGAAACATTAAATACTGGCAAACCGATAAAAGAAGCACAGTTAGATATTGAAGATACGATTAATTGTTTAAGATATTACGCAAATTTAATAGAAGAAAATCAGCCGTGGACAAAGGACATGTTCGACGATACAAACAGTAAAATCATTCAAGAACCTATCGGCGTATGCGCGCTAATTGTTCCTTGGAATTTCCCTTTGCTGCTTGGTATGTGGAAGGTGGCTCCTGCCTTAGCAGCTGGAAATGCGGTAGTGTTTAAGCCGTCAGAATTAACGCCACTTTCTTTTTTAAAGTTAGCCTCACTATGTGAAAAAGCTGGTATACCAGAAGGCGTGTTTAATTTACTTACAGGAGACGGTAAAGTGGGAAGTGCCCTTGTTGAACACAAAGACGTAGCTAAAGTCTCTTTTACAGGTGGATCAGAAACAGGTAAACGTATTTATCAGCAGTGCGCAAAAGAGATGAAAAGAGTTTCGCTTGAACTAGGAGGGAAATCTCCGCTTCTTATTTTTGAAGACAGTGAAATTGATATTGCAGTAGACTGGACAATGTTTGGCTCGTTTTTTAATCAAGGACAAGTGTGTGTAGCTTCATCGCGTATACTCGTACATGAATCTATTTATAAGCTGTTTCTTTCTGCTCTTACGGAGGCTGTTGCTGCTATAAAAATTGGTAACCCCTTCAGAGAAGAAACAGAGATGGGTCCGGTTATTAGCAAGGAGCATCTGAACAAAATACAGGATTTTGTCAAGTTAGGTCAAGAAGAAGGCGCGAATTTATTAACAGGAGGAACGTTAATTGACTGCGAAGATGGAAACTATATAAAGCCGGCGGTGCTCGTCGATGTGGAGCAGCATATGAAAGTCGTACAAGAAGAAATATTTGGTCCGGTCATTACCGTTCAATCTTTTTCAAGTGAAGAAGAAGCCATAGCACTTGCCAACGGCACAAGATTTGGTTTAGCTGCAGGAATTTTAACGAATGATTTAATGAAAGCAGAGCGAGTTGCTGAACATCTTCAAGCGGGAACGATTTGGATCAACGGCTACCATACGCCTCATATTGAAACGGCGTGGGGCGGTTTTAAAGAAAGCGGCATTGGCCGGGAGTTAGGTCCATCAGGATTAGCTGCTTTTACTGAAACAAAACATGTGAATACAAATTCCAAGCTAGCTCGAGCCAACTGGTATCAATAAAAGTGAAAGGTGGAATAGGAATGACAACAAAAAGTGGTCTCGCCCATGATGATGTGCAGCCGATTGCAATGAATAAAAGAAGTATGGGCTTCTTCTCTACATTTTCCATGTGGATAGGAGCCAATGTGGTAGTAACGACCGTTTTTACCGGAATGCTGTTTGTACCCGATATGAACTTTTTAAAGGCATTATTTATTATTGTGCTTGGCTCTTTAGTTGGTGCCATACCGCTCGTGTTGATGGGGAATATCGGAACTCGAACCGGTCTTCCAACCATGGTTTTGATGAGACCATCTTTTGGACAAAGAGGAGCTATGCTTCCTGCTGCTGTTAATCTTATTACATTAATCGGCTGGGCGTGGATTCAAGCCTACATGGCAGGGCTAAGTTTAAATCATGCCATTACTTTTTTGACCGGTTACAGCAATATCAATCTATTTACAATTCTTACTCAAGTGTTGGTAGTAGCTATTTCTATATACGGACATAAGGGCATTGAAGCAACGGAAAAATTAGTAGCTACGCTTATGGTCACTTTAGCAACCGTTGTGTTTAGCTATTTGTTTATCGAATTTGATTCAGTAAAATTAATTCAAATGAAAGCAAGCGAAAATCCTAGTATTACAGGAATGTTAGCTTTTGATATTGTAGTAGCTACAGCTTTTACGTGGATTCCTATTGTTTGCGATTATAACCGAAACTGTAAATCTGAAAAAACGGGCATCGTGGGAACTTATTTAGGATATAATGTCGCAACTTTAATTGCGATGGGGTTAGGCGCAACGGTTTCTGGTTTTTCAATTCTCGGAAATATGACGCAAACGTATGACCCGGTAAATTTAATTGGCGCATATAGCCCGCTGTTAGGGTTAGTAGCTGCCATCGTAATTTTTTTATCGGTGCTGTCAACCAACGTAATGGTATTGTATAGCGCGACAATGTCTTATTTATCTATTTTTCCAAAGCAGAGGTTCTGGATACCGGCACTAACCATGGGAGTTGTCACAGTTCTAGGTTCTTTATTAAAAGAGTGGTTAATGACAAATTTTCAAAGCTTTTTGCTTATGATCGGCGTATTATTTATTCCTATTATTGCGATTGTTCTTGTTGATTATTATATCATTCGCCGAAAACACTATGACGTTTCAGCTATTTTAGAAAAAGAAAATAAACTGTACTGGTATACAAAAGGCTTTAACCTTCATGTGTATGTGTCTTATATAGTGGGGGCTGTATTTGCCTACTATTTTACGTACGTTCACCCACTAGCCACTGGTGCAACGATCTTAGCTTTTTTATTTACAGGTGTTTTACATGCATTGTTAACCAAACTTTCACAAGTCTCAATCCCTTACTCAAAGGGAATCGATAAAAATGCTTGATATACATTTAAAATGGACTTAATTATCAAAAAGCTCCTATTTAAAGGAGCTTTTTGTGTTAAAAATAGCTAAGGAATAAGCAAAAGCAAGAAGGAGAGAGGTTCTTGATCTAGCTAAAAATAAAGTAATAACATGTATTTGATTCTCTCAAGGGTCTTTCCTATAATAAATGTAGGAAAACTTTCCAAAGGAGAATTTTATGCTCGAATTAGAGGCTATTCAAAGCAGGGCCATTGAAAAAACTAAACATACATTACTACAGGATATAAAAAGCGTAATAGGTGAACAAGACGAATGTCCGGATTTTGAGACTTATTTAACAGACAGGCACTCTTTTATTAAAAAGGCCTGGGGGACTACGTGGAGAAAAGCAGTTGTTTCTTCTGTATCTAAAAAAAATAGAAAGTCATATTTAACAGAGAAAGGCTTTGAGGTGAAAGGGTATAAACCTCAAGCTATAGATAAGTTATTTGCTAAAGAAACGAGAAAAGGTATGGAGTTTGATGCTTTTTCTTGGGTAAAAGAGCAATACGGAAATGGCAATAAAGCAGAGTGGCTATCACTATACGGAGAAGCAAGAGCCGAATTTGCCAAAAAAGAAGAAGAAAGAAAAGAGAAAGAAAGACAGCAAAGTATTAATGATCGAAAAGCCAGATATCAATTGCAGTTAAATTTAGAATCAGCTCCTATTTTGGAAGTGAATAAAGAGCTGTATTACCTACATATAAGAGAACAGCTTTCACATCAGCTATCAAAAGATATTGAAACAAACTCAAAATATATTGAAAACTATGCACCGCATACTGAGCTTGAAGATGAATTAATAGAAAACGGTGATTTAACACGTCATGATTATGAAACGGTTCATGACTTTTTTCAAGAGCTTACCGGGAATGTAAGCTCAGAATTAGACAGATATTCAACGATTATCTTGTTTGAAACGTATGAAGATGTATACGAGGTATTTATCACAGATAAGATTTATGAAATTATTCCAACTATGATTATGGATGACCTTCCTGCTTCATTTAAAGAAGAATATAAATCTTATACAAATGCTTCGGTAACACGAATGGATATTATAAAAGCACTCAGAAGTAATTTATCAGATTTGGTCTATGAATATAAAAAAATGATCGTAGAAGAAAGGCTTTCCGATGTACTAGAAGTTTCAGATCACAACTTAACGATCGAAGAGCATAAAAAGCGATATGCACAGCAGCTGGAAGAAAGACGATTACAACAAGAACGTGAACGTGAAGAAAAGAAAAAGCTGATTGAAGAAGAACAGCGACAGTTAAATTATATTTTTGGTGCAGAATACGAAATGGATCCAAGAAAAGAAACGGAATACATTCTTCATCTCGGTGATACAAACACAGGAAAAACGTATACAGCATTAAAGTCATTAAAAAAAGCTGCTTCGGGTAGTTACTTAGCGCCGCTTCGCCTGTTAGCTTTAGAAGTTTTTGAAAAGCTGAACAAAGACGGAGTTGCTTGTTCGTTAAAAACAGGTGAAGAAGAAAAGATTGTTGAAGACGCTCAGCATATGGCCGGTACCGTAGAAATGTTTAGCGAATTAGAACATGGCGATGTAACGGTAATTGATGAAGCACAGATGATTCAAGACCGAGATCGGGGGTTTTCATGGTATAAAGCCATCACCCGAGCTAATGCCAAACAAGTTCATGTGATCGGGAGTTTAAGCATTCGAAGTATGTTAGAAGAGATGTTAGACGGTGTTATCTCAGAAATTCATGAGTACGAAAGAGAT
Organism: Priestia sp. SIMBA_032; assembly: GCF_046535215.1. Classification (NCBI taxonomy): domain Bacteria; kingdom Bacillati; phylum Bacillota; class Bacilli; order Caryophanales; family Bacillaceae; genus Priestia; species Priestia sp. SIMBA_032. The sequence continues at coordinate 372,990 of NZ_JAWRXD010000003.1, read as the reverse complement.
ATACCTTTAAAAGTAGATCTTCGAAATTTCAAAATTGAACAAGTGAAACCCGCAGATGCTTTAATTGTTTTCTCGCGTAAAAAAGTGCTCCAGACAGCGGCTAAGCTAGAAAAAGATGGTCATAAAGTGAGCGTGATTTATGGAAGTATGCCGCCTGAAACGAGAAGAAAACAAATTGAGCAGTTTATTAATAGAGAAACAAATGTCATTGTGTCTACAGATGCGATTGGAATGGGATTAAACCTGCCGATTAGACGAATTGTTCTTTTAGAAAACATGAAATTTGACGGGCAAAAGCGGAGGTTGCTGACTTCTCAAGAGTTAAAGCAGATTGCAGGTCGTGCTGGAAGGAAGGGGCTCTACAATGTTGGAGAAGTTGCATTCGCTAAAGATGCAAAACAAATGAGAGAACTGTTATTTTCAACAGACGAGCAAATCAGCAAATTTTCAATTGCGCCTACTTCAGATATGCTAAGAAGATTTAAAGAATATCATCATGACCTCGGAACGTTTTTTGACATGTGGGCTAAATTTAAAAATCCAAAAGGTACACAAAAATCAAACCTGGCACAAGAACGTGAGCTTTATGAGGAAGTGAAAGACACGCTTATTGAGGCGAAAATGCCCATTGTTGATTTATACGGCTACTTGCAGCTGCCGTTTTCAGCAAAAGAAAGCTCTTTGAAAAAGCAGTGGGTTGCCAGCATGAATGCGATTGTTAACAGAGAAGAGTTACCTGAACCACGGATGATAGAAGGCTCACTCGAAAAATTAGAGCTGTCTTATAAGGCGATTGGCCTGCATCTTTTATTTTTATATCGAATGGACAGAAGGCCAGAGGCTATTTACTGGGAGCGTGTACGAGAAGAGCTTACCGATAAAATCCATAACGTATTAAGAAAAGATATGAAAAAATTTAAAAGAACATGCAGTGCGTGTTCTAAAGACCTTCCTTGGAATCATGATCATGCGATATGCGATTCGTGTTTTCATAAAAGATTCCGCAGAAGACATGGGGACGAAGATTTTAATTACTAAGATGTAGTGATAAAAAGTGGCTTCTAAGAACGTATTTTAGTTAAAGAAAGGTCCGAACGATTTGGATTTTTGATTGAGAATCCAATTGGTTCGGCTTTTTTTATTGTGAAGGTAGCTTTCATGTGTTTCGTTCCTTCTAGCAGTTGATTGGAGGGCAAGGCAAAGACTCCTGTGGGAAAAGCGGAACAGGTGAGACCACGCAGAAAGCGACGTCCTACACGGAAATCAACTGAGGTGTAACAATTGGTTCAGCTCATGTATCTCATTTATTTGTCTTTAGATTGGATGCATTTCTTTATGTTTCAATCTTATTTTTCGGATAGGCTTTTTATCTTTTTTCTATAAATTTCTGCGTCAAAGCAGATTTTTGCAGAAAAAAATCGGAAATGTATAAGCGGTCATCTTGTAAAAAGACGAATAAATTATTATGATATAGAATGGAACTGATATTTTAAAGAGTTCCGTGATTTTTTTGTTGGGCGGACGTGTATTGTATTAGAGTAAGTTTGCTATCATTCGTTATATTAAAAGCAGCACTTTTAAATAGAGATACGGTTCGTAATAGAAGGGAAGAGGATGATGACAAGTCATAACAAAGAAAACAAAGCTGCAGTCGAGCAGTACAGTAAAGGGAAGATTTTGTGGCAATTAACCCGTCCTCATACGCTAACAGCATCGTTTGTACCGGTTTTAATTGGAACAGTTCTAGCCATGTTTTATGGCCATGTGAACGTTTGGATGTTTCTTGCGATGCTTTTTTCATGTTTGTGGATTCAAATTGCGACGAACTTATTTAACGAGTACTATGATTTTAAACGCGGGTTAGACACAGAAGACTCCGTAGGTATCGGAGGAGCCATCGTCAGACACGGCATGAAACCGAAAACGGTATTAAATTTAGCACTGATTTCTTATGGAATTGCTCTTATTTTAGGTGTATATATATGTGCAAACAGCAGCTGGTGGCTTGCTTTAGTTGGATTAGTAGGTATGGCGATTGGTTATTTGTATACGGGCGGACCGCTTCCGATTGCGTATACGCCGTTTGGAGAATTATTTTCAGGTCTTTGCATGGGCGCGATGTTCGTATTGATTTCATTTTTTATTCAAACGAATACAGTAACGTCTGAAAGCATCTTTGTATCACTTCCGATTGCGATTTTAGTAGGTGCGATTAATTTGTCTAACAACATTCGTGATATAGAAGAAGATACAAAAGGCGGACGTCGTACGCTAGCCATTTTATTAGGTTCTAAAAATGCGATTAGATTTTTAGCTGCTTTGTTTGGCATTGCGTATATTTGGACCGTTGCATTAGTGGTATTCTTCGATATTAGTCCTTGGATTTTCTTAGTGTTTCTTAGTGCACCTAAGCCAATTCAAGCCGTACAAGCATTTGTACGCGGAGAGCTTATTGCAATGAAAGCAACCGCGCAAACAAATACATTTTTTGGATTTACTTTATCAATTGGATTATTAATTGGCTATTTAGTAAGCTGATTGAGTGGAAAAAGCCTGTCTTTTTAAAGACAGGCTTTATGTTATGCTCCAGTTATTTTTCCTTTTACTGCGCTAAGAAATGCGTTCATATTTTCAGAAGATGAAAAGCTGGCTTGGGCTTGTTTTGGGCCGCCGCCGCCTTTTCCATCGTAAAGCGGAAGAAGCTCTTTATAAAGCTCTCCGCATTTTACCTCACTGCCGCTGTGGGCAAGTAAGACTTTTTGATCGCTTGACAAAGAAAAAAGAAGCGTCGTATCAGGTGTTTGAAGAAGCTGCTTTGTCAAAGTTTGCACATCTTTTAGTGTACGGTTTTCAAAGTGATGGTACAGGAATGTTCCTTCTTTTTTGGCTTCTAATTCACTTGCTAGATAAGCTGCATTTTCATTTTTTAATTCTTCTAGCTGTTTTTGCAGTTCTTTTTGTTCAGTCTCCAATTTTTTAATTCGTTCTACAACTAATTCACGGCTTGTACTGAATTTATTACTAAGTTCTGCTACGATTTCTTGAGACTGCTGATAATCAGCTAAGGCACGCATACCGCATTTAAAAAAGAGGCGTGTATTGCCGCGCTGCTTTTCTGTTTTTGTAAGTTTAATGAGACCCAGTTCACCAATTTGGTTCACATGAGTACCGCAGCAGGCAGAAACATCAATCCCGTCAATTTCTACGATGCGTACCACTTCGTCTTCTAGCTCGGGCACTTTGCGAAGCGCAAGAGTACGTAAGTCTTCCTTTTTCACTTCGTACGTTTTAATGGGGCGGTTGCTGTAAATAGCATCGTTTACAATTTTTTCAATGTGTAAGAGCTGCTCATGAGATAACTGAGGTACATTTAAATCAATAGAGACAGCGTCGCTTCCTAAATGAAAGCTAACGGTGTGAATATCGTATGTATCGATTAATAGAGCTGAAAGTAAGTGCTGTCCGCTATGCTGCTGCATATGATCAAAGCGGCGATTCCAGTCAATTTCACACGTGATGTTCGTTTGTACAGGGAGCGTATCAACGAGGTGATAGACTTCTCCATTTTCTTCGTACACATCTTTTACCTTAATTCCGGCAATAGTACCGTAATCAGAAGGCTGTCCGCCGCCTTCTGGATAAAAAGCAGTTTGTTTTAATGTTAAAGCGTAGCCATTTGAAAGAGCGCGCGTCTCTGTTACTTCTGTTTCCCACGTTTTTGTGTAGGGATTGCTATAATAAAGTCTTTCTGTCATGTTCATCATCCTTTCTACTAAAACCATATCTAACTTTTTCTATAGTATCAGAAATATGTTTCTTCGAACATGGATAAGCTAACTTGTAACAATAAAACTGGGTGGGACATATGAAAAATACTGTTTATATTTATACGCGGGATTTAAAAAGAATTTTCACCAATTGGGCGATGATTATCATTGTGCTGACGCTTATGATTCTGCCGTCTTTTTATGCATGGTTTAATATAAAAGCATCTTGGGATCCATACGGGCGGACTGAAGGTATTGCCATTGCAGTAACGAGCGAAGACGAAGGTTCTACGATAAGAGGTCAGCATATAAACGTGGGAAAAGATATTATTGCAACGTTAAAGAAAAATAAAACGCTTGGATGGACGTTTGTCTCAAAAGAAAAAGCTGATCATGGAGTAAAGCACGGAGACTATTATGCAAGTATTGTTATTCCAAAAGATTTTTCGCAAAAGCTTGGTACCGTTCTTCAAGATCGTTTGGAAAAGCCGGTCATTATTTACAAAGTAAACGAAAAAATAAACGCCGTGGCTCCTAAAATTACAAGCAAAGGAGCCAGCAGCTTAACACAACAGATCAGTGAAAAATTCGTCAAAACAGCGAATGGAGCCATTTTTTCACTGTTCAACGAACTAGGTATTACATTGCAGCGGGATTTGCCGACTATTCAACAAGTTGAACAACGAATTTTTGAGCTCGAAAATCGTCTTCCTGAAATCAAAAAAGTAATTAATGAAGCGAATGACACTACTCAAAAAGCTGGAGCTATTGTATCGAAAGCTCAGGCTGCTCTTCCTGAAGTAGAGAGATTAACAGCTGACGGCGCACAGATGACTCAGCAGCTCAATACGTTTTTAACTAAAAGCGACGAAGTTTTAAAAACCGCCGAGCCGACGATCAACGAAACGCTGCACCGTGTTCAACAACGAGCTCTCGGAGTGCAAGAACTGAAGAATCAGCTGATGGAAAAAGATATCGCACCGGCTGAAGTCAGCGCAGCAGCAGAACAGCTAAAAGTGCAGTTAACAAAACAAATTTCTGACACAGGAGAGATTCTTACGCTTCTTACAGATTTAAATGCATTATCTCAACAAAAAGTTCTTTCACCTGTTATTAATGACGTAAAAAATGTAAATGGGCTTTTACAGCAGCAGCTTTCGGATGTAAACGACTTGCAGCAACAAACAAAAAATGGAGATGCACCAGATCCAAGTGTGCTTGATAGATTCAGCTCACGCACCGACCAAGCGGTTTCAAGATTAAATACGTTAACGAATTCGTATTCTTCTACGATTGTGCCCGCTGTTGAACAAGCAATCAAAGAGGCAAAAGATAAAACGGCAAGCGCAAATTCACTGCTTGAGGAAGCCAATAAAAGCATGCCTGATGTTTCGAATATGCTGTCTAAAACAGCGAGTGGCATTTTGCTTGGGCAGCAGGAGCTTGAGAAAATAACAAAAGACTTTCCGCGAATTGAACAAAACGTGCACAATATAGCGGAGAAGATACGAGAATTTCAGCGAAAAGAAAACATTGAAGATATTATTAATTTGTTAAAAAACGATGTGCAAAAAGAAAGTGATTTTTTTGCTAAACCGGTTCTTTTAAAAGAAGAAAGGCTTTATCCCATTCCGAACTACGGCTCGGCTATGTCGCCGTTTTACACAACGCTTTGCTTGTGGGTCGGAGCTTTGCTGTTAGTTTCGATTTTAAGCGTAGAAGTAACAGATGAAGAGCGGTTTAAAAGCTATGAAGTCTATCTTGGAAGACTTTTAACGTTTTTGTCTATTGCTCTTGTACAAGCTTTTATTGTGACGCTAGGCGATTTATTTGTAATCAAAACGTACGTCGTAGATAAAGTGCCTTTTATCTTTTTAGGCTTGCTATGCAGTTTCGTGTTTATGACGATTGTCTATACGCTTGTAGCGATATTTGGCAATGCAGGAAAAGCGATGGCGATTGTTTTGCTTGTACTTCAGCTTTCAGCTGCAGGCGGTACATTTCCGATTCAAGTCGTGCCTGCTTTTTTCCAAGCACTCAATCCGTTTTTGCCATTTACCTACGCAATAAGCATGATGAGGGAAGTTGTAGGAGGCATGTTAGCGGATATTGTAAGAAAAGACGTTACGGTTCTACTTTGCATTTGGCTTGGCGTGCTGTTGGTTGGTATTTTCCTTCATAAGCCTCTTAGTAAAACGAGTGCAAAATTAACAAAAAAAGCGCGTGAAAGTAAATTAATTCATTAAAAAAACGTTTTGGGTTTCCAGACAGAACAAAATGCGGTAGTGTAGATAGAAAGGAGTGATAAGCATGGGTATATTAGATGGACTATTAGGAAATGCATCAGAAGCAGATATAAGAGGAACTGAAAAAGATTTACAAAACATTTTAATTGCCAACGAGCGAGTGGAACAAGCGTATAAAGTCATTCGCGATTTAATGGTGTTTACGACGAAACGCTTAATTATCGTTGATAAGCAAGGAGTGACGGGAAAGAAAACAGATTATCATTCCATTCCTTATAAGACGATTACCCATTTTAGCGTAGAAACGGCTGGAACGTTCGATTTAGATGCGGAATTGAATATTTGGGTATCGGGTTCTAGCGCGCCGATTTCAAAAGAATTTCGTAAAGATAAAAGCATTTACGACGTGCAAAAAGTATTAGCATCTTATGTATTAGATTAAAAAAGTTGAGCCATGAAAAATTGGCTCAACTTTTTTATGCTTGTGTAAAACGGGAAAGGATAATATCTTCTTTCTCGCATGCAGCTGTTTAAAAAATAATCAGGTTTGTCCTTCTATATTTGTTTATTTCACTCATTACTGAAATGCATGAAAACGATTTACATAATGAATTATACAGAATAAAAAAACCGTGATATGCTTTTTTTAGAGAAAAAAGGAAGTGACCAACTGTGAGTTATACCGTAATTGGAACATCAGCTTTTCGCAAAACAAATGTTGCACTTTTTGCAGCAGGCTTCAACACATTTTCGATTTTATATTGTACACAGGCCATTTTACCCGAATTTTCTAGAGAATTTGGTATATCCCCGGCGTTTGCGAGTTTATCTCTTTCTTTAACAACGATCACGCTTGCGGTTAGTATGCTTTTTTTAGGTTCTTTATCGGAAGTGTGGGGACGAAAGAAACTGATGGGCCTATCGTTAATTTTTGCGTCATTGCTATGCATCATGACTGCATTTAGCTCTACCTTTGAAACGCTGTTAGTTTTTCGCGTTATTCAAGGAATCGTGTTAGCAGGGCTGCCTTCTGTGGCTATGGCTTACTTAGGAGAAGAAATTGAACCCGGGAGTTTAGGAAAAGCGATGGGGATTTATATAAGCGGAAACGCTTTTGGAGGCGTAGCGGGAAGACTTATGACAGGAGTGCTCACGGAGTATTTCAACTGGTCTGTAGCTCTTGATGTTGTAAGCGCAATCAGCTTATTGGCTACATTTGTTTTTTTTATGAACTTGCCTGATTCACAGAACTTTACTTCCCGGTCATTTGAACTTAGGCAGCTTACCGGCTCTCTTCGCAGTCATCTTCAAGATAAAGGAATGCTTTGTCTTTTTGCTATTGGTTTTGCACTGCTTGGAAGTAACGTAGCTTTATACAATTATATTGGATACGCTTTATCCGCTCCTCCGTATTCTTGGAATCATACGCTTGTAAGTTTTATTTTTGTTATTTTCTTTGTTGGAGTATTCAGCTCAGTCTGGATGGGGACGCTGGCGGATCGATATGGCCGGAAAAAAGTGCTGTTATGTACGATTGCTGTTACGCTTATAGGTTCAATCGTTACGCTGCATCCGGTTTTATGGATAAAAATTACCGGGCTTTTGCTGCTGACTTTTGGCTTTTTCGGAAGTCACTCCATTGCAAGCAGCTGGGTAGGAAGAAGAGCAACGCATGACAAAGCTCAGGCTTCGTCTTTGTATTTGTTTTTTTACTATGCAGGATCAAGCATTGGAGGGACGGTGGCTGGATTATGCTGGAGTGCGTACGGCTGGAAAGGTGTGATTGCTTTAATTGGCGTATTTCTTACCACAGCCTTTTTCTTAGCTGTTCGTTTGTCAAAAATGCCGGCTCAGCAGACGCATGTTCACTAAAAAAGAATGTAAAGACATGTATGGCTATTTACTAAAAAAGACTTTCCACTCAGTGTGGAAAGTCTTTTTTAGTTTAAAAGCTGAATAAAAAGCTCCGCCACTTTTTTATGAGCGCTGTTAGCAGGATAGATATAAGAAAAACGGCGCTTAAAAGGAGCGGTGTTAACGTTGAGAATCGATAGGTGCTTTTGTGCTACATCTTCTTTAATAGCGCAAAGCGACAGTACAGACATTCCTAAATTATGAACAATTGCTTCTTTAATTCCTTGATTGCTGCTTATCGTTAGCATGCTTTTCATTTTTAAACCGTTGGACATTAGAACGTGATCTAAATATTCTCTTGTTCCAGAGCCTTTTTCACGCGCTACCCACCGCTGATTTTGTAAATCATCAATTTCTACTTTTTTAAGCTGAGCTAAAGGGTGATCGACTGACGCAACGATGGCAAGTTCATCGTCCATAAAGGACTGAATATGTAAGTCGGACTCTTCCGTGTGTCCTTCAATAAGTCCTACATCTACTTTGAAATGACGAACAAGCTGAGCAATTTCCTTTGTATTACCGATAGTTACTTCTACATCAATATCAGGATACTGTTCACGAAGCTTTGCTAAAAAAGAAGGAAGAATATATTCGCCAATCGTAAAACTGGCGCCAATCGTTAGCATTCCTTTGACACGGTGATGGTGTTCATAAATATCTCGTTTCGTATGCTCATATATTTGAATCATTTGTTTAGCACGATCGTATAAAATTTCGCCGCTGGGTGTGATTTTTAACATTTTAGGTGAACGCAGGAACAGGGAAGTTTGAAATTCTTTTTCAAGATTTTTGATGTGTACGCTTACGCTTGGCTGTGAAATCATTAATTTTTCCGCAGCTTTTGTAAAGCTTTGCTCTTCTACAACAGAAACAAACGTCTTTAATGCATCATAGTACATAGAGTAGGGCTCCTTTTATATTAAAAAAATTAATTATAAACATTATAAAACATTATTATGGTAATAACTAGAGGTATCTAGGTAAGAAAAACAAAATGAGGTGCTGATTTAAAGGAGTACTTTGGCTTATAACAAAGGCAGCCCGCGCAATTTATTTACAGCTATTTGCATTTCATCTATAAAGCTATTAAACACTTTTTTGTCATCTATTTGTAACAAAAGTAAAAAAAGTACTTGTTTTTTCCAAAAAACATACTATAATATTAACTGTAATGCGATAAGTAATACAGTTAATACACCTAGTACACACATCATGATTTTGGGTAGATGAAGGGAGGCAGACACTATGTTCGATTTAGATATTCGTAGTCGTAAGCCGATATACGAGCAATTAGTAGATAAATTGAAAGAGCTTATTATTCATGAAGTCTTTAAGGCCGATCAAAAGCTTCCATCTGTTCGGCTGTTAGCAAAAGAATTAACGATTAATCCAAATACAATTCAAAAAGCGTATCGTGAACTAGAACATCAAAACTATATTTATTCAGTTCCAGGCAAAGGAAGTTTTGTAACGCCTCAAGTTGATACACTAAATAACGAGAAGGTGAAAAAGATGAAAGAAGAATTAGTAAAGCTGTTGGCAGAAGCTATGTATTTAGGGATGGATAAAGATGAAATTCTATCACTTATTTCACAGGCTGAAAAAGCAGTAAAAGGAGGAAGCGATAGTGATTGAACTGAAGGCGATAAAAAAAGAGTTTGAAGAAATGGAAGCTCTAAGAGACGTCACGCTTTCTATAAAAAAAGGATCTATTTACGGACTGCTTGGCTCCAACGGGGCAGGAAAAACAACGCTATTAAAAATCATTGCAGGTATTTATAAGCAAGATCATGGGAAAATCGCAATAGATGGTGAGGAAGTGTTTGAAAACGTTGGTTTAAAAGAACGTCTTATTTTTATGCCAGATTCTCTTTACTTTTTCCCTCAAACAACGATTAAGCAATTAGCGTCTTTTTATAGAAGCGTCTATCCGACTTGGAACGAAGAGCGGTTTCAAAAGTTAAAAGAAGCTTTCCCAATTCAATTACATAAAAAGGTACATAGAATGTCCAAGGGAATGCAGCGACAAGTAGGTTTTTGGTTAGCGCTGTCTGCTATGCCTGATGTACTTATCTTAGATGAGCCGCTCGACGGTTTAGATGCGGTAATGCGGCAAAAAATTAAAAACCTCCTTGTTCAAGACGTGGCAGAACGGGAAATGACGATTTTAATTTCGTCACATAACCTGCGAGAAGTGGAAGATCTGTGTGATCATGTAGGCATCTTGCATCACGGTCAATTATTAATTGAAAAAGAGCTGGATGATTTAAAATCAGACGTGCACAAAATTCAAGTTGCATTTGAAGGAGATGTGCCGCTAGCGCTTTATGACACGCTAGACATTTTATATCAAGAACAACGAGGAAGCGTCTTGCTTTGTATTGTTCGAGGAAAAGAAAATCACTTAGTCAACAAAGTCCGATCGTATAAGCCTTTAATTTTTGACATCTTGCCACTTACGCTGGAAGAAATCTTTATTTATGAAATGGGGGATGTGGGTTATGCAATCGAAAACATCATCGTTTAACCGCGGCATGTGGATTCAATCCATGAGAAATGTGGGATGGATTGGGCTTGTATACTTGCTAGTACTGCTGTTCGCTTTACCTTTACAACTGATTTTCACTTTCACAGGCAAGGTAGAGCCTTATATAGAGAAACCAGACACGTTATTTAACGTATTGGATGGGCTGGAATTTGTGTTTATGTTTGTTGTACCAGTATTACTTGGTATTTTCCTATTTAGATATATACAAACGAAGATTGCGGCTGACTATATTCATAGTTTACCAATTAAACGTTCTACGCTTTTTCATCAAAATATGCTTCTCGGCGCGTTGGTTTTAGTTGTTCCTATTTTAATTACGGGAGTCGTTACTTTTGCTGTTAAAGGAGTTTTAACGGTTGAGAATGTTTATACAACAAGAGATGTTCTAAGCTGGGTCGGTTACAGTATTTTAATTAACTTATTTGTGCTGACTGGAACTGTTTTAGCGGGAATGTTCACCGGCATGTCTGTCCTTCAAGGAATCTTTTTATACGTTCTATTTCTTCTACCCGGAGGAATCTCTTATTTAGCTATATCCAATGTAAAGTTTTACTGGTACGGCTATGCGTATGACTATTACGTGAACAAAAATGTTGACAGCCTTGTTCCATTTTCACACGTAGCGCAAATGGTAGCTCATAAAAGCTTTTCTACTAGTGCATTTGTCTATATTGGACTCATTGTCTTATTTTACATCATTGCTTTAATCACCTACCAAAAAAGAAAAGTAGAAGCTGCTACGCAAACCATTTCAGTTAGCTGGTTAAAACCGGTATTCGTATACGGAGTAACTGCTTGTTCACTCATGTTAGGCGGATTTTACTTTATTAGTATGAAAGGTGAATTTTCATGGATGGTCGTGGGCTATATTATTGGTTCATTAATAGGCTATACAGTTGCTCAAATTATTTTAAATAAAACGTGGCGCATCTTTACGAAATGGAAAGGGTATCTAGGGTTTGTTATAGCTGCAGCTATTGTGGGCTTCATCATTCATCTAGATGTGTTTGGCTATTCTACTAAAGTGCCAGCAGCTTCAGAGATTGAAAGTGTATATTTCGATGAAGATATATATCCATTGACTGATAAACCTGAAAACTATGCAAATGGAATGAATGGCTATTATGAAGCTCCATATTACTATACAAGCAAAGAAACGATTCAGAGCGTTCGTCAGCTGCAAAAACAAATTACAGCATCTAAAGATAAGAAGCTGGATCCTGATAAACAAAGTGAAATAGAAAGCAGAAACGGTAAAATGGCTGTATTTGCTTATAAATTAAAAAATGGAAAACAAATGGTCCGAGAATACTTTATTCCATTTTCAGACTATAAAGCTTTTTATAAAGAAATTGCAGAAACAAAAGAATACAAAGAAAATTTCCATCCGCTTTTACGAACAAAAAATATGGATAAAATTAAAAGCGTGAGTTTTTCTGTTTCAGGAAAGTCAAATTCAATCAACATTACAAATCCAGGTAAAGTACAAGAACTTATACACGTAGTCAAACAGTCGATGATGAACGAAACGTTTGATGAAATGTACAGCACAAAAGAAAGCTGGGCTTCAATTGAGTTTATGGATGGAAAAGGACAGTACGTACAAACTGCATCTTGGGATAAGTCTTATAGCGAAGTAGAAGCATGGCTGAAAAAAGAGCATTTATATGAACGTGCTCGTCTCATGCCAAAGGACGTAGAAAAAACCGAAGTGTTTAAAAATTCTTCTCATCTTAAAAACGATTATCGTCTTCAAGAAGAGTTTACATCTCTAACGAAGGATGAGAAAGCAATTAAAGTAAAAAATAATCAGCAGGTAGAAACACTTCTTCAACATGCGAACTTACGAGACACGGGAGATTATCTTGTTGCTTTTTATTACAAAGATCAAGTAGATACTCCTCAGGTTTACATGTTGAATGAAAATGAGCTGCCAAACGAACTAAAAGAAAAACTAAAATAACAAGGGAGAACTTATTATGTGCGGCGAGGAATTACAAGATTATTTAAATCAGGTGCTGGCTTATTTATTAAAAAATGGTGTGAATAGACAAGACGCCGAAGATATTACGCAAGAAGTAGCATTAAAATATTTAGAAAAACAAGAAATGGTCGATCCTGAAAAAATAAAAGCTTGGATGTTTCGCGTCGCATTAAATAAACGCTGTGACTTAGGAAGGCGTAAAATGGTGAAAGACCGCTATACGTCTTCTTACAAAGAAGAACCCGTTATGTATACGCCTATTCAGCAGGTCCTTAGAAATGAAGAAGCGGCTGAATGTCAGGCGATTTTAAATCAATTGAATCCTAAGTATCGCAATTTGCTTCTATTAAAATATGGATTAGGATTTAAATATGAAGAAATTGCCGAGTTATTAAATATGCAGATGACTACGTTAAAATCTGCTCTTTACCGCGCGCGCAAATACTTTGTGAAGGAATATAATGAAGTCATTTAATATAAATGAAACAGCAGCAGTTTGTGAAAAAGAACTTTTTTACACAAACTACTGCTGTTTTTTTCGTATTTTTCTTCTTTGGACGGCATAGATAATCAAACTGATCGCACAAAAAGCTAAAGTGATCTCAATCACATCAGTATAAGAAGATGTCGTATTAAAAAAGGAACCGAAAATAAATAAAACGAGCGTCCAAATGAAACCAAAAGAAAATGAGACTTTAATGTAATGACGATGCTTCATTCCGCTTGCTCCGAGAAAAAAAGGCATCACATGCCGCATTCCTGGTAAAAAGTAGCTTGCGATGATGGCGTGAGATCCATATTCTTGAATCGTTCGCTCAACTTTCATGACATTCTTTTCCCATCGCGGGCGTTTTAATAGCGCAAGCGCCTGAGCTGAAAACAGGCTGGCTATCAAAAATTTAAGGTATAAGCTAAGCATCATGCCGCTGTAGGTAAGTATAAAAGCTGGAATATACTGAACGGATGGAGACGTAGCCTGACTGCCTGCAAGCATAATATATACCGGGTCAGGAATCGGAGTAAGGTTGGCTCCGACTAAAATGATAAAAAAGAAATATCCGTAGCCTAATTGGTTAATGGCTCCGATAAGCTGATCAATCAAATTTTCTTCCTCCTTTCTTCATTAGAATACGAGAGAGTGACACACAGTGTTCGCTCAAAATAAAAATAAAGTATAGGTGCGCACAACTTAGGAAAAAAGAGTTATAATAAATAAGAATGTACGTTCTTCTTTCGGGGATTAATTATACAGAAAGAGGTGATAGTATGAAAATGATGTACCCTAAAAACGGCAAAGTTATTCTTCATATTGATGCCAATGCTTTTTATGCATCTGTTGAAACCGCACATGATCATACGCTCAAAGATAAGCCTCTTGCTATTGCTGGCAATCCAAAAGAACGAAGAGGAATTGTTGTAACCTGTAACTATATTGCTCGTAAACGCGGAGTGTATGCGCCTATGCCTCTTTGGGAAGCGAAAAGAAAATGCCCCGAGCTGGTTGTTATAAAACCTAATTTTCCATTATATCGCCAAGTGTCCAAAAACATGTTTGATTATTTAGTAACCATTTCACCTCTTTTAGAGCCCGCTTCAATTGATGAAGGCTATTTGGATATTACGAACTGTGCTGAATTAGGCTCTCCTCTTGACATAGCAAAGTCCATTCAGCAGCATTTAATACAGGCGCTGCAAATTCCTGTGTCAATTGGAATCGCACCGAATAAATTTTTAGCTAAAACGGCAAGTGATATGCAAAAACCTTTAGGAATTACCGTCCTTCGAAAAAGAGATGTTCAAACAGTTCTTTGGCCAAAAGCCGTAGAGGAAATGAACGGAATCGGTAAGAAGACAGCTGAAAAGCTAAATGCGATTAAGATTGTGACGGTCGGTGATCTAGCAAACGCCGCTCCCGGTCTTCTTAAGCAAACTCTCGGAGTAAAAGGAGAAGTGATGAGAGACCGAGCGCGGGGCCAAGATGATCGACAGGTGAACCCTGATCGCCAATCACAGTTTAAATCTATTGGAAACTCTACGACGCTATCTCAAAATGCAGTAGATGAACATGAAGTTCTGCCTATTTTAAATAAACTATCGCATTCTGTAAGCTCTCGTATGAAAGCGAAAAAAGTTGTAAGCAAAACGATTCAACTAACGATACGATATAGTGATTTTAAAACCATTACTCGAAGCCAAACTATTTCAAAAGCAATTAGCGAGCAAAACGATCTTTTTCATTACAGTGCGGTATTATTTCAAAAGCATTGGAACGGAGAACCGATTCGTTTATTGGGCGTAGCAGCTCTTCAAGTGAGCCACCAGCTCCAAGAAGAAGAACAGCTGGATTTGTTTACATACGGAGAACAAGCAAAAAAAGAGCCTTTATACAAAGCAGTCGAAAGTTTGCGTGAAAAATATGGAGATAACATTATTCAAAGCGGTTTAAAAAAACAAAGAGGAAAAGAAGAGAGGTAACTCTCTTTTTTTGTATAAAATAATAGGTTTACACTCATTATAGAAGGGGAAGTAAATTACTATCACGGTAATCAAAGTGATTACAAAATGAATTTGATTGCGACTTTTTTGATTGTCTGCAATGAAATTACATAAAATAATCTATGAGGTGATCTTATGTCAGACGTACTATTTACATCTAAAGCAACAGCGGTTGGAGGCCGAGAGGGTCGAGTTAAATCAGATGATGGTATTATTGATTTAACCCTTGTAAATCCTTCTCCAAATAACAAAGAAGAAGGAACAAATCCCGAGCAGCTGTTTGCGGCAGGATATTCTGCTTGTTTTGACGGTGCTTTAAATTTAATCGCTAAGAAACAAAAAAAAGACATTGATTCGTCTATTACTGCAGAAGTAAGTCTACTAAAAGACCACACTGATGATGGCTTTAAAATTGGCGTGGTGTTAAACGCTCATATTAAAGGCGTTTCACAAGAAGTAGCTGAGAAGCTAGTAGAAGATGCACATCAATTCTGCCCGTATTCTAAAGCAACGCGTGGAAATGTTAACGTAACGTTAAATACAACGGCTGAGTAAATAAAAAAACGCCTGGATTTTTCTTAAATCCAGGCGTTTTTTTATGTGCAATTTTATATGGTCTATTTTTGATTGTACGTATGCAATGATTGCAATAACTCCTGCAGGGTTTCTTTCAGTTTTTCTAATTCTCCCTGTGACTTATTCGTCATACTAAAAACTTCTTCTGGAATATGACAAGCTTTATCACGTAAGTTTTTTCCTTTTTCGGTTAAACTAATAAAAACAACGCGCTCATCTTCATGAGAACGCTGACGAATCACTAATTCTTGATCCTGCATTCTTTTTAGCATAGGAGTAAGAGTGCCTGAATCCAAATACAAAAGTTCGCCCATTTTTTTCACGCTGAGTGTTTCATGTTCCCATAAAACAAGAAGGGCTAAATACTGCGGATAAGTTACTCCTAATTTGTCGAGCAGCGGCTTGTACACCTTTGTAATTTCTCGAGACGTGGCGTAAATTGAGAAACAAAGCTGATTTTCTAGCTGCAGCTGCTTATAAAGTTGTTCCATTCATGTTGCCTCCAGTCTATTGCTTTTTATTTAATTATACACAATTAAATAGTGGTGTCCAATAACGCCGGATGAAAAAGTAATCAAGCCGTAAATAAAAAATGGGAATTTTACATATACTAAGAAAAAAAGGGAGCTGTGCACATGTATTTTGCAAAAAAAGCCGTAGAAGAAGAAGTAGATCAAATGATGGATACGACTGTATATGCGTGTCAATCTGAATCATGTAATGGGTGGATGAGAGAAGATTTTGTTACGGTTGATTATAACTGTCCGATGTGCGGAACGGAAATGTCGCAGGAAGTACGCGAGCTGCCGAAAATTAAGTACGATCACCAATTTTATAATAAATAAAAAAAGAAGCTGCTGCTTCTTTTTTTATTTTTCACTAAAATTTCATTAAGCTGCGCTAGACTAAGAACCAACATACGATGAAGGTGAGGAATATCAGAATGAATCAAGGGAACTTTTTGAAAGGTTTATTTTGGGGAACCTTATTTAGTATTCCTATTTGGATTTCATTATTTGGCTGGTTCCGCATTTTATCACATCTTGCATAGTTTCGTTTTATAAACCGTCATACGCGCCCTTACCTTTCTATTTCCGCTATAATAAAGGTGATAGAAAAAATAAGGAGCTGTTCTCGATGATTCAATATAAAACGGAGCAAATGACGGTTTTTGAAAGCGCGCTATTTCAAACAACATCTGCAGTGATTGAAACAAAAGACTGTGTCATTGTTGTTGATCCAACATGGCTTCCTCACGAAATTAATGAAATTAAACAGCATGTTCAAGAGATCTTAAATCGTCGCAACCTGTACGTGTTTTTTACTCACGGAGATTTTGATCACGTCATTGGATATGGCGCTTTCTTAGAATTAAATGCCACCTTTATCGGCAGCAAATTTTTAGAACATCATCCGGACAAAGAAGAAAAAGTTCAAATGATTAAGCAGTTTGATCATGACTATTATATAAAAAGATCTCATGATATTATATTCCCGGAGCTGGATATTGTGGTAACCGAAAATGAACAGCACATTGCTTTAGGTGAAACATCCATTACCTGTTATTTTGCAAAAGGTCATACGAACGATGGCCTATTTATGATTGTCGATGATTCGATATGGATTGCAGGGGATTATTTATCGGATTTTGAATATCCGTACATATATGAAAGTGTAAACGATTACCGCGACACGCTTGCGACTGCGCGACATATTTTAGCCAAGCACCAAAATCTAACGCTAGTTCCCGGGCACGGGAAAACGACACATCACCGAGCTGAAATTCAAAGACGAGTGGAGATGGCCAGCTCTTATTTAGACGAACTGCACGCTGCAGTGAAAGAAGACAGTAAAGAAGCGCTCGATAAGCTGAATGATAAACTGGCGTTTCCCTCTGACTTCACCGCACAATGTCATCAGAAAAACGTTGAAATTATGAAAAGAGAATTGCTGTTATAGAAATCGAGTGTACAGTCATCTCGTCGATATTAAAAGTAAGAAACCGCATCTTCTGTTGGAGATGCGGTTTCTTACTTTCCTTTATTTATCAATTAAACGAAACTTTTTCCTTTTCTGTCCGTTTATATAAATAAGAAGTTATTTTATTTATAAAGGAGTACGACAATGGGGAAAAACGGTTGTATAAAATGCGGGCATACAGAAGCAAAAACAAAAGAAATTGCTACAACGGGAACGGGACTGTCTAGATACTTAGATGTTCAGCACAATCACTTTACAGTGGTATATTGCACGAGCTGCGGGTATTCAGAGCTATATAATAAATCATCTTCAAGAGGCAGCAATATTATTGACTTATTTTTTGGAGGATGAAAATGTGTATCGATCTTATTGAAATTGATAAAGACCGGCGCGCTTCCTATTTAAACCTGCTATTAATAGGGGATGAAGACGAAAAAGTGGTGAAGTCGTATATAAATGAAGGTTCTTTATTTACCATTGTGTATGAAAAGAGCGAAATAGGAGTTGTGCAGTGCCTCATCGATGAAGAGGAATCGGCAGTAGAAGTAAAGAATATCGGTTTAAAAGAAGCATACAGAGGAAAAGGAATCGGCAGCAAAGTTATTAAAAAGTTAGAAGTACTGTATGAAGGTAACCATTATTCTAAAATGATTGTAGGAACAGCGGACTCCAGTCTTGAAAACATAGCATTTTATAAAAAGGCAGGCTTTTATCAAAGGGGTGTCAAAAAGAATTTCTTTTTGCAGTACGTTCCACCGATTTACGAGAATGGCCTGCAAGCTATCGATATGATTATGTTTGAAAAAAAATTAAAAAGCAGAAGCGATTAACACGCTTCTGCTTTTAGTGATTAATCTAAAATTTGAAGTTTTACCGTTTTGCGTCCCCAATTTAAAGCTGAGCTTTGAGATGCCATAAATAAATCAACGCGAGTACCTTTAATCGCACCGCCAGTATCTCCAGCAATTGCTTCTCCGTAACCTTCTACGTATACGCGAGAACCTAATGGAATCACGCGAGGATCAACTGCAATTACTTTTCGATTAGGATTTGACCTTAGGTCGATGCCTGTAGCAGTGATTCCGCTGCAGCCCGCACAGTAAGCAGTATAGGCTGTTGCTTCAACTGTAATCTCTTTCGAAACCGACTTACTTTCTTGCGCTGGAGCAGGTGCCGGCGTTGAAGTCGACGGTGTTGAAGGAGCAGTAGTCGCTGGCGTTGATGGTTTTGCTTGAGCTGCAGCTTGTCCGCCTACTTGTAGCACTTGATTAATGTAAATCGTATTAGACGATAAGTTATTCCACTGTTTTAATTGAGAAATTGCAATGCCGTGTCGCTGTGCTACGCTCCACATTGTATCTCCAGGCTGAACTTTGTAGCTTTTACTGTTGCTAGGAGCCGGGGATGCCTGCGTTTCGTTTGTTTTTTCTTGTACAGGTGCTGAAGGTGATGACGAAACTGTTCCTGTTCCGCTTATTTTTAATACTTGATTCACATAAATTAAATGACTAGATAAGTTATTCCAATCTTTTAGCTGCTGTACAGAAGTACCGGTGTTTTTAGCGATACGATAAAGCGTGTCACCTGATTTTACTGTATATGTATGATTTGAAGATGTTGTAGTTGGAGTTGAACTAGATGAAGAGTCAGTAGATGTAGATCCAATTTGTAATGTTTGGTTTGCATAGATTAATGTCGAAGAAAGACCATTCCACTTTTTTAAGTCTTCAACTGTTACATTATGCTGCTTTGAGATGCTGAATAACGTTTCTCCAGCTTTTACTTTATGTGTGTCTGTGTCAGCCGATGCTGCGTCTGCAATTCCAATTGATACTAAAGCTGTGGCCCCTAATGTAAAAATGTGTTTTTTCATCTAATAATTCTCCTTTATTTCCAATAGTTGTCTCTTATTCTATCAGCAATATGTAACAAACTCATGACAAAATGGTAGGTTTTATATTACAAGTTTGTAACAATACGTCTAAAGTTATAGAAAAAACGCGTTTTTTTTACAATTATGATGAAAAAAGTCTTAATTTATCTGGAGAGATAGAATAGCAAAAAAGGTGTTCTGCTTTTATAAAAATGAAGAAGAAAGAAGCTATGCTATATTCAAATGACATGATAGAATAGACAAGTTAGAAATGAACGGATGAAAAGGGAGTTAGACATCTATGGAAAAACGCTCTATCTCTTCATATTTAAAAGCATGGGTGCGCGCACTTTCAATTGAGATTAATTATATGAAGAAACACGGCGGAGAAAAGTATACGGTAGGAAAAGGAGAATACTTAGGGCAGCAGGGAGATGCGTATCTTTACCGGTTTGAACGCACAGCCGATTTATACCTTTTTGATGGAGCTCAGGTACGCCTTGTCCACCAGCATAAAGAAAGTAAAGGAGAAGTTATCGGAACAGAAGGGCTTGATTTGTACCTTAAAATAGATGCGTTTATTGGACAAGAAGTAGACGAACTCGATATATATAACGAACCATGGGAATTATTGCAGGCTCTTATTGATAGACTCACGGAAGCGAAAGATTACAAGCAAAAAATAGTGAGAATCAAACGTCTTATGAGAGGTAATAGTCCTGTTCGTCATAAGGAGTATACGTCTAAGAATGCTCTTCATGAAGTGTTGCTGCGCGCGCGTTATAACCGTACTACTTATATTTGGGGGCCTCCTGGAACGGGAAAAACATATACGCTGTCCAAAATCGCGGCAAGCTATTACCGGAAATCAAAGCGGATTCTTTTATTATCTCACAGTAATGCAGCGGTGGACGGTTTACTGCAAGAAACTGCACGTCAGTTAAAAAAGAAAGAAGCTTGGAAAAAAGGAAAACTTATTCGATACGGAGCAACAAAAAGCAGCGGCTTAGAAAATATAAAAGTAGAAGAAGTCATTGGAGAAGATGATCCGGATTTAGCTCAGGAGATGCGGGAGCTACAAGAAGAACGAGTTTACTTAAGCAGGTATCCTAATAGAGCTCACCAGCTTCAGCAAGTGAACAAAAAGCTAAACGCCCTTCGTAACAAGTGGATTGAAGCGGAGAAAAATGTTTTTAATCAAGCGTATATTGTAGGCACTACCTTATCAAAAGCGGCTATTGACCGATTACTTTATCAAAGTGAATTTGATATGGTTGTGGTAGACGAAATTAGCATGGCATATGCACCGCAAATTGCTTTTGCAGCTGCGTTAGGAAAACGAATTGTCGTATGCGGCGATTTTAAACAGCTTCCCCCGGTATCTCAATCTTCTCATGCCGAAGTGAAGAAGTGGCTGCAGCGAGATTTATTTGAGCAGACAGGACTTGTAGAGCAAGTAGAAAGCGGTGAGATACACCCGCATCTTTTTATGTTGACAAAGCAAAGAAGAATGCATAAAGATATCTCCGCTTTTACAAATCGCTATATTTACAGCAATCGAGTAGGGGACCATCCATCTGTCACAACAAGTCGAGAAGCAGTAGCAAGCAGCCGGCCGTTTGCTCATGAAGCAGCGCTTATGCTTAACATTGGTCAGTTGCATGCTTCCGCTATGCGAGATGTTGTTTCCGGTTCACGCTACAATGTGATAACGGCTGTTTTGGCGGTAAGTTTGATGCTGCGGGCACGCAAAGCTTCTTCGGCTACTATTGGCTATGTAACTCCTTATAAGTCTCAAGCTAAATTGGTCAATGCATTTCTTCAAGATATTGAACCAGCTAGCGGTATAATTGCAGCAACCGTACACAAATTTCAAGGCGCAGAACGAGATATCATGATTTTTGATACGGTCGATACAAAGCCGCAGTCGAAACCAGGTTTACTTTTAACAAATGAAAATAGCGACCGATTAGTAAATGTAGCGGTGACGCGTTCAAAAGGGAAGTTTATGATGCTTTCAGACGAGTCGTTTGTCCAGCAGCGTGTACCAAAAGAGCGAGCGTTATGGAAATTGGTCAACCACTTTAACGAAAGTCAAAAAGTATACCAACCTCAGCAATTTTTAAAAGAAGTCATTCAGCATCCTAAATTGGTTTGGTACCATCCATCGAACAGCAGTCAGTTAAAAAAAGACTTATATCAAGCTCAGCAGCAGATTTTATTGTGTATTCCTTATGCTTCCCTTGTCTCTCAAGAAATACGGGATATGTTACATTCGTTTAAAGGAGAAGTGACCGTTCTTACTCGTGAACCAAAAGAAGTTCGAATTGACGGTGCTCATATCACTTCATCGCCTGTTCCGATGTCACTGCTTATTATCGATGAATCCACTATATGGATCAATATGCCTTATGGCGGAAAGAATGAAGCATTTATGGCAGCTAGAATTGAGTCAAAGCTAGGTGCTAAACAGCTTCTTCGGTCAATTGACTTTACGGAAGATAAAATAAGAAATCAAGAAACAAAAATGTATATAGAAACAAATAAACCACAATATTCTTTGAGCGATTACCTTCGCAGCTGGGATCGCTGTGAGTCCTGTCAGCATATGCGAGAAGTAGAGATAACAAAAAAAGGAAAAGTAAGGTTTATTTGCTATTATTGCGGGAAAACAAGTGGGGCAACACGTTTATTAGTAGAAAAATATTTAAACTACGTACATGCTGTATGTAAAGCATGCAAGCAGCCGATGAACGTAGATTATGATGAAAATAAAGGCGTCTACGCATGTTGTCCATCGTGCAAAAAGGAAGTTTTGCCTAGAGATTTATTGTAACTTTAGGAAAAGGGCGTGATCTTATCGTTTACTCTCGTAATGTAGCGGCTTTAGCTGATTGTTTGCTAGAAGGAGACGTTCAAAAAAGCTGGCTGCTCATTGCTATATATAGAAGAAGGTCATTCTTCAACCGACGTATATATGTTTCTGACAGAAGCGATGTATGAGATAGGGAAAAGGTGGAAAGAAAATAAAATTTCAGTCGCGGACGAGCATTTGGCTACTGCAGCCTGTGACTATGTGTTAACTCGCTTTCAGCTTTCACAGCAGCAATTGCTTCAGCGTAATCGGGCCCTTCTTTTTTGCATTGAAGGAGAAGAGCATTACTTAGGCATTAAAATGATTGCAGGACTTATGAGAGAACATGGATGGGAAGTGAAAAACTTAGGAGCCAATTTGCCGCTACCGTTCGCTTTAAAAAGTATCGAGAAGTGGGACCCTGATGCAGTATGGTTGTCCGTCTCACAAGTGCATTTGCTGCCTGATTTACAAAAATACATTGCTGAGATTGAAAACATGCCGCAAAGTCCTCTTGTATTAGTAGGCAGAAGGCTTCTCAATACGCATGACTTATCGGCTTCAGGATCTTCAAAAACCATATTCATTAATCATATTCAAGCTTTTAAAGACTGGCTTCTAATCAACAATAAAGAAAGTTCGACGCAAGATAAAATGTTAGTAATGGGGGAAGAAATATGATCAGTTTGCCGATTCAACACATTCCGGTTCCAATGTTTTTACTTAATAAAGACAACGAAATAATTGAATTTACACCAAGCGTCACGAAAAATTTCCCGCCTGTTCAGAACTTTTTAGATCTAGTTGATGAAGACAGTCAAGAAAAAGTAAAAAGAGCACTCCAGGGAAAGGAAGAAGTGCAAATTGAAGTAAATATGCGCACGTTTTCTAACCCGGTTGCTCTTTTTGATTTTCATTTTAAGCCTGAAGCCTATCATTCGCTGCACGCTGTTTTCTGCTATCCTATTCACGAGCATATGACGAGTGTTCAATCAACTCTTCAACAGTTTCGCTCTATGCTTATGCAAGACTCATCACAAGTAAGCCAAAATTTTTCAGTCAGGGAAACAGATGTAGAAACGGCGAAAAAAATGCAGCTAGTTGATCTTCAGCGTCATTTTCGAGAAATGAAAACAAATGTGCTAACCATTCAAGACCTCTTGAGTATTATCCGCTCCGACGTAATTGAAGCAGGAAAAGGAGAATATATTGAATTGGTCTCTACACATTTGTTTGACATTCAAGATTTAATTAATCAGGAGCTTGACTGTTTAAGACAGAAGAACAAAGTACATTAAGAAAGCGGCAATCGAATTTCTACTGTTGTTCCTTTTCCTTCTTCACTATCATACGAAATGCTTCCTTTATGATTACTAATGATTTTATGACTCACCATCAATCCTAATCCTGTTCCTTTTTCTTTTGTTGTATAGAAAGGCTCGCCAATTCGTGTTAATCGATCTTTCGGCATGCCTTTTCCTTCATCTATCACTTGGACGACTACTTGATTTGTATCTGGATCAAATTTAGATACCACCAGAATAGACCCAGGGTCATCCATCGCTTCAATAGAATTTTTCACCATGTTGATAAATACTTGTTTCATATCTTTTTCAATGCAATGAACAACAGGTAATTTTTCTTCAAAATCTGTTGAAATAGTAATGTTTTTAAGAATGGCCTGTGTATGCAGAAGTGTACATACGTCTTGAAGAATTAAATTTATCTGCTTATTTTCATATTTTACGACTTCGGGTTTGGCTAGAATGAGCAGTTCGCTAATAATCAGTTCTAAGCGGTTAAATTCGGACATCATGACATCCATATATTCTTTTTTATACGTTTCTTCTTGCATCATAAGCTGTAAAAAGCCCTTTAATGATGTAAGAGGGTTTCGTATTTCATGGGCAATGCCGGCAGCCAGCTGTCCAAGTGCTGACAGCATCTCTGAATTTTTGAGCATCATTTCCGACTGTTTGCGCTGTGAAATGTCTTCGCTTAACCCAATGTAATGGATGATTTCGTCTTGATCATTTTTAACAGGCATTAAGGCTAACTGTTCCCAAACGGTTTCTCCGTCTTCTTGAACGTAGGAAATTTCTCCGTTCCATTTTTCTCCTCTATATACTTCATTCCAAATCTTAGGGAATCTTTTAACGCCTAGCTTTTTTGTATATAAGTCATAGAGGTGCAGCCCAAATACTTCTTGCGGCGCATGCTTTTGCTCCATGAATTTTTGATTAATGTACTTAATTTTACCTTGATGGTCGGTAATAAAAATGCCCGTAGGACTGTGAGCTACTGCAAATGATGTAATAGCCAATTCTTCATTTGATCGTTTAATTTCTGTAATATTAATAAACGTAATAACTACACCGTTAATTAAATTCTCGTTCGTACGATAAGGCATCATTTTCATGCTATACCATTGGTTATCGTAGCTTTGAATTTCTTTTTGAAGGGTATTATTTGTTCTTAAAACGTGCATTGCGTCCTCGATTAGATGGTCATATCTAAAGTTATGCGAAATATGAAAGAAAGGTCTTCCGATATCTTGATGAAGAACGTTGATCACTGTTTTCGTTTCCGGCGTAAATAATTTAATATTCAGCTGCTCGTCTAAAAAGATGGTAGCAATAGTGGTACTGATTAATAAATTATCAATATCATTATTCAAGTCCGTTAATTCTTCAATCTTTCGCTCGTACTGATTATTAACACTAATTAACTCTTCATTAACAGACTGCAATTCTTCATTTGTGGACTGCAGCTCTTCATTGGAAGCAATCAGTTCTTCATTCGTGGACTTTAGCTCTTCATTTGCTGTTTCTAGCTCTTCAATCGTTGTTTGCAAATGCTGCTGCGTGTAATGAAGCTCTTGCTCTAAATCTACTACAAGCTCACTAATAGAGCTTGTTTGATTAAGAAACATGGGCTCTTCCTTATCAATAACGGCACTATCTGTCTGTTCATCAAACATAAGTAAGTAAAGAGAGTGATTTGTTGGAAGAGCTGATATCGTAATATTAAAACGGCGCTGAACGTTGTTTATGACAAACTCAATGTGCTGACAGCATATGCTCATACCTTGTTCTTTGACGCGTTTAATAGCTGCTCCAATGGCTAAAGAGACGTGAACGGGAACCATTTTAAAAATTGTATAATTGATTTTTCCAACAGGAACGTTAATAAGCTGAGTCGCTTCTTTTGAACAAAAGATCACTTCGTTGTATTCATTTAATACAAGGCAAGGGCTCATAAAGTGATCAATCATTGACTGATACATCTCATCTAGTTTGAGTGAAGGAAGCGGCTTATAAAGTTGACTTGGCAGCGGTACGCTAGAAAAATCACCTTCATGCAAGTTGGATTTTGAAAGATTAAAAGCTCCCGTAATTTGTCGGCTGGGCTGTCCTGAACGCTTAAATATTTTCCACTTACTGTTGATAGGGCGGAACAAATCAGACAAATTTCCCGTTGTTTCACTAGGCCCTAAAAAAAGTACGCCTTCTTCTGTCAAAGAAAAATGAAAAAGAGACAAAATGCGCTGCTGCAGTTCAGCTTGGAAGTAAATCATCATATTTCGACAGCTAATTAAATCAACGTTTACAAAAGGCGAGTCTTTTCCTATATTATGCGGGGCAAAAACAATCATTTTCCTGATTATTTTTTTTACTTGATAACCACCGTGTTTTGTTTGCTCAAAATATTCATTAATCTGAGCTGCTGAGAAGGAATGAACTTCCGCTTCTTCATAAATGCCTTGGCTCGCTCTTTTGATTGCATGACGATCGATGTCCGTAGCAAAGATTCGGACATCGAAATAACGGTTGATTGTTGATAAATAGTCATGAAGCAAAATAGCTAACGTGTATGCTTCTTGACCAGTAGAACAACCTGCTACCCAGATGCGGATTTCATCTTCTTGACTATGAATCTTTCTTTCAACTAATTGAGGGATGACTTGTTCTTCAATAATAGAGAATGCTTCTTTATCTCTAAGAAATTGCGTCACTCCAATCAGCAAGTCTCGCTGCAGTTCGACGATTTCTTCGGCTTCTTTACATAAATAGTCCCGGTATTCTTCCATCGTTTGAGAGGGCGGATCGAGTAAGGCCATTCTCTTTTCAAGTCGTCGCAGCACCGTGTTTTTTTTGTACATAGAGAAGTCGATGCCTGTTTTCTTCTTTATTAATGAATAAATGTATTGCAGCGTTTCTTCATTATATGTAAATTCAGTTTGGCTGACATGCGTTTGCACAAGGTCAGGCATATCAGCAGGAGAAAGAATATAATCAGCAAGGTGGGCATCAATAGCGCTTAGAGGCATATCTCTGTACTTTGCTGTGCTTTCATCTTGTACAAGTACAGTTCCGCCGCACTCTCGTATCGTTTTTGCTCCTCCTGTTCCATCATTTCCTTTGCCCGATAAAATAATGGCTGTGCACCGGTGTTTTTTTGAAGCAGCCAGAGAATGAAAAAAGGCGTCAATCGGATACTTTACCTGATCAATTTTTTCATAAGGACGAAGGTGAAGAGTATGATCCACAACCGTCACATAATGATGGGGAGGATTTAAATAAATTGTGTCTTCTTGTAAAGTCATCCCGTCTTGTGTCAGTTTGATATTCATTCCTGTTTTTTTTGCTAAAAGTTCTGGCATAAAACTTTTATATTTAGAGGAAAGGTGCTGCACAATAATAAACGCCATTCCATTTGATGAAGGCATATTAGCGAAAAACTGCTCAATAGCTTCTAACCCTCCGGCAGAAGCGCCAATTCCCACAACGTGTAAATCCTGTTTCTCTATTCCTTCTGAAGACGATGGAACTGTAGAAAACGAGTTGTTCTTCATAATAGAACCTCCAATAATGTTTCGATACTTCCTAGATTGTATGTCGTTTTGTTTATTTTAATGTCGACAGCACGGTGTGGTTTACATCAAAAGTAAATTTTTCAAAAAAAAACCAAGATGCTGGTACATAGGTTCATTTTAGCAAACCTATTATATTGTTCAAATAACGTTTTCAAAATTCCTCTATTTTTCGCAAAAAATTTTAAAGTCCAAACTATATAATATGCCCCGATTTTCTTTATATAAACGTATTTTTATAAAAAAAATCGGTTTTTTTTGCAGAAAAAAATATTTAAAAAAGTTTTGTTTACGCTTACATGCGCATAAGGTTATACGCTCAAGGAGGAAAAAAACGGTTAAATTCAACTTGACACTCTTTTTCAGCATGTTACTATAGGAACCGTTGAAAGAAACGAGAACAAAAATACGAACAAATGACAGGGGAGATTTGATGGATCAAAAACAAAAAGTTGCTTTTTTAGGTGCTGGATCAATGGCAGAAGCGATGATTTCTGGTATGGTCAATGCAAAGAAATTACCCACTGAAAATATTATCGTAACGAATCGAAGCAATGATGCGCGACTGCACGAACTTGAAAATAGATATGGTATCAAAGCAGTAAAGCGCAGCGAGCTGAAAACAGATGACATTGACGTTTTTATTCTAGCGATGAAGCCAAAAGGCGCTGAAGAGGCATTAAACGAATTAAAGCCTCAAATCAACAAAGACCAGCTTGTCCTATCTGTTCTTGCAGGGATTTCGTCTTCTTACATGGAAGAGTTGTTGCATGATGAACAGCAGGTCATTCGAGTGATGCCGAATACATCAAGTATGATTCAGCAATCAGCAACGGCTATATCTCCAGGTCAATATGCTGCAATGGATGCTGTGCTAACAGCAAAAGAGCTGCTTTCTGCAATCGGAAAAGTGTACTTGATTGATGAGCCTCAAATGGACATTTTCACAGGGATTGCCGGAAGTGGACCCGCTTATTTTTATTTCCTTATGGAGCATATCGAGAAAGCCGCTAAAGAAGAAGGTCTCGATCCTGAGCTAGCACGTGAAATTGGCGCCCAAACCATTTACGGTGCAGCAAGAATGATGATGGAAAGAGATAAAACGCCGACGGAGCTTCGTGAAAATGTGACGTCTCCAAACGGTACAACAGCAGCTGGTTTAGACGCCTTAGCTAAACACGGCGGCGGAGAAGCAATGATGCAAGCAGTCAAAGGAGCATCAAAGCGTTCAAAAGAAATGAGTGCTCAACTACAAAAAGTGGCAAGTACTAATTAATTCGTCACTTATCTTCTTCGT
The DNA here is from genome assembly GCF_046535215.1 of Priestia sp. SIMBA_032. Taxonomy (NCBI): domain Bacteria; kingdom Bacillati; phylum Bacillota; class Bacilli; order Caryophanales; family Bacillaceae; genus Priestia; species Priestia sp. SIMBA_032. The sequence goes on along the minus strand of NZ_JAWRXD010000003.1, from coordinate 344,582 downwards.
GAATTCCTCACCACAAAAAAATAATCATAAACAAGAAAACATACAGAACACACTAGGAGTGATTTGATGAGTCCCGACAATAAGAAGCGGGTTGTAATTAAAATTGGAAGTAGTTCATTAACAAGTTCACACGGTGAAATCAGCAGACGGAAGCTCGAGCGCCTTGTGGATCAAGTCGTAGACTTAAAAGATAGCGGTCATGAAGTACTATTGGTTTCATCAGGAGCTGTAGCTGCAGGATACCGCAAGCTTGGCTGCTTAGAGCGACCTAGCTCTTTACCTGAAAAACAAGCAGCTGCCTCAATCGGTCAAGGACTGTTAATGGAGGCTTATTCAGAACTGTTTCTATCACATGGATACGTTGCTTCTCAAATCTTAATTACGAGAGACGATTTTTCAGACGAAAATCGTTACAACAATGCACGAAATACAATTAACGTGCTGTTAGAACGCGGCATTGTGCCAATTGTCAATGAAAACGACACGGTAACCATCAATCGATTAAAATTTGGCGATAATGATACACTTTCAGCTAAAGTTGCTGGACTAGTGGATTCTGACCTGCTTATTATTTTATCGGATATCGATGGCTTATACAGCGCGGACCCTCGCCAGGATCCAAATGCAAAATTAGTTCCTCACGTAGGGGAAATCACGCAAGACATCGAAGAATCTGCAGGAGATTCAGGAAGTTCAGTTGGAACAGGCGGTATGCGCTCGAAAATTGACGCGTTCAAAATCGCTATGGCATCAGGAATTCCAGCATTTTTAGGAAGAGCTGGCGTGCCAAACATTTTAACACAAGCAGTTGACGGCGATGCAACAGGAACGTATTTTGAATCTGAAGATGATTCTGCGAACCTCAATCAGAAAAAGCAGTGGATTGCGTTTAACTCTGGTCCTGAAGGGGAAATAGTAGTCGAAGATGCCGCGAAGCGTGCAATTATTGAAGATAAAGAGCCTTTACTTCGCGAGCACGTTAAATATATTAAAGGCCACTTTAGTGAACGAGCAGTTGTACGTATTCTAGACAAAGACGAAAATGAGCTGGCTCTTGGCGTGACAAATTATTCATCTGATGAACTTGCCCTGAACGAGCCAATTGATCAACCGATTGTAGACAGCGAAGGTCTGGTGTGTCACTTAGAAATTCCAGTACCGGTTGGTTTGTAAGCAAGCATGCTGTAAAGAAAAGGAGCCCTTCCTTTTCTTTGCATGATTGCAGTTACCTCTTATGCCTCACACTTTAAAATCAAACAAAACTAAAACGAATCCAGGAGTGATTTGGTGTTACAAACAAATGAAAAGTATTCAGTAGAAGAACAAGCTATTTCAGCAAAAAAAGCAGCTAAGCAATTAAGTTTACTAACAACAGAACAAAAAAACGAAGCGCTGTTAACCATTGCTTCTACACTTGAAAGCAACACGGAGTATATTTTAAAAGCAAATGAAGTAGACTTAAACAACGGGAAAGAAAAAGGTTTTGACGAAGCGCTTATGGACCGCCTTGCTCTTTCAGCGGAACGTGTAAAAGAATTTGCAAACGGCCTTCGTGAAGTTGCTGAGCTAGATGATCCAACAGGCGATATTCTATCAAGCTGGACATTGGATAACGGTCTAGATGTAAAACAAGTACGCGTACCTCTTGGCGTTATCGGAATGATTTATGAAGCACGTCCAAACGTAACGGTAGATGCAACAGGGCTAGCGTTGAAATCTGGAAATGCCATTGTGTTAAAAGGCGGATCTTCAGCTATTTCATCTAACCAAGCTATCGTGGACATTATTCATAAAGCTCTCGATGAAACGCCAATTCCTAAAGAAGCGGTACAGTTTATTTCAAGTACAGATCGTGCGGCTACGCAAGAATTATTTACAATGAAAGAGCATATTGACGTGCTAATTCCGCGCGGAGGGGCTTCATTGATTCAAGCGGTCGTCAATAACGCAACGGTTCCTGTGTTAGAAACGGGAGTCGGAAACTGCCATATTTATATCGATGAACATGCTGACGTTAAGAAGGCCATTCCGATTTTGATTAATGCAAAAACAGATCGACCAGCGGTGTGTAACGCAGCAGAAACCGTTCTTGTACACAAAAACTGGCTCGATTCTCACAAAAATGAATTGATTCAAGCATTCAATGATCATAGTATTGAAGTATATGGTGACAAAGCGACAGTAGGTGAAATTCCTGGAGCAAAACCAGCGGCTGAAAAAGACTGGGCTGAAGAGTATTTACGCTTAGCGATCGCGATGAAAGTAGTAGAGAGTGTGGATGAAGCGATTGACCATATCGAAACATATGGAACAAAACACTCTGAAGCCATCATTTCAGAAGATGAACAAGCCGTTTCACGCTTCATGTCTTTAGTGGATGCAGCGGCACTGTATCATAATGCATCTACGCGTTTTACTGACGGAGGAGCTTTAGGATTTGGAGCTGAAATTGGGATTTCAACTCAAAAGCTTCATGCACGCGGTCCAATGGGACTTCCTGCGCTTACGACAATTAAATATATTATGAGTGGAAACGGACAAATTCGATAAGAAATGAAAAGCGAGCCTCATCATGTGCTCGCTTTTTTTTTGAAAAGACAAGTAAATGGAAGCTGATTTGTAAAAAATTATAAACTCTGTTATAATAGTAAAATATATAATTTTTGTGATCTTCATTTTTGTTCTTTTCAGACTATCCCGTTGTTTTAAGAAAAGCAACTGCTATCTGCTTTGCTATAACTTCATTTTTATTTTAGTCTTTCAAGACGCCGTATGTATTCCTCAAAGATTGATTTACGGATGTATAGTATCACTTTATCTTGCACCATTTACCACATTTACACGCTAAGTTAATCTTCATTTATTATCCACTTAAAAAGTACTGTTTAAAGGAGACGATGTGTATGTATAATCGTAAAAATTTAGAGCCGGCTGTTATTGAAGAAACAAAAGTTTGGGAATGTACATCAGATACGTGTAATTGCTGGGTTCGAGATAACTTTAAAAGCGGAGATCAGCCAACTTGTCCAATTTGCAAAAGCGAAATGAAGCAAGCTGTAAAAGAACTGCAGGTTATTCATAATCCTAGAGTCATTGATTAATAACTTTTAGGAAGACGTTTTTTGAAAGGGGTTTGTGGATGTTTCTAGGAATTGATCATGTCCAGCTTCTTGGTCCGGAGGGATGCGAGCAAGAAGCAAGAAATTTTTATGAAAATCTTTTAGGGATGAAAACTGTTCTTAAGCCAGAAAATTTAAGGCACAGAGGCGGCATATGGTTTCAATGTGGGACTCAAGAAGTGCATATCAGTATTCAAGATGACTACATACCTGCTAAAAAAGCGCATCCTGCTTTTGTTGTGGAAGATATCAAGACGCTTAGACGGAAGTTGGCAAATTCGGGGTGTGTTCTTTCTGAAGAAGAGCCTATTGCAGGGAGAGAGCGTTTTTTTGTCCACGACCCGTTTGGAAATCGATTAGAATTTTTACAATATGACAAATAAAAGACCTCCAAGCGGAGGTCTTTTATTTTAGGGCGTTATCCAAATACGTATATACCGTTTCTTTGCTAATTAATACTTGATTTTCTCTGTCTTTATCTTTTTGCCATTTTTCTCGTGCTTTTGCTAATACTTCTTCCGCTTCATCCTTAGGAATGACAATAACACCACCATCGTCACCTGCGATAAAATCGCCAGGGTGAATCTTCACGCCCCCGCAGGAAATGCTTTCATTTACTTTTCCTTTTTCTCTTTTGCTGCTTGCTGCGATCGTAGAGCCCTTACAAAATACGGGGAAATCGAGCTTTTCAATGTCTTCCTGATCTCTTATAACGCCATCTAGTACAATACCGCTTATTCCAACAAGCTTCGCCATGGCTACTACAAAATCTCCTGCTAAGGCACGGTTACAGTAGCTTTTTCCATCAATAACGAGCACGCTTCCGGGCTCCGCTAGTCGAATCGCTTCAAGCACTGAGTAATTATTGCCAGCAGGCGTATCTACCGTAAGAGCCGGCCCAAATAGTTTGTAATGACGCTGCAATGGCTTAATGGAAAAGTCTAAGTGGTTGGCACCTTCCATTGCATCCGATAAATTTGCTGTTGATAATGGGAGCTGTTCATTCAACATTGTATCTCTCCTTTTTAACTTTAGTTTATCTATACATATTCATATAAGAGAAAGCTCTTATTTATGAGAAGGCAAGTAGATAACGTTAAGCATTGACCGCCAATTAATTAACTGCAAACGTACAGCACTAGAATATTGCAGAGCCAATTTTTCCGTTTACTATATTTTTGAGGAGCTGTTTCTCGTATGGTATTCGTCATATAAGCACATATATCCTTTAATTAGTAACAAAGGAGAAGATAGCCTATAAAGACATTATTAAAGAAAGGGAGAAACGAAAGAACTCTGCAAAAGTTACTTTAAATAATATTTTCCGCAAAGTGTAAAATAAGCTGTATTTAACGAGGATGAAGGAAGAACTTTTGTTAGTTTTATGAATGTCTCTGATTTACACTTAAATGGTCTTATATACACACGAAACGCGTGCAAATGTTTAATCCTGTGAACATTTGATGGAGCTTGATGCATTTTTATATAAAAAAGTGAAACCTTTTGGTATGATAAAACGTAGGAACATATATGGAAATCATACATGAAAAAACATATGTGACGTTAGTCATTTAGTGGAGGGAAAGCAATGGTAAAAAAATTATTGGCCGCATTTATCGCATTAGCGGTTGTGTTTTCACCAATCGGTGGATCACTTATTCATGACGGTTCAAACGTAGCAAGCGCAAAAGGGTATAAATCAGGAAAGCGCTCTTTTGACAGCGGAAGCAATAACCAATCAAGCTTATTTAAAAACAATAACAGCAATTCGGTTAAGCAAAACAATACGTCTAAAAACTCAACATCTAAAAGTACAGCGGCTAGCTCAAAGCGCGGCGGCTTAATGAAAGGTCTTTTAATGGGAGGAATTGCGGGCTTATTATTCGGAAGCTTGCTATCTAGCTTAGGACCATTAGGCCCAATTTTAGGCTTTATGGTAAATATGCTTGTGATTGTCGCTTTAATTCTTCTTGTAGTAAAGTTATTCCAAAGCGTACGTAGCAACAAGCGTAAAAACGAGGAAGTGAAATCTTGGAGACAATAAAAATTTCTGAACAAGATATTATCAATGCGATGTGTTTGTATATCGCAGAAAAAAAACAAGTTCAGCCTCAAGAAGTAGAGATTGAGCTAATGTATGATGATGACTACGGTTTTTCAGCAGAGTCATACGTACATGATCGTAAGCAGGTTCATATTACTTTAAATATTATTGAAGCGCTACGCTTTTGGCTGGATACGGAAATGAACGTAGACCCATACGCAGCAGGACTAGAACTGGAATTAGACGATGAAGAAGGCATTATCGCTTTTGCTAAATTAAGTCGATAAAGAAATCATAATAAAAAACCCGCTCACTTGAGCGGGTTTTTTATTATGATTTTACCTGTTCGTTGGAACTGGACTTATTGCTTTTTTTAGTGAAAAACCACCAGTTGGCATCTCCAAGTAATTTCATAAGAGAAGGGACAAGGAGCATTCTGACAATCGTTGCATCGATAAATATTGCTAAAGCAATTCCTACACCCATTTGTTTAACAGGCGTTACGTCTGTAAAAGCAAAGGCTCCTGTAATCACAATCATGATTAAAGCAGCGCTTGTGATGATTTTACTAGTGGAAGCTAATCCTTCTACCGTTGCCACATTATTATCACGGGTTTGATGATACACTTCGTGAATGCGCGAAATCAAAAAGACTTCGTAGTCCATGCTAAGCCCAAATACAAGGCCGAAAACAAAGACCGGCAGCACTAAAGCAATATTAGATTGAGTAAGACCTAAATGTCCATTTTGAAACAGCCATACAAGTAAACCAAACGTAGCTGTTAAGCTTAAAATATTCATAATGATAGCCTTTAAAGGAATGAGGACAGAACGAAAAGCAATCATTAAAATGACATACGTTGAAAATAAAACAAGAGCCAAACCATATGGAGCTTTTTCATAAATTTCATCGAATATTTCTTGCTCAAATTTTGGATAGCCGCCAATATGAACGGTGAACGGTGAATGTTTGTCTTTCCATTTTCGAACAAAATCTTTTGCTTGATCTGAATTTTGGTCTGTATCTAGCATAGCTTTTATAAGCATATAATGTCCGTTAATGAACGAATCTACAGCTGGCTTTGTCTGCGCACTTATCTGCGGGTTTTCCAGCATAGCTTGAAGCTGATCACTCGATTTTACGTTTAAAGCGGTAGAAATAGAATCGACTTGCTTAACTAACGAATCTTCTTTTAATTGTTCTATAAAAGTAAAGGCATTTGTTAAAGATTTTTCATTCAGCATATCTTGCTTAGCTTCTAGCACAAAATAAACGTCTGCCGTGTTTTTATTTATAAACGTATCGTTATACGTATCAAAAGCTTGACGAGACTCGTATTTTGTTGGCAGCGCTTCTGAAGACGGTATTTCTAGATGCATGTCTCGAACGGGAATAAGTGCTACTAACAGAATAATAAGAGAAACAATCGTCATAGTTACAGGCTTTTTCATGACAAATGTAGCAAATGAACGCCACCTAGACTGACCGCCTTGTTCACTGACTTTTAAGATACGTAAACGATTAATGCGTGTACCTAATATAGCAAGTATGGAAGGAAGCAGCGTAAGAGCTGAAAACACAGCGATAAAAACAACAGCCATTCCTCCAAGAGCGACGTTTTGAAAAATATCAACTTGAATAAACAGCATTCCCGCTAATCCAATAAATACGCATAATCCTGAGAAGATGACCGAGCGTCCCGCTGTTTGAATGGTGATTTTGATTGCTTGTTCTACCGATTTTGTTTGAATTTCTTCTTTAAAGCGATTAATAAATAAAAGGGCAAAGTCAATACTAAGAGCTAATCCAATCATCGGAATCACATTTAAAATAAAGATGGACAGCTCTGTGTACGGATGAAAGAAATAGACAACGCCCATGGTGGTAACGACGGTTACAATTCCTATCATAAGAGGGATTGCAGCTGCTACCACGCCGCCAAAAGCTAGAAGGAGCACAACTAAAGCAACAGGAATACCGATGGCTTCTGCTTTTGCTAAATCTGCTTGGCTTGCTGTATTCATATCTTTTTCAATAATAGGGCCACCGGTTAATTTTACACTAACTTCTTTTTCTTCAGCTGAAAGAGTTCTGATCTTTTCCACTCGTTTATCCATCGTTCCATCATCGTGATTAAAGTGGATAATTCCATACGCTGTGCTTCCTTTTATCATCTTGTTAGAAGCCGTTGGTATGTCAACTTTCGAAGCGTCTGATTTGTCCTTTGCTTTTTGCATATACTGAGCGATCGTTTGCTGAAATTTCGAGTCAGAAACTCCGTCTTTTTTTTCAAACAAAACGATGATCTGAGCTTCGCTAACATCAAATTTATTAACTAAAAGCTGCTCGGTACCTTTATACATTCCTTTCATTTCAAATCCGTTTCCTCCCAGCACAGAAGGAAGCTTAGCCGCATAAAAGCCAAATCCGACAATTAGGATGATCCACAGTATTAATAAAATTTTTCTCCCCGCATATAATGCGTTCGCTACTTTATTCATATTAACCTCCAATTTTTTGTACAGTTACTAGACTATTTTATACTAACAGTTATTGTAATTAGAAGAAGTATTGTGTTTTTTTGTTTTTCTTGTCTGAAAAAGCTTTTTAGATAGATGCGCAGGGGTGTTTCCTCAGTAAAATCGTGTTTATGTTTCAGGCGATTTAGGGAACACTGTACATAAATGCACGAAGGGGGATTAAAAAAGATGCAAATGAAACAGCCAGCTAAAATGACGAATAGTTATGGGTGTAAAAATGAGTATGATACATTAAAACGTGTGGTCGTTTGCCCACCTACATATATGAAAATTGAAGAAATTATTAATGAAACACAAAAGCATTATGCGGACGAAAATATTGATGAGAGCTTGGCTTCAAAGCAGCACCGTCAATTTGTCGAATGCCTTCAAAAAGAAGGGGTTGAAGTCATCGGGCTATCTGCACAAGAGCCATTTCCAGAACAAGTATTTACGCGGGATATTGGCTATACGCTCGGAGATACCGTTATTGTCACGAAAATGGGAAGCGAAATTCGAAGCGGAGAAGAGCAAGTGCTAGCAGACTGGCTGCAGCAGCAAGGGATTCCCTTCCATCAGGTACCGGACCATCCCATTGAAGGTGGAGATGTGCTAATTGATGGACAAGCTATTTTTATTGCACTCAGCGACCGTACAAGTAAAGAAGGCTTGGAGCATATCCAAGAGCTGCTTCCAGCGTATGAGGTTGTTCCGATTCCTATTGATCGGTCTTATCTTCATCTTGATTGTGTGTTAAATATTTTATCACCTACAGAAGCGCTCGTATTTTCACCCGCTTTACATGAAAAAGAATTAAATTTACTTCGCATGAAATATGACTTAATTGAAGTAACAAAAAAAGAGCAGTTTACGATGGGAACCAATGTATTATCTATCGGTAATCAACGGGTAATCAGTCTGCCAATGAATACAGAAGTGAATGAAGAGTTAAGGAAACGAGGCTATAAAGTAATTGAAGTTGATATATCTGAAATTATTAAATCCGGCGGTTCTTTCCGCTGCTGTACAATGCCTCTTGAACGAGTATAAAAAAGCTTAAAAAGAAAAAAAGATCTCGGCGATAGCCAGGGATTTTTTTTGAAGGATGTTGTATAAAATTTCAAGTGAAAGGAACATTAACCTATATAAGCTGTTGAAGGAAAGGAGTGATAAACATGGCAAATCGTAATCCTATTTTAGTTCAAGGTGCTGAACAGCTTCTTGATCAGTTAAAAACGGAAATCGCGGGAAGATTTAACGTTCAGCTTGGCGCGGAACAAACGGCTCGCGCAAATGGTTCTGTTGGTGGAGAAATGACGAAGCATCTTGTTGCAATGGCGCAGCAGCAATTAAGCGGTGCGCAGGGACACATTCGCTAGTCTGCTCTACATAAACACTTTGATGAAAAGTTCTGGCCCTTTTGAGCCGGAACTTTTTTTGTGTAGGAAACATCATTCTACTTTCTCTTGGTCGCTTGATTTGAGATTTTGCCTGAAATTCTCCACTTTCAAGGTTGAAAAGTGCATAAAATGGGAAAAGAACAAAAAAAGAGAAAGTAGAGGTTTATCATGAAAAAGCTATTATCATTTGGAAAAAGTCTTGGTAAAGAAATTCAAGAAGACCAAGCAACGGGACTAGCGGCTGAGCAAGCCTATTATTATATGCTATCATTATTCCCTATGCTTATTTTACTGATATCGATTGTTCCATATCTATCGATTAAACCGGAAGAGGCAATCGATCTTCTTCAAAGCGTTATGCCGGGAGAAACGGCTGCAATCTTTAAAGATAACGTAGCTCAATTTGTAAGCCAACCAAACGGCGGGCTACTAACTGTAGGGATTTTAGGAACCATTTGGTCCGCTTCAAACGGTATGAACGCCTTTATCCGTGCAATGAACCAAGCCTACGACGTGAAAGAACAGCGCTCGTTTATTAAAGTAAGAGGCTTGTCTATTCTTTTAACAATTGGATTAATTGTAACAATTGTTGTATCGCTTCTTTTACCAGTGTTCGGAGGAGTTTTGTTAAATTGGATAAGCGAATGGTTTTCTCTTCCTTCAGGTACAACAGTGGTTTTAAATATTCTGCGCTGGATTGTTGGTGTCGGCATTATGGTGCTTGTTTTATCCGTATTATACAGATTAGCGCCAAACAAAACGTTTCCTTTTGCTCACGTATGGCCCGGAGCACTCGCTGCTACGCTGTTATGGCAGCTAACATCTTTAGGGTTCTCATTTTACGTAAGCAACTTTGGCAATTATTCTGCTACTTATGGGAGCTTAGGAGGCGTGATTGTTCTGATGCTTTGGCTATTTTTAACGGGGTTAATTCTCGTTATTGGAGGAGAGATTAACGCGATTTATCACCGAAACAAAACGGCTGCACCTCCTAAAGATACGTCTCAGGCGATGTAATAAAAAAGGAAACCTTTATAGAGGTTTCCTTTTTTAACGTTTAAAGCTATTAACAAGCTGTTTAAATGAGTTGGCTGTATATTTGACCGAATCTTTTTTGTACTGTACATCGGTTTTAATCGCTGCTTGTGTTACTTTTAAATGATTTGTTTTTTCTTTAATATGATCAGTTTCGTTTTGAAGATGTTGAGAAGTGGCATTTACAGAGTTCACAGTTGGCTTGATTTTTTTATTAAATGATACGCCTGCGTAAATAAGATACGCAAGTGATGCCAAAACAACAGCTAAGCTTATATACACAATAATCATCGGTGTGCCTCCTTTGTACGTATTTATATTTATATAGGCGAGAATAAAATATATACGAATATCATCCTCTTTATTTAATTGTTATACCCATTTTTAATTAAAACAAACAAAAGCCTGCCGAGAAGACAATATATTGGATTTTTTCTGAAATTTCATTCATCATTACATATAGAGTTACCATGAAAGGAGAGAGAAGAAGAATGCCGTTAGATCCGCATATTCAAATATTTCTAAATCAATATAATGAAATGCCCCGTCCTTCTTTAGAGGACGTTACGCCCCCGCAGTTGAGGGAAATGGAAAAGATGTCTTTAACTCCTTCCAAAGAAGCAGTTAAAAAAGTATATAATGAAGAAATCCAATTAAATGAACGTGCGCTCACTATACGAGTGTATGAACCTGAAGGAACAGGGCCATTTCCCGCTCTTGTTTATTATCACGGAGGAGGCTGGGTATTAGGAAGCTTAGATAGTCATGACTCCATATGCAGATCTTATGCAAATGAAACAAACTGTATTGTAGTGTCTGTTGATTACCGCCTTGCTCCTGAGGATAAATTTCCCGCTGCGGTGAACGATGCCTATGACGCCTTGGATTGGATTGCAGCTCATGCGTCTCAATTAAATATCGATTCAAACAAAATTGCTGTTGGAGGGGATAGTGCCGGTGGTAACCTTGCTGCGGTTGTAAGCATTTTAGCAAAAGAAAGGCAAGGTCCATCCATTGTTCATCAGCTGCTTATTTATCCATCTGTAGGATTTAAAAACCAGCACCCTGCATCTATGAAAGAAAACGCCGAAGGATATTTTCTTTCAAAAGATCTTATAAATTGGTTTCGCCTTCAGTACTTAAATAATAAAGAAGAAGAACAGCATCCCTATAACGCTCCGGTATTACTAGAAGATTTATCGAGTCTACCAAGCGCTACCATTATTACAGCACAGTATGATCCTTTAAGAGATAGCGGAAAAGACTACGCGGACGCATTAAAAAATCACGGTGTCCCCGTCACCTATGAAAATTATGAAACAATGATTCACGGGTTTTTAGGGTTTCATGAATTTGTCCCACTCGCTCAGCAGGCGATTAATAAAAGCGCAGCTCAACTGCGTCAAGTATTTGATTCTATTTAAGGGTATATAGTGTCATAAATCATATAAACTTGAGAAAAACAGCACATTAATGTGCTGTTTTTCTTTATTGATAGGGAGAAAAGATTGACAAGAGTTTCAAAAAATAGCCTATTATCTCTTTTAAAGTCATTTTGTTTGGAGTATAGTAGAAAAGTAGGATAAAAACATTTATTGACATTAAGTAAGGTGATTTTTTGAATGATAAAAAACAAGTAGGTCAGCTGATTCAAGATCTGCGAAAGATTGCGGAAATGACAACTGTCACTTCCTAAACGTTGATATAACAAGGTTTTTAATGAATGGGTAAATAGTCCTTGAGACTGAAACTTGTTCATAATAAAAAAACCACCTAAATTGTTAAGGCAACTTCCATATATAAAGGAGGTTGCCTTTTTATGTGTGCAAAAAGATTGGGAAAGGAACAAAGCTGAATCAAGTTGATTTAAGTGATGCGAAGGACAGAATAATAAAGATAAAAACACTTGAAGGTATGGCACAATCTACTATTCATCAGTACAACATAGCCTTCAACGATCTAATCAATTTTTTTGGAAAAGAGAAGTTAATCGCTTCGATTGATCTCAATAATGCCAGAGACTTTGTAGATTGGCTACTACATGAAAAATCTGATAAGAAGAGTAGGTTTAAACAAGTGGCTAAAAAAGGAGTTAAGCCCTCTAGTGCTAACAACTATCTACAGAAATTACGTGCAGCGTTTAATATCCTAATACGTGAAGGAATATTGGATGAAAATGTGTTTAGCCAAATCAAGAACATTAAATTTCAGAAAAAAAAGGTTGAGGTTTTAAATGTAGAGGAGATAAAGCGAATTTTTGATGCTTTTAATAAGAGCTACTACGCTCAATTTAGATCTTATGTACTCTTACATACCTTGTTAGACACATTAGGAAGAGTCGAAGAAACAGTTCATTTAAAAATGCAGGATGTGGACTTTGAAAAAAGATCCGTAACATTTCAAAATACAAAATCAAAGAAGTTTAGGATAGTTCCTGTATCGGTTAAAACTATACAACTTCTCCAAGAACTCATCGCAGATAATGAGAAGTTATTCAGTAGCGAATATATTTTTCTAACGAATGATGGAAATAGATTGCGACCAAGTACGTTCAGAGCGCATTTAGAAAAGGTCTTGAAAAATGCAGGTATTAATAAACGATTTCATCCTCATCTGTGTCGCCATACTAGATCTGAAATGTTTCTACGGCAATCGGGTAACATTAGAGTTTTGCAACAGCTCTTAGGTCATTCTGAGTTATCTATTACAGCTAAGGTGTACGCTCATGTATTGGATACTACAATTAGAGATGAACATAAGAAATATTCAGCGATAAATCTGATAGAAAATCATAAAGAAAAAATTGTTAAACGGAAATAAAAAAAGTTAATTTGTACAAAAAAAGAGAGCAGATGCTCACAACTTCTACTCTCCATCTTGTATAGTCAAATACATAAGATTTACCCAATGAAAGTATATGATAGTTATTGGAAAAATCAATAATGTCATACGCTTATTTGACTATACATTTTAAAACGGTTTATCTCTGTCTAAAACTTATGACTTTCTGAACGATATAAATTAAAGGATTCTGATATATTCATCAGTATATTTATTATTTTAGCTAATAAAAAATAAGCACCTATTAGATGCTTATTGAATATGAATTATAGTTTGTTTAGCAAGTTGTTGGCTAGGCATTAGTTCTAGGGCGTATGCTGCATTTTTTAATTCTGTACTGTGAGGCAAATCATAAGGATCTATAGACTCAAAATATTGAATTTGTTCATCTGTCAAAAGATTAAGTGGAATGCAAACATCCACAACGGCTCTAATAATAGTTATACCTAGCTTCTTTGCTAAATATGGTCTATGATTACCTCCATTACTAACGCAGAAATCACCGTTTGGAAATAATGTTAGATTAATATCCATATGAGAGGAACTGGTTGTTACATATCCATGATTCTCGATCGATTTAAGAAGACGATTTAACTTTTCTACAGACAAAACATTATCATGAGTCAATCCTTTTATTCTTGAAACTGGCACCAACATTGAGCCAACATGATGAATTAAGTAGTTTCTACCATAAATTTCCGTATAGTCATCATAAAATCTCCAGCCTGTGTATTCAATTTTCATAAGAACCTACTTCACGCCTGCCGATGCCTTTCTTGTAATTTTTCATACGTGAAGAAGCAGACGATAATTTTGACACAATATAACCTTGTGGATCAGCACGCAAGTTACTATTCACAAGGTTCTCAATTTTATCATTTGCGAACATGTTAGCAACTCTTGCTAAATGATCAATTGTATCCATAAGTTCTGGATAGTCATGATAGTTAGAAATAGCAGTAGAGTGAATTTCTTGTAAATCATCACGAATCTTTTTTAAGGTTTCAATATCAAATCTGCTCATCAATATCATCTCCCGTTGTCTTAAATACAATAAATGATATTAAGTTCATTGTGAAATTAGAACATAGTATCTACTTTTAATAATGTCTAGAAAGGTTGGTTGTATAATAATCGATGAACTTTATCAGGAAATATTAGATGGAGAACTCAGTGATGAAGAAATATTATGTATTAGTGAAGGAGATGATGAACCTTTAGCTAGTAATTGAAGAGTAATGTTGGTTGAGTATTTAATGAGTTTACAAGGTTTAACCAAGAATGAAGCTTATCAAGTTACTTTTGAATATATCAATTATTAGTTTACATTCTATCAAAAGTATATGTAAATTAAATGTTGTAATAAAAAGCATCCTTATACGTAGGGATGCTTTTCAAAGTGTATTTGTATTTCCACTTCCTAAAGTAGGCGTCTGAGTAGGTGTTGAACTAGGCGACTGTTGAGAAGAAGTGTTTTGAGAGCCTGTTACTGAACTTGAACTAGGACTTGCATTTGATCCCAAACCTGTTTGTGAATTGGATTCTGTACTTTTAACGGGACATACTTGATTTCCATTTCCAAAAATAAAAGTTCCTCCAGAAATGTTACCAATCGTAAGTGAATTGATTTTAGCTACCATACGTTCTCATCCTTTCATCGATGAAGAAAATAGAATATACACTAACATATGTTTAGCTTGTCAATTATGTATAGACGGGCTAGAGAACTAGGCGAGGTTATTATTGTTATAACTTCATAAATTGAATTCGGATTTACCTATGTGAGAAAGAATCTTGAAAATTGATTAATATTTAAAAAAGTGAGAATAACTAGCCTTTTGTAGAATAAAATAGTCTACACAAAAGGTGGGAATATTAATGGGGAAAAGTAGAAACTGGATGGATGCTTATGTTTCTAAAGTTGCAGGAAAACATTTCGAATTGTTATCGGTTCAAAGTGTCATTGATTCTTTTATTGACATGTTAAATGTAAAATTAAATGAAAACCAACAAACTGAAGTTGAATTTATTAAAGAGGAAAATAAAATTTCATTTCCAGATTGTTCAGTTCTTTTAAAAGTGCAAGGCTCTATATTGAGTTTGAGTAAAGTTTTAAAATCTAACAATCAAGTTGCTGGTGGAATTAAAATTTTCGATACAGGTTTAGCTTATCAGCTGAAAACTGGTTCAAAGTTGATTGAAGAGGTTGAAACTATACCTGAAGCATTAGATAGGGCACTAAGTTATTTACTTGTAGAGCTAAAGTGAAAGTTAATATTTTTATAAGTTTAAGTCACTCATTTAGAGTGGCTTTTTATTTTGTAGAAGTTAATATGCTGAAACATAAAATCATTATTAAAAATGGAGCTAATATTAATGAATCAAGTACTCTTCGAACAGTTGTTAGAGGGAAATATTGAATATGAAGATGTTCCAGAAGATACGGACATAGAGTTAACTGATGAGCAAAGTCATGAAATGAGATTATGGTTTTTCAGATAGAGCAACTAAAAGCTATGTTGATTAATGAAAGTTAAAAAATATTCATTTAGTAATATATAGAGAAGGATTATTAAACTTTTTGTAGAAATTATTAGGTAGAAAGTCGGGGGTTAGAGAATGAAAATTCGGTTTGATTTTAAAGTACTAAATGTTGTAGAGGAAAATGGCGTAAAGTGTTACATTGTGCAATGCTCAAGTGAGAATTTCCGACGTGTTATTAAAGCTCAATATGACGGAAGTGTATATATACCAGATTACCATCAACAATTATGGGACATACAATCTCATGAAAGAACAGTCCTTGATATTGGACTAGCAAGCTTTATAATAAAAAATGAGAAACGCACAGTATAGGTAAACTCACATTCGAGCATAATATTAATGGTCAGTACTTCTTTTGCTGACGAATCGTTTTCTCCTTTAACATGTTAAGTGTATAAAAAGCACCCATAGCTTGGGTGTTTTTTATTTTGTGCAAATAATAAAAAGTTGTTGAAAATGATGATTCATAATAAAAGAAAAGCTCTCATACCTTAATGAAGGATTTTTTTTACATGCTGGAACAAAGTAGGTGATTAAATGTTCTATTCTAATTTTTATACTCCTTTTAACTATGCTTTCTATCCTTATTTCATGCCTTCTTTTGGACGTCCAACTGGATATGTACTGAATTCTAGTGGTGAAGTGGAAAGCTGGTGGGGGAATTACCCGCTGGGATATCCTGCTAAAGCTCCCAAACCTTTGGGTGGGGGACAGACGCCTATTTCAGGACCTGCCATACCTTTTAGTTTCAGGGGTTACTATTGAACTGATTACAAGGGTTACTGCCTTAAAAGGTAAGAAAGATATATACAAAATTAAAGCAGTATTTAAAGTACCTGAAAGAGATGATATTTAGTTCAGTAAAGAAAGTCGATCATAAGGTCGGCTTTTTATTTTAGGAAGTTAACAAGTTTAATTTGGTTAAAACAGGGAAAATTATGGGTAACCAAAAGGAGGTGGAGTTATGAATTATGGACAGAAGGATTATTATATTAGTGCAAAAGAAAATGAGTATTATAAGGTATTAAATGTAGTAGATCATATGTTAGAAGAAGCAAAAAGTAATGACAGATACCCTGTATGGGGTGAAAAGCTACGAAATGAATTGAAAGAAAGTGCTGGAAATAATCTTACTCCATGGCATTTTAATATGATAATATCCACACTTTTAGATTATGTACCAGAAGAAGTAAAGAATAAATCTAATGTTAAGTCACTCTGATGAGTGGCTTTTTATTATATCTATGGTATGCAAATTAAAATATATGCTAAATAATAAATGATAAAAAAGGTGGCTAAACAACATGCCTAAAAAGCCATCTAAGATATGTAACACAGAGAAATGTCGTCAATTAGCTTACGATACATATTGTGACAAGTGCAAAAAAGATACTCATAAAGAGTACAAGGAACAGAGAGTAGATAAGAAAGAGCAAGAGCAAGCCTTTTATTCTGGTAGCCTATGGATTAAATTACGCAATAGGAAGAAGAGGTTAAATCCTTTATGTGAAGTCTGTCTTGAAGGAGGTAGGCGTACTCGCCTACTCCTGTTGAAATAGTCTTTCACTTTATAGAAGTGAAATAGGATTGGAGTAAACGTTTATTTATAGGTAACTTATAAAGTGATCGTAAAGCACATTACCATAAGGTTCACTTTGGTGTAGATGGTAAGAAGTACATGAAAGTTAAGAAGGTAATAGAGAGTGCTTATTTACAGAAGAGCAAGGAAAAGAATTATTAAGAGTTATAGAAAATATAATGGTGGATTACATTAATTATAGGGAAGAAAATGCAGATGATATAAAAAGGAAATTATCGAAAAACTAAGAAGAAAAATAATTGAGATAGTAACAAAAATAACCTTTTTTATGGTATTATTTACTCAGTAAGGGGGCTGTGTGTTGTGGATGGACAATTGAAACCTGAGGAAATTAGCATAGAAGTTAAACTTGAGCTTCTAAAGATATGTAATAACGTAATGAACAATATAGTTACCCCTAAAGAATTAATCAAGGACTTAGAAAAATTGGTTAGTCAAATCAGTTTATCTGTTTAGTGTAACACTCCATACAGAGAAAAGTTAAGGGGAGAATGCTGTGAAAAAGTTGTTAGTTGGTAGCATTTTGTTGTCTTTGAGTTTAACTATAGGAGCATGTGACCAAGGAGAAGGGAAGAACGCTGAGACTTCTAAGAAAGAAACTGTTGTAAAGCCAGAAAAAAAGACTGATGAAAGAGAATTAAATAAGAAATCTGAATCTCTACAAATTCAAGATGAACAGAAAGATTTACGTGCGTACGCTACAAAAATTGAAGAAGAAAGAAAGGCTAAAGAATTAGCACAGCAAACAGTAAAAGAAGAAGCGGAAGCTAAACGACAAGCAGAAATAGCCGAACAACAACGTGTAGCAACTCAACAAGCAGAGCAAAAGAAGGAAGCGGAATCTCCAGTTAGTCAAGAAACAATCGATAATTATGAAGCAAATCAAGCTGAAACATGGGCTGAAGAGGCTGAGATCGAGGAACAGTTAAATCAAGAAGAGGAAGAAAAATTGGCTAAAGAGCAAGAAGAATACGAAAAACAAATAATCGCAGAACAAGATGCTAATTTTTCTGATGAAGCAAAAGAGCAAATTCGAAAAGAGATTGATGAGGAAGGATACAGTAAAACTTCATATTACTGTGATCAAGTAATGACTGCTGTGCAAAGGGGTGATATGTCTAAAGATGAGGCTGGAGGTTGTTTGAAATAATTTAATTATAATTTGAAAAATTTAATTGGAATATTTTTCTTTATTCTATTGATAAAAAAACTATCTAAATGTACAATATACTTATAATTATATCATGGAACGTTGTTTTGACAGGGTTTATTGACATTAAGTAAGGTGATTTTTTGAATGATAAAAAACAAGTAGGTCAGCTGATTCAAGATCTGCGAAAGATTGCGGAAATGACAACTGTAGAGTTATCAGAAGGAATTTGTACAGAAGAAGAGCTACATCGATTTGAACAAGGTGAAATTCATGCAAGCAGTGAAGTTCTCTATCATTTATCGAAACGCTTAGGGGTACCGATGAATTATTTCTTTGAAGCAGGAGAGCTAACGCCCAACGATTATTCAAAAGAAATTAAATCGACCATTAGGCATTATATACGAAAACGCGATTATGAAACCGTGTTACATATGGTGAACAAAGAAAAAGATAATCCTATGTTTCAAGATCCTTTTCACGCACAATTTTTCCTATGGCACGAAGCCATATGTGATTATTATATTGGAAATAAATTTGAACAAGCGCTTCGTAAATTGGAAAAAGCCATTGCATTCACGCGTACAGGCGAACAGTTTTATTCAGAAAAAGAGATTGCTATTTTAAATAGTATTGCCATTATTTACGAAGAAGAAGGTCATTTGAAAAAAGCATTCAGTACGTTTATGGAAGGATTACAGCATATTGCTTTGCTTCCTAAGTTAAAAGATCCTCTTGTCAAAATTCGAATTTTATATGGATTATCACATGCGCTTTTGCAAATGGAACGTTATGAAAAGTCGGTTAAATATGCACAAGCAGGACTAGAGCTGTGTATTCAGCATGAGACGCTTTATTTATTAGGAGAACTGCACTATCAAATTGGAGAAGCACTCTGTCAGCTTGGTGAGCTTAAAGAAGGAATAGCCTACCTCGAAAAAGCTATTACTATTTTTGAAATTGAGCAAAATGAAGCGTTTGTGACCATTATTAAAGAAGAGATGTCTAAATATCAAGAAACAAAAAAGAAGAGCTGATAGCTCTTCTTTTTTATCTCCAATACACTGGGTGTGGGTAAAACGGACGAGGACGAGGGTAAAAGTAAGGGGGATGGTAATAAATAGGACGAGGGTAAGGGTAAGGATAAAATGGACGTGGGCGAGGATATGGATAATAACCATAAGGGAATCTTTCATCAGTTTCCTGAGGATTTGAATAATAATCATAGCCATATTGATACTCTTCTAAAGGTTGTTCCGGGTAATATGGATAATTCACTCTTTTCACCGCCTAAGTTTTTATGCTTTTTACTGTATTCATTATAGAAAGAATTGGAGTATGTACCCATCAAATTTTCCCTTTAAAAATTCGACGGGAGATAAAGAGTATTTTAATAATAAAAAGAAATTAGTTGTCCTTTTTATTTTTTTGTAAGGTATCTGCTGTGTGAGGCAAAGTAGGCAGTTCAAAGCTTTTAATAAAGGAAGCGTAAGCAATCGTGTCTTTAATAGGGTTTACATAAGATAATGGTTGACCCCGGTAGCTGAAATTAAATGTAATCCAAGCAAAATCTTTATTATTGTTGGAAATCAGTTTTGCATTATGTATAAAAGCAGATGCGGCAATCATCGCATCCGGGCCTTTAATTTTTTTATTGGATTCTATTTTAGCTTTTCTGCGAATTTGAGCTGCTAGCTGTGCAATTTCACTTGTAACGTCTACGATCTTATCTGTCATATCGTAAATATAATGATTTTTTACTGCTTTGACTTGAGGATTTGTTTCTACTTCCCAATGCGACAGCAGTTCCATTTGTACAACGGTGGGCATTAAAAATTCCGCATTATTTGAAATAAGTTCATTAATATATTCCACAACTTCTGGATAATTAAGCGCATGTGAAGCCCAAATGTTTGTATCAATGATTACTTTTTCACCCAACACAAATCGTTCACTCCTCTCTACTAGCCATTCGTACCAACTCTTCTAACCCAAAAGGTGAGTAAAGAGCCGCAGATTCTGAAAGCTGATTGCTTAATAGAAGCTTTTCATATTTAGTTAATCTAGTTTTTGCAGATTTTATGAGCTTTTCTTGTGTATCATTTAATGTTTTAGCTTTTTTATCATACGTGCGTAGAGCTTTATTTTGAGGTTTGTATTTAAGATTTTTCTTCTGTATAGGGGGTGAGGAAGGTGATTGTGGGGAGGGTTGTGTATAAATTTTCCCATTTATTTTTATTTTGAAGTGCTTTTGAACTTCCTTGCTGTACGTTCCTTTTTGGTCATCTACCAAGCGCTGTGCTTTCATGATACCCCTGCCTTTTATATAAATTTATATAGTATATGTGATGAAGTTTTCTCTTACTATTCCTTTTATATAAAAAGATTAAAAAATTAGCTTCCGGGAGTTATTAAATTAACTAATGTTTGCCTGGTGGGTGATCATCTCAGCGAATACCGGACAAAGGTTTAAAAACATCATATCGTGTAAAAGAATAAATCAGTATAGGTTTAAGAAGGAACTAGGCAGCAATACGGTCATTGCTTCGGGTGCCGTTGTGACAAAAGATGTTCCTGATAACGTGGTAGTCGAAGGTAATCCTGCAGTTATAATCAAGCGTATTGAAGAGTAAAGAATAAACAAAGAGCTTTTGAATTGTAAAAACTCTTTGTTTATACGGTGTTTTATTGCCAATTTGGTCCGTCCTCATTTATGAGATTTTGATAAAATGTAAAAACTTGCATATTTACTTCCGGGATCATCCATACTTTATTGACAAGGGAAAATTATTCATGGTATATTATCTTTAATTAAAGATATTTAAATTAAAGATAAATAATAAACTAGACGATTTATTCGGAGGAATGTAGAATGAACCACTTAAAAGGAATACACCACGTAACGGCTATTACAAGCAGTGCCGAAAAGAATTATGAATTTTTCACATATGTGTTAGGCATGCGCTTAGTTAAAAAAACGGTCAATCAAGATGATATTCAAACGTATCATTTGTTTTTTGCAGATGATAAAGGAAGCGCCGGAACGGACATGACTTTTTTTGATTTTCCAGGCATTCCAAAAGGTTTTCACGGAACAAATGAAATTTCAAAAACATCTTTCCGCGTTCCAAATGATGCGGCTTTAGATTATTGGGTAAAGCGCTTTGATCGCTTAGAAGTAAAGCATACGGGGATTCAAGAGCTATTTGGGAAAAAGACGCTTTCGTTTATTGATTTTGATGATCAGCAGTATCAGTTAATTTCCGATGAAGGAAATCAAGGAGTTGAATCAGGTACTCCTTGGCAAAAAGGCCCTGTACCTCTTCAATACGCTATTACGGGACTTGGTCCTATCTTTATTCGTATTGCCGAGTTTAAATACTTTAAAGAAATGATGGAAAAAGTCCTTTTATTTAAAGAGATTGCTCAAGAAGGAGATCTGCACCTATTTGAAGTAGGAGAAGGAGGAAACGGTGCGCAAGTAGTAGTCGAACACAATGAAAAACTTCCGCAGGCTCAGCAAGGTTTTGGAACTGTTCATCATGTTGCTTTTCGCGTAGAAAATCGACAGGCTCTTGAAGAATGGATTAACCGAATGCCAAGCTTCGGTTTCCATACGTCTGGTTATGTGAATCGTCACTTCTTTGAATCGTTATATGCAAGAGTGGCTCCGCAAATTTTATTTGAATTTGCGACAGATGGACCAGGATTTATGGGAGATGAACCTTACGAAACGCTCGGAGAAAAATTATCACTGCCTCCGTTTTTAGAGCCAAAACGTGCAGAAATTGAGAAGCTCGTGCGTCCGATTGATACAGTAAGAAGTACAAAAGAGTTTGTGAAAGAATAGTACACAAAAACACTCAAATAGCTATTTGAGTGTTTTTATTGATGTTTTCTACTTTTACATATACCTGTTGCGAATGTTTACGTAAAAAATGCCAATGTTCTACAAGGAAGGAGTAGGAGTGGGTTGTGCATAGCCTTCTTTATATTTTTCATCGATGTCTTTGCGAATATTTTTTATTGATTTGCCTCGGTTATAGTCGAGCATAGCTTTAGCTGCAATTTCTATACACAATCCGCATTTTGTTCCATGATCATCCCAGACAACTGCTCCATTTCTTTTGTTTTTAAAAATAAAGCAGTCATAGCTATTTTTGTGATTCGCTTCCATGCCACATCCGCAGTAGCAAGGGATTTTTTCAAGTAGTTCACGATTTTTAGCAACGGATAGATAAACTAGTTTCATGTCTTTAGGCTGGTTCTTCAAAAACTGTGGTAACACATCTGCTCCTGGAGTCTCTTCGCGAATATCAGCAACTGCAGCTTTATGATGTTCATGATCTGAATGTGCAGAAGAGTTTGTAGCAGAAGAAGTTGTTGTATGGTTTGAGCAAGCGGATAATCCAATACTTGTAGCGAGAACCCCCAACAAAATAATTGATTTTTTCAATACAATTAACACCCTTTCATGTAAAAATAAATGATAGTTGCATCATACATGGCAGTTTATCTATGTAGATAATCAAATACCTGCTTGTTTATATCTAATTCTCTATAAGTATGCAGAGCGGTTATCGTGTATGATAGAGGTGGACGAGGAAAAAATATGAAGCATGAATTTATAATAAGGTGCGTTTTGTAAGTAATTGGACAGAAGGAGAAAGTGAACGGAGGTTAAACAGTAGTGAGTGAACAAAATCAACGTCTTTTTGAATATATTTTAGAGAATTCAGCCTCTATCAGTGAAGAATGGCTGCGCCAAAGAAGTAATATTAAAGGATCAATTTACTCAAAGGACGCAGATGCTTCAGTTGAGAAAAAGCTGCGCGAGCAGCATCGTTATACGATCGAAACAATTGCGAGCGGCTTTCTTGAAGATCAAGAGATTTTCAAACAGCGTATGATGAAATGGACGACGGAAGTAGTAAACAGCAGAATTAAATTTGATACGCCGATTTACGAGATAGTAGAAGCACTAAGCAAAACAAGAAAAATTATTTGGACGTATGTCAAAACGTATAGCCTGATACATTCATCTATTACAAAAGAAGATATACTGTCTTGGAGTGAAGTTTATCATACAACATTTGATAAACTCATTAATGAATTTTCCGAACAGTATTATAAAATCACAAGGCAAAAAATAAGTCTTCAGCAAGAGCTAATCGACGAAACGAGTTTTCCTGTTATTCCGATTGTAGATCACATCGCGGTCTTGCCTTTGGTAGGTCTTATTGATGAAATCAAAGGTGACTCTATTATCGAGGTTGTTCCAAAAAGGTGTGCAGAGAAACATATAAGGCATCTAGTCATTGACTTATCGGGTGTAAATTATGTAGATACGTATGTCGCTCACAAATTTTTTGATTTGATTAACATTTTGCAGCTGCTAGGCATCCATGCGATTATGTCAGGAGTAAGTCCTGACATGGCTCAGACGGCTGTTAATGTAGGAATTAGTTTTAATAAAATTGAAACGTTTGGCCATTTAAAACAAGCGCTCTCTTCGCTTGGTGTAAAGAAAAAAGAAGAATAAAGTATAGAAATGCTAGATTGAAACGGAACTGTTTGAGACCTTTACTTTCAGTTCCGTTTTTTTGTTTGTCTATATTCTGTACATGAAAATATAAAATAATATTCTGCTGCATTCAAAATTTTGTAAGCATGTCTTACAAACTCCTTTTCACATGGGGACAAATGGAAGATACTAAGGAGCAAACAAACGGCGGTTTTCTATGCCAAACGTCTCGTTTAGCTCAAGAATGGAGGTGTAAAGAGAAGAATAAGAGAAGTACATAATGAGATAGTTAAAGTCTTAGATAAGTACTGATAAGCCGTGTAATTAAGGAGGAGTTCTATGAAAATAATTTATCTTCTTTGCCTGCTTCCGTTTGTAGGAATATTAGGTTTATTGCCTTTTGTTAACACAGTGACGCCGTTTATTTTAGGGATGCCTTTTTTTCTTTTTTGGATTGTTATGTGGGTAATCCTTACGTCTTTTATTATGGGCATTGTGTACAAGCTCGATCCTGCTGTTAAAGGAGGAGATAAATAATGAATACCGCTCTGATTATTATTTTTGGTTTTTTACTTTTAGCTATTTATCTTGGAATTCGAGCTACGCGGGGCAAAAAAATGGATTTAGAACAGTGGAGCGTAGGCGGCAGAGGTTTTGGAACTATTTTTATCTTCTTTTTGATGGCGGGTGAAATCTATACTACTTTTACGTTTCTAGGAGGAAGCGCTTGGGCATATGGAAAAGGAGGGCCGGCGTTTTATATTTTAGCCTATATTTCTTTAGCTTACGTGTTAGGGTATTGGATTGGTCCGCAAATATGGCGATATGCGAAGAAACATAAGCTCATGTCTCAGCCGGATTTTTTTGTTTTAAAATACAACAGCCCGTTTCTAGGCATCGTTGTTTCTTGCGCAGGGGTGCTGGCAATTGTTCCTTATATTATTTTACAATTTAAAGGTTTAGGTATTATTGTATCTGAAGCTTCTTATGGCTCTATCTCTTCAACCGCAGCCATTTGGATTGGAGCCATATCATTAACGGTTTACTTAATGATATCAGGCATACACGGTTCCGCGTGGACGGCTATTGTCAAAGACATTATGATTTTTATTGTCGTGTTATTTTTAGGAATATATATGCCGTTTCATTACTACGGAGGCTTACAGCCAATGTTTGAGGCTGTGCATCAAGCAAATCCGACGTTTCTTACTCTTCCCAAGACAGGGCTAAGTATTTCGTGGTTTATTTCTACAGTCATGCTGACCGTATTAGGGTTTTACATGTGGCCGCATACGTTTAATGCAACGTATTCAGCTGAAAACGAGAATGTATTTCGAAAGAATTCTATTATAAGTCCTATTTATACGTTAATGCTGCTGTTTGTCTTTTTTGTAGGGTTTACTGCTCTTATGCAGGTACCTGGACTACAAGGCGCAGAAGCGGACTTGTCACTGCTTCGTCTTTCCATTCAAACATTTGATCCTTGGATTGTCGGCTTTATTGGCGCAGCTGGTTTATTAACAGCACTTGTGCCTGGGTCGATGCTTTTGATGGCAGCTTCTACGTCACTATCTAAAAACGTTTATGCCGTTCTTGTTCCCTCAGCGACGGGCAAACAAATTTCGATGCTGGCTAAATGCTTCGTACCGGTTATTGCACTTGTTTCAGTTTATTTTACGCTTCATGGAGGAAATACGATTGTAACGCTTTTACTGATGGGCTATAGCATTGTGACGCAGCTGTTTCCAGCTTTTATTTTTAGTTTGATGAAAAACAATATCGTGACTAAATACGGGGCGTGTGCAGGTATTGTTGCCGGCATTGCGTCTGTGATGTATATAACGATTACTGAAACAACGCTTGGCACGTTGTTTCCTGCGTTGCCACAAATCATTAAAGATACAAATGTCGGCGTTATTTCTTTATTGATTAATTTAGTTGTATTAATGGTGGTCAGTTTAGCAACGAAAAAAATCGCAGCACAGCCGCATTTTGAAAGCGGGGCAGTAGATGAAAAACAAATTTTGTGAAAATCTTTTTCCAATTGCGTTTTAAGAATATCATGACGGGTATAAAAGTAGTGCATCAACAAAATATTCAATATGGCTGCAAGACATACAAAGAGCAGCCTTCTCGATAAAATGTAACGATTGCGTTGTTTTTAAACATAGGTAACGAGTGTGAAAAGCAGCAAGACGTATGCCATGAGCGGTGTACGTCTTTTCTATGAAAGATATTCACCTAAAAAAGGAGATGATAACATGACATCTGAAAAAGCATTTGAGCAAAAGAAAGATCTTTTAATGAATCAAATTATTGAATCAGGTTACTTTAAAGCAGAAGACGGGAGACATTTGTACGAATTGAATTTAAGTGAACTAGAACAAACGCATCACAATCTTCAAAACCAAAAGGTAAGAGAAGTATAATTAAAACCTCCCAGATTATTAGAAATTTAGCTGATTTCATATATGTGTGCAAACACCAGCTGTTCAGTTTGTTCCTCCTCGGCTTTTTTGTTTGAAAGCAGGCACTTTTCTTTTTCTTCCGGTGCGTTTACAACCTCGCTGTTTCCGAGCGTAATCCTCAAACATATAATTCAACACTTAAGAAATAGGCGAATAAAAAACAAAAAAAAGCGCAGAAGCTGCGCTTTTTTTGATGCGTTAAAAACGAGTGGAAGCCGCTGTTTTTTTAGGTTTGCTCATTGCTTTTTTTAGTACTTCAGAAAAATAAGGCTCTCCGCTAGGATTTTGCTGTCTTAGCAAGTCAATGGTTCCTTTCACGTCATCCATAGCTCTGTGAGCGTGCTCTCTCTCAATATTATGATGGTCAAGAAGCGTTGTTAGTTTTTTATTAGGAAAGCCGTACTCTTTCCATTTGACAGCACGCATAGAGCAGTGCCATTTTTGGTTAAATAAAGATGGATACCGTTTTAAAAGAAAACTGCGATCGAAAGAAGCATTATGAGCGATGATAGCCGAAACGCTAGTTAACAGCGATTCCACTTTTTTATCGTCTAATGTTTTATTTTTAACCATCTCATTTGTAATTCCCGTTAAGTTTGTAATGTACGGGAAAATGGGAGTTGAAGGCATATTAAATTCTTCATACTCTTCTACAATGTCGATTATTTCTCCGGTAGAAGAATCATAAGAAACAACAGCAATTGCTAGTTCGATAATATCGCATGTTTGCGCACTTAATCCCGTTGTTTCAACATCTAAAACGGCTGCTAATTTCACTTGTTCAGTTGACAACTCGTCGCCCTCCCTTTCTATTTATCATTCTATTAGCTTATCATTTTTTAACAGAAAACGTTAGTAAAAAAGATGAGGGAGCACGTACACGGGTTTATTTTATACGCCCACGTGGAAAAGGAATTTACTTTTTTAAAGGAGATGACGATAGCAAAGGAGAATAGTAATATTTACTCATCTAAATTAAGTCTTCATTGAAAATAAGGAAATGAAGAAAGAAGGGGATCGTTATCATGCAATTGCTGTATATGGTACTTTTTCTTGTCTTAATTTTTTGGGGAATTACATCTTTTATTCATTACAGGAATCAAACTATTAAAGTTCGTTTGAACAAACATTATACGAATGCAGTAGAATGGATTGAAGCTGTGAAACAAGAGCTAGAAAAGCAAGGGAAATCTGTGAGTTATGAAGGGGATTTCTTGTTTAAAATTGATGAAAAACCTTATGAAATCGCAGCGCGTAATATGTCTATTTGGAGCATGTCACTCTATCATATCTTGCTTCAGCGTCAAAAAGAACATTCTTGAATTTACTTCCATACAGAGATTATCACTTCTCGTCTATCGAGAAGTGATTTTTTTATCTTTATGTATCCATAATGGGGAATTTTTTGTTTTTATATAATAGTAATACGAAAAAGATGGTTCTAATTCCCTAAAAAAATACGCTTTATATAGTTTTAGTTTTGGTTATCGATTTGGCATGGAATTTGCATATGTAAGAAGGGTTTATCAGACATTTTAATTGTCAGGCAAAGAAAACTAGTTACATACTATAAAACTATTTTACATTATCTACTAGAATCAAAAAATTTTAATAATATAGTAAAATGTAGTTGACCTTCCTAGTTTTAGAATATAAAATAAATCTTGCTAATAGTTTGAAAATTCTAAAATGGAGGGGTTTACTTGAAAAGCTGGAAAAAGATTTTGGGGACATCTTTTCTTGCCACAACTGTTACATTAAGCGGAGTAGGTCCAGTACTTATGAATGGAAGTACTGCTTCAGCTAAAACCGCACAATCGGAGGAACTTCCGAGTTCACCAATTGATATGAATACAGTACCGGAAGAGAGATTGGCTAACGCACTGAAAAACCAAGGAGTTATTTCTCAAAGTGCAACACCGCAAGAAGTGAAGAAAGCCGTTACTTCTTACATAAACAAAAAAGATGCACATAAAGAAAGCATGAAGGGACATAAAGCTAGTAAAATTGACTTAAAAGCGAAAGAAATGCAAACAAAACAAAAAGAAAAGTTTCAACGAGGCGAATTTGCTAATATTAAGTCTCAAGGAAATAATTCGGGGAACGGGGTAAACGTTAAACCTGCGGCTCAGGCAAAATATAACGGACAAGTAAGAAAAGATAAAGTTCTTGTTCTTTTAGTTGAGTACGCAGACTTTAAGCACAACAATGTCGTTCAAGAACCTGGTTACATGTATGCAAAAGATTTTAATGGAAATCACTATCAGCAATTAATGTTTGGAAAGAAAGACTTTACGTTATTTAATGGTAAGAAAATTAAAACGTTTAAACAATATTACGAAGAACAGTCTGGAGGTAGTTACACGGTAGATGGAACGGTTTCTGACTGGTTAACTGTACCTGGAAACGCAAAAGAATACGGAGCAGACAATCCAGCGGGAGGAAACGATAATGCGCCTGGATCTAAAGGGCCTCGTAATCTTGTAAAAGAAGCGCTTGCTGCAGCAGCAAAAAGCGGCATTAATCTTTCAGATTATGATCAGTTCGATCAATATGATATCGATGGAGACGGCAACCGAAATGAGCCTGACGGCATAGTGGACCACTTAATGGTCATTCATGCTGGAACTGGGCAAGAAGCAGGTGGAGGTAAACTAGGAAACGATGCTATCTGGTCTCATCGCTCTACTTTGGGACAAGTGTATAAAGTTCCTGGAACAAACATGGCTGCTTATGATTATACAATTGAACCAGAAGACGGAGCAGTTGGCGTTTTTGCTCATGAATTTGGCCATGATTTAGGTTTGCCGGATGAGTATGATACACAGTATACGGGTCAAGGTGAGCCGGTAGGCGTTTGGTCAATTATGAGTGGAGGGAGCTGGGCCGGTGAAGTAGCTGGAACAGAACCGACAAGTTTCTCCCCGCAAAATAAAGAGTTTTTCCAAGCAAATATGGGTGGAAACTGGGCAAATATTCAACAAATAGACAGCAAAAACATTACAAAATCGGGCTCTGTGAGCGTGGTTGATCAAAGCGTGACAAAATCGAAACGACCGGGTATTGTGAAGATTAATTTACCTAAAAAAGCTGTTCAAGGGATTAAGCCAGAGTTTGGAAGCAATTATTACTACAGTAAACGCGGAGACGATCTGCATACGACGATGACGACGCCAGAGTTTGATTTAACAGCAGCAAAAACAGCTAAATTCAATTACAAAGCGTTCTATGAAGTAGAGGCAGAATACGATTACTTATATGTAAATGCGATTCTTCCTGACGGTTCAAAAGTTCTTTTAGATACAATTGGTGATAAAGCGAATAATGCAGACGGTTCTGCTGAAACATCTAACGGAAAATGGGAAGATAAAAGTTATGACTTAGCGCAGTTTAAAGGTAAAAAAATCAAGCTTCAATTTGAATACGTAACGGACGGCGGACTTGCTCTTCAAGGATTCGCTCTTGATAATGCTAGTTTAGTAGTAGATGGAAAAACGGTATTTACAGACGATGCTGAAGGAGCTCCAAAAGTAACGTTAGATGGATTTGAAAAGACAAACGGCATCAACTATAAAGATAACTATTATTACCTTGAGTGGAGAAACTATGCAGGCAGTGATAAAGCACTTCAATTCGCGCGCGGTGCAAAATATAATACAGGCATGCTGCTTTGGTACGCAGATGAAAGCTATCTTGATAACTGGGTAGGACAACATCCGGGTGAAGGATTCCTTGGTGTAGTTGATTCACATGCTCATAAAGTTCTTTACTTTAATGTGAATGGTATTAGCACTACAGCAAATTCAAGCCGATATCAAATTGCAGACGCGGCGTTCTCATTTGATAAATCACCTGCTTGGTCATATTCTCATAAAACGTGGGGAACGATTTCATCTAAAGAATCAAATGGCGTCACAAGCTTTAACGACAAAAAATCGTATTTAGATGAAAGAATTAAAGATGCAGGCCGCTTGCTTCCTCAAAACGGATTAAAATTAGACGTAATTGGTGAAGCAAAAGACAATTCAGCTGGTGCTGTATGGATTCATAAGTAAATAGACGTATTAAAAAGATCTGAAGAGCGTATTCTTCGGATCTTTTTTTGTATCATAAAATCAAAATAAACTATGAGCTAAATAATCAAATATGCTCAGCCCGTTTAAAAAATAGAAAAAAGGGAATTTTCAACAGTGAATAATTGTTATTATGTCATGAAATTCATCCATATAATCAATACTAATAGGTAAAGAAAATATTGAAAAGGAGTTCTAACTATGAGCTATCGTATCGAAAGAGATTCAATTGGAGAAATCAAAGTGGCAGAAGATAAACTATGGGGAGCACAAACGCAAAGAAGTAAAGAGAATTTCCCAATAGGGATTGAAAAAATGCCGATTGAAGTAATACGCGCTTTTGCGGTGTTGAAGAAAAGTGCGGCTATTAGCAATCATAAACTAGGCAAACTATCAGCAGGGAAATCGGAAGCCATCGTGCAAGCTGCTAACGAAATTATTGAAGGGAAATGGAATGAACATTTCCCTTTAGTCGTATGGCAGACAGGAAGCGGAACGCAATCAAACATGAATGTAAATGAAGTGATTTCCCACCGAGGAAACCAGCTAATAAACGGCGACGAAACGCTCCATCCAAATGATGATGTCAATATGTCACAAAGCTCTAACGATACTTTTCCTACAGCTCTTCATATTGCAGCTGTACTAGAAGTCGAAGATCAATTATTGCCTGCTTTAAAAACATTAAAAGAAACGTTCGCTGCGAAGCAAGAGCAGTTTAAAGATATTATTAAAATAGGAAGAACCCACTTACAAGATGCTACACCGCTAACACTAGGACAAGAAATTAGCGGGTGGCATCATATGCTCGAAAAGAATGAAGAAATGATTAAACAAAGCGTAGAGTATATGAAGGAGCTAGCTATTGGCGGTACAGCTGTTGGGACGGGGATAAATGCACATCCTGATTTCGGAGATGAAGTAGCGAAAGAAATCAGCAGCACGCTTGGAAAAACATTTATCTCAGCACCTAATAAATTTCATGCATTAACAAGTCACGATCAAGTGGTTTATGCCCACGGTGCACTCAAAGCCTTAGCAGCTGACTTAATGAAAATCGCCAATGACGTACGCTGGCTGGCAAGCGGTCCTCGGAGCGGATTAGGTGAAATTACGATTCCTGCTAACGAACCAGGAAGTTCTATTATGCCTGGAAAAGTAAATCCAACTCAAAGTGAAGCTCTAACAATGGTTTCTGCACAAGTGTTAGGAAATGACGTGACGATTGGCATTGCGGCTAGCCAAGGAAACTTTGAATTAAATGTATTTAAGCCGGTTATTATTTATAATTTTTTACAATCAGTCAGACTGCTGACAGATTCTATGCAGGCTTTTAACGATAAATGCGCAGTAGGAATTGAACCCAACAAAGAAAAGATTCAGCATAATCTAGAAAATTCTCTTATGCTTGTAACAGCATTGAACCCGCACATAGGTTATGAAAATGCGGCTAAAATCGCCAAGCTGGCTCATCAGGAAGGTACGACATTAAAAGAAGCAGCGGTCAAAACAGGCCTTTTGACTGAAGAACAATTTGAGCAATGGGTAAATCCTGCTAACATGATTCATCCATCAAAATAAAAAAAGAAGCCAAGCAGCTTAGAATGCTTGGCTTCTTTTTAATAAAATAAACATTGTTCTAAATAAACATATAAAAAGAAAATGCGGATTAAAAGAAATTTTACCCTACTCTTATGTACTAGATTCAAGTACATAAAAGTAGGGTATTTACATTTTTATAAAGGAGGGATTCAAGTGACGTACGAAGTGAAATTTTATTTTGGAAATGAAAAATCAATCAGTACATTGGTTGAATCAGAAAATGTAAAAAAGCTTGAGGAATCTATTATTCATACGCAGGGATGGTATCGTTATTATGACAAAAAACACGAAGCTTATTTAGCTATTCAAATGAGCAACGTTTTACACATCGTTATAAAAGAATATCAGGATCCGGAAAAAACAGGGGTTTTGAGAGATTCGTCGTATACATAAGGAAGCTAGCAAAAGAGGTGAAAACTATGCAAAGGCGACATTCAAATAATCCTATTATTCTCGACGTTTCTCATCATCAAGGAATCATTAATTGGAAAGAAATAAAAAACACCTCAGTAAAAGGGGTGTATATAAAATTAACAGAAGGCGGAACTTTTGTAGACCCTAAATGCTATGAAAATTATGTAGGTGCTAAAAATGCGGGCTTGAGAGTAGGCTTTTATCATTATGCTCACTGCACAAACAGCCCGGAGAAAGAAGCTGCTTTTTTTATTGCTCAGCTTGGACAAATGAAACTAGACCTTCCGCCGTGTTTGGATCTAGAAGAAGATAAGAAAAAATCCAAAGAATTTGTTTCTCGCTTTGCCGCAAGCTGGCTCGAGCATGTTCACCAAACAACAGGGATTAAGCCTATCGTATATACGAACTATCATTTTGCTAAAACTTTTTTTACAAACGAAATAAGTAAGTATCCTTTGTGGGTAGCAAGATATAGCGCAAACAACAGACAAGGGGGTATGCAGCACCCTGGTGAGCTAAGTCAATGGCAGCGATGGGCAATGTTTCAGTATACGGATTCTGGCAGAGTAAAAGGAATTTCTACAAATGTGGATATAAATGAAATGGACTGCTCATTTTTTAAAGAAGTCACAACAAATCTCTCTATGACGAATAATGCAAAAGGACCCTTTGTCTATTCCAAAGGTGATAGAGGGTTAGGAGTCAAACAAATTCAGCAAAACTTACTTGCGCTAGGTTTTTCTCTTCCGAAGTTTGGAGCAGACGGTTTTTACGGAGATGAATTAATCGCTGCAGTGGAAACATTCCAGAATCAATATGGCCTTTTTTCGGATGGAGTAGCAGGAGCAGACACGCTTCAGCGTCTTGTTAAAGAAGTGAATAATCTGAATAATTGGGTTTGAGAGAGTACCTGAGAGGGAAAAGTTATTGTAAGATTCAAAAAGGTACAAGGAAGGAGCTATTATGAAAAAACGAAAACAAAAAGCATTGATCTCAGGTATTACGCTATCAACGGTAGGAGTCGGCATTACGTCTTATATATTAAGTGATGCTGCAAAACGTCGAAAAGTAAAAGGGCTTGTTCGAAGTGCTAAAGTCAAATTTTCAAGTTTATCTAAGAAACAGCAGGTAAATGCTAGCCTAAATAAAGATGCTCATTCAGATCCTACGTACGTTTCTGAAAGTAATATGATTTCAGAAGGACCTATGTATCAAGACCAACATAGATAATAAAAAACTAGTCTTGCCTCGGGCGAGACTAGTTTTTTTATTATTTTAGAAAGAGTTGCGTCTATTCATGTTACACTCTCTATATAAGGGAATTTTTTAATGACTGTGTACAAGTAAAGGAGGAATACAATGCGTGATTAGTAGCGGATTATTTGTTAACTTATGTATTTTCTCATTTTTAGTCAGCATTATGATTGCCATACGGATATTTTTGCTGCAGCGTCTAGTCCACAAATACAAATTGGTTAGCGGTATTTATGCAAGTATCGTTTCTGCTATTCTCATGATTTATAGCGTTACCTATCAAGAGGTTACATATGATTTGCGATTTCTGCCCCTCATTTTGACCATTCTATATTTTGGTTATAGAGCCGGTGCAATTGCGGGTATTAGTATGGCTATGTGCAGTATCTATTTAGAAAGTCATTGGTTACTGACTACCTTAATTTTAATCTTTACCTTTTTGTTTTCCCTTCCTCTTATTCGATATAGAAAGCAGTTTTCTTTATTAAGACAATCTCTTCTTTGTTTCTTTATTCATTTTATCGTTCATGTCTTACTGACAAATTACTTCTGGAATACACCTATTCAGTCGCCGTTTTATAGCGAAATAGAATATTTAGTGTTCGGGATTCTCGGACTGGGAGTAGCCGTAGCGACGATAGAATTTTATCGTAAATTTTACGCTGTAGCAGAAGAAGCTGCTTATGCTGCATCAGATTCATATCAGGAGAGAGAAGATTCTATTTTTGTCAGAATAATGAAAAAAGAATTAGAGTATACAAAAGAACAGCTGGAGTCTTTTATTAATCATCACATGGATGCGGTGATTATAACTGATTTAGAAGGACGGATCTTGCGAGTTAATGAAGCCTACGAAAAAGTATATGGTTGGAAAGCCCACGAAGTAGTTGGGAAAAAATATTACGAAATAGCAGGGGCTTTTAGTGAGGACGTACATGAGAATATAAAAAAAACGGTTGCTGAAAAAGAGGCAATCAATCGAGTAGAAGTAGTAAGAGCTCGTAAAGATGGAAGTTTAGTAGACCTTCGCATCACTATTTCGCCAATTTTTAATGGCAAAGATGAGTTAATAGGTCTGTCTGGAGTTTGTGTGGATATATCTGAAGCTAAAAAAGCTAGAAAAGAGCTTGACTTGCTGCACCGTAAGCTTAAGGAAAGTGAGTTAAAGTACCGCACGTTATTTGAATATGCAAACGACGCAATTTATTTACTTGAAATAGGTTCAAATCATTTTCCTTCTCGTTTTATTGAAGTAAATGAAGCTGGCTGTAAGCGCTTTGGTATACGAGAGAAGAGCTTTTATCCATGCCATGCAAAGATATTATACCTAGAGATTCTGACATTGTTCGAAAAACGGTTGAAGAAATTCGCCAAGGAAATCTTTCTTTCACGCTGCAATCACAGTTTACATTTAAGTCTGGAGAAGTAAAAAAACTAGAATATAGTGGGAAATTGTTCAATATAGAAAACAAAAAGGTTCTTCTTATTGTTTCGAGAGACAGGACAGAATACCTAGAAACAGAAGAGCTGCTGCAGAAATCTGAGAAATTAGCAGCGGTTGGTCAGCTTGCTACAGCTATTGCTCATGAAATTAGAAATCCTTTAACGGCCATCAAAGGCTTTATGCAGCTATTAACTGAAAAAGCGAGTAAAGAAGAGTTAACCTATATGAACATTATATCCTCTGAAATTGAGCGTATTGAAATGATTACAGATGAATTCATGTCAGTGGCAAAACCACAGGCCGTAACATTTCAGTCAATTGATTTGCAGCTGTTAATTCAACAAGTAATTTTATTGCTACAGCCTCAAGCAACCATGAAAAACATCTTTATTGAACTTAACCCATATGGAGAAATGCCTCTTGTATATTGTGAAAGCAATCAAATGAAACAGGTGTTTATAAATATTCTTAAGAATGCGATTGAAGCAATGCCTTCCGGAGGAGAAATTAAAGTTGAGCTGAGACAAAAAGACAGCAATCACCTTCATATTCAAATTATTGATGAAGGTGTAGGAATTTCAAAAGATCGTATCAAACATTTAGGTGAACCATTTTACAGTATTAAAGAAGACGGCATTGGGTTAGGGTTAATGATATGCTTTAATATTATCCAGCAGCATAAAGGAACTCTTAGTATTGAAAGTGAAGTAAACAAAGGGACGAATGTGGAAATTTGTTTACCGTTAGAATAAAAGGTAATCAGTTAAAGGCAGAAGAAATTTTGCAACAAGTTGTTTAGTAAAGTTATAATATTCTATGTTGGAGTAAAATAAGCAAAGGAGTGGTTACGATTAAACAGAAAAAGTGGATTAACATATTTCGTATTCTGTATATTATTTTTGCTATTATTGCGATTGGAGCATCTTTTGGAGATTATTCTTTCGGGCTTAATAATCCCCGCATAGTCAGTTTAACGGCTCTCGTTTTGGCGGTTATTTGTATTGTTCCGTATTACATACTTCGCTTTAAAGAACAAGCTTCTAAAAGTAAATAAGTTAATATTTGTTATCTTAAAAGAGGCTGTGACAAAAACAGTTTAGTTGAAGGAAGATCCGAACGATGAATCGTTCGGATCTTTTTGTTGGTAGGGTGAACGTAGGTTTCATTTATTAGTTGCTTCTAGCTATTGATTAGAGGGTAAGGTAAAGACTGCTGTGGAATAATAGGTGAGATCCCGCAGGTCCAGAGACAGGAGGTTCGCCTGCCGCCTGTAGAAAGCGAAGCCTTGCACGGAAATCAACAGCGTGTAACAAGCAATCTATACTAGCTCCTGTATCCAATTTGTTCGTTTTTAGAGTGGAGTGATTTTTATGTCTCAGTCTCTTTTTTATCGTCATAAAAGGGCGATAAATGGGCGAGCATTTTTTCTAGCCTGTACATATGCTATAGAGTAAACAGGCTACGGAGGTGAAGTGAAATGGGATTTTGCAACTGGGGTTACGGCGGTGGTTATGGTTACGGCGGCTACGGTAGTTACGGTGGCGGTTTTGCATTAATTGTTGTACTATTTGTTTTATTAGTTATCGTTGGTTGTACATGCTTGAAATAAACAGAAAAAGCACGGATTTACAAAGAGTTTAGTAGATTCGTGCTTTTTTATGTTCATGAGAAGTACAGTACTATAATAAAATAATGTTGTGCATGTACATAAAAAACATATAAAAAATTTAATTAATAGATTAAAAAAATAAAAAAATGAAGAAGAAGAGTATATTTAAGTCGCAAAAATGGTCTGAAATTTATAATTTTCCTTATAAGTAATTTTTGTAAAATGCTTAATAAAACTAATACAAAGACCGAATAACACTACCTGGCCCGCTAGTTTTTATCAGCTGACTAAAAGAATTATTTTATTTGTATGAAAATCAACATAAATGATTTTCATATAGTTTAAATAGGTAAAAAAGACTTATTGCAGAGTTTTTATTTCTAATTTTCATAATAATAGGAATATTAAAATAATATATAGACGTAGTAATTTTTAGTTGCTATAATGTTGCTAATTATCACAATTAACAGAAAAATTGAGGTAATTAAATTTACTAGGGATAGGGAGAAAAAACTATGAAAAAGAAAAAACAGGCTTTAAAGGTATTATTATCAGTTGGTATTCTTTCTTCATCATTTGCTTTTGCACATACGAGCAGCGCTGCGCCAAATAATGTACTTTCAACTGAAAAGTATAACAAAGAAATTAAATCTCCTGAGTTTATTTCTGGAAAGCTCTCAGGCCCGTCATCACAGAAGGCTCAAGACGTCGTATTTCATTATATGAATAAAAATAAAGACAAATATAAATTAGGAAACGAAAATGCTCAAAACTCATTTAAAGTGACAGAAGTGGTGAAAGATCCTGTGGAACAAGCAACCGTGGTACGCTTGCAGCAAGTATATAATAATGTTCCTGTTTGGGGATCTACTCAATTAGCACACGTAGCGAAAGATGGAACCTTAAAAGTTGTATCAGGTACAGTAGCTCCTGATTTAGATAAAAAGGAAAAATTAAAAGAACAAAAGCAAGTTGACAGCAAAAAAGCGATTCAAGCAGCTGAAAAAGACTTAGGCTTTAAACCGACGTATGAAAAATCTCCTTCATCTGAACTGTATGTTTATCAAAATGGTTCAGATACCACATATGCTTATGTAGTAAATTTAAATTTCTTAAGCCCTGAACCAGGCAACTATTATTACTTTGTTGATGCTACTAACGGTAAAGTGCTAGATAAGTACAATACAATTGATTCCGTAGCTGGTCCAAAAGCTGACGTGAAGCAAGCGGCAAAGCCGGCAGCGAAACCTGTAACAGGCACAAATGCTATCGGTTCAGGTAAAGGAGTGCTTGGAGATACTAAATCCTTAAAGACAACGTTATCTAGTTCTACTTACTACTTACAAGATAATACAAGAGGCGCTACAATCTATACGTACGATGCAAAAAATCGTACATCTCTTCCGGGTACGCTATGGGCAGATACCGATAATACGTACAATGCAACCCGCGATGCAGCTGCAGTAGATGCTCACTATTATGCAGGCGTGACATATGATTATTATAAAAACAAATTTAACCGCAACTCCTATGACAATGCAGGAGCTCCGCTAAAATCGACTGTTCATTATAGCAGCGGCTACAACAATGCGTTTTGGAATGGCTCTCAAATGGTATATGGAGATGGAGATGGAACTACTTTTGTTCCGTTATCAGGAGGGTTAGATGTTATTGGACATGAATTGACGCATGCGGTCACAGAAAGAAGTTCTAATTTAATCTATCAATATGAATCAGGTGCATTAAACGAAGCGATTTCTGATATTTTCGGAACATTGGTAGAATACTATGACAACCGAAATCCAGATTGGGAAATTGGAGAAGATATTTATACGCCTGGAACAAGCGGCGATGCACTTCGTTCAATGAGCAACCCAGCGAAATATGGAGATCCGGATCATTATTCAAAGCGCTATACAGGTTCTAGTGACAACGGCGGAGTTCATACAAACAGCGGTATTATCAACAAAGCTGCCTACTTGCTAGCTAACGGAGGAACGCATTACGGGGTTACTGTAACAGGCATCGGCGGAGATAAGCTAGGGAAAATTTATTACCGTGCCAATACGCTATACTTCACTCAGTCTACAACGTTCAGCCAAGCGCGCGCAGGTTTAGTACAAGCTGCTGCTGATCTATACGGTTCAGGCTCTCAAGAAGTAATTTCAGTAGGCAAGTCATTCGACGCAGTTGGTGTTCAATAAGCTATAAATCAAAAGTCGCAAGATAAATGAGGTATCTGGCGACTCTCTATACTACCTAACTACCAATAAAGGAGTACTCGTATAAATATATTACAGTACTCCTTTATTTTATGTTAATAAATAAGGTAGATTTCTTCTAGATCCATAAAAATCCACTTCTTATTCCTCCCTTTTATATCCATTCGAATTATCCCGTTGTTTGTTAAATGAAGAGGACCCGTTTTAGTAAACGGTCTTATTATAAAATGTTATAATAAAGGAAAGGCTTGAATACATACATATGAAAAAGGAGTGGAGGAATCGATGGACAAAATTGCTGTTATTTCAGATATCCACGGAAATCTCCCTGCATTAGAAGCAGTTTTAGCTGACATACAACAACGAGATATCCATCGCATCATTTGTCTAGGTGATTTAGTAGGAAAAGGACCAGATTCAAGTAAAGCGATTGATATCATAAAAGAAAAGTGTGAAGTAACAGTAATGGGTAACTGGGATGATTTCATTACAAAGCCTGCGGAATTTGAAGCATTAAAATGGCATCAGAAGAAGTTAAGTTCCAACCAAGAAGCATACTTAAAGGAACTTCCTTTTTCTGTTGAGTTTATGATGAGCGGGAAATTAATTAGAATGTTTCACGCTTCACCTAGAAGTCTTTATGACCGCATTCAACCTTGGGATTCACTTGAAAAGCGTCTTAGTCTATTTGCTAATACGGAATATACGGAAAATATAAAAGGATTAAGAGAGCCGGATGTCATTTGTTACGGAGATGTACATAATGCATTTATTCAACATATTAAAGGGAAAACGCTATGTAATGTAGGAAGTGTAGGAAACCCGCTTGATTTACCACAAGCTTCCTATCTTATCTTAGAAGGAAAGGCTCAAGGCGAAAGTCCTTCAGCCTTTTCTATACAATTTGTGCGTATTCCATACGATATTGAAAAGGCAATCGAATTGGCGAGAGCTGTAGAGATGCCGGACTTTGAACCCTACGTTCAAGAATTAAAAACAGCTCGCTATAGAGGACTAAAAAAGTAAGATTGGAATGTATCTCAACCTTCAGCATAAATGCTGGAGGTTTTTTAGTTGAGTATATGAGAGATTATTTAACATCATTAGTATGATACATGAAAATAGAAGTTATTCCGATGAGTTTAAAGGAGGGAAAACTTGGAGAAAAACATACAGCATTTGAAAGGAAACAAATTTTATTTTATGAAGACAATATGAAGAGGGCAATTCTATCTGAACATAAAGTCATGCAAAAATGCCCCTGAAAAGCTGCTTTTAATATAACGAGTGGAGGAATACATGATGAAATTTTTTATTGATACAGCTAACCTGGAAGATATTAAAAAAGCATATAAAATTGGGGTATTATCAGGTGTTACCACAAACCCTTCGCTAGTAGCTAAAGAAGGTGTAAAGTTTGAAGATCGCATCGAAGAAATTTTAAAAACCGTCCCGGAAGTAGAATCCGTTTCGGCAGAAGTCACGCCCGACACAGTAACAGCAGATGACATGATTGCTCAAGCAGAAGAGCTTATCAAAATTAACGGAGGAGACAAAAATATAACGATTAAACTTCCTATGACCATTGCTGGATTGGAAGCAACCCGTTATCTAGCCAAAAAAGGCGTAAAAACAAACGTCACGTTAATTTTCACAGTGAATCAAGCGCTTCTAGCAGCCCGTGCCGGTGCCACATACGTATCGCCATTTTTAGGACGCTTAGATGATATTTCAGAAGATGGTGTTTATCTGGTATCTCGAATTGCCGAGCTATTTCGAATTCAACACATTGACTCACAAATTATAGCAGCGTCAGTCAGACACCCGGATCACGTCACACGAGTAGCTCTTGCTGGGGCTCATATTGCGACCATTCCGTATGCCGTAATTGAACAACTAGTAAAACACCCATTAACAGAACAAGGAATAGAAAAATTCGCATCAGACTGGGAAAAAGCTGTAAAAAGTTAAATTCACTTAAGGAGAAGACATCATTTTAGTGTCTTCTCTGCTTAAAAGGTATACAAAGATTCTTTTTTTCTATTTTGCAGCAAACAACTTATCATTAATAGGCGAACATCCTATACATATACGCAGAGCTGACATACGTTAATAGAAACGAAAGAGGTGTTAAAATGGGCTGTATTATTAACATTGAGAATATCGTGACTAACGGGTTAAAAGACAATTCGAACGTAAGCGTAGGCTGTGTTGTACAAAATAGTCACACGGCAAATACAAAATCGGTAGGAGCTTGTTTTTCGTTTGGCAATGGCTCTCCTGTCATTGCCTCTATGACAAACAGTAATATCGACTTTTGCAACGATGA
Source organism: Priestia sp. SIMBA_032 (assembly GCF_046535215.1). Taxonomy (NCBI): domain Bacteria; kingdom Bacillati; phylum Bacillota; class Bacilli; order Caryophanales; family Bacillaceae; genus Priestia; species Priestia sp. SIMBA_032. Next base: position 303,390 of record NZ_JAWRXD010000003.1, on the reverse strand, counting down.
AGAAAATAAAGAGCAGCAATCTTAAAAACAATTCCAGAAAGAGTATTTCTGGAATTGTTTTTTGGTAAGTGATAGAGTTTTGTTAACAAGTTGTTTTGACTTTTAAAGAAAAAACATTCATGAGGAAGGGGATTGAGCGGTGCTATGAGCATTATTTCTATGATTCCTTATACATACGTTGAAAGAAAAATAAAACGAACACAAAAGGTGACGATTCAGCATTCAAAAGACATGTGCTTATACGCTGATAGTATTGAGACACAAAACGATCGCTTTCACATTGATGACGTATTTGACATCTCTTACAAATGCGTTTCAAAAGACAGCGGCTTTTTATATTTACATACAAATCAAGGGATGTTCGCTTATACCATACAAACCGATCCTGCGGCCTTTATAACAGCATATAAAGATATAAAAAAGAAGGGGTAACATTGCTGTCAGCCCTTCTTTTTCGTTATTATTTTATCCACTGTACAACTTGATCCATATTTCTTCTTGTTTTTCCGCGCTTAGGTTCATGAATTCGGTAGCCGAACGCAACCATAACGGAAATATCAAACTTACCGTCTTCTAGTAATCCTTCTTCTTTTAGAATTTCATGTACTTGGTCATAGTTAAATCCTTCAATTGGGCAAGAATCAATGCCAATTTGAGCAGCTGATGTCATCATATTAGCTAGTGCAATATAAGATTGTTTGCTCGCCCAATCAAATAGCGCTCGCTTGCTTTCGAACAAGTGAAAATCATTTTCTTGGAAATCTTTATAACGTGGCATTAATGTCTCTAATACATCATCCGGCATTTCTTTTACGTTTTTCTGAAGATTCAACACATATTCAGAGTCATATCTTGCGTCTGTGCGAGAAAGAATAATAACAAAATGACTTGCTGTAGGAATTTGGCCTTGTGCTCCCCAAGAAACAGCTTTTAATTTTTCTTTTAAATCTTTATTTTCAACGACTAAAAATTTCCACGGCTCATAACCTACTGAGCTTGGAGATAGGCGCCCCGTTTCTAAAATGAATTGGAAATCTTCATCGGGAATTTTTTTTGTTGGGTCAAACTCTTTTGTAGCGTGACGAAAGTTAAATGCGTCTAAAATTTCTTGTTTTTTATCTGTATTGTTCATGTGTAAACAACCTTTCTATAAAAATATTTAGTAATGAACTGTTTAGAGTATCCTATAACCTGTATAGCTTACAACTAACAGCTAGTTAACATACAATTTGCTATAAAATCCGTTTGCAGATTTATCATAAATCATATAATTCATCCTAACAAGTACGCACATTTTTGTTGTATAGTATACTTTTTTATACCATTGATACAACTTTATAAGAGGCAGAAAGAAGTAAACGACCTGTGAAGTGTATTTGGGAAAAGTAGTTCAGAGGTGGAAAAGGAGAAGAGCCATCTTCTCCTTTTTAATTAAATTTTCGTATTTGATTTTTTTGCTTTGTTTTCAAGTTCACTTTTTGGTTCTGTTGAAAATTCAACAGCTTTTCCGTGTCCTTGAGGGTTAACACCAGGAGCTACTTGACCTCGGTTAGCAGATTTTTTTGTACCCATTTTCGTCACCTCCGTTTGGTTAGTATGTGCAAAAAGTGAAACAAAAATCAGGAAATAAAGAGTGAAAGTATAAGTGGGATTTGAATACGACTACCTTCAAGGACTTTTATCACATAAACAAGATAGCCATTTAAGAGTCCATAAAAAAGCACCCCTAAAAGGGTGCTTCTCTGTTTACGAATCTGAGCTTGTTGCTCTTTCTGCATTACGAATCTGAGCTTGTTGCTCTTTCTGCATATGGATAGATAGGATCTTTTAATTGAAATTCGTAAGTCACTCCATCTACAAGTCCTACAGTTTTATTGCTATCATAAAGGTCCAGCATAAAAGCAGCCATTTCTTTTGACGTATGAAACTTAGGTACTCGTCCTTCGTATTCAAAATCACTCATATCCATCGAACGCTGTGCAAATTCTGTTTCAGTAGCTGCCGGAGCTAGAACTTTAGCCTGCATTTTTGATCCTCTTCCTTTTAATTCTTGAGAAAGACCTTCTGTAAATGCACTTACGTAGAATTTTGTTGCGCAATAAGTGACTGCATCAGCAACAATGGTGTAGCCGCCTCCAGAAGAGACATTAATAAGCTGTGTACCTTCAACGTTTTCATAGTCTCTTACAAATAGAGATGAAAGAATGGTTAAGGCTTCGATATTTAAATGGAGCATTGTTTCAATTTTAGTTAATTTTTGTTCACCAACAGAAGCAAAATTTCCGAATCCAGCATTGTTAATCCATGTTTCTAACTCATATTCTTTAAGCGATTCATAAAACGTGTGAGCATTTTCTGCCACGGATAAATCAACCGACTGGATAATAACATTTACATCTTGGTTCAGTTCTTCAATCTTTCCTTTTAACTCATCCAGCTTGTCCTCTCTACGTGCAGCTAATATAAGGTTTTTTCCGCGCGCTGCGAAAGCTAAAGCAGTTTCATATCCAATTCCTGAACTTGCGCCGGTGATTACTGTATATTTCACGTTGATTCCTCCATTTTCGATGTTTTCGAATTGATTATAAGTGTTAAAGTATACTTTAAGTCAAGCGTTTATTCGATTTGTTTTTCCCTTTATAAGTCTGATTATAAACATTTGAAGTTTCGTGCTAAACTTTCTTTTTTTTATGCTAAACTTAAAACAAAAGGCGGTATTTTATTTCATTATTAATTCCTTAAAAGGAGGAATGTATGCGCTCTCTTTATGTCAATAGAAGACCTAGCTTACTTGCCCAAATTACATTACTCATCACGATAGTTATTCTTGTTAGTACCGTCCTTGTATGCATTTTATTTTCTGCAATGGTAGATGAAATTGTCGAAAAATATGTAGGTAATCAAGCTATGACAGTAGCAAAATTAGCTTCTGAAGATAAAATTATTGTAAAAGCTTTTAAGAAGAAAAATCCTTCTGAGCACATCCAGCCTGTTGCTGAAAAAATAAGAAAAACCACAGGGGCAGATTACGTCACCATCGCTAATGATAAAGGAATACGCTATTCTCATCCCAATAGTAGTTACATCGGAAAACATACCAAAACAAGCAATGATGCTTCTTTAAAGAAGCATCAATCCATTATTTATAAAGGAAAAGGAGTTTCAGGATTTGCAATTAAAGCCAAAACCCCCATATGGGATAACCAAGGAAACGTAATAGGTGTTTCTTCGGTAGGGTTTCTTGTAAGCAATATAGAAAAACAGATTAATGATTATAGAATAAAAATTATTAAATTGTCCTGTATTCCTTTTCTTATTGGAGCATTTGGAGCTTTCTTTATTGCAAGGCGGGTAAAACGACTAATATTTGGACTGGAACCAGAGGAAATTTCCTTTCTTTTTGAAGAAAAAGAGGCTACCCTTGAATCTATTCGAGATGCTACTGTTACTGTAAATGTCGAAAAATATGTAACGTCGATGAATAGAAGGGCTAGAGAGCTCTTTGATAACCTTCATTTAGCAATAGGAGGAGAGATAAAGAACGTCCGTTTAGGACAGCTAATTGATCAAGCAATAGAAGAGCAATGCGTATATTCTAACCAATCTCTTCTACTAGATGGTCAGCAGTATATTTTAGATTTATCTCCTATTGTAAGAAAAAAAGAAGTGCAAGGTATCGTTCTTACCATAAGAACTTTATCACAAATTGAAGAATTGACTGAAGAGCTTTCTAAAATTAAAATGTTCTCTGATAATTTACGCGCTCAAAATCACGAATTTTTAAATAAGCTGAACGTGATTTACGGGTTATTAAGGTTAAAGAAATATGAGCATGTCATGCAAATGATTTCATCAGAGGTAAAGGAACGCCAAGATATTATTTCTTTTTTAATGTCTTCTGTGAAGGATCCTTTGATTGCTGCCTGCTTACTTGGGAAAATCAATCGCTCGAAAGAATTAGACGTCACTTTAGAAATTGATCAAGATAGTAACTTAACTAGTACTTTAGATATCGAAGATGCAAAAAACGTTGTTTCCATCTTGGGGAATTTAATTGATAATGCCCTCGAGGCTGTACGAGAACATAAAGGTCACGTATTGGTATCTTTTACAGATGTAGGAAACGACCTGATTTTTGAAGTTGAAGACGACGGACAAGGGATATCAAAAGAAGTAGAAAATATGATTTTTATAGACGGTTATACGACGAAAAAAGGTGAAAATCACGGGATTGGATTGACCATTGTTAAAAGATCCGTAGAGTTGCTTAAAGGCGAACTGTACATAGGCAAAAGCATGTTACAAGGGGCAAGGTTCACATTAGTTATCCCAAAACTATTAAATAACGAAAAGGAAGAATCGATATGACTGAAAATCAAATTAATGTCATGATTATAGAAGATGATTCTACAGCTGCACAAATTTATGAGCAGTTTACTAAGAAATTAGAACATTTCTCTATTGTTGCGACAGCAGGATCTGGAGAACAGGCTTTAGAATTACTAACAATATTTACGCCGCAATTAATTTTATTAGATGTCTTTTTGCCGGATATCAATGGAGTGGAACTGCTATGGGAAATTAGAAAGAACTATCGAGGGATCGACATTATTTTAATAACGGCAGCCAATGATGTTGAAACAGTAGGAGAAGCAATAAGAGGCGGAGCATTTGGTTATTTGGTGAAACCTGTAATTATTGATAAATTTTTATCTACCTTAAAACATTATCAGTCTACGAGAATAGAATTAACTGAAAATAAAATGATTAACCAAGACAAAATAGACCATTTATTTAGAACACATTATAATCGACGCAATCAATCAGCGGCTGCAGTAAAAGAATTTCCTAAAGGTATTGATAAACATACTCTTCGTTTAGTAAGAGATAAAGTTTGCAAAGTTCAGGAAAGCTTGAATGTAGATGAGTTTGCTCAATTAGTGGGTATCAGTTATTCAACAATGAGAAGGTATTTAGAGTATTTAGTATCGTGTAAGGAAATGCAGGTGGAAATAGTGTATGGAAGTGTAGGGAGGCCTGAACGGAAATATCGAGTAACGAATCTTTCATAAAAACGAGATAGCGGTTTTTTATCCGCTATCTCGTTTTTACGTAGAGATGATGCATGAAAAAAATGAAAAAAATTACTTTTATAAAAGATATTAAACTTATGTTGGTTATCTATGAACCTGCTTCAACAAGTGATACCTTTTTAGTAACGTGCAGCAAATAAAAATGAAAACGTTATCAAAAAGGAGGAAAAATATCTATGCTTTCTTTATTAGGCTTTTTAATGGTTGCAGTGTTCATGTATTTAATCATGTCAAAGCGACTTACCCCAATGGTTGCTCTTATCACTATTCCAATTATATTTGGTTTAATAGGCGGTTTTGCTAGTGGAATGGGACCTATGATGCTAGAGGGTGTAAAAGACATTGCGCCTACAGCTATTATGATTTTATTTGCTATTTTATATTTTGGGTTAATGATTGATTCAGGATTGTTTGACCCTCTTGTTTCATTCATTTTAAAGGTTGTAAAAGGAGATCCTCTAAAAATCGTTGTAGGAACTGCTGTGCTTTCAATGATGGTTGCTTTAGATGGGGATGGAACTACTACATATATGATAACGGTTTCTTCTTTGCTTCCGCTATATAAACGCTTAGAAATGAATCCACTTATCCTTGCAGGAGTTGCGATGCTATCTATGGGAGTTATGAATATGACTCCCTGGGGAGGTGCTTCTGCTATGGCTATGAGTTCATTAAATTTAGATTCGTCTCAGTTGTTTTTACCTTTAATACCTGTAATGGGTTTTGGACTTCTATGGGTGCTGATTGTTTCTTTTGTCCTTGGAAGAAGGGAGAGAAAAAGGTTAGGAGTTATCAATATTAAACATTCGGCAAATGAAATTGCACATGCACATGAAGTAGAGGGAACAGTGCAACATTCAGACTATCGACGTCCTAAGTTAGTATGGTTTAATTTTCTACTTACCGTTAGTCTTATGGTGTGCTTAATTATGGACTTTATGTCGCTGATGCTTTTGTTCATGGTAGCGTTCGCTATTGCATTATTAATAAATTATCCAAACATCAAAGATCAACAGCAGCGAATTTCATCTCATGCGAATAATGCGGTAGCCGTCGTTTCAATTGTTATTGCAGCAGGTATTTTTACAGGAATTATGTCTGGAACAAAGATGATTGATGCTATGGCCAATACGCTTATAGGCATAATCCCAGATGCAATGGGCCCTTTTTTGCCAGTTGTAGTAGCATTTTTAAGTGCACCATTTACATTTTTTATGTCTAATAATGCTTTTTATTTTGGTGTATTGCCGATTATTGCTCAAGCTGCCGAAAGTTATGGGATTAGCGCAGCTGAAATTGGAAGAGCTGCTATCTTAGGACAACCTGTTCACGTGATAAGTCCCTTGGTAGCAGCAGCTCACTTATTAATTGGAATGGTAGGAATTGAATTTAGTGATTTGCAACGATTTTTAATTAAGTGGGCGCTAGGGACTACGGCGGTGATGACACTAGCTGCATTAATTTTAGGCGTTATTTCCATTTAATAAAAAAAGACCCCTCGGGGTCTTTTTTTATACTCTTAAGTCGAACTAGACTGTTCGCTGCAGCTGCTTTTTTTAAAATAGAACTTATAAATTAAAAATCCGCATACAGCCACTACCGCTGCAATTAGAATATAAGTTTGTGCATCTGAGATAAAAGATTGAATGGACTTAAAGTTTCCGATTTGTCCTAGCCAAAGCATGGCAATATTCAAAGGAAAAATACCAAGAAATGTGAGCAGAGCAAACGGCATAGGTTTCACTTTAGATAGCCCTGAAAGGTAGGAAATGTAGTTGCCGAGCCCTAAAGGACGAGCAATCGCAATACTCCATAATCCGCATTTTTTAAACCATTTTTGTGATTTCTCAAACGCTTTTTTCTTTTTTGATAATTTTTTCTTTACTTTATCTTCTAATTTATAGCCTATCCCATACGGTATAAAGCTAAAAGCTGTATAAACGGCGCTTCCTGCAAGAGCGATTAATAATAATTTCACTATGTGCATGTTTAATAAGTATCCGTAGGTAAGGGTGAGAAGAGAACCAGGAAACGGCAGGGAGGAAGCCTCAATGGCCAGTCCGCTTAAAAGTCCCCAAATTCCAAATTGTTTCAGTAAGTCTGTTATGAAGTGTAGCATAAGATCGCCTCTTTTTCTGTGTCATAACATTCAAATACCCACCTATATGTTCAGAAAAACTTATAAGAGAAAAGAAAATAAAGGAAAAGTACGGGGTATGACAGAAAAAAACTTAGCTTGGACAAGGAAAAAGGAAAGAAGTGTACTTTATAGGTTCTACTCAAAATAAAATTATAGGAAAAAAATAATTGAGTTTAAATTTTTAAATAAACTACGACTTTTATTCATAGTTTTGGTTCCTTTTATTCAATTTACTTATAAAACCAACGGGTGTAAACTTGTTGTGTTGTGAAATAATCCATTATGTATATGTACTAAAAGGAATAGAATAAATCATTAAAAGCATAAATGAGTCCAACGGGCTCATTTATGCTTTTTTAGGTTATATCTATTCTATTGAGTTAATCAACGTTAGAATATAACTAGGCTATACATAAAAAAAGCCTCATATGCTATTTCTACTGTAAAGATAAATAGTATGATAAAAGAGCGTACAGATTAGAAGGGATGATACATATGGTGCAAACAGTAAATGAATTAATTAAACATCCGGTTTTTTATTTCTTTAACGAAATCTCAGCTATTCCTAGAGGATCTGGAAATGAAAAAGAAATTAGTAACTATTTAGTTTCTTTTGCAAGAGAAAGAAGCCTTGAGGTTATACAAGACGAAGCTTTAAATGTAATCATTAAAAAGCCGGCAGCTAAAGGATATGAACATGCTCCAGCCATCATTTTGCAAGGACATATGGACATGGTATGCGAGTTAAATAAAGGAACTGTCCATGATTTCGAAAAAGATCCGCTTCAACTGCGAATTGTGGAAGATATGCTTTATGCAGATGGTACTACGCTGGGAGCTGACAACGGGATTGCAGTTGCATATGCACTGGCTTTACTAGATGCTCAAAATATAGCTCACCCCTCTCTTGAAGTAGTCATTACTACTGAAGAAGAAACAACTATGGGCGGAGCTATTGCTGTAAATCCAGCTCACTTTGAAGGGAAAGTCTTTATTAATCTTGATACAGAAGAAGATGGAAAGCTGCTTGTGAGCAGCGCAGGCGGGGTAAAAGGTGTGCTTCGTATTCCTGTAAACTGGGAGCTGTCTTCCGATAAGTCAGAAACATACAGCTTAAGCATCGGTGGATTGCGCGGGGGACATTCCGGAATGGAAATTGATAAAGAAAGAGGAAATGCTAATAAATTGCTAGGGAGAATTTTACACGATTTACAGCAAGAGCTTCCCTATTCTTTAAGCAGCATTAGCGGAGGATTAAAATCAAATGCGATTCCCCGTGAATCAGAAGCAATTCTAACGATGGAGCCTTCTGAGGTAGGAAAGCTCGAAAATAAGGTTCGTGAGTGGAACGAAATAGTAAAGAACGAATTACAAGCGGCTGATCCTAGTGTGTATGTGAAAATGAACAAATCTTCTTCCGTTAAGAAATGTTTTACAAAAGAAACAACAGAACGAATTGTACAAGCCATTATGCTAACACCAAACGGCGTTCAAAGCATGAGCATGAATATCGAAGGATTGGTAGAATCTTCCACCAACTTAGGTGTGATCATGACGACAGAATCTGAAGTGGTTTTTCAAAATGAAATTCGCAGCTCGGTAAAAAGCTTAAAAGAAAAAATAGTAAGCCAAGTGCGCATACTTGCTCAGATGGTCGAAGGAACAGTTGAAACAAAAGGTAATTATCCTGAATGGGCGTACAACGGAGATTCAAAAATTCGTGAATTATGTAAAAAGGTTTACAAAAAAAAGTATGGAGAAGAGGCGGAGATCATCGCTATCCATGCTGGAATTGAATGCGGTATTTTCCTAGAAAAAATCCCTGGATTAGACGCCATTTCGCTTGGACCCGATATGTACGACGTTCATACACCTGATGAACATCTGAGCATTCCGTCTACTATTAAGACATGGGAATATTTGTTAGCGGTATTAAAAGAAGCAAATAAAATATAAAGTTATCAGCATCCCTATAATTTTAAAAAAAGAGCTTCTGTAAAGGAGCTCTTTTTCATTCGTCATTTATTAGATAATAAGCAGGGTGCCCTCAACGCAACAGGCAATCGAGAACATTTATGTAAGCGTTTTACAAATAAAGGTTTTAAAATGGCCCTAAAAGAGGTAAACAATTACTAAAACGATAGACAAATGAATTCAAAACAAGCTCTGCAACTAATAAATTAGTAGGGAGAGAATGTATATGAATGATAATAGTCTTATCAAAGATCCCTTTTTGGAAAAAGGAGAAATTGAATTTTTAGAATTAAAGAAAGAAGAAATACGTTATCTAAAGTTCGATCGGTTTTTAAAAGTCATTAAAGCACTTAATCAACGCAGTGATAAAGGCTATCAAAGTCTTATGCTTTCCGTTGATGGCTTTAAAAGTAATTCAAGAGAATTATATGAGATAGAGGAGTTTCGCAGATACGTAAATCTCTTAATTAATCAAGTTCCTCAAATGTTATTTTATATTCATGATAAAAATAAAATGACTAATCAAATTTTGAAGAGTTTATCAAACAATAGCAGTCAACAGGCATCTATAGATCCTAAAAAAGCACGTTTAATGATTGACGCCATACAGGAGCAAATAGAGAAAACAGAGGATAAAGAAATAAAGGAGGATCTTTCTGATTTCGTATGTAAAATACAGAGCTTTGTGAATCCGTATTAACAGCTTCCAATAGAAAAGTAGAATCCATATTATAAAAAAGTACGAGAACTCAAAGTTTCTCGTGCTTTTTTGTTGGAAAAACAGTAGAAAGAGAAAAGGATTATCAACATAGATTGATAAATAATAAATAATAATAGTAAAGCTTCATATTCTGCAGTGAAATAACAAGGAGGAATGAACATTGCATCATATTGAAATAAGAAGACCAAAAATAGAAGACCGCGCAGAACTCCACGAGCTTTTTAATGAAGTAATCACAGATACCTTTCATAAAGAGGGTCTATCTGAAATGGTGAACGATATACAAATAGAAATTGAAAGTAAAGAACAATATTTAAAAAGTGACCTTGATAGCGGTGGAAAACATCGATTCTTTTGGCTCGGAATAGATACGTGTACCAATAAAATTATTGGCTGTATTGAATATGGTCCTGTTAGTGAATTAATTACGGCGTGTACAAAAGGGAAGCTGCAAGGATGGATTGAAATCGGCACAGTTTTTGTTCATCCAAAATACCAAAGAAACGGGGTAGGAACACTGCTTGTACATATTATGCTGCTTACGCTTCAAAGCAGAGAAATTAAAAAAATCTGTTTGGACAGCGGATACAAGAATGCTCAGAACGTATGGAAAAAAACATTTGGAGAACCACATTATCTAGTAAAAGATTACTGGAGCAAAGGATATCATCACATGATTTGGAAAATAGAAACAGAACGTACACCTATAGTATTTAAATTCAGTCATAACGGATAATAAGATGTCTTCTAAAAAATAGCCGGCAGAAACGTACCGGCTATTTTTTACGGATTGAGCTGCTTGCATGTATGAGCAATTATAAATTAGAGTAGTTTATTAAATATAATACCTTGACTGTCATAGTAATATGATTTAAATTATACATAAAGAGGTGATACTTTGGTTTATGCAAAAATGTCTTCAGATTTACTTCGGGGACATACAGATACAATGATTCTAAAATTACTTCTCAGCGGCGATAAGTATGGTTATGAAATTAGTAAGCTTATTTATACCCGCTCTAAAGAGCAGTATGAATTAAAAGAAGCCACAATGTATTCAAGCTTGAAGCGTCTGGAAAAGGATGAACATATTCTTTCTTACTGGGGAGATGCCGTACAAGGCGGTCGCAGAAAATACTATAAAATTACAGAACAAGGAAAAAGCGTATATAAACAAAACAAAGAAAACTGGGAGCAAGCGAAAAAAATTATTGATTTGTTGCTGTAAGAAAGGATGTTATAAATGAACGAAAGAATAAAAAATCATGTGCATAACATTTTTGCTCCTTATCAGGATGTAAAAAACGTTCAAGATTTAGAAGAAGAACTATCTCAGAATTTGCAGGAAAAGTTTACAGACTACAAAGAAGACGGACACAGTGAGGAACAGGCTTATCATATGACAATCAATTCTATTGGTGATATCACTGAACTGATTGAATCAATGAATGTAGCCACAAAGGAATTGAAGCAAACCGTTCCTATGGATTTTTCAAAGACTGAGCTTACAAAATCTGATTTTCGTTCTGTATCGGTGTATAAAGGGAAATTTAATGCAAGTAATTTGAACGAATCTGATTTTAGCTACGCAGACCTTACAGAAAGCATGTTTAAAAGCAGTAATTTAACGAAAGCGATATTTCATCACGTTAATTTGACAGGCGTACAGTTTAAATGGGCAAATTTTAAACAGGCTAGTTTTAAAGATTGTATCTATGACAATACGTACTTTAAGCAATGTAATTTAACAGAGATTGTGTTTGACGAAGAAACATTTAACGGAACAATCTTTGAAGGAACATCATTAAAAAAATCCTCATTTCGCAACGCAACTTTGCTAAATGTACAGTTTCGAGGATCAGATTTAAAGAAATCCGATTTTGAAGGTGCAAAAATGGATAAATTGACATATAACTTTTTAAAAAGTGCCAAGATAGATCTTAGTAAAGTTACGATTATTTAAAGATAAAAAAGACCTCTCTGAAGGTCTCTTTTTTATGGACATATAACAATTCTTTTTAAGAGCGAGCAGGATAGTTTATTAGAGAGCTAGAACACATTCATAATACGAACGATTACGGCAACAAGCTGGATATGAGAAAAACATATTCGTATCTTTTAAATAATAATAAAGCTTTTATGACTTATGTGGAGGAGTATGGAAATGTCTATATATGAAATTTGGAATGAAGTGGATCTTTATATGAATAATAAGCTTATACAACCTGACCCCATTCTTGAGGAGGTATTGAAGGCAAATCAAAAGGCTGGACTACCTGCTATCGACGTCTCGCCTAGTCAAGGAAAGTTTCTGCATTTGTTAGCTTCACTAAAAGGAGCTAAACGCATTTTAGAAATTGGTACTCTTGGAGGGTACAGCACGATTTGGCTAGCTAGAGCTCTTCCCAAAGACGGACAGCTAATTACGCTCGAATTAAGCGCTCAGCATGCAGAAGTTGCAAGAGCTAATTTAAAAAGAGCGGGAGTAAGCCACTTAGTAGAAGTCATTGTCGGCCCCGGGCTTGATACATTAGCTGTATTAAAGGATAAGGGAACAGATCCTTTTGATCTTATCTTTATTGATGCTGACAAGCCGAATAACCCAAATTACTTAAAGTGGGCTCTAGAATTATCGAAAAAAGGAAGTCTGATTATTTGTGATAATGTTGTTCGTCAAGGGCATGTGGTGAATGCAGAAAGTGAAGATGAAAATGTAAAAGGAATTCGCCAATTTATGAATGCTCTGGCTCAAGAAAAACGAATCAGTGCCACGGCTATACAAACCGTTGGGAGCAAAGGGTATGATGGCTTTATTTTAGGAATTGTTGAATGATAGAACTCGTGTTACATATAAAGAGGTTGGGACAAAAGTAGTTTTGTTGAAGGAAAATCCGAACGATGAATTCAAATTCTTGATGGAGAATCTCGATTCATCGTTGGGTTTTTTTTACGGTGATAGTAAACGTAGATTTCATGCATGTATTCGTTTTTAGCTGTTCAGATCATGTATCCAATCCGTTCGTCTTTAGAGTGGATTGATGTCGTTATCTCCCAGCCTCTATTTAATTTGCGTCCAACTTATTTGTTATTTGTTTTTCGGTTAAAAAACTAATTAATTCTCGTACAGCAAATGAACTGTAACGTTCTTTTAACAGAATAATTCCAAGCTCCCACATCATTTCAGGATGTGCAATAGGTACGGTAATAATATTGGGATCTTTCACTTTGACATAAAGCGATTCCGGTAAAATAGCAATACCAAGTTCTGCCGCTGTTAATTCAATGATTAAATCCCATTGAGAGCTTGTATACGCTATTGAAGGCACAAAGCTTGATTTTAAAGCATCTTGGATTAACCGGTCGTGCAGCGTAAATTCTTCACTGAACATAATGAATTTTTCATGTTCCAATTCTTTCATCCAGACGGAAGAACGTTTCGCTAAAGGATGGTTTTTATGGGCGTATAAAAGGAACCTTTCCTTAACGAAAGGGTATACGTGAAAATGCCCATCATGACCGCTTGTGAGAGGAAGCATAACAATCCCCATATCTACACCAGCCTCTTCCACAAGCGCTTCAATTTTTTTTGCTCCAAATTCAATAAGCTCTAGAGATACTTTAGGGTATTGTTTATTAAATGCTTTTGCAATCTTCGGGAAAAACAAGGTCCCGATGAGCGGAGGGACTCCCATCTTGATTTGCCCGGTTTGCAAGTTCATTAAATCTCCCAACAAGTGAGGCATGTCTTTTAACACCGACAGAGCTTTAGTTGCCTGGTGATACACAACTTCTCCTGCATCAGTCAGCTTTAATTCTCTCGTCGAACGATCAAGAAGCTCAAATCCTAGTTCATTTTCTACTTTTTTGACGGCTTTACTTAAAGCCGTTTGTGACAAATGAACTTGTAGCGCTGCCTTTGTAAAATTTTTATGATTGGCTACCTCTATAAAGTATTCTAAGTCTCTGATTTCCATGTGAAACTCCATTTCTGCAAACTGCTTATCCTTTTTCTTTATTCTTTATTTTACCTATTAAATTATTTACTGTAAATGCGCTGATTAAAAAGGGAGAATTTATTCAATGAATAAAACAGGGAAAAAAATAAACTAAAGTTTCTGTCGAAGTTGATTGATAAAACGAATAATCTTTTTATAGAGAAACCTAGATTTTGCTATTAGCTGATGGGGAATATAAAGATTTTTGCATCTACGTTCGGGCAAAAATGCAAGACTTATCAAAATAACTGAAAGTCCAAAGGCTGCGGCTGTAATCTCTAGCCAAGAAAACATCATATCATTCCTCCTTTTACAAACCTATTAATAGAATATGTAAAAGTTTGAAAGGAGGTTGTACGATAGACCTATAACGAGCGGCGCTATGAAGCTCCCTCTAAAAATAAAATGACGCCAAAGAACGCAGGGCCTGTGCCACACGTTCTTTAACGTCATTTTATTTTCGCTCTTCAGCCTGATGCTCTTGTTTGTTTTGCTCAGTGAGACGTTTTTGATGAGCTTTTGTTTCTGCGCTTACGTGATTGGCATCATTCGGTTGATTCTTTTTTGAACCTCCTGCAGCGTTACTCATTAGACGACACCTCCAGTCCGGTTATGAAACATACCTATAGAATGTGTATATTTACAGACTTTATGCACTGCTATATTACTGCACACGAAAAAAACAAAGGGAGAGTCACTAAGACTGTTCCCTTTGCTTTTTTGCTAGGCGACTTTATCGGTGGTGATAATTTTGTTAATCCAGTCTTTTCCTTCTGTAAACCTTGTAACAAGCATCGCTGTTACTGTATTTCCCGTACTGTTTAAGAGCGTAGCAGGGGCGTCAATAATCGTTGAAATGACCGCAATAATAGGCAGGACTTCTGGAGAAAATCCGTAAATTGTAATGATTAACATTTCGCCAATCATACCGCCTCCAGGAATCGCTCCCATTACGGCTCCAACTAAAAAGGCTACGCCTAATATGCTCAAAATACTCGTAGCAGACGTCATATCTTTGCCAAACAAACTGAATAAGAAAACAATCTTTAGAATACCGCCGATAACAGAACCATCTTTATGCGTGTTTGCTCCTAGTGGAATCACCGTTTCAGCAATATCCAGCGGCACACCCATTTTCTTTGTTGCATCTAAATTGACTGGAATAGATGCAGCAGAAGAACAGGTAGCAATAGCGGTGATAGAAGGAGCAGCTGCATTTTTCCAAAACAGCTTAATTCCTGCTTTACCGCCAGCAATCCATGCATATAGCGTAAAGAAACCAAAATAGTAAACGATTGCAATTAATAAGTAAAGAATAAATGCTCTAGCGTACCCTTGTAAGATCTTTGGTCCAAGTTCTCCTACTACAGTAGCAAAATAGCATCCTAAACCAATTGGAGCATAGTACATCACAATTTTAACAACCTTCATCGATACTTCTTGACCCGAAGTCAGAAATTTCGCCATAAGCTGTCCTTTTTCACCAGCCATCGTTGTAGCAATACCGAAAATAACGGCAAAGACAATTAATTGTAAAATATGCTCTTTTGAAAATAACTGAACAAAATCAGGTACAGTAAATGTACTAACAAGCTGGGTTAAAAGGGTCATTTTTTCAGCTGTATTTTCACTGTCACCCATTAATTCTTTAATGGCAGAAGTATCTACGTTGTGCAGTGGATTATAAAGTGAGGCGCCTAAAAAGCCTAGAACGGCTGAAACAGCAGCAGTGGCGACAAACACAACGGCAATACCCAGCATAATTTTACCAAGACGTTTCATTTCGTTCATGTTTGCAATCGCCGAAGCAACACTAAAAAAGACAAGGGGAACGATAATCATGAACATTAGATTAAGAAACAAATCACCAAAGGGCTTTACGACTGCCACATCAGGCCCGATAGCATATCCTGCTATCCCGCCAATTAAAATAGCGAGAAGCAGAATAAGCGATGATCTGTACGTTTTAAATACACTTAAAACCATAGTTAGATTTCCTCCAAACAACAATAGCTTCTTTACTACGCAAGAACAGCTATCATTTGCTCATTGCATACGTAGTAACGACTGGCTTTACATCTTTACGCACCAAATCTTCGTATGTTTCTCGCTCTACAGCAAGACGAGCTTCTCCATTTTTCACAAATACAACAGCAGGGCGCGGAATACGGTTGTAATTGCTAGCCATTGAATAGTTGTAGGCACCTGTAGAGGATACTGCTAGTAAATCTCCTTGATTAACGCGCGGTAAATCAATATCCCAAATAAGCATATCTCCTGATTCACAGCATTTCCCCGCAATTGATACCGTTTCATCTTTTTTATCCGTCACTCTATTAGCCAAGACAGCTTCATGCTTTGCATCATAAAGGGCAGGACGAATATTGTCGGTCATACCGCCGTCAATTCCTACGTATTTACGTACACCTGGAATCTCCTTAGTTGAGCCAACTGTGTAAAGCGTTGTACCTGCTTCTCCTACGATGCTTCTTCCAGGCTCAATCCAGACTTCTGGAAGAGTATAATTTTGTTCAGTTAACGTGCGGCTTAGCTTTTCTGTCAGTGCATCTACATAATACTCAACTGGAAGAGGAGAGTCGCTTTCGGTATAACGAATACCAAAACCACCACCTACGTTTAAAACTTTTACTTCAAACTCCATTTTATCACGAATACTGAATAAGAAATCAGTTAAAATATCAATGGCGCGAGAAAAACCGTCTACTTCAAAAATTTGCGAACCAATATGACAATGAATGCCTAAAAGATCGTAGTAAGGCTTTTCTAATGCAGAACTTACCGCTTTCATAGCTTGGTCATTGGAAAGACCAAATCCAAACTTGGAGTCTTCCTGTCCGGTCATAATATACTCATGTGTGTGGGCTTCAATCCCTGGAGTAACACGCAGAAGAATAGATGCTTTCTGTTTGCGCTCAGCTGCTAAGGCATGCAGGACTTCAAGTTCGGTGAAGTTATCCACAACAAAACAGCCAATATTCGCATCAAGAGCCATTTCAATTTCTTCAATGGTTTTGTTATTTCCGTGAAAATGAATGCGTTCAGCTGGATATCCAGCTTCAAGCGCTGTGAACAATTCGCCTCCTGAGACCACGTCTAATGACATATCAAGCTTCGTTAAAAGGCTAGCCATTTCCATACAAAGAAACGCTTTCCCTGCATAGGCGATTTGATATGAAAATCCGCTTCTTTGAAAGGCTGAATGGAAGGCCTTGCATTTCGTCTCAATTAATTCTTGATCGTAGATGTATAGGGGAGTGCCGTATTGTTTTTTCAGTTCGACCGTATCGCACTGCCCAATTTCTAAATGATTGCTGCTGTTAATTTTACTCGTTCCATGTAAGTACATAATCCGTATCCCTCCATTTAAATCATTCAACTATAACTTTGATGGTCAGTAGAAAAACACAAAAAAGACCCGTGAAGTGATGTTCACGCGTCTTGGTTTCATAATAATAAAGTATTATTATATTCTAGGCATCAACATCTCTTCAATAGCTCTCCACAAACCAAATGGTTTGTGACAGCTCAGCATTTATTCAATACTGAACCAGTATATGAACACAATGGATGTTTATATACTTCGGCACGAAATCCCTTTTACTTATCTTCACAGACTCCATTAGTCTCCAATAAGTGACTCTTGATTTCATGCACCTCTATTCTCAGAGAGGAAAATTATATTTAAATGTAACTCCTATTATATTTCCTTTTCCTCCGTCTAGTCAATGAAAAATTAAGGCATAGGAATATCAAAGAAGATAAATAAAAAAGCTATGAAGCTTCCAGATAGTATCCAAGCAGCAAGAGCTGTCTTCTGATGAATCACTAAAAGTGAGAACGTGACAATATTGAAGAGAAAAGAACACAGCAGCGACCATCCATAATGATGAGTGATACTGTGATTAACATAAGCAATGAACTCAATCACAGTAAATAAAAGCGCCCACAAAAGAATCCACCACAGTCGGCCGCTTACATTCAGCGGCAGCCTTCCTAAAAATACCGGTATGACAAACGGATAAATAATTAAGGTTATTCCAAGGGAGACCATTAGGTGATCGGGTAGAAAAAGGTGATCAATACCAACAGGGTGAAATACCCATACACGGTGATGAAACAGCAGCACTTCATAAAGCAAATTTCCCGTGACCCAAAACAGCAAAGTAGGATAGTATTCTTGATATCTTCGCCACTTGCCAAATAGCAAACCAAGAATGATAAAAAATAATACAAATGAAGATTGCATACGCTCTCCTTAAAATAATAGTTATTTCTTTTTATTTACATATTATAGAAATTTTATTCTCTCTGCTTTTATTCAGAAACTATAATAGAAAAGCCGTAAGAAACAGCGTTAAAGACGTACTACCACTATTTATAGCTTTCTTCATCCTGCTATAATCTCCGTAAAGGAACTTTTAACACTTTTGTTTATGAGATGAAAGGAGCTATATGTTAAAGGCAGAAAGACGTAAAAATAAGCTCAAAATAGCTTCGCCTAGTATGTGACTTCTTTTTTTGCTATGCTAAAATTGCATACATATAGCATGAGAATACTAGAAGAAAGAAAAGGGTGTTTTGGTATGAAAACATACATCGTAGTTGGAGCGGGGATACTTGGAGCTTCTACAGCATATCATTTAGCAAAAGCAGGAGCAGATGTGACATTGATAGATCGCAAGGATGCTGGTCAAGCTACTGATGCAGCAGCAGGAATTGTTTGTCCATGGCTTTCGCAGCGTCGAAATAAAGCATGGTACCGCTTAGCAAAAGGCGGCGCCAAGTACTATCAAACATTAATTCAGCAATTAGAAGAAGATGGAGAGACGGATACGGGATATAAGCGAGTAGGAGCAATTAGCTTACATACTGATGACCAAAAGCTTAAAAAAATGGAAGAACGAGCATATAAGCGTCGGGAAGAAGCTCCTGAAATAGGCGAGATTACACGTTTATCAGCTAAAGAAACACAGGCTTTGTTTCCGGTTCTTTCCGAAGAATACAATTCAGTTCATATTAGCGGAGCCGCTCGCGTTAACGGAAGAGCTCTTCGAAATGCACTTGTGAATGCAGCGAAGAAAAACGGTGCAAAAACAATAGAAGGAAACGCAGAACTTCTTTATGAAAATAATCGAGTAACGGGCGTTTCCGTAAATGGACAAACCCTTCTAGCAAGTACAACAATCGTGACAGCAGGAGCGTGGGCAAATCAATTACTAGAGCCTCTTGGAGTGAAATTTTTAGCAAGCTTTCAAAAAGCGCAAATTGTCCACTTGCATCTTCCAGATTTAGATACCAAAGACTGGCCCGTTGTGATGCCTCCAAGCGACCAATATATTCTTTCGTTTGAACAAGGTCAAATTGTCATAGGAGCAACACATGAAAACGACACGGGTTATGACTTGAGAGTAACGGCTGGGGGGCTTCATGAAATTTTTTCAAAGGCCTTATCCATTGCTCCCGGCTTAACAGAAAGCACAGTCTTAGAAACAAGGGTAGGATTTCGACCATTTACTCCAGGCTTCTTGCCAGTCATTGGAGCTCTTCCGGCTTATGAAGGAATACTAGTAGCAAATGGTCTTGGGGCTTCAGGCTTAACGTCGGGCCCTTATCTTGGTTCAGAGCTTGCTAAATTAGCACTTGAAATGGAAATGGAAATTGATCTTAGCGACTATGATGTAAGAGGAGCTATCGAGTCTTAAGCAAACAGAATGAATGAAAACAAATAGAAGTTCGCAAACTATAACTACTATATGATGAAAGGAAGTAGATTGTTTGCGAAAGATTATGATAAGTGCAGCAGCAGCTTTTTTATTTATGAGCGCGACGCCTGTATTAGCGGAAAACAATCCTCAGCCAGAAACAAAAGACGTGCAGCTGACGTCTCAGCAAAAGCAGGAATTATCCGTTCTGTATAAAGAAATGCTAGCAAAAAAGAAAGAAATACTTTCAAAATATGTGGAGTACGGCGTGCTAAGCAAAACGGAGAGTCAAAACATTTCTTCACATATGGAAAATCGCTATCAGCATATGGAGAAAAATGGTTTTGTCCCGAAGCGTCACTGTCATAAAATGCATCATTCAAAGTAATTCTTATTCACATAAAAAAAGCGCCTATACAGGCGCTTTTTTTATGTGAATGAATGGAAAATATCCGCTTCTTTATCTAGTAAATTTTAAACACCTCATGTAAAATTAGGAGAATGAGAACGATTAGGAAAGATGCTAGTGAGGGGTAGGTAAATATGAACGATGAACGAAAATAAAAAAATAGTCCGATTACATGCAGAAAATCATTCAGCTGAGGATCTAGGAATCATATTTGCTTACAAACAAAAAGGCGACCATCTTGTTTACATTATGTATCAAGGAGAAAGCGTTTCTGAGCAAAAAATACCTCTAGAAGAATGGGTCTCGTATGAGCATTTTTTCGAAGCGCTAAATAAAAAGAAAAAGCTTATGTACGAGCTTCAAATAAATGATAAACGCTATGTAGTAAACTTAACCCCTTTATCTTACACAGAAAAGCCTGAAATTATGGGACATTGCGTGAATATAACTAGTTATCAGGAGAAAAAAGAACAGATTCAGCCTTTTATTTATCATAACGCAGATGCTGTTGCTATCGTTGACTTAGAGGGTAAAACGCTTCAAGTGAACCCTGCGTTTGAGAATACATTTGGCTGGACGTTTGAAGAAATTTATCAAAAGCCTCTTCCGATTATACCTTCGTTTTTAAAGGAGCCAGTGTGCGAACTTCATAAGACTATTCAATCAGGTGAATCGAAAACGGAATTCGAGACGGTTAGACAGCATAAAGACGGTCATTTAATTAATGTAAGCGTCACATTATTCCGCGTTGAAAATATGAATGATTGGCCGTTATGCATTGCTTTTGTCTATCGAGATATAACATCGCGCAAGCAGGACGAGACGGCTTTAAAAGAAAGCGAACAGCGCTACCGAAGTTTGATTGAGTTATCCCCGGAAGCGATTATCGTTCATAGTGAAGGGAAAATTGATTATATCAACCCTGCAGGAGCCAAAGCGCTAGGATACAAGAATCCTCAGGACATATTAGGAGCTTGTGTTTATCAGTTTGTTCACTCTGATTACTATGATGTTGTAAAACAGCGAATTTATCGAATGAAAACAGAAAATAAATCTGTAGATCTGCAGGAGGAAAAGTTTATTCATAAAGACGGTCATACAATTGATGCCGAAACCATTGCCTTTCCTATTCCCTATATGGGAAAGCAGGCCATTCAAGTTTTGTTTCGGGATATTACAGAACGTAAAAAAACTGAAAAATTGCTGCGTGAATCCGCTCAGCTTTCCTTAGTCGGACAGTTAGCAGCGGGTATCGCTCACGAAATTCGAAACCCTCTGACGGCGGTAAAAGGATTTATGCAGTTATTAAAAGAAACGAGCGGTCAGCCTTACTATGTAGAAATGATAAATCATGAGTTAGATAGAATTGAATTGATTGCCGATGAATTCTTGAGCCTTGCAAAGCCTCAGGCGAAAACCTACAAAGACAAACACGTCCAAGATATTTTAGAGAATACGTTAAAGCTAGCTGAGGTGCAGGGGATTACAGAGAAAATTCACGTAAAAAAAGAGATAGATCTTCAGCTTCCTCTCGTATTATGCGAAGAAAACCAGTTAAAACAGGTGTTTAGCAATATATTTAAAAATGCAGTCGAATCTATGCCAAGTGGAGGAACTGTAACGATTCAGCTAAAAAGATTTAATCAAGAGAACCTTGTTATCCGGTTTAGCGACGAGGGGCCAGGCATCACGCAGGAGCGAATGCAGCATTTAGGAAAACCTTTTTATAGTACCAAAGAGAAAGGCACGGGGCTTGGACTGATGGTGTGCTATAAGATCATTCGAGAACATAGAGGAGAAATTAACTTTGTAAGTGCACTTGGAAAAGGAACTACCGTAGACATTCTTTTGCCTTTTAAAAAGTAGATTCTACTTTTATAAGCATGAAACCTTTTCTAAAGGGGAATACATGTTAGTGAACGAATAATGAGGTTAAAATAGGAGGGAATAAGATGGAACGCATTGAAACGGGAGAGATTTTTACAATTTTAGATGAAAATGATCAAGAGCAAGATATTGAAGTGCTTGGAAAAATGACGATTGAAGGGCACGATTATATTGCCGTTGCGTTTGTGGAAGAAGTTTTAATTGAAACAGAAGAAGAAATTGATGTTTTCTTTTTAAAAATTGAAGACGATGGTGAATGGTCTTCAATTGAAGATGATGATGAGTTCGAAAAGGTATCAGCCGTATTTGAGGAAATGACATCCGCGTAAAAAGAGAGGTTAAAACCTCTCTTTTTTTATCCCTAAATAATATAATATTTAGAATTTTTCTAAAAATATCTTGCTGAATTATTTTCCTTCATTTATGATGAATATGTAACATACCAACCGGTTAGTAAGTAAATGAAAGCGAGGGACCGCCGTGTATTTTTCTTACTCTGACAAAGTAGTGAAGCTGCAAAAAGAATTGAACTCTTTTATGGAAGAGCATATTTACCCAAATGAACGGCTATACGAACAACAGCTGAATGAACAGCCATCTAGATGGTCAGCTGTTCCTCCAATCATGGAAGAGTTAAAAGAAAAAGCAAAGCAAGCTGGGTTATGGAACTTATTTTTGCCAGAAAGCGAATACGGAGCAGGGCTAACAAATGTAGACTACGCTCCTCTTTGCGAAATTATGGGCCGTTCTATTATTGGACCAGAAGCTTTTAACTGCGGAGCTCCTGACACCGGCAATATGGAAGTGCTGGTTCGATACGGAACGCCTGAACAGAAAGAAAAATGGTTAAAGCCTCTGTTAAATGGAGACATTCGCTCCTGCTTTTCTATGACAGAACCGGATGTAGGTTCTTCTGATGCCACAAACATTCAGTGCAGTATTGTAAGAGAAGGCGATGAATATGTAATTAACGGAAGAAAATGGTGGTCTTCAGGTGCGGGAGATCCTCGCTGCAAAATTGCTATTGTCATGGGAAAAAGTGATTTTAACGCATCTAAATATGAACAGCAGTCTATGATTCTAGTTCCATTAAATACTCCAGGAGTTAAAATTGAACGAATGCTGCCAGTCTTTGGATACGATCACGCTCCTCATGGACACGCTGAAATCCATTATGACAATGTGCGTGTGCCAGCATCCAATATGCTTTTAGGCGAAGGGAAAGGGTTTGCTATTGCTCAAGGCAGATTAGGGCCTGGACGTATTCATCACTGCATGCGTCTAATAGGAGCAGCAGAAAGAGCGCTTGAAGAATTATGTAAGCGTATTCAAAGTCGTTCTACATTTAATAAGTTGCTTTCCCAGCAAGGAGTTATTCAAGAATGGGTGGCAGAATCCCGTATTGAAATTGAGCAAGCTCGCTTATTAACATTAAAAGCTGCTTATATGATGGACACAGTTGGGAACAAAAAAGCGCGGAAAGAAATTGCCATGATTAAAGTAATAGCTCCTGCTATGGCTTTAAAAGTCATTGATCGCGCCATTCAAGCATTTGGAGCAGCAGGTGTTTCAGAAGACACGCCGCTTGCGGCACTTTGGGCAAATGCTCGCACTCTTCGCCTCGCTGATGGTCCAGACGAAGTGCACAAAGCACAGCTTGCAAGACTTGAGCTAAAGTCCTATCAAGAACAGGAGGCAACATATGCACATAAAGGATTTGTTTGATTTAACTGGAAAAACAGCTATTATTACCGGCGGAGGCAGAGGGTTAGGAGAACAAATGGCAGAAGGGCTTGCAGAGGCAGGGGCAAATATTGTTCTATGTTCAAGAAAAAAAGAAGCATGTCAGCAAGTGGCTGATCGATTGGCCACCATGGGCGTAAAAACTCTCGCTTTAGCATGCGACATCAGTCAGCCTGAAGATATTAAAAATGTCGTGCATCAAACAATTGAAACGTTTGGACGCATCGATATTTTAATTAACAACAGCGGAGCTACGTGGGGTGCTCCAGTTGAAAAAATGCCTCTTGAAGCATGGCAAAAAGTAATGAATATTAATGTGACGGGCACGTTTTTAATGTCCCAAGAAGCTGGAAAAGAAATGATTAAACAAAAAGCTGGTAAGATTATTAACATTGCTTCAATTGCGGGTCTTGGAGGAACGGATCCTCAGTATATGGATACAATCGGGTACAACACGAGTAAAGGAGCGGTCATTACGTTCACGAAAGATTTAGCTGTCAAATGGGGACAGCATAATATTCAAGTTAATGCGATTGCGCCGGGGTTTTTCCCTACTAAGATGTCAGGTGCGATTATGGAACAAGGAAAAGATTATTTTCTAAGTCAAACCCCTTTAAAACGCTTTGGCTCCGAAGCTGATTTAAAAGGAGCGGCTGTTTTTCTTGCTTCTGCAGCGTCTAATTATATTACGGGTGATATTCTGACAGTAGACGGCGGAGTTCATGCTATGTGAATAAGAAAGGAGTAACTTGATGGAAGACGTTAAAAAATGGTTTACACCTTATCCAGAAGCCTACATCCATGACATTCACATCGAGGATATTTCACTATTTGATATGCTGAAAGAAACAGCCGAACGTTATCCTGCTCACACAGCCACGCGCATGTATCAGCATACGTTAACGTACCAGGAGCTGTACCACTCAGTGCTCGTATTTGCAGGAGCACTGCAGAAAAAAGGAATTAAAAAAGGAGATCGTGTAGCAATTATGCTGCCAAACTGTCCGCAATATATAATAAGCTATTTCGGCATTGTAGCAGCGGGCGGCATTGTTACTCAGGTCAATCCTATGCTTGTCGAACAAGAGCTAGAGCATATTTTAAACGATTCCGGGGCAAAAAAAATAATTCTACTTGATGATTTTTATACGAGACTTCAAGAGATAAGAAACCGCGTTGATATAGAAGAAGCGATAACTGTCAGCTTACAAAAACCTTTTGTTCCTACATCACCAGACCTTTCCTTCTTAGATTTTTTAACCATAAAACATGAATTTAATCAGCCGGTTATCCATCCATCACACGATATTGCTGTTCTTCAGTATACGGGAGGAACGACCGGACCATCTAAAGGTGCGATGCTTACACATACAAACATTTATACAAACGCAGTTCAATCATACGAAATATTTAAGCATGATATTGAATTAGGAAAAGAAAAATGCTTAACCGTTATTCCATTGTTTCACGTATTTGGCATGACTTCCTGTATGCATTTATCAATTCTTTGCGGAAATGAAATATTGCTATTGCCGCGTTTTGATTTGGAAGAAGTACTAAATACAATAAAAAAAGAGCAGCCTAGTATTTTTCCTGGCGTGCCAACTATGTATGTCGCGATTACCAATCATCCTCAGGCAGAAGAATACAACATCGAAAGTATTCGCATCTGCAACAGCGGCAGTGCGCCGATGCCTGTTGAGCTGATGAAAGAGTTCGAACGAAAAACGGGCGCTAAAGTGTTAGAAGGGTACGGCTTATCAGAAGCGTCCCCCGTCACGCATTGCAACCTGCCGTTTTGTGAACGAAAGCCGGGTACAGTCGGACTTGGCGTTCCGCAAACCGCTTATAAAATTGTTGATGTAGCTACAGGAACAAAAGAACTGCCAAGAGGAGAGCTTGGAGAAATAGTAATTAAAGGCCCTCAAGTTATGAAGGGTTATTGGAATCAGCCTGAAGAGACGGCTCACGCGCTTAGAAACGGCTGGCTGTACACAGGAGATATTGGACAGATAGATGAAGACGGGTATTTATCCATCGTTGATCGCAAAAAAGATATGATTATTGCGAGTGGTTTTAATGTGTACCCTCGAGATATTGAAGAAGTTTTATACGAACACAGCCACATTAAAGAAGCCGTTGTAATTGGTGTGCCGCATCCTTACAGAGGAGAAACCATTAAAGCGATTTTGGTAGTGAAAGAAGGGAAATCTCTTTCCGAAGAAGAGCTTACTTCTTATTGTCGACAGCACCTTGCAGCTTACAAAATTCCGCGAATCTTTGAGTTTCGCGCTGAGCTTCCTAAGACCAATGTAGGAAAGATTTTGCGACGGGCACTGCGAGAAGAAGTGGTGAAAGAAACAACGTAAATAAGCTGAACATAAACAAACTTTTTCAAAAGCTCCCTCTAAGCCATGGTATAATTTGTGAAAATGAGAAAAGACAGAGAGGGTTTGACGATGAAAGATTTGATGATGGAACGAAGCATTCAGCTTTTTGCTCAAAAAGGTTTCAAAGAAACGTCGATTCAAGATATTGTAAATGAATTAAATGTCACAAAAGGAACGTTTTATTATTATTTTAAAAGCAAGCAAGAGCTTTTAATGGATATTCACCTTCAATATATTGAAAGGTTAATAGAAAACCAAGAGACGATTCTTGCAGATAAAACGACATCTTATCCAGAAAAGCTGCACAGCATTATTTTTAAACTTGTTCATGGTATCGAGAAAGAAGGGCTTCGAGCTAAAGTATTTTTTCGAGAGATGCGTCATTTGAGTGAAGAACACTTAGAACAAATCATTCCAAAGCGCGATCGTTTTAAAGAAAACGTACAGGAAATTATTGAAAAAGGAATGGAAGCAGGGCAATTCCGTTCAGATTTGCCTTCAGATATCGTGACGCTAGGCATATTAGGAATGACAAATTGGAGCTATTTTTGGTTTCAGCCGGATGGTGAAAAATCAGATCGAGAAGTTGCGGCTATTTTTTACAAGATGCTGATGAAAGGTATTCAGTCATAGTAGCTGC
Organism: Priestia sp. SIMBA_032; assembly: GCF_046535215.1. Classification (NCBI taxonomy): domain Bacteria; kingdom Bacillati; phylum Bacillota; class Bacilli; order Caryophanales; family Bacillaceae; genus Priestia; species Priestia sp. SIMBA_032. The sequence goes on along the minus strand of NZ_JAWRXD010000003.1, from coordinate 276,675 downwards.
TGGGCTAGACAGTGCTCGTAAAAGGCGGGAAAGTATAGGCTCTTTCTCTCCTTTTATATTAAAAGGAGGCTATAACATGAATAGTAAAGATATACAGCGTATTGCTGTTATTGGAGCAGGACAAATGGGACATCAAATCGGTATGCTTTGTGCACTTGGAGGATATGAAACAATTATTCAAGATATGAATGAACAATCACTCATTAAGGCTAAAAATAAGCTGGAAGCAATTATAGGCAAATGGGTTCATAAAGGCAAAATCTCTTCTGATGCTAAAGAAGCCGCATTTAAAAGGTTGTCTTTTACAAACACATTAAAGGAAGCGGTTTCAAATGCTGATTTTGTCATTGAAGCCGTTGTAGAAAAGTTAGATGTAAAACAAAGCGTTTTTAAGGAAATAGATGAGTACGCACCAAGTCACGCCATTTTAGCATCCAATAGTTCAACAATTGTTAATTCGCTTATTGCAAGTGCAACAAACCGTCCAGAGCAAATCGTTAACATGCATTTCTTTTTTCCTCCTCTTGTAATGGACTGCGTAGAAGTTGTGATGAGTGAAAAGACAAGTGAAAAAACAGCTCAAACGACCATGGAAGTTTGTAAGCAAATTAATCGCACAGCAGTCCTTCTGAAAAAAGAAATCTCAGGTTTTATCGCCAATCGAATTTTAGGAGCGTTGCAAAAAGAAGCCATTTTCCTTTACGAAAATGGATACGCAGATTTTGAAGACATTGATACGATTTGCAAAAAAGCGCTCAATCACCCGATCGGTCCTTTTGAATTGATGGATCTCTCGGGAATTGACGTCGGATATTTTGTGATGCAGCAGCGCTATAGTGAAACGGGGGATCCAGAGGACAAGCCAGCTGCGTGCATTGAAGAAAAAGTTCAAAAAGGCGAGCTTGGACGTAAAACAGGAAAAGGTTTTTACACATACCACACACAAGGAGTGAAGCAATGATGAAAAAATTTGTACGCGTTGAAAAAGAAGAAAAAATGGCTATTGTAACGATTGATAACCCTCCTTTAAATGTAATGAGTCAGGCTGTTGTGCAGCAGCTTGAAGAAATGTATGAAGAGCTTAGTAAAGATCCTGATGTCATTACAATTATTTTAACAGGAGCGGGCGACCGGGCGTTTATGGCTGGAGCTGATATTAAAGAATTTCCTCAGTTAATGGGACAAAGCGGCATTAAAGAAGAGTTTATGAAAACCCATCGCGTTTTGCAAAAACTTGAAAATGTTGAAAAACCAACAATTGTCGTGTTAAACGGTTTAACGTTTGGGGGAGGGTGCGAACTTGCGCTAACTGCTGATATACGCATTGCCGAAGAACATGCTCAAATCGGTCTTCCGGAAGTGAAGCTCGGATTGTTTCCTGGAGGCGGCGGAACTCAGCGCCTTCCACGCGTAATCGGCGTATCTAAAGCTAAAGAGTGGATGTTTGCCGGAAGTCCTGTTTCTGCAGAAGAAGCGCTTCATGCAGGCTTTGCTAATCATGTAACGCCTAAAGGAAAAGGGCTCGAAAAAGCAAAAGAGCTGGCTAAGAAATTTAACCGTCACTCTCTTCCGTCACTTTCTCGAATTAAGACAGCGGTAAACGAAGGAATGAATCGTACATTATCTGAAGGTCTTGAACTTGAGGCAGAGCTGTTTGAAGAAGTCTTTCAAACAGAAGATATTAAAGAAGGAGTATCAGCATTTATTGAAAAGCGTCCCGCTGTTTTTTCACATAAGTAAAGGAGGAGAAGATCATGTATGAAACACAGGTCAAAGTGCGCTTTTGCGAAACAGACGCACTCGGTCACATTAACAATACAAGCTATTTCATTTATTTAGAAGAGGCCCGGATTGCTTTTTTTGAAGAAATGGGAGCATCTATGCATACAAAAAAGTGGGAGTATATTTTAGCCTCTACTAAATGTGATTTTGTTGTGCAAGGTTATTTTAATCAAGTGCTAATGATTAAAACCTTTGTATCTAATGTCGGCAATAAAAGCTTTACAATTGGCCATGAAATTACCGACAGCAAGACGGGATCGCTGATTGCTAAAGGAGAAGCTGTCATCGTGTACTTTGATTTTGATGCACAAAAAAGCGTTTCTATTCCAGCGGATATTAAGCAGTTTTTGATGAATTATAAAGTAGCTGTTTAACTATAAAAAAGCAGGTGGTAAAAGAATGTCACAAATCATTCCTGTACGAAAAGGAGAGGAATTAAACACGGAAAAACTGCATCAGTTTCTCCGTGTTTCGATTCCTGATTTACCTAAAGAGCCTCTTGTAATCAAGCAATTTGGATCAGGTGCGTCCAATTTAACCTACGCTCTTTCAGTCGGAGAGTGGGAGGCGGTGTTGAGACGCCCGCCATTTGGGCCAGTTGCACCAAAAGCGCATGACATGGAAAGAGAATACAAGATTTTATCTATTTTATCGAAGTCTTTCCCTCTCGCTCCTAGGCCTTATGTTTTTTGTGAAGATGAAACGGTGGTCGGGAAATCCTTTTTTTTAATGGAGAGAAAGCACGGTGTTCTCATCGACACAGCGTTTCCAGAAGACGTGAAAGGAACTAGCGAACTTTGCCGTTGTATTTCAGAACAAATGGTGGATGTCCTTGTTCAGCTTCATGATGTTCCTTATAAAGGTACGCTCCTTGAAAAAATGAGCAAGCCTGAAGGTTTTTTAGAACGTCAAGTACACGGCTGGATTCATCGTTATGAAAAATCAAAAACAAGTGACATACCGGAAGTAGAAGCACTAAAGAAATGGTTGACCACACACATCCCCACTTCACAGCATTCAACCATTATTCACTATGATTATAAGCTTAACAATACGTTATTTTCACCGGATGGAAAGAAAATTGTAGGATTATTCGACTGGGAAATGACAACCGTTGGAGACCCGCTTGCTGATTTGGGAGTTGCGATGAGCTATTGGATGGAAGACGGCGACCCTGAACTTTTAAAAAGAGGATTGGGGAACCCGCCTGTTACTGTGCAAAAAAGCTTTTATTCCCGTCGAGATTTTGTAGAAGCGTATGCTAAAAAAAGCGGAAGAGATGTTTCACCCATTGACTTTTACCTAAAGTTTGCGTACTTCAAACTTGCTATCATTTGTCAGCAAATTTATTACCGTTATAAAAAAGGCCAAACAAATGATGAACGATTTTCACAATTTGGAGATTATGTAAAAACACTAATTATTCATGCTCTGCACAAAGAACGAGGACATATATGAAAGGAAAAGTTCACGTGATATTAAAAAAAGAAGAGCTTCTCGCCAAAAAGCTAGAAGGAAAAACGGTTGTTATATTTGACATCTTATTAGCTACATCAACAATTGCCGTTGCTTTACAGCAAGGAGCAACAGAAGTTATTCCAGTAAAAAACGAAGAAGAAGCGCGTGAAAAAGCAAAAACGTACAAGCCTGATGATATTGCGCTTGTAGGCGAATATAGAGGGAAAACGATTGAAGGCTTTTTTGATCCAAGCCCCAGCACGTTAAAGCAGCATGTTCAAAATAAAACAGTTATTTTGTCCACGACTAACGGAACCGTAGCCATTCATAACGTTGAAAAAGCAAACCATGTCTATGCAGCTTCGCTTTTAAACGGAGAAGCGGTTGCCAGTGCTGTTTGTCAACCAAGTCAAGATGAAACTGTTTTATTAGTTTGTTCAGGTTCATCCAATCGCTTCTGTCTAGAAGATTTATATGGAGCGGGGTACTTTATAAGTTGTCTGCTGCAACTAAAAAAATTTCATTTAACGGATGCTGCAAAAGCCGCACTGCTTTTATATGAGGCTTATGAGCATTCACCTGTTGAAATATTGAAGCGCTCAGCCGTAGGAGAAATGCTCACTCAGTATGGCTTTCTAGAAGAAATTGACTTTGTAAGCCGAAAAAACGTCTATTCCGTAGTTCCTAAGGTAGTGAAAAAAAAGCTAGTAAACGGGGAGGAAACGATATGTCTGAAATGAAAACCGAAGCAAAAGGTGGATCATTTTTACTAAAAAAAACACCTGCGCATCACGTTTATACACCCGAAGACTTAACGGATGAGCATCGGATGATTGCTCAGACAGCAAAGAAGTTTATTGAAAAAGAAGTAGACCCTTACCATAATGACATTGAGCAGCAAGATTTTAATAAAGTAGTAGAATTGATGCATAAAGCAGGCGAGCTTGGACTTCTTGCTCACAGTATTCCAGAAACATATGGAGGACTAGGTCTTGATAAAGTAAGCAAAGGACTCGTCGGTGAAATCATTGGCCGGACAAGCGGATATGGAGTGGCTCATTCTAATCATACATGCATTGCGACCCTTCCTATTACGTATTTTGGCACCAAGAAGCAAAAAGAAAAATACTTGCCTAAATTGGCAAGCGGTGAATATATTGGCGCCTACTGTTTGACAGAGCCAGAAGCTGGTTCTGATGCTCTTGCAGCCCAAACAAAAGCCGTATTAAACCCTGAAAAAACGCATTATGTATTAAATGGAACGAAGCAGTACATTACCAATGCTGCTTTTTCAGATACGTTCATCACATATGCAAAAGTAGACGGAGAACATTTTACCGCTTTTATTGTAGAAAAAGATTTTGAAGGACTGTCTCTCGGGCCGGAAGAAAAGAAAATGGGGATTAAAGGATCATCTACTCGTCCAGTTATTTATGAAGATTGCTTAGTACCCGTAGAAAACGTACTTGGACAAGTAGGAAAAGGTCACTTGATTGCGTTGAACGTCTTAAACCTGGGACGTTTTAACTTAGGTTCTGCGTGTATGGGCGCAGCGAAATATGCGTTTGAACTTGCTTTAGCTTATACAAAAGAACGCAAGCAGTTTAAAACAGCTATTGCGGAATTTAATGCTTCAAAAGAAAAAATAGCAAAAATGGCGGCTCGTATTTTTGCATCTGAATCTATTCAGTACCGTACAGCTGGTTTACTAGAAGAGGCGCTTGGTGGCCTATATGAAAGTGAAAATCATAAGTTAGTAGCTAAACAGCTGGCTGAATTTGCAATGGAATGTTCAGTTTGTAAAGTGTATGGTTCAGAAACTCTTGATTTAATTGCCGATGAATCGCTGCAGCTTCATGGCGGCGCAGGGTTTATTCAAGAATATAAAATAGAACAAGTATATCGTGACTCACGCATCAATCGTATTTTTGAAGGTACAAATGAAATCAACCGCCTTTTGCTTCCAACTCAGCTTCTAAAAAAAGCGGGCAAAGGAGAAATAGAGCTGAGTAAACAAGTAGAGCATGCCGTTAGTGAATTGATGAGCGGTCAGTGGGAAATATCTTCAAATAAACTTCTAGCACGAGAAAAGCAGGCTGTTATTACAACAAGACACTTGTTTCTTGCTTTGTTAGGAACAGCATTCCAAACGTTTCAAGAAAATCTAGCGCAAGAACAAGAAACGCTGATGAAATTAGCAGAAATTGCTGTTGGACTATTTGCTATGGAGTCATCTGTGCTGCGCGCGGAAAAAGCCGTAAACAAAAATGGAGAAGAAAAAGAAACGTTAAAAAGCAAGCTGACAGCAACGGTTGTTAGTGAAACGCTCTTTGAAATTGAAAAGCAGGCTCGACAATTAATAAACGGGATGTTGACGGGTGAAAAACACCGACAGTACCGCACAATTCTTGGGAAATGGATGAATGATTTGCAAAGTGAAGGAGAGTTCACGCGCAATCGAGGCATTGCCCGTGAATTTATCGACAGCGGGCGATATGTTGTATAAGGAGGGATATTATGCGTTTTGAAGGGCAAATAGCTGTTATTACAGGAGCTGGAAGCGGCATTGGAGAAGCAACTGCTCAGAGAATGGCGAAAGAAGGCGCTCGCGTCATTCTTGTCGGGCGAACGAAAGAAAAACTAGTACAGGCTGCATCCGCTATTGACACACGTTGTGAACGAAAATGCACGGATATTTTCCTAGCTGATGTAACGAAAGAAAGAGACGTCAAAGAGCTGGCTGCGTTTATAAAAGAAAAGTATGGACAAATACATTTATTAATTAATAATGCAGGCGGATCAGTTAATTCAACAATTAAAGAAACAACTCTTGAACAGTGGAAACACGTGCAGGACGTCAATTTAACAAGCGTATTTCTTGTAACAAAACATTTAATTCCTTTGTTAACTGAAGAGATAGGAGGAAATCGATCTATTGTTAACATCGCTTCTCTCTCAGGACATAAAGCAGGTGCACAAATTCCCCACTACAGCGCTGCTAAAGCTGCTTTAATTAACTTTACAAAAGCAATGGCATTTGAATTAGCACCTCACGGAGTCAGAGTAAACTCTGTGTCTCCTGGATTCGTAGAAACACCTTTAACACAGTCTGGACTTGAAAATGAGCGCTTCACTAAGGCAATCGAAAAAAATACGGCTTTAAAACGTATAGGTAAACCAGAGGAAATTGCAAATGTTATTGCTTTTGCAGCGTCTAAAGAGGCATCGTATATGACAGGAAGTGATTTATTAGTAGACGGCGGATGGCTTATCGTTTAATGAAAAGTAAAGAGGAGGGAATCCGAATTATGAGTGATTTAGTAGTAGAAAAGCAGGGGAATATTTTATCTTTAACGTTAAATCGTCCGGATCGTTTAAATGCATTCAGTGAGGAAATGATTGAAAAGTTAACATTTGAAATAAAACAGGCACAAAGCGATGAGTCTATTAAAGTCGTTATATTAAATGGAGCAGGGCGCTCGTTTTCTGCCGGAGGCGATGTAAAAACGATGGGTCAAGCATCCGGAGCTGATGTTTATGAACATATCGGCCGTTTAAATGAATGTATCTTAGCGATGCAAAATTTAGAGAAGCCAATTATTTCAGCAGTTCATGGATTTGCAGCAGGAGCAGCTTTTAATTTAGCTCTCGCTTCTGACTTTATCATTGCTTCAGAAGAAAGCCGGTTCGTATTAAGCTTTTCTCAAGTTGGCTTGATTTCAGACGGAGGAGGTCTTTACTTTCTTACAAAGGTCGTCGGCCCTCACAGAGCTAAGGAACTGTTATTTTTAGGAGAGCCTATGGATGCCGACACAGCTTACAAAGCTGGTTTTTTAAACCGTGTAGTGCCGTTAAATCAGCTGAAAGATGAGGTTACATCCTTTGCAAGCCGCTTATCACAAGGACCGACTAAAGCGTATGGAAAAATGAAAAAAATTGTTAATGATTCATTCCATTTAACGTTAGAACAAGTTCTCGAACAGGAAAGGCTAACGCAAGTTCTTATGGTAGAAACGAGGGATCACCAGGAAGGAATATCCGCGTTTAAAGAAAAAAGAAAGCCACTATTTCAAGGGAAATAAAAGGGGGATCTATGATGAAAGCCATTCAATTTACGCAGTACGGAGGACCTGATGTTCTGCAAGTTATCGATATTGCACGCCCTGTACCGAAAAAGAAAGATGTGCTCATTAAAGTTGCGGCAATTGGCGTTAATTACGCCGACGCTGCGCGGCGTGAAGGAGCATATGTAGTAGAAACACCGCTTCCTTTTATTCCAGGCTCTGAAGTTGCGGGAGAAGTGGTCGAAGTAGGTGAAGATGTAAAAGGAATAAAAGTAGGGACAAAGGTTGTGACGCTGCTCGGGTCTAATCGTGCAACAGGCTACGCTGAGTACACGCTGGCAGATTCAAGAGGGCTCATTCCTTTGCTGGACGATGTGGATTTAACACAAGCGGTTGCTTTGCCTCTTCAAGGACTAACGGCTTATCATATTTTAAAAACAATGGGTCGCCTTGAAAAAGGAGAAACCGTCATCGTTCATGCGGCAGCAGGCGGTGTTGGAACCTTAGCTGTTCAGCTTGCTAAAATTTTTGGAGCTGGAAAAGTCATTGCTACAGCGAGTTCCAAAGAAAAGCTTGAGCTTGCAAAAAATCTCGGAGCTGACGAAGCGATTAACTATACAGAAACAGGATGGGAAAAACAAATTTTGGAAATAACAGAAGGAAAAGGAGCCGATATTATTTTAGAAATGGTAGGAGGGCATATATTCTATGAATCTCTTCAATGTCTTGCACCATTTGGGCGTCTCGTTTTTTACGGCATGGCTAGCGGAAAACCTGTAAAATTTAACCCTGCCCGCCTGATGGAGAAAAATCAATCGGTTCTTGGTTTTTTCTTGCCTCAAATGATGGCAAAACCAACGCTTTATCAGCAAAGCCTGCATGAACTATTAAACTACGTAAATGCTGGTCAGTTAAAACTGATGCTAGGCGGTACATTTTCACTTGATAAAGCGGCAGATGTACATCGTCTGCTTCAAGGAAGAAAAACGATCGGAAAATTAGTGTTAGTTCCTTAACAAAACAGCTTCCGTCTCTAATAGAGACGGAAGCTGTTTTGTTTAAAAAATTGGCTCTTACATGCCAAAAATTTAGAAGATGATTAATAATTTGGCGCAAAAATCAATATTTTTTACTAATTTCTTCTATATTTTAACGCTGGCATGGAAGTTGCATAATAAGTATTTGAACGTATAAAGGAGGAATTGAATATGGTGAGAAATGGAACAGACCGCGTGAAGCGGGGAATGGCGGAAATGCAAAAAGGCGGCGTTATCATGGACGTGATCAATGCAGAACAGGCAAAAATTGCAGAAGCAGCAGGCGCTGTTGCCGTTATGGCATTAGAGCGTGTTCCAGCTGATATTCGTGCAGCAGGCGGCGTGTCTCGTATGGCAGACCCAACAATTGTTGAAGAAGTGATGAACGCTGTGTCCATCCCAGTTATGGCAAAAGCTCGTATCGGTCATATTGTTGAAGCACGCGTGCTAGAAGCAATGGGTGTAGACTACATTGACGAAAGTGAAGTACTCACTCCAGCTGATGAGGAATACCACCTTAACAAAAGTACATTTACGGTTCCATTTGTATGCGGATGCCGTGATTTAGGGGAAGCAGCAAGACGAATTGGTGAAGGTGCCTCGATGCTTCGTACAAAAGGCGAACCAGGAACAGGAAACATCGTCGAAGCAGTGCGTCATATGCGCCAAGTAAACGCTCAAGTACGTAAAGTTGTAGGCATGGATGAAGACGAGTTAATGACAGAAGCAAAACTATTAGGTGCGCCTTATGAGCTATTACTGCAAATTAAACGTGAAGGCCGCTTACCGGTTGTAAACTTTGCAGCAGGCGGCGTAGCAACACCCGCGGACGCAGCGTTAATGATGCAGCTTGGAGCAGACGGTGTATTTGTTGGATCAGGAATCTTCAAATCAGACAACCCTGAAAAATTTGCGCGAGCAATCGTGGAGGCAACAACGCATTATCACGACTATGAACTGATTGCAAGCTTATCAAAAGGATTAGGAAGTGCAATGAAAGGAATTGAAATTTCATCGTTATTACCAGAAAATCGCATGCAAGAACGCGGCTGGTAATAAGTAATAACTTTTAAACTTAGTTAGGAGAATGATCATGGGGAAATATACGATAGTCGATAAAGAAACGTGTATTGCATGCGGTGCATGCGGAGCTGCGGCACCTGATATTTATGATTATGATGATGAAGGAATTGCGTTTGTTATACTTGATGATAATCAAGGCACGGCTGAAGTGCCCCAAGAGCTGGAAGACGATTTAATAGATGCGTTTGAAGGCTGTCCAACAGAGTCCATCCGTATAGCAGATGAAAAGTTTGATGGAGACTCGAATAAATTTCAATAAAGCGGAATAAATAAAAAAATAGAAAGTTTTTTAAAAGAAAAGAAGGATTTTGTCTAGAAAAGGCGAAATATTAGTTGTGTAAGAACATATCTTTTTAAAAATGAAAGCACTTACATAACTAGAGGCATATGAGTTAATCTCATTTGATTTTTCAGAATTATTAGTGTAAAAGTGCGGAGTAATCAAATAGTTTTTAAAAGGAGATTAAGGGGCATGCAAATACTGAATACAGTCATTGTGACAGGATATGCAAAAGCTCCACAGGGAACTTCCATGTATGAAATGTATAAGCATGCGGGAATTGTACTAGAAGTGGATCTGACAGAGCATAAAATTGTAAATGCTGAGTTTACGTTTATTACGGAGCTGACGCAAAATTTTTTCCGGAAGCTGCTTATTGGTTACTGCCTTGCAGATGGAATTGAACCTCTTATTGAACGTATTCAAAATTATTATTTTGCTCCATCTCAACAGGCGATTATCGTAGCGCTTCAGGCTGCAATCCAACGTTACTGGGATAATGTAAATCAAAAAATTACATAGCGTTTGGTTAGAATAAAGTGAGAAGACAACCTCTTTTCATGGTCTTATTAAAACCAAGCAGACACACACGCTTTACAAAGAGTGGGGACATCCCTGTTTCTTTGGGGAGTCATTGTGTCCTGCTTGGTTTTTTTCGTGTAAAGCGCTGTGAAATATAAAAAGAAAAGGAGGAAATAAAATGAATAAAATCATCACGCGCGAAGAAGCAGTAGGAAAAATAACAGATGGCGCACGCATTATGGTAGGTGGATTTGGTCTTGTTGGAAGCCCGCTTAGCCTGATTGAAGCAATTGCCAAATCAAATCTTAAAGATTTAGAGATTATTAGTAATAACCTCGGTGAACCTGGAAAAGGATTAGGTGTATTAGTTCAAAAAAAACAAGTAAAAAAAGCCATAGGGTCTTATTTTACTTCTAACCCTGAGGTTGTACACGCTTATCAAAAACAAGAACTTCAAGTGGAGCTCATCCCGCAAGGAACAATGTCCGAGGCTATTCGAGCAGGAGGAGCAGGCATAGGTGGGTTTTACACGCCTGTTAGCGTAGGGACTCAGCTCGCTGAAGGAAAAGAAGAACGAGTGTTAAAAGGAAAAAAATATGTTTTGCAAGAATCGCTGCACGCAGATGTAGCGCTTATAAAGGCTAAAAAAGCAGATCGACTCGGAAATCTTATTTACAGCAAATCAGCAAGAAACTTTAATCCCATGATGGCAACGGCTGCTGATATCGTGATTGTTGAAGTAGAAGAAGTGGTTGAAGTTGGGCAGATTTCTCCTGAAGAAATTATCACTCCTCATTTATACGTTACTTATATCGTAGTGAAAGGAGAAAAATAAGATGAACGTCAAACAATATATTGCTGCGCGTGCGGCAAAAGAGCTTTGTCACGGAGATGTAGTGAACTTAGGGATAGGAATTCCTACTTTGGTTGCTAATTATATTTCACCCGATGTTCAGGTGTTTTTACATTCAGAAAACGGAATTCTCGGCGTTGGTCCTACTCCTAAAGAAGCTTATGTAGATCCAGAACTTGTGAATGCGGGGAAGCTTCCCGTCACGGTCTTGGAAGGTGCCTCATTTTTTAACAGCGCCGATTCTTTTGCGATGATACGCGGAGGTCATGTGAATGTATCGATTCTTGGAGTGCTTCAAGTAGATGAAGCAGGCCGAATTGCGAACTGGGCTGTTCCTGGGAAAAGTGTTCTTGGCGTGGGAGGAGCAATGGATTTATTAGAAGGATCAAAAAAAGTAATTGTGACGACTCTTCATACGAATAGTCAAGGAGAGTCAAAGCTAGTTGGGGAGTTAACTTATCCGCTTACTTCAGAGCGACGAGTCGATATGATTATTACGGAATTAGCTGTCTTTTCGGTAACAGACCTTGGTCTTGAACTTCTTGAAACAGCTCCGGGTGTTTCTTTAGAGACAGTGCAACAAAAAACGCAGGCTTCTTTTCGCGTCTCTAAATTATTTAATAAAAACAATGAGGTGACAGCATAATGGCAGTGATTGTAAATGCATTTCGAACGCCTATTGGAAAGTTTGGCGGTTCGCTTGCAGATACGCTTCCGGAAGAACTAGTCTCTCTTGTGATGAAAAACAATTTGTCTTCAGCCGGATACACGTCAGAGATTGTTGATGAAATTATCGTCGGACAAACGAAACAAAGCGCTCATGCTCCTAATATAGCAAGAGTAGCCGGGCTGAAAGCTCAATTCTCTGAACGTATTCCAGCTTATACCGTGCACCGCCAGTGCGGTTCAGGCATGCAGGCTGTAATGAATGGAGCTATGTCAATTTTATCAGGTCAAGCCGAAGCGGTATTAGCCGGAGGAGTGGAAAGCATGTCTCAAGCACCGCACTATACGGTAGGCACTCGTTTTGGTTTTCACGTTGGTGATTTAACACTCTATGACTCTAATACAGAAAGTCAGCCAAAATCACAGCCTGAAACTTTATACGGAACGTTTACGATGGGACAGACGGCCGAATGGCTCGCTGAAAAGTATAGCATTAGCCGAGCGGAACAAGATGAGTTTGCTTTTTATAGTCAGGAAAAAGCTAGGCGGGCTATAGAACTTGGTTTGTTTGAAGAAGAAATTATCCCTGTGCCTGTAAAAGAAGGAAAAAAAGGTATGAGGCATTTTGCAACAGATGAATTTCCGCGGCTTACTAGTAAAGAAAAGCTTGGTGCGCTTAAGCCTGTTTTTCAAAGTAATGGAACGGTGACAGCCGGCAATTCATCCGGCAGAAACGATGGCGCTTCAATGATGCTGTTGATGTCGGAAGAAAAAGCTGAGCAGCTTGGATTAACGCCTATGGCAAAGATTGTGTCGTTTGCCGCAGCGGGCGTCTCTCCAAAGGAAATGGGAATTGGCCCCGTTTCTGCTTCGCAAATTGCTTTAAATAAAGCCGGTTTAAGCTTAGGTGATATGGACTTGATTGAATTAAACGAGGCATTTGCCGCTCAAAGTATTGCTTGCTTAAGAGAATGGGACATCACATCAGAAAAAGTGAATGTAAACGGAGGAGCGATTGCGCTTGGACATCCTTTAGGGTGCTCCGGGGCAAGAATTATCACAACTCTGTGTCATGAGCTTCACAAGCAAAAAAGACGATACGGCCTGGCTACTATTTGCGTTGCAGGAGGGTTAGGAATGGCGATGGTGGTGGAAAGATGGACGAAATAAAAAGAGATTATGTTTTTCATAGAGATTTAACAAAAAAGTATCCAATGATTACGCATGGTGAAGGAAGCTACTTAATAGATGAGCAAGGAAAAAAGTATATAGACGGCTGCTCCGGCGCCGTGGCGGCAAACTTAGGGCACGGCATTGCGCAAATAGCCGAGGCGATGGCTGAGCAGGCAAAAAAAGCGGCGTTTGTCCATACATTACGTTTTGAAACGGATGTTTTGCATAAACTTGCAGGTGTCATTGGTAAAATGGCGCCACCTCATTTAAACAAAGTCTATTTTACATCAGGGGGATCAGAAGCAAATGAAAGTGCATTAAAATTAGCAAGGCAATATCACAGAGATGCCGGAAAGATGCAAAAACACATCGTAATCGGAAGGTGGCAATCCTATCACGGAAATACGATAGGCGCACTATCAGCTGGAGGGGATGTAAAAAGACGATATCCGTATACACCTAATCTTTTACATTTTGCGCACGTTTATTCTCCTTATTGTCATCGCTGTCCGTATAATCGCAATCAAGAAGACTGCGTGGCAAATCAAAACTGGAGCTGTGTCACTGATATTGAACGAACCATTTTAGAGCTCGGTCCAGAAAATATTTCAGCATTTATCGCAGAGCCCATCGTAGGAAGTCAGCAAGGAGCTGTTGTACCTCCGCTTGACTATTTCAAAAAAATACGTGAGCTCTGCAGCCGATACGACATTCTTTTAATTATTGATGAAGTTATGACAGGCTTTGGGAGAACAGGAACTAATTTTGCAGTGGAACAATTCGGAATCGAACCGGATATTCTAACGTTTGGTAAAGGAGTTTCAGCAGGGTACGCTCCTTTAGGAGGAATGATTGTCCATGACAGTCTGATTCAAGGACTGTTAGAAAATAGCAGCGGGAAATTTCTTCATGGCTACACGTACAGCGGACATCCTGTTTCGATAGCGGCAGGACTTGCTGCTTTGGATATATATGAAGAAATGAATATTCTTCAAAACGTAGAAGCTCAAGGCGCGTATTTAATGGAATGTTTAGTAGCTCTGCAGCGCAAGCATCCTTATATTTCAGATATTCGCGGCCGCGGGCTTTTAATCGGATTAGAATTAATGAAAGATGCTAGTCAACAAGTATTTTTCAATCCAAGTGAAGCAGCCAGCGAAAAGCTCAATGAAATTTGTATGGAGCTTGGAGGCGTGTTTTATCCAGGATCCGGATCTATAGATGGACATAAAGGAGAACATATGATTATCAGTCCTCCTTTAAATATAACGAAATCAGAAGTTGATGAAATAGTGAGATTGCTCGATCATGCATTTTCTATTTTTCATCAGCACATAAGAAAGGATGAGTCATATGAAAGTGCAAAATAAAACGGAAGAGCTTCAAATCAAAGGAAAAAAACATTTATCACCGGTGATGACAAGAGTAACAGAGCTTGTTATTGAAAAAGCGCACGGTGCTAAATTCTGGACAGCTGATGGAACGGAATATATTGATTTTGTATCAGGAGTAGCCGTTAATGCAGTGGGCCATACACATGAAAAGATGGTAGAAGCGATTAAAAAACAAGCAGATCAACTGCTTCACCTCGGTTTAAATTACGGATACTACGAAACAGCTGTGAATTTGGCAGAAAAACTTGCGCAAATTACGCCAGGAAACTTAGATACGGTTTTCTTTTCAAACTCAGGCGCAGAAGCCATTGATGGAGCACTTAAGTTAGCAAAAGCGGCCACTGGCAGACCAGCGATTATTGCTTTTGAAGGTTCTTTTCACGGCCGTACATTAGGAGCTACAGCTATTACGGCTTCAAGCTCCAAGTACCGAAGCTACTACGAGCCAATTTTAGGAGAAGTGTATCACGCGCCTTATCCGTATCCAAGTCAGCTTCCTAATATTGACGAGGAAGAAGCGGAAGCATATTGCTTAAATCAACTGCAAAAGCTGTTCGAACTGCGAGTGGATCCTTCACGCGTAGCGGCGATTGTAATTGAGCCAGTCATGGGTGAAGGAGGCTATTACCCTGCTCCTTCTAGCTTTTTACGCGCACTGAGAGACATAGCGAATGATTATGGTATTCTGCTTATCTTTGATGAAGTGCAAACGGGATTCGGTCGCACTGGAAAAATGTTTGCCGCGGAACATGCTGGAGTCACACCAGATATTTTAGTTTTAGCAAAAGCTCTTTCCGGTGGTATGCCACTAGGAGCGATTGTAGCAAGCCGAGAACTGCATGAGAAATGGCCAACAGCTGGACATGGTTCTACTTTTGGTGGGAATCCAGTATCGTGCGCAGCTGCTTTAGCTAATATTTCAATCATCGAAGAAGAAAAGCTTGTAGAACGCAGTGAAAAAGTGGGTGCCGATATTGTGAAACGTCTTCAGCATTCTATCGGACATTTACCGGCTATTAAAGAGGTTAGAGGAATTGGTATGATGATTGGCATTGAATTTCATGTTGAAACAGCAGCTGCTTATGTCCCTGTTATTAAATCAAAAGCGCTGGAAAGAAGACTGCTTATCATGAATTGTGGAGTCAAAGGACAGACCATTCGCTTAATGCTGCCGCTAAATATCGATAAAGACGTGCTGGACCAAGGGCTTTCTTTATTAGAAGAAGTCATCACAGAAGCAGTCTCAATTAACTAGCTTTTTAAATGAAAAGGAGGGTAACAATATGGGTCAAACTAAAACCGAACTGCTGCAAGGAAATTTATATATTAACGGCGAGTGGGTAAGTGAAGAGAAGCAAACCTACTTTGAAAGTATAAACCCTGCAACACAAGAGCTCGTCGGAATGTGCGCAGCCGCTACGGCTAGTCAAGTCGATGCTGCGGTAAACGCGGCTAGCACAGCCTACAACCACTGGAAAAATACATCTATTCCTGAACGTTCAGCATTTTTAACAAAAGCAGCTTCGCTTTTTGAAGACAGAAAAGAAGAGCTAGCTCAAGTGATGACAAAAGAAATGGGAAAACCGCTAACAGAATCCATAGGGGAAGTTGATGTCGTCATTGCAACAGCTCAGTATATGGCAGGAGAAGGAAGACGCTTGTTTGGCGAAATAGTGCCCGCTGGCTTTCCTGACCGGGATATAAAAATGGTTCGCGAACCGCTTGGAGTTGTGGCATGTATTACACCTTGGAACTTTCCTGTTTCTCTCGCTTCCTATAAAATGTTTGCCGCTTTAATCGCTGGCAATACGGTTGTTTGGAAGCCGGCTTCAGAAGTGGCGCTCTCAGCCAAGATTTTTATGGAAGTATTGCACGCTGCGGGGCTTCCAAAAGGAACAATTAACTTGCTTACAGGATCGGGTAGAATCGTTGGACAAAGACTTGCTACACACTCTGAAGTGAAAATCATCTCATTTACAGGTTCTACGGAAGTTGGTCAGCAATTAGCAGAAATGAGCAGCAAAACCTTAAAGCGTATTTCTTTAGAGCTAGGAGGAAAAAACGCGGTTATCGTATTAAAGGATGCCGATCTGGATAAAGCAGCAGAAGGAATTGTTAAATCAGCATTTACGACCACGGGGCAGCGCTGTACCGCAGCTAGCAGAGTCATCGTGGATCGTTCAGTAAAAGAAGAGCTGTTGAAAAAAGTAATAGCTCTTACAGAAGAAATGAAGATTGGAAATGGTCTTGAACAAGGAGTTGTGATAGGACCGCTTGTTAATGAACAGCAGTGTCGTTTAGTAGAAGATTACGTACAAAAAGCGGTAGAGGAAGGCGGGAATATTGCGCTTGGAGGTCGTGCTTTATCAGAATTAGGGACTTGTTATTACATGCCTACAATCATCGATAACGTCCATTCGAATCACACAATTGCTCAAGAAGAGATTTTTGGCCCCGTGCTTGCTTTTATTGAAGTAAATGGCTATGAAGAAGCAATGAGCGTCAATAATGGAACGATGTACGGACTTTCCACTTCTATTTATACAAGCAGCTTACATTACGCCAGCCGAGCGGCCAAAGACGCTGTTAGCGGATTAGTCTATATCAATAACGGAACATCTAATGCTGAAATGGGAGTAGCATTCGGAGGAATGAAAATGTCTGGCAACGGCCACAGAGAAGTTTCTCATCATGCATTTGATGTGATGACAGAATGGAAGTCTGTCTACACCAACTATTAATCTCGCACCTTAGCGAAAAGGAGGAGCACATGTCTTCATATCGCATTGGCATTGCCTTTTTTTATCATGAATCTCACAGCTTTAGTCCATTAAAAACAGAAATAGAACAGTTTGTACAAGAAGGATATTTTGTTGGAACGGAAATATATAAAGCATACTCAGGAACCAAAACAGAAGTAGGGGGATTTTTGGATGTGTTAAAGCAAGAAGAGCAAGTAGAGATCGTTCCCCTTGTTTGTGCAGCTGCAGTTCCGTCTGGGGTTGTATCTTCGGCGGCTTATTACACAATTGAAAAGCAAATGCTGCATGCGCTTACTCACGCCGGCCCGCTAGATGGCTTATTAATTGCTTTGCACGGCGCAATGGTAGTAGAGCATCTTTTCGATCCTGAAGCTCATTTGTTAGGTCAAATAAGAAGCTGTATAGGAAATAACGTTCCTATTGCTACTACGCTCGATATGCATGCAAATGTCAGTGAAGATATGCTTACGTACACGCCGCTTCACTTTGGTTTTAAAACATATCCTCATGTTGATATGTACGAACAAGGAGTGAACGCTGCGCGAGCGCTTATAACACAAGTGAAAGAAAGCGCTATCTATTATGCGTCTTTAAATAAATTGCCTATGCTTTTGCCCTCAATTAATATGCGAACAGCAGAAGGCCCTATGAAAAAAATGATTGACCTTGCTAAGCAAGCTGAGCAAGAAGAAGACGTATACAATGTTTCTATTTTTGGAGGCTTTCCTTATTCTGATATTCCAATTGCGGGAGCAAGCGTGCTCGTAACAGCTTTGAATCCTGACACAGCAGAAACAACAGCAAATACACTAGCTTCTCAGTTTTGGAGTATAAAAGAAGAATTTATAGTCGATTTGCCTACCGTTGAAGAAGGTCTGCAAACAGCGTTAAAACGATCAAACGAACAGCCCATTGTGCTCGCAGATATAGCAGATAATCCTTTAAGCTGCGGAAGCGGCGACACAACAGAGCTTTTGGAATACATGTTGAAACTAAATATGCCGGGAACTTTGTTTGGAGGTCTTTATGACCCCGACTCTATCAAACACTGCGTGCAGGCGGGAATAGGAAATTACGTCTCTCTTTCCTTAGGAGGAAAAGTTTCTCCTGAGTTCGGAAAGCCCGTTGAAGTTGAGGCGAAGGTCGTTGCTTTGTCGGAAGGTGAGTTTTACAATTCGGGACCGTTTAATCAGCATTTAAAAGTAAATGTAAAAGGTGCAGCTCACATTCAAGTAGGAGAATTAGACATTTTGCTGATTGGAAGGCCGGTATCAGCCAATGATCCTGAACTTTTTCGCCATATTGGCATTGAGCCAGCGACGAAAAAAATCATTGGTTTAAAAGCTAAAAATCATTTCAGAGCCGCTTTTGAACCGCTTGTAGGATCTATCATCTATGTGGATGCGCCAGGCGTAGCATCAAATCGCTTAACGACCTTTAAGTATCAGCACATTCCAGAACCAATATGGCCGCTGCAAGATGTCAAGTATGAAAGTGAAAAAAGGAGGAAAGAAAAATGGATGCATTAAAAGAGCATTATCATATCGAAGTGCCGGAATCGTTAACTCCTGAACAGCAAAAGATGATGATCGAACTTGAAAAAGATGCGTTTCCGGGCATGGGAGCCGTGGATGAACAGACGCTTGTACCTCTAGCGCGCTACGGAAAGCTCATTCAATATTTCCAGGAAAATGACGCAAGGCCAATTGCCATTTGCGAGCTTCTTCGAGATTACAAAGATGTCACAAAAGCTTATATCTTTGGGTTCTACGTTCGCTCTGATAAACAAGGAAGCGGAATTGGACAGCTGTTCTTAGAAGAAATATTTTCGATTCTACAAAAAGATAGTTTTGAAAGCGTTTGTTTGACTGTGAATGTAAAAAATGAAGGCGCTGTTAAACTGTATAAAAAAATGGGCTTTACCATTAAAGAAACGCGAACAGGAGAGTTTGGCGAAGGAGAAGACCGCTATTACATGGTACGGTCAATTTCTTAGTAGAACATCTATTCAAAAAATGAACTTTGGAGGGAATATAAAATGAAAAATACATTATATAAAGCAAGCAGACATTGGAAAGAAATTGAACTTTGGAAAGATGTAACGGACGAGCAGTGGAACGACTGGGTATGGCAGCTGACAAACACGATTAAAACATTGGAAGATTTAAAGAAAGTGATCAATTTAACACCTCAAGAAGAAGAAGGCGTTAAAATTGCAACCAAAACGATTCCGTTAAACATCACGCCTTATTACGCATGGTTAATGGATGAGAATGATCCGAAATGTCCAATCAGAATGCAGTCCGTTCCTATTTCAGAAGAACTGCATAAGACAAGGTATGATTTAGAAGATCCGCTTCATGAAGATGAAGATTCACCGGTTCCTGGCTTAACGCACCGTTATCCCGACCGCGTGCTGTTTTTAGTTACAAATCAGTGCTCTATGTACTGCCGCTACTGTACACGAAGACGTTTTTCAGGACAAATTGGCATGGGCGTTCCAAAAAAACAGCTGGATACAGCTATTAATTACATTGCTGCCAACCCTCAAATCCGTGATGTATTAATTTCCGGAGGAGACGGCCTATTAATCAATGATAATATTTTAGAATATATTTTGAAAAATTTGCGCGATATTCCGCACGTAGAAATTATTCGTATCGGTACAAGAGCACCTGTGGTGTTCCCTCAGCGCATTACAGAAAATCTTTGCAACATCTTAAAGAAATATCATCCGGTTTGGCTGAATACGCACTTCAACACATCAATTGAAATTACAGAAGAATCAAAGCGCGCTTGTGAAATGCTTGCAAATGCAGGAGTTCCTGTTGGAAACCAAGCGGTTATTTTAGCCGGAATCAACGACAGCGTGCCAATCATGAAGCAGCTTATGCATGATTTAGTAAAAATTCGCGTGCGTCCTTATTACATTTATCAATGTGATTTATCAGAAGGAATCGGCCATTTCCGTGCGCCGATCAGTAAAGGGCTAGAAATTATGGAAGGACTTCGCGGCCATACGTCCGGCTATGCAGTTCCTACGTTTATCGTGGATGCTCCTGGAGGAGGCGGTAAAATTCCGCTGCAGCCAAACTACATTATTTCTCAAAGCTCCAATAAAGTGGTGCTTCGAAACTTTGAAGGTGTTATTACGTCTTATCCGGAGCCGCAAAATTACCAAAGTGGCAGCGCAGAAGAATTTTATAAAAAGGTATATCCTGAAGTGTTTGAAAAATTTGAAAGCAACGGTGTTCTTTCGATTATTGATGATACAAAGTTCAATTTAACGCCAGAAGGTCTAAACCGCCTTGATCGCCGGAAAACGTATGACCAAAATCCAGAGCATAGCTCTTTGAAAGACAAGCGTGAAAAGCGCGATCAATTAAAAGAGAAAAAATTTGAAACGCAAATGAAAAAATACGAGACGGCGGGAGCGAAGGAGGAATAATATTGAAATGTCAATGGTGCGAATCCTATGAAGCGAAAGAGACGAATGCAACGGTTTATTGGGAGCTTCCTGACGGCACAAAAGCCATAGAAATTAAAGAGACGCCTTCCATTACATGTTCAGAATGCGGAATTACGTATCAAACAGATGAAACGGTTGGACACATTGAAGATCAACTGTTTTTAATCAACACCTCTGCCTTAGAAAAAAGTGTAACGTACGAACAGCTTATGAGCCTGCCTCGTCTATTAAAACGAAACTACTTTGATTTTTCAAAGTAGGCAATGAAGAGTCCATCTCCTGCTTTTTGTGGGAGATGGATATTCTTATACGCTTTACGTCAAACATGTTCGCATAGTTCATTTATAAAGGTGGGATAAGTATGGAAGCGTTCGATATCAATCGTAATGAAGAAGAAAAAAAGCAGGACGATAAGCATATAAAACGTCATTTAAAAGCACGTCATATGACCATGATTGCCATTGGAGGATCAATAGGAACTGGCTTATTTCTAGCTACCGGATCATCCATCCAAACTGCTGGACCTGGAGGAGCGCTGATTGCTTACGGGGCCATTGGAATTATGGTTTACTTTCTCATGACTAGTCTTGGGGAGATGGCTACGTTTATGCCGGTATCAGGTTCTTTTTCTACGTATGCCAGTCATTATGTAGACCCAGCTCTCGGCTTTGCGCTCGGCTGGAACTACTGGTTTAACTGGGCTGTTACGCTCGCTGTAGAAATAGCTGCTTCTGCTATTATCATGAAGTTTTGGTTCCCTGATGTGCCAAGTATTATCTGGAGCGCTTTGTTTTTAGGCTTAATTTTTTTACTTAATTTCCTATCTGTAAAAAGCTATGGAGAATCTGAATATTGGTTTGCTCTCGTAAAAGTAGTAACCATCATTGTGTTTATCGGAGTGGGTCTTCTGACGATCTTTGGCATTTTCGGCGGTGAATATATCGGCTTTAAAAACTTTACATTAGAAGAAGCGCCGGTCAACGGCGGATTTCTGTCCGTACTAAGCATTTTCTTTATCGCGGGATTTTCTTTTCAAGGTACAGAGCTAGTCGGCATTGCGGCGGGGGAAAGTGAAAACCCTCAAAAAAATATACCAAAAGCCATTCGCCAAGTCTTTTGGCGCATTCTTCTATTTTATATTGCAGCCATTGCTGTAATCGGGCTTATCATTCCTTACACAAGTCCATCTCTTCTAGGAGGAGATGTGGATAACATTGCTGTTAGTCCATTTACGCTTGTTTTTGAAAAAGCAGGAATTGCTGCAGCTGCTTCAGTGATGAATGCTGTTATTCTTACCTCGGTTTTATCAGCCGGAACTTCTGGCTTATATGCTTCTACGCGAATGTTGTGGTCCATGGCCAATGAAGGGCAAGCGCCTAAAGCGCTTCGAAAAATTAATCGTCGAGGAATTCCAGTAAACGCGCTTGTTTTAACCACTATCATTGGCGGCCTTGCCTTTTTAACATCAATTTTTGGCGATCAAATGTATATGTGGCTTTTAAACGCTTCAGGCATGAGCGGATTTATTGCGTGGATTGGTATTGCCATCAGCCACTATCGTTTCCGAAAAGCATATGTTGCTTCAGGACGGGATATAAATGAACTGGCGTATAAAGCAAAATGGTTTCCTCTAGGTCCTGTTCTTGCATTTGGAATGTGCCTCATCGTTATTTTAGGACAGAATTATCAAGCGGTACTTTCTGACAAAATTGATTGGTACGGCTTAACGGTCTCATACATCGGACTGCCTCTCTTTTTAGTGACGTGGTGGGGATATAAAATAGCAAAGAAAACCAAGGTTGTACCTTTGCATGCGTGTATCCAAAGAGAAGATAAGAAATAAAAAAGCTATACGGCTAACGATAAGCAAAAAAGGTGAACTTTGGACAACAAGGTTCACCTTTTTATTTATAAAAATCTATCATAATAAGCTTTATTTTATAGATATCATAGCATAAAAAGTTATTTTTTTCCAGACTGGTTTTTATTTTGTTTATTGATAAAATTCAAGAATAGCACTGTAAGCTACGCAATTATAGAAGGTTAAAGTTTTTGTAATTTTAATAAGAAAAGGGGTTTGTGATGAGAATTTCAGAAGGTGTTGAAATGCTACAGTTGACTGCCAGAGCTTTTGACCAAAATATAATATTAAATCCTACGCTAGTTTGGAATAACGATGAAGCTATTCTAATTGACACAGGAATGCCTGGACAAACCGATCAACTTAAAGAAGTGTTAAACGAATTAAATATGTCTATCGAAGACCTAAAGGCAATTTTTTTAACACATCAAGACCTAGATCATATAGGAGGTGCTGCTGATATACGAAAAAAATCAAATGAAAATATCATCGTATATGCTCATGAATTTGATAAGCCGTATATTGAAGGGAAACTTCCGCTTATCAAAACGAATGCGAGTCAAATGAGTAACGAAGAACTAGCAGCTATACCTGATGACATAAAATATTTGTATAAAAACCCTCCAAAAATTGACGTGGATAGAGTATTAAAAGGAAGTCAACTGCTTCCATACTGCGGAGGCATTGAGGTTATTTTCACTCCCGGACATACGCCTGGGCATGTTAGTTTTTATTTAAAAAAATCAAAAACGCTGGTTGCCGGAGATGCTTTAGTATTAGCAAATGGACAACTAATGGGGCCTGTTAAACAAACGACCTTAAATATGGACCAAGCAGTTCAATCACTCGAAAACTTCTTACATTACGACATTGAGCATGTTATTTGTTATCATGGAGGCTATTTTCAAGGCTGTCCGGAAGAAGCGATTTTAAGGATAAAAGAACACGTTGTACAGGGAGAAAGTTAAAGGGGAATGAAATTGTTTTTTACTAGAACGAGGAAGGGAAAATAGAAACCAAAGGGGATGGATAAAATGTTTACACCAACTATCAGTGTCCGAAAAATAAATGATAATCTTATTATAAAATGGCAGCTTGCACACTTTACAATTCCGTTAGAAGACATTCTCGAAGTAACGGAAGACGACACGTACGGAGGGAAAGAAGCAAACGCTATTCGAATTGGCCCTCCATACGGAACGACTGACCGCATCTTTATAAAAACGACCAGTAAAAACTATTTGTTATTTACCTCAAACGCACCCACTATATTAAACGAAATACGTTCATAACGCCCATTACTAAATACGCGATATATAGGAGAGGGAAAATTGAAGATTAGCCGTACTTATGATGCTAGTAAAATTGCCAAGCTCAATCAGTCTGTTCATCAACTGCATGTAGAATTATACCCCGAGCGCTTTCAAACATATGATTTTCATCAGATACATGAATTTTTTAAGAAAGTGATGAAAGACGATAGGTTTATCTTTCTTTTAGGAAAAGACGAAGGTCAGCATATAGGATTCGCTTGGCTGGAAATAAAACTGTATTCAGAGACAGTGTTTAAAAAGACTTACAAGTCAATTTATGTTCATCAAATAAACATCGCAGAACCCTACAAAAATAAAGGGTTTGGTTCCAGCTTAATGAAAGAAATTTATAACATTGCTCGTGAAAAAGAGATCACTATAATTGAGTTAGATTACTGGAGTGACAATACGATTGCCGGGAGCTTTTACGAAAAAGAAGGATTTGTTACGTATAGAAAAATGGCGTATAAAGAACTTTAAAGAGAGCATTTACTTGCTCTCTTTTTTATATCTAAGAAGCCATTTTCTTCATTTTAATTACTCAATAAAATAAAGTACGCGATTTGAGAACTTAACTCTTGAAAAATTTTTGTTTTACATTTATACTTACATTCTTGTTCGCGTAATGCGACAACTTACTTTATATTCAACTAGGAGGTATACAGATAGTATGGAAACTTTCATTTATCATAATCCCACAAAATTAATCTTCGGAAAAGATCAGCTTCAAGCAATATCAGAAGAACTCCCGAAATACGGAAAAAATATTTTGCTTGTATATGGCGGAGGAAGCATTAAGAAAAACGGTTTATACGATCAAGTTCTTACGCTGTTAAAAGAGTTAAACGTAAATATACATGAG
The DNA here is from genome assembly GCF_046535215.1 of Priestia sp. SIMBA_032. Lineage (NCBI taxonomy): Bacteria > Bacillati > Bacillota > Bacilli > Caryophanales > Bacillaceae > Priestia > Priestia sp. SIMBA_032. The sequence continues at coordinate 252,096 of NZ_JAWRXD010000003.1, read as the reverse complement.
TTAGCGGGTGTGGAGCCAAATCCTCGACTATCTACGGTACGAAAAGGAATTGAAATTTGCCGAAATGAAAACATTGACTTCATGTTAGCAGTCGGCGGAGGAAGCGTTATTGACTGCACAAAAGCAATCGCTGCCGGAGCTGAGTATGAAGGAGACGTCTGGGATATTATTAACAAAAAAGTAACGGCTACAAAAGCACTGCCGTTTGGAACGGTATTAACATTGGCAGCAACAGGTTCTGAAATGAATCCTGATTCTGTTATTACGAATTGGGAAACAAATGAAAAATATGTTTGGGGAAGCGCCGTTACGCATCCTGTATTTTCTATACTAGATCCTGTGAACACGATGTCTGTTCCTAGAGATCAAACTATCTACGGCATGGTAGACATGATGAGCCATGTGTTTGAACAATATTTCCATAACGTGAAAAACACGCATTTACAAGATCGTATGTGCTATTCCGTATTACAAACAGTAATTGAAACAGCACCAAAATTGCTAGAAGATCTGCAAAGCTACGAGCACCGCGAAACGATTTTATATTCCGGAACAATCGCATTAAACGGAACACTTCAAATGGGCTACTTTGGCGATTGGGCTTCACATACAATTGAACACGCGGTATCAGCGGTATATGACATTCCTCATGCAGGCGGTTTAGCAATCCTATTCCCAAATTGGATGCGACACGTTGTAAATCAAGATGTTACTCGTATGAAGCGTGTAATGACAAGCATGTTCGATATTGAAACTGCAGGTAAAAGCGACAAAGAAATCGCATTAGAAGGAATCGATAAGCTAAGCGCTTTTTGGTCAAGCCTTGGTGCACCTTCTCGCTTAGCAGATTACGATATCGGAGAAGAGCGACTAGACGAAATTGCTGGAATTGCTGCTCGTGAAATGGAGTACGGAGGTTTCGGTAACTTTAAAAAACTAAATAAAGATGATATTTTAGCTATTTTAAAAGCGTCACTGTAAAGTGAAAAACAAAAAAGAAGGAGACATCTGTCTTCTTCTTTTTGTTTTATCTTATAAATGACTGGAAATTAAGTAGAGTAGGAAGAATGGTTTTTTTCTCAAATTTCAGTTAACAACTAAAGGAAAAGCTTTATAATTAAGTACAGAAAGAAAGTTTTAGAGAATTTAAGGGAGTGGGGAGATGAAAAAGTTTGCGCTAGCTTCATATGCGCTTTATTTGCTCGGCGGATTAGTCATTACAGCCGTAGGGTCCGTCTTACCGCAATTGTTAACACATTATCATGTGTCCTATACGGTTGGCGGGCAGCTTGTATTATTAGGTTCTTTAGGATTTTTAATAGGAGTTCCGCTATCTTCTTTTCTTTTAGGACGCTTCAAAGAAATGAATTTACTTACAATTGCCGCAATAATGATAGCGCTATCACAAATAGGTATGCTTTTATTGCCTCCATTTGAGTGGATTATTGCATTCAATTTTTTAAACGGTATTGGTGTGGCCGCATTGGAAGTAGTTGTAGCTACTTTAATGATGGAAGTATTTATCGGTAGAAGAGCTATTGTTATGAGTTATTTAGAAGTGTCATTTGGTCTAGGTGCGCTGTTGATGCCGTTAGTAGCTAGCTTATTGATTTCACAGAACAGCTGGAGATTTTCATTTTTTATAACGAGTGTGCTAGCTTTACTAATGGTTGTGGTCTGTAAAATGATTCCTTTTAAAAAAGAGACTGTTTTAACTTCAGAAAGTGATGCTTCAGACGCCAACTCAGAACCTGCGCCTGTGCTTGCTAAAAATCAAAGATGGAAAATACTCGCCCTTTTTAGTGTGATGATTTTTATGTACGCCGGAGTAGAAAGCAGTATGAATAATTTTCTTTCGTCTATTTTTATCGCGTATCTAGATGTAATTCCGTCACAGGCTACTTTGAGCATAAGTGTTTTTTGGGTGGCTATGCTAATAGGACGAGTGGCTACTGGATGGATTATTCAAATTGTTACATACGAACGTTATCTTTTTGGCAGCATTGGAGGAACAATTGTGAGTTTAGTGCTGTTTATTGTGTTAAAAGAAGCAGTAGCAGGCTATATTTTATTAGGGTTTTTAGGGCTTGCAATGTCAGGTATCTATTCGATAACAATGGTATATGCTAACCATACGTTTACTGAATCTGCTCGTATTGTAACAAGTTTAATTACTGGTTTTTCAGGGCTTGGAGGAGCTGTTTTCCCTGCACTTATTGGCTTTACTATGGATGTAAGCGGAATCACCTCAGCACTTTGGTACATAACAGCTTTTGCATGCTTATATCTTCTGGCGCTTTGCATCATTTTTTTCGTTCAGCGTGATGCAAAACAAAAAGCTAATAATCGTTTGCAGGCTATGAAATAAATGCTAAGTCGAAAAGAGGCTGGGATAAAAGTATTTTAATTGATGGAAGATCTGAACGATGAATCGTTCGGATTTTTTTATGGTCAGGATGAACGTAGATTTCATGTATGGTGGTGCTTCTATCTGGTGGTTGAAGGACAAGACGAAGACTCCTGCGGGAAAATCGGAATAGGTGAGTTCCCCCGCGGAAAGCGAAGTCTGGCACGGAAATCAACAGTGGTGTAATAAGTGATTTATACTAGCTACTTTATCCAATTTGTTCGTCTATTGATTTAGTTAAGTCTCAATTTCTTTTCTTTATAAAAATTCTCATCAAATTTTTTCTGAAAATATCTTTATAATCAAATAGCAAAATTCCTGCTTTTAATTTTGCTTTAGTATCAAACCTATAAACCATTCTTTTCTTTACTTTTTACTAATATATCAAATATTCTATATATTCCTAATGTTATATAAAATTAAATTGACAAATATATGAAGCGGTCATTAGAATTTAGTCATCGAACAGTGAAGAGCTGTTTAAAAGTAGGGGGGAAGTAAATGCCGTTACAAAATAAGCATCTGGCAGTTGTGTTACAAAATACATATTTACCGTTTATTTTTGAAGAAGCAGAAGCTCTCGGAATTAAAGTGACGTTTTTTTATAACCAAGAAGAAGTAGAACCTAAGCATCTTAAAAACGTACAAAATTTCATACCCATCGATTTATTTCACACCCCAGACAAAGCTCTTGAGATTATTAAAGCAGAGCATCACAAAAATCCTTTTGACGGCATTATGACATTATATGAGCCTGCATTAGAGTTTGTATCTCAGCTGACAGAAGAATTAAACTTACCGGGCTTATCACCGTTTGTGATTAGTAACTGTCGCAACAAACAGAAGATGAGAGAGGTTTTAAAAGATAATGATCTTAACACTCCGTATTTTAAAGAGGTTGAAAATACGGAGGAATTAAAGAATCTTTCACTGCCTTATCCTGTCGTAGTAAAACCTTCTAACGGATTTTCCAGTCAAGGTGTATCACGAGCTAATAATAAAAAGGAACTGATTGACAGCATAGAAAAAGTGAGACGCGTAAATGAAGAAGACCTAAGTAAATTCACAAAAAATAAAACGGGCATGGTAATTGAACAATTTATAGACGGGCCAGAGTTTGCTATTGAGACGTTTACTGTAGAAGGAGAAGTTTATGTGCTTTCTATAGGTTATAAAGGAAATTCCAAGGGACCTTTCTTTGAAGAAGGTGTTTATATAGCTCCAGCTCAGCTAGAAGAAAACGTTTGGGAATCTATTGCACAAGAAGCAGCTAGGGCAGCCAGCGCTTTAGGGATCGAGGATGGACCGGCTCATATTGAATTACGCCTGGATCCGACAGGAAAACCTTATGTGATTGAAATAGGAGCGCGAATTGGAGGATCTGGGATTTCTCATTATATCGTAAAAGAAAGTACAGGTATTAACTATATGGGGCTAGTTTTTCACTATGTATTAGGATTAAAACCGCCTGCATTAAAAAATGAAAGTAAACAAAAGAAAGTAGTAGGTAACTACATTATTCCTGTGCAAGGCCATGGGATTTTTAAAGAAATTCAAGGCTTAGAAGACGTGCGTAGAGATACTAAAGTAAAAAGGGTTATTCAATTTATAGCTAAAGGAACAGACATTCTACCGTATCCGCACTTTTCAGGTTACCCTGGATTTATTTTAACCACTCATGACTCTTATTCCGACTGTGAGCAATATTACAGCTATTTAGATAACAAAGTAAAGATCGTTTATCAAAATAAAGTAAATGTATAGGGGGTATCAAAGGATATGATAGTTGCAGAGTCGTCTAGTAAGAAAAATAAGCAGCTTCAAAAGATTAGCATTATCCATACCTTAGGTCCTGAAGGAACAAATTGTGAAAAAGCAGGCTATCTTTGGTTTGAACGTCAAGGCATACAAGGTCAGGTGTTTTTGCATCAAACGTTGGAAGAAGCTTTAGTTCATGTGAAAGAAACGGAGAGTTCTGCTCTTTTAGGCTGCGCGGTATATCCTTACTTACATGATATTGTGTTCAAAAATTTAACTAGTTTAGAGCTAGTAGATAGCTTTATTATGCCAACGTATAACATGGTGCTTGCCTCAAAAGAAGAGGTGATAGCGAACAACAGTTTATTAATCGCTTCACATCCTGCCCCTGTAGATTTAGCTCATTCCATCAGTACCAATGTTCAGTTAGTAAATAGTAATGCTCAAGCGGCAATTGATTGCTTAGCAGGGAAAGTAGACGCTTGTATCACAACAAGTAAAGCTGCTAACGAGCAGGGGTTAACAGTTGTAAAAGATTTTGGAGAAGTGCCGATGTGTTTTACGCTCCACGGAAGAAAATAGGCTCAACTTTAAAAAAGAAATAAGGTGAAACAGTGATTTCTAAATTAAACCGTATTCATGTACATCTTTTGTTTTGTCTATTAGCCGTCATTGGGGGAACGACATGGGCTTTTCAAAAGATTGGATTAAAGGATAGCTTGCCTCTATGGTCAGCAGGTATGAGGTTTTTAATTGCTAGTTTAATAATCGCCCTCTACCTCTTATTTACAAAAAAAATGGCCGTTTCAAAAGAAGTAGTAATCATTTCAGCATTAAACGGAATTTTGTATTTTGCTATACCGTTTGGTTCTGTTTATTGGGCATCTGTCTATTTGCCAAGTGGACTTGTCTCCGTTTTAGCTGCCAGCATTTCAGTGTTTGCCCTTTTATTTAATCGCTTATTTAAAGGAACACCAGCTACAAAAGGACAAAAGATAGGTGTAGTCATGTGCTTAATTGGTATGAGCGTTGTATTTGGAAATCAGCTGCTTATACAGGGAAATGTTATTCAAATAGTAGCCATGATCGTCATTTTAACTGCTATGCTAGGTTCTGCTTTTATAACTGTTCAAGTACAATCTCGTATAAAATCCTTGCCTATTATGACCTTTAATTCTTTTTCGATGCTAAGTGGAGGCGCTTGTTTACTGATTTTTAGTTTATTTGTAGAGAACGGAAACCGCACTTTCTCTGGGGTTAGTCTTATTTCATTATTATACTTGGCTATTATAGGGTCGGTCTTAGGGTTTTCTATTAATATTTATTTATTAAAAAAATGGCATATATCAAAAGCAACGGCGCATTTATTTATTTCACCGGTTATCGCCTTATATGTAGGATTTGTCTTTTTAGGTGAAACATTAAACAAACAGGTTTATATAGGTACAGCGTTTGTAATAGCGGGGGTTATATTTATTAACTTGAAAAAGCAAATAGAGAAAAACACACATAACTCTACTCTTAAATCATCTAAAAATATTTCTGCTAAGTAGCTGTTCTAAAAAAGGAGGGTTTTAATCATGTTAACAAAAAATCATACTCAAAGTTTAGTGGAGTTATTAAACGATAAAATAGTACCTGCTCTATATGAGATAAGAAAATATCAGGGCCCAAATGGAGAGGTCAAACGAAATTATGAAAAAGCTAGAGAACTCTTATTAAAAGTAGTTGCTGAAACTGAAACAATATATAACTCTTTAAATTTACCTGCAGTGTGGAACGCATTAAAAAATGACGTATGTAATTGGATTGAAAGAGGGCTCGATGAGGTTCCTTATTTTGATCAAACATTAATTGCTTATAGCCCACCTGCAAACGGGGAAGCGACGTTCTTTTTAGGACCGATTGTAACGCCAAATGGCCCTACAAAAAGAGGGTTTTATTTAGAAGCCTTTATCGCCGTTCGCGATGAGCCTGAAATCATGAAATCCATTGAAGCAGACCTTCCTCATCCTAAAAATGGATGTCAATCGTTAAAGCTGTTGGCTGGTACTCAAGGATTTATAGAAGGGAAGTGTATTGTATTTTTTCCTGAGAATGTAAAAACAAAAGAAAAGATAACAAGTCAAAACTTCGCAATATTTTTCTTTAATAAATTTCACAGCATATACAATGATGATACATTAAAAAGAGCGTGTTCTATATTTCCTGATTTTAACTTTAAATCTCGCGCTATGAATAGAGAAGACACTTATCAGGCAAGGGTAATTTGGGGATATCTGCATGATTATTACCATCACTGCGGAAATAAACCTTTTGACCAACATATACAGGCGAAAATGAATTTTTTTGCAGGCATACTGGAAGAAGTTAAAGTAGACTGCCAGACGGTGCTGACTCTTCATAAAAGAAAATATCCTTTTTGGGAAGAGATAACGGAATTCGTTCTCTTTGAACGCCTGTTAAGATACCCTAGTCAGCACAATGCACCTCGAAACTTTGATTCTGGAACGGGGTTTTTTCTTTTTAGCTGGCTGGTTGCAAATGGTCGTTCAATTTCCCGAAAAGGAGAACATGCTTGTTTAGATTTAGACATGTGCTTAAAAGAACTGGATCTCTTAGTAAAAGAAATTGAAGAACTTGAAACGATTCAAAGTGACTCTGACTATAAAGAAAAAGCTGAACGCTATGTTCGAAAATACTTACTGCCTAGTGAGAACGGTGATAAATTTACTATTCCGGACAATTACTTTATTAATCAGCAAAATAAAAAGATTGAAGTTCCATACTTACTATTCGATGACCATAATCTTTAAGGAGAAGATGCACTAGTGACTGGTTTGTATTTAAGTAAAATAGGAAACAAAATGACTAATAAAGTAGGCGTTCGCGCGATTATGCATGACATCCAAGAAGTGCTCAATTCTGATCTCAACCAATATGTAAATTTAAGCGCTGGCAACCCTGACATACTCCCTCAAGTTTATGAAATGTGGGAAGAAGCTTTAAAAGATATTGTGAACGATAAACAACTAAAGAATTTGATTAGCCAATATGGTTCTAGTTACGGTACGCATGAATTAATTGATTGCATAAGAGAATACTTCTTTACGAAGTATCGTATTAAACTGGACAGAGAACAAGTTTTGATAACTTCCGGAAGTCAAAATCTGTTTTTTTTAGCTTTAAATTCGTTTTGCGGCACAAGTAAAGAAGGAAGAGTAAAAAAAGCATTAATACCTATGCTGCCAGATTACGCTGGGTATAGTGGAGTCGCGCTTGAGGAAGGTGTAATAGAAGGAATTCCTCCTATCGTCTCAAAGCTTGATCATCATACGTTTCGTTATGAATTTAACAAACAGGCATTCAAAGATAAAATAGCTCAGGACCCAGATATCGGAGCTGTCGTATTATCAAGACCTAATAATCCAAGCGGCAACATTCTTTCAAAAGAAGCCGTACACTTTATATCCCAAGTGTGCAAGGACTATCGCATTCCATTGCTAATTGATTCAGCTTACGCACCACCTTTTCCTGCTATTAATTTTATTGAAATGGATCCAATCATACATGATAATATCATTCACTGCATGAGTCTTTCTAAAGTCGGCTTGCCTGGGGAGAGAATAGGAATTGCTATAGGAAAAAGTGGCTTCATAAAAGTAATGGAAGCATTTCAATCAAATATTTTGATTCACTCTTCTAGGTTAGGTCAACGAATGGTGGTTAGCACCTTAAAGAGCGGGCAGTTAGCCGAAATTTCAGCTAACTATATAAGAGCTCATTATAAACAAAAACATGACTATTTAAAAAAACTTTTAACTACATGTATGCCGGATGATATTCCTTGGTATTTGCACAAAGCGGAAGGTTCGTTATTTGGTTGGCTTTGGTTAGAAGGTTTACCTTTCAGTGATAACGATCTATACAATAAATTAAAAGCAGAAAACTTGATTGTAGTGCCAGGCGGATCATTCTTTCACGGCAGTCAATCTTCTTCTCACAACCGGGAGTGCATTCGTATAAGTCTTACCGCTACAGATAAAGAGTTAAAGAAAGGAATTGATATTCTTTCTTCAGTAGTTAAGGAAATATACAGTTCAAATTCCATATTTGAAACAGAGAAAATATAATTTCTTAACTATTTAAAGATGACAAGAGCCGCCCTGTTCACCAGAAGCGGCTTTTGGTGTTTAGATTAAGTAACAGGTGAATCAGAGAGAACAAACAGACATTTTTAATGATGTTTCTCTGTTCGTTGGTTAATCTTACAAGGGCTATGTTCTCGCTGATGTAAATTAAAGTTTTTTAGATACTTTGATGCCGGTTTCTTTTTCTTTTGAGATACCTTTCACAGTACCTTCTGTTCGCTGAAAACCTTCTTCGCAAAGAGTATGGCTTATTTTTTCTACAAAAGGCTGATCCTTCTTTAATGAGTTAATAAGCTCTCGTGCATCCTGAGGTTTCACATCTTTATACCAAATACCGTCTGGATAGGAAATGACGACGCATTTGTCGTGGCATCTTCCATTACATCGAGTGCGAGTAGTGTGTATGTATGGATCTAATTCTTGATTGGCTATCTCACTTCGAATCGCTTGTGTAACTTCTTCGGCTCCAACCCGATTGCAGCTGCTTCCATTGCAAATAAGAACGTGATGTTTCGTTGTATCTAAGTTCCATGTAGCCATATTAATTCCTCCTACTAAAAGTAATGATTACGATTTACAGGGCGTGTTCATTCTTTTTTTAGCCAAAAGGCTGCCTTTACTTAATTAGAAATTTACCAGCTTGATTTTTTCACTCCAGGAAGCTGTCCCTTGTGAGCTAACTCTCTAAAAGCAATTCGAGAAAGTTTAAACTTACGCAAATATCCGCGAGGCCTTCCCGTTACCTCACAGCGGTTATGCAGGCGAGTAGGCGAAGAATCTCTCGGGAGTTTTTGTAGTTCATCATAATTTCCTTGTTCCTTTAATTGTTTTCTTAACTCAGCGTATTTTTTGACAAGTGCTTGTCGTTTCTTTTCTTTTGCTATTTTTGATTTTTTAGCCAAATCTTCCATCCTTTCTTAAAGCACTCTCTTAAATCGTAATCATTACTATTTGTATTTTTACATCATAAACCACTAATGAAGTAAATGCAACTAATACTTATAATCCAGACCGCCGTTTTATACTGTTAAAAACAGCTGAAGAAGAACAGCAACATCCAGTTTCTTTTGGGATTGGATAATTTTTTGCAATGAAAGACCCCTATATTTCTGCTAGCATATGAACCACGTAAAGAAATAGCAAGGAGGCTTTTATTTTTATGATGAAGAAATTAGTGATTGCTATCGCAATGCTTATTCCAAGTTTTGGTGCAGGTTACTCTGCATTTGCTGCAGCGCCCGCACATGAACAGCACATTCAAGTAAATAAAAATGATAAAGAATTATTAGCTCGTCTTGTATCAGCTGAAGCCAAAGGAGAGCCGTATGCAGGTAAAGTAGCCGTGGCAACAGTTGTATTAAATAGAGTCGACAGCAACAAATTCCCGGATACTGTAAAAGGCGTTATTTATCAAAAAGGTCAGTACAGCCCGGTCAGCAACGGTCAAATTAATAAACCTGCAGACAAAGGTTCAAAAAAAGCTGTAGAAGAAGCAATTAACTTCCAAGGTCAAGGAAAAGGTTCATTATTCTTCTTTAATCCTGATAAAACGGGAGATCAATGGCTGCGCCAAAAACAAGAAACAATTAAAATAGGGCAACATGTATTTGCGAAATAATGAAAAAGCTAATGGTTAGCTACGCGCTGTCATTAGCTTTTTTAGTTATGTACATAAAATAAGCAGTAGAACAGCCTTTGAAACTAGAATTTTATGGTAAAATAAAAGAAGTCATTCATAATTAAAAATATAAGGTGATAACTTGAAAGAGAATATGATGTTTGCTTGGATAACTTCATGGTTAGCTCTTGTTGGTCAGCTCGTTTTTTTATGGGAGTAGCGCTACATGATATGGAGTTTTATGATAAGCATAATTGTACGTATATCTAGTATAATTGTTACCTATAAACGCAATCAGCAGCTAAAAGCATACAAAAAATAAGGAATATCTTATTGAAACGAGTTATGAAAGACTTAGAGAAATCCTCCAAGTCTTTTTTTGTTTGGGTATAAAAAGACATGAACCGTACTCCGTTCTTCTAAAAAAAGTCCTTTTTACATAGTTTATCAATACAGAAAATTTGATAAACACGCGGAGGAGTAAATATGAAGGAGCAGCCTAATTTTTTGTTAATTATGGTGGACGAAGAACGATTTCCACCCGTATATGAAAGTAAAGACGTAAAAAAGTGGCGAAAAAAACATTTAAAAGCACATGAATTTTTAAAACAGCATGGGATGTCATTCACTCGTCACTACGTCGGTTCTACAGCCTGTTCACCGAGTCGAGCTACATTGTTTACAGGGCAGTACCCTTCCTTGCACGGCGTTACGCAAACGCAAGGTATCGCAAAGAAGTCACAAGATCCTGAAATGTTTTGGTTGCAGCCTAATACCGTCCCAACGATGGGAGATTATTTTAAGCAGGCTGGGTATCAAACCTTTTATAAAGGAAAATGGCATATTTCTGATGAGAACATCTTAATTCCAGGAACACATAACGTTTTTTCTAGCTACCAGATGCAAACAGGAATACCGGATCCAAAAAAAGAGTCCCTCTATCAACGGGCTAATAAGCTTGAAAAGTTTGGTTTTTCAGGGTGGATTGGTCCAGAGCCAGAGGGGAGAAACCCGCACAATTCTGGTTCATCTGCGGCCATTGGAGTGAGCGGAAGAGACGAAATATATGCAGAGGAAATCATAGAGCTTATTCAACGATTAGAATATCAAAAGACTGCGCAGCCTTGGCTCATGGTAGCTTCGTTTGTGAACCCGCATGACATTGCGCTGTTCGGAGCGATTACCACACACCTTCCTATGTTTCAGTTTTCTATTGACGAAACAATTCCGAACATCGAGCCGCCACCTACCATTAGAGAATCTTTACAAACAAAGCCTAGCGCTCAAAGCAGCTATAAATACATCTATCCAAAAGCGCTGCAGCCGACGCCAAATTCTAGTTTCTACCCGCGCTTATATTACCAGCTTCAAAAAAATGTTGATAAACAAATTTTGAAAGTTCTTCAGACTATAGAACAATCGTCGTTCTATGAAAATACAATTATTATTTTTACGTCGGATCACGGTGATTTACTTGGAGCTCACGGAGGGCTACATCAAAAATGGTACAACATGTATGAAGAGTCTATTCACGTGCCCCTTCTCATTCACAACAAGCATTTGTTTCCGAGTTATCGACGTACAGACCTGCTGACTAGTCACGTTGACTTGATCCCGACAATGCTTAGTTGGGCTAATATCGATGCTTCCGCTGTTCAAAAGCAATTGCAAAAAAGCCATACGGAAGTACATCCATTTGTTGGGCGTGACCTCTCAGGAACATTGCGAGGAGAAACATCGCTTCATGAAGAAAAAATACCGATTTTCTTCATGACGGATGATGATCCGACAAAAGGACTTCACCAAACAAATTTTTTAGGAGAAAGCTACCCGTCAGTTGTTCAGCCTAATCACATTCAAGCGGTCATTGTAGAGTTTCCGTCAGCTGCAGGAAAGGAAATTTGGAAATACGCTCGCTACCATGATAATCCGCAATTTCGGTCAGTATCTGACGAACCAGATGAAGTCATTCACCGAGGGCAATATGAAGGTTACCCAGTAAGTCTTACTACCCCAAAAACAACAGGGGTTCCCGATCAAATTGAAATGTACAACTTGACCAAGGATCCGTTAGAAACAGTAAATCTGGCTCATCCGTATTTTTCGACAAATGAAACAAGGAAAATTCAGCGGCAGCTTGATGTTATTCTTAAAGAACAAATCAGGAAAAAACGGATTTTTCCGCAAAGTGGAAGCATGAATGATGAGCTTCCGGATAAAGATAGATAAAAAATAGTTTCGACGGATTCAAGCCAAATATTTTTGTAAGTAGAAAAAGGTATATTTAATATTTTAGTATACAAATAAAAAACCTCATGATACTTGTGCTATGTTACTTATTCTGTTTTGGGTAGTACTGGATTTCACCTCGTTAATAATACTTAGGTAAAACAAATACGTACTTGTGCTATCTTTCTTTTCCGTCTTTATTTTCACACAATAAAGGAAAAAACAAGAATAAAATGTAGATGTTAATATTATAATAAAAAACTTTTCAAGCCATTGTATTCCTAAGTAACTCTTCGGGAATTCAAGCATAAAGTAATTCTATACCATTAAAAAACAAAAAAATACTTCTTGACTTTTGTTAAATTTATACACTATAATCGCTTTTAACAACTAATAAACAGTATTTGGCAATGAAAAGGACACGAATTAGATGCTGTTTTCTTCGCAGAGAATAGGGCCACTGGCTGAGAGCCCTTAAGAAAACATCTAATTTACCACCTTAGAGCTATTGCAGGGAACGTGCATAACTGAAACTGCAATCGGTAAAACCGTTATCTTTTTAAGCGTAAAATGCGTATAGGTATTTTACGGAATTAGGGTGGTACCACGGCCGCATTCGTCCCTTCACTAGGGATGAGTGCGGTTTTTTATGTAGAAAAAAAGAATATACAAGCAATGAAAAGGACATGAATCATTTTTGAATTTTTTTTACAGAGAGTAGGGTCACTGGCTGAGAACCCTTAGAAAACGAAATGAATTTACCACCTTGGAGCTGCGGCGGGGAATGTGTATACACTGAAACCGCAACCGGTAAAACCGTTATCTTTTTAAGCGTAAAATACGTATAGGTATTTTACGGAATTAGGGTGGTACCACGGCCGCATTCGTCCCTTTACTAGGGATGAGTGCGGTTTTTTGTTGAATAAAAACATATTGGAGGAATGAACATGTCAAAACAAATGGAAGCAGAAAAGCGAAATCATCAAAAATTAGGTCAAGAACTGGAGCTCTTTATGTCAATGGAAGAAGCTCCTGGTATGCCATTTTTCTTACCTAACGGAATGATTATTCGAAACGAGTTAGAGAACTACTGGAAACAAAAGCATTATAAAGCAGGATATCAAGAAATAAAAACACCTATCATGATGAAACAGGAACTCTGGGAACAATCAGGGCACTGGGAGCACTATCATGAGAATATGTATTTTTCAAATGTTGACAAACAAAACTATGCGATTAAACCGATGAATTGTCCGGGAGCCATTTTATTGTTTAACAGCAAGCGAAGAAGCTACCGAGAACTTCCGATTCGATACGCAGAGCTTGGATTAGTTCACCGTCACGAGCTTTCTGGGTCTTTAAACGGATTGCTAAGAGTCCGTTCATTCACACAGGACGACGCTCATTTATTCGTAGAACTTAGTCAGATCAAAGCTGAGATTAGTCGCATTCTAGCATTTATCCATGACTTTTACTCACATTTTGGCTTCGATTACAAAGTGGAGCTATCCACACGACCTGAAAAATTTATGGGAGATATTGAAACATGGAATCAAGCAGAAAAGTCGCTTCAATCTGTGTTAAGTGAAAAAGGCTTAGACTATCAGGTGAATGAAGGAGACGGAGCTTTTTATGGGCCGAAAATCGATTTTCATATTTTAGATTCCTTAGGTCGCAGCTGGCAGTGCGGAACAGTTCAGCTTGATTTCTTAATGCCGGAGAAGTTTGACTGTATGTATATTGGAGAAGACAATAAACCTCATCGTCCCGTAATGATTCACCGCGCTATATACGGTTCCGTTGAACGGTTTATGGCCATCTTGATTGAACATTACGAAGGTCAATTTCCTCTTTGGTTAGCTCCTGTTCAACTCAAACTATTACCTATTGCACCGCCGCATGTGGAATATGCATATAAAGTGAAACACGAGCTGGAGTTAAAAGGGTATCGTGTTGAAGTAGATGATCGCGTTGAAAAAATAGGGCTGAAAATTCGAGAAGCAGAAATGCTGAAAGTTCCTTATATGGCTGTGATAGGAGATAAAGAAGTGGAAAACGAATCGCTTGCTATGCGAAAGCATGGGAAGAAAAATATAGGAACAGTAAGTGTGGAAGAGGCAGCTGTACACTTGAATAAAGAAAAGAATTCAAACAGAGTTTATTGAAGCTATTTACCTTACTAAATAGAAAAATCCGATTTTTTAAGTCGGATAGTGATTCCCTTCATTTTGTCTTACACCAAAATGAAGGGAATATTGAACTAGAAGGGTATAAGATAATATATATCAGCAGTATAACTTTTGCCTTAGACAAACGCCGGTATTTTATAAAAAAATTTATCTTATTCCATTCGAATCGTTTGTACGGGATGAAGATGAAGCCTCATCTGACGGTTTGCTTATGTTTTGCTGCTCTCGCTTCTTTTTAGAAGGAGAGTAAAAAAGAAATTTAAACATAAAGTACACTCCTAATGCTAGTAAAATACAGCCAATAAGTAAGTTAAGCATCTCTCTCCGCCCTTTATACACTTCAGTTTTCATCATTATAACACCCGGTAAGCTAAAACATTCATCGTTCTGTAAATAATCTCTATGTCAGGAATTTACATCTAAAGATAGTTAGTAAAAAAGTTATCTAAAAACATATAAAATAATTTTTTAGAATATTATTTTTATTCAAACTTATTATACATGAACACAATGATAACCTCTTTATTTAGTTTATAAATCCAAAATGGAGTGATATTAAGAAATCGCTTACAAAAACTCTTGAAATATATATAATGATATTAGTATACTAATAGACAAGTTAGTAATTATTTCTATATAATTACTTCTGTATCTAAAGTAAAAACGCGCAGCCAAATGGGGAAAAACGTCATTTTCAAGTTTTTTAAGGGATGAGTGACAACAGAGAGGAGAGAGTGCAATGGGAAAACTATTTAAAAAGAAGTCAATCGAGCAATTATTAGAACAAAGTCAAAACAAATCTCTAGTCAAAACATTAGGAGCATTCGATTTGACTCTTCTTGGTATTGGAGCCGTAATAGGAACGGGGGTTTTAGTATTAACAGGCTTAGTAGCTGCTAACGATGCTGGACCAGCCGTTATTTTTTCTTTTATATTGGCTTCTATTGTATGCGGTTTTGCAGCGCTGTGCTATGCGGAATTTGCTTCAACTATACCTGTATCTGGGAGCGTTTACACCTATACATATGCAACCATCGGCGAAGTGGTAGCGCACTTAATGGGGTGGACGTTGCTTTCTGTCTATTTGTTAACAATGTCAGCAGTAGCAAACGGATGGTCTTCTTATTTTAACAACTTTTTAGAAGGCTTTGGTTTTTCGCTGCCAAAAGAATTGATTACGATCCCTGCAAATGGAGGTCTAGTGAACCTTCCTGCTATTTGTATTACGCTTCTTATTACATGGCTGCTTTCAAGAGGAACAAAAGAAAGTAAAAAAGTGAATAACTTTATGGTGCTTGTTAAATTGTTTATTATTCTTCTTTTTATTATTGTAGGAGCTTTTTATGTAAAACCGTCTAATTGGACACCTTTTATGCCTTATGGAATTGAAGGTGTTGTGACAGGGGGTGCGGCCGTATTTTTTGCTTTCTTAGGTTTTGATGCCTTATCTACATCAGCAGAAGAGGTAAAGAATCCGCAGCGCAATTTGCCCATTGGAATTATTAGTTCACTTGTGATCTGCACGATTATTTATGTAGCAGTATGCCTTGTTATGACTGGAGTTGTTTCGTACAAGGAACTGAATGTTCCAGAAGCAATGGCCTATGTTCTCCATTCAGTAGGACAAAATGCAGTGGCAGGAGTTATTGCTGCAGGAGCTGTCATTGGAATCATGGCTGTTATTTTCGCCTACATTTATGCAGCAACACGCATTTTATTCTCAATGAGCCGCGACGGCTTGCTGCCAAAAGCATTTGCTAAAACAAATGAGAAAACCGGAGTTCCGACTCTTTCTACTTGGCTAGTAGGGATTATCGGAGCGTTAATTTCAGGGTTTATTGATCTAAAAGAACTTGCGAATTTAGCAAATATCGGAGCTCTTTTAACTTTCGGCATGGTGGGCGTCAGCATTATCATCTTACGTAAAACGCATCCAACTTTAAAACGTGGATTTACAATGCCGTTTGTCCCTGTTTTACCAATTTTATCTGTATTATCTTGTTTATTTTTAATGATTAATCTTCCTAAAACAACATGGCTGTATTTTAGCATATGGATTGTGCTTGGTATAGTTGTATATGTCAGTTATTCGCGTAAACACAGTCGATTAACAAGTAAAGAAATGAAAAAAGCGAGTTAAAAGTAAAAAAAGAGCCTTTCAGCAAAGAAAGGCTCTTTTTTACTTGTTGTTCGGTTGTTAGACAGTTAGGACGATTGTTCACTATGTTTTTTGCGTGTTTCCACAATAAAAAGACAAGTGCTGATAACAAAAGCTGTTCCTACAAAAATAGCGCCGACCCAAGGAAGTGAAGTAAGTCCCATATGGTTAATAATTACGCCTCCGAAAAAGGCACCAAAAGCATTTCCTAAGT
Organism: Priestia sp. SIMBA_032; assembly: GCF_046535215.1. Classification (NCBI taxonomy): domain Bacteria; kingdom Bacillati; phylum Bacillota; class Bacilli; order Caryophanales; family Bacillaceae; genus Priestia; species Priestia sp. SIMBA_032. The sequence continues at coordinate 235,372 of NZ_JAWRXD010000003.1, read as the reverse complement.
TAGCAAACGAGTGATTCGAAGTAGAAGCTAAAGCAGGTGCTTCCTGTGCTAAGTTCATAATTTTCACTTGAATACCAGGCATTACAGCAAATGCTGCTGCCCCCCAGAAAAACAGCGTGATAATCGCTGCTGTTGGGCTTTTAACGGTAAACGTAAAAATAATCAGCACAATACAAAGAAAAGCAAATATACCTACAACCGAAGGCATTAACTTCCAGTCTGCTAGCTTGCCTCCAACAACGTTTCCGAGCGTAACGCCGCATCCATATAATACAAGAATCCACGTAACGCTATGTTCACTTACTCCTGTAACGTCTTCAAGAAGCGGTGTAATGTACGTAAATACAGTAAATAAACTGCCGCATCCTATTGCGCTTAAAAGAAGCATCACAAGAAGTTTTGGTTGAGTAAAAGCAGCAAACTGCTGTTTCAGACCCGTTAATTTGTCTTGACCAAGCTTTGGGATAAACAGAATAATACCAATAAATGCAATAATCCCCATGATCGTAATAGCCCCAAACGAAGCTCTCCAGCCTAAGTGTTGCCCAATGAATGTTCCCACAGGAACGCCGATGATATTTGCAATGGTTAAACCTGCCATCATCGTTGCGACAGCACTTGCACGTTTATGAGGTTGTACGAGCCGTGAAGCAATAACAGCGCCTACTCCAAAGAAAGTACCGTGACATAATGCCGTAACTAAACGAGCTCCCATTAAAATTCCATAGCTGGGTGCAATAATAGCAATTGCATTTCCAAGAATAAATAAAAGCATAAGTAAACAAAGCAGAAGCTTTTGAGGAAGTCGATGAGTAAAAATGGTTAAAATTGGCGCGCCGATTGCTACTCCTAACGCATAGCTTGTAATTAGCTGTCCAGCAGTCGAAATGCTAACATGAAGGTCTTCAGCAACGTTAGGCAGTATCCCCATAATAACAAATTCTGTCATTCCAATAGCAAAAGCTCCAAGAGTTAATGAGATGAGAGCAATTGGAAAGGAATCTTTCTTACTGACCTGCTCATTAGCATGCATTGTATTCATGTGTAATCACCCTTTCTGTGTATAAAATTTATATCTCCTTGAAAAGAAGTCAATTACTAATAATACTTAAGTGATGGAGCTTTGACAACCAAAAAAGCTGATGTAAGCGGTATCTTTCGAGATTTCTATTTATCTTTATCATATATGAAGACAGTCAGACATAAATTTATTGACAGAATAAAGTTTAGCCATATAAACTATTTTTAAAGTTGAATAGTTTACACCTATAAACTAAATAAGCAAAGGAGGGAAAGAAGTGAGGAAAAGCAAGTTATATCAAGCTGTAGAACTTTTTGAAGAAGTGCTGTTTGTAGGAACAGAAGTAATTCATAGAGAGCTCAGCCATAACCTCTTTGAACATGTCTCTAGGCAGCAGTTTGATTTGTTAAATAGTTTAATGATTAAAGGTCCATCTTCACCTGGCAGTCTTGCTGTCTTGCAAGGTGTTCATAAAAGTGCCATTTCGAATCGAATCAAAAAACTGCTCGAAAAAGGGCTTGTGGAGTGGGACACTAATGAACTAGAGAGCGATAAACGTTCTAAGCTTATTAAGATTACGGCTGAAGGAGAAAAGGTAATAAATGACGGAAATGCCGCGTGTTTTAGTATCATTGAGAATTTGTTTGATGATGTAGAAGAAGAAAAAATAGATACATTTATTGAAATTCTTACAATGGCAAAAGAAAAGTTAACTACAAAAGGGGAAAGCAAAAAATGAAATTTATCGTGAAATTTAAATGGGTGATTGCGGCCTTTATTTTAGCTTTAACAGTTATATTGATGCTAACGGCACCAAATTTAACAAAGCTCGCAAGTGAAAAAGGCCAGTCTCAGCTTCCCGAAGATGCCGTTTCATCTAGAGCCAGCCAAATTCTAAAAAATGCCGGAGAAGACAGTAATACCATCAGCATGGTTATCAAGTTAGATAACGCATTAGATAAAGATAGGGAGAAACAAATACAGAAAATCATTGATAAGACAGAGAAAATTAAAGGTGTAGAAGATGTCGCAACGCCTTTAACAGATGATCAAGATGTTCGTAATCAATTAATGTCTAAAGACAAAAAAACCGTTTTAGTTCCGGTTACTGTCAGTGGATCGGATGAAAAAGTTGAAAAAATAGCGGATCAGATTTACGATAGCGTGCCAAAAGACGTTACAGCATATGTAACAGGTGCATCTCTTATTAATCAGGATTTTGCACACAGTTCAGAAGAAGGGTTAAAGAAAACTGAGTTTATTACTATCTTTTTGATTTTAGGTTTGCTTTTACTCGTTTTCCGTTCAGTCGTGACGCCGTTTATTCCTATTTTAATTGTGGGAATCACATACTTAATCAGTCAATCGTTATTAGGTATTTTAGTTAAAAATGTTGATTTTCCAATCTCAACGTTCACGCAGACGTTCTTAGTAGCTATTTTGTTTGGAATTGGTACGGATTACTGCATTCTTTTACTTAATCGTTTCCGTGAAGAATTGGCAAACGGACATGATAAAGTAGAAGCCACAATCACGGCTTATCGTACAGCAGGAAGAACGTTATTTATCAGCGGAATTGCCGTATTTATTGGGTTTGCAGCCATTGGATTTGCCAAGTTTGCCATTTTCCAGTCGGCTGTCGGGGTAGCAGTGGGCGTAGGTGTACTGCTAGTAATTTTATTTACTCTGCTGCCACTTTTTATGGTTACGCTTGGAGAAAAATTATTTTGGCCGTCTAAAAAAGTGGCTTCTCATAGCGATAATAAGCTGTGGGGGTTTTTAGGAAGAAAGGCAGTGGCGCGGCCGTTCGTATTTTTAGTTATTACAGCGATTATTACCGTGCCTTTTATTGTAACGTATGACTCTAAAGTGTCGTTTGATTCTACTGCTGAAATCAGCAGTGATTATAAATCTATAAAAGGACTAAACGCTATCAGTGACGCATTGGGAGAAGGAAAAGCGTTTCCTGTCAATGTTATTATTAAAGGAGATAATGAGTTAACAAAGGCAGATGTTATTCCTTATTTAGGAAATATAAGCAAAGCAATTGAAAAAGTGGATCACGTGGATTCTGTCATGACGATCACACAGCCTACTGGAGAAAAGATTGATGATTTATATGTTAATTCACAGCTGGGCTCTGTATCAGACGGAATCAAAGATGCTGTTAAAGGAATCGGGGATGTAAAAAAAGGATTAAGTGATATTGAAAAAGGGTTAAATCAAATAGCTGGTCAAACCGGTTCTGCTTCTAAAGAATCTGACGGGTCACTTGCCCCTGCTGCAGACGGATTAGCTCAAATTAATCAACAGCTGCAGCTTGTCAGCACTCAGCTCTCTACAACAGGAAATGTGCAGCAAGCAGTTCCTCAGCTTGCTGCAATCAGCAAACAGCTTACTGCCATTCAAACCGGTCTTCAACAAGCAAATGAGAATCTTTCAGCTCAGCAAGGTCAAGTAGGAACGCTATCAGACAGTATCAATCAGTTAGCAAAAGGTGTTAACAGCGCGAATGATGGACTGACGAAAATCTCAGATGGCTTAACGAAAGCAACGGATATGCTTGATAATATGAGTGACAGCTCAATAGTTAGAGATACGGGGATTTATCTTCCAGAAGAAGTGATGAAAGATAAAGGGTTTAAACAATCCATCGATAACTATTCCTTTGCAGATGGAAAAGGAGTTAAGCTAAGTGTAGTGCTTGATCAAAATCCATATTCTGAAGAAGCCATTTCAACCGTAAAAAATATTGAAAAAGCGGTGGCAAACGAAGTTGTCGATACACCGTTTGACCATACGGAAATTGTGTACGGAGGCGTATCGAGCTCAAATGCGGATTTAAAAGATTTATCCACAACGGATCTTTCACGCACAATGGTCATTATGATGATTGGACTGTTTATTGTTTTGACCATTTTATTCCGTTCAATGATCATGCCTGTATATATGATTGCTTCACTGCTGCTTACGTATTATACAGCAATGGGAATCTCAGAGCTTCTATTCGTGGATATAATGGGGAATGACGGAATCAGCTGGGCAGTGCCGTTCTTTAGTTTTGTTATTTTGGTTGCCCTAGGAATTGACTATTCTATTTTCTTGTTAGACCGTTTTAACGAAGAAGTGAAAAGCGGCGTAGCAGAAGGAATGGTTACGTCCATGAGTAAGATGGGGTCGGTTATTATCACTGCTGCTATTATCTTAGCTGGAACGTTTGGGGCTATGATCCCATCGGGTGTATTAACACTTGTACATGTAGCAACGGTTGTTATTATTGGTCTTTTACTTTATGGCCTTGTCATTCTTCCGCTTCTTATGCCAGCGATTGTCGTAACGCTTGGAGAAGGAAACTGGTGGCCGTTTCTTCGAAAAAAAGAAAAATACAAATTAGAAGAATAACTTGATAGCTGTATCAAAAATCAGCTATTTGTTAGGAAATAGTGATAGACGCCTATATAGCGTTAAACATTATACAGGATAAAAATGAAGGATAGATGAGCGTCATAAGACTGCTCTATCTATCCTTTTTGTATTATTGGAAAACGTGATTATAGTTTAAAAGTACAATCAAGCAGGTTCTGTTATAAATACACCTAGTCGAATAAAAGATCTCTCATCAGGAAAACCTATAGTCAAAAACATGAGGGAGGTTTTTTTATGAAATTTGTAAATTTCTTAGCTAATCAGCGAGACAAACGCCGGGAACAAATGCGCGGAGCAGGAACATGTCCAGATTGCTTAGGTAAACGATTCCACCATATTGGACTTTATTTTGTGCATGTTTATGAGTGTCCAAGCTGTCAAGGCAAAGAAGATATGTAATAAAATCTTCAGAAATAAGGCAAAGGCAGTCTCTATGCAGATTATGATGTGAAACCTTCTTATTTTAGAGAAGGTTTTTATTTTTTTGAAGTGAACGGTTGCTTGTATGTTTTGTGTTAGCAACCTTTACATATTTATTTTCTGTCTAACTAGATTCAATTAGTATAGTTATTAAGTTACTTTAATGTCTCAAGTTAACAATTTAAATAAAAAGGAGGAAAGAATTAAGCATTAAGGAAAAAGAGGCGCGTAACTTGCAATAATGTATCTCAAACTTTAAATATAAGGAGCCGAGGTGAGATGACAATGTTACATTTAGATAAAGTATATAAAATATATGATAAAAAAAATATCGCCGTAAATGATTTTAACCTTCAGATTGGAGAGAAAGAGTTTGTTGTATTTGTTGGACCTTCAGGCTGTGGTAAATCTACTACGCTGCGAATGATTGCAGGTCTAGAAACGATTTCAAAAGGTGATTTTTACATTGATGGAGATCATATGAACGAAGTAGCTCCAAAAGATCGTGACATTGCTATGGTCTTTCAAAATTATGCTCTTTACCCTCATATGACTGTTCGAGAAAATATGGCATTTGGTTTGAAGTTAAAAAAAATAAAGAAAGATGAAATTGATAGACGTGTAAATGAAGCAGCCAAAACATTAGGTCTAGAAACATATTTAAATAGAAAGCCAAAAGCTTTATCCGGAGGGCAGCGTCAGCGAGTTGCTTTAGGTCGTGCTATTGTTCGGGAAGCAAAAGTTTTCTTAATGGATGAACCATTATCTAATTTGGATGCGAAGCTGCGAGTACAGATGCGTGCTGAGATTATTAAACTGCATCAAAGGCTGCAAACAACAACAATCTATGTGACGCATGATCAAGTGGAAGCTATGACAATGGCTACTCGCCTAGTTGTTATGAAAAACGGGATTATTCAACAAATCGGAACTCCTCAAGATATTTATAGACATCCTAGGAATGTATTTGTAGGCAGTTTTATTGGATCGCCTGCAATGAATTTTTTTCGGGGGTATCTCCAAGGCACTTATTTTATAATGGGAGAAACTAAAATACAGCTTCCTGATTTTTTAATATCCTCTTTACATTCCCAAGGTCATAATGAGAAAGAGGTCATAATGGGTGTGCGTCCTGAACACATTGTATATCATAAAGAGGATAGTAAGAGAGAGTTGAACAATGAGTTTTGCTTCACTACGACGTTAGATATGATAGAGGTACTAGGTGCTGAAACAATTTTATATGCTAGTTTAGAAAAGCAAACGTTTGTGGCTCGATTGCCTCTTTTATGTGAGTTTGAAGCAGGGGACAAAGGCGCTTTTTCGTTGAATTTAACCTACGTGCATTTCTTTAATGGAGAAACAGAAGAGCGCATTTCTACAAATATAGATAAAAAAGTTAAATATTCTGATAAATGTATTGACTAGTTAACGTTTGCAGTTTAATATAACAATATATAACATTACATGATGTTGTATATCATATTTTATTTAAGGAGTGGGGAAAATGAGCAAAACAGCAGTGAATGTAAAAAGTGATGTGCAAGCCGTATTAAACGAATTAAAAAGCAAGCAAATTCGTAATGTGTTTTTCGTCGCATGTGGAGGATCTTCTGCGATCATGTATCCAGCTAAGTATGTACTAGATCGAGAAGCTCAACATATTACATCCGATTTGTATAGCTCGAACGAATTTATCCACCGCAATCCGCAGCAGCTGGGAAAAGACTCCTTAGTTATTTTATGTTCCATGTCAGGAACAACTCCTGAGACTACAGAAGCAGCTAAGTTCGCTAAAAGCAAAGGCGCTTATGCTGTAGCCTTAACAAATGAACCTACTTCACCTTTAGCACACAGCGCAGATATTTTTATTAAGTATGAGTGGGGCAATGACATCGATGCTTTTGAAACAAACTTAGGCGTTTTATATCAGCTTGTATTTGGTCTTTTATACGTAGCAGAAAAAAATGATAAATTTGCAAAGTTAGTTACTAGCTTAGAAAATCTACAGTCTGTTTATGAAAAAGCTCTAGAATACGAAGCGAGCAACGCGAGAAAATTTGCTGAATCACATAAGTCTGAACCGGTTATTTATACAATGGCCAGCGGTTCGAACTATGGAGCAGCCTATTCATTCAGCATCTGTATCTTGATGGAAATGCAGTGGATTCATTCTCACGCTATTCACGCCGGAGAGTATTTCCACGGTCCATTTGAAATTATTGATGAAAATGTACCATTTATCATCCTAGCTGGACTAGATGAAACAAGACCTTTGGAAGAACGTGCTTTATCATTCTCTAAAAGATACGGCAAGAAGTTAACTGTTCTAGATGCAAAAGCATATGACTTTGAAGGAATTGATAAAGACGTGCAAGGGTATATTGCTCCTCTTGTATTAAACCGTGTACTGCGTCAATATGCCGAAGAATTAGCTGAAGCACGCAATCATCCTTTAAGTAAAAGACGCTATATGTGGAAAGTAGAATATTAATAATCACCTAATAAAGATAGAAATCTGTATATTTTCCTTACAAGTTATACTATAATGTTATAAAACATTATAGTATAACTTGAATATGAAAGCACTTACAATAAGGGGGTTTCTATATGAAAAAGACAAATTTAATCTTAGCCTCACTTTTAAGTTGTTCTTTAATGCTCGGGGGGTGTGCTGGAAAACAAACGTCTTCAGACTCAGACACAGGAAAGATAACGTTAACATTCTTTCACAGATGGCCAAAAGAACCTGAAAAAAGCTACTTTGAAGAAGTTGTAAAAGAATTTAAAAAACAGCACCCTGATGTTGATATTAAAACAGAAGCGGTGTTAAACGATTCGTATAAAGACAAAATTAAAGTTATGACAGGCACTAATACCCCTCCTGATGTGTACTTTTCTTGGAGCGATGAGTTTGCTAGACAATTTGTCAGAGGAAACAAAGCCTTAGATTTAACCTCTTATTATAAGAAGGATTCAGCGTGGTCTTCCAAGCTTGTTCAGTCTCAAATTAAACCATATACCGTTAATAAGAAAATTTACGGTGTTCCTGTCACAATGGACGGGAAAATGTTTTTTTACAACAAAGATATCTTCGATAAATTAGGATTAAAAGCACCTACAAACTGGAACGAGCTACTAAATGTTTTAAGCGTGTTAAAAAAGAAGCATTATACAGCTTTAGAATTTGGAAGCCAGGATACGTGGACCATTTCTCACTACGTAGGAACCTTAAATCAGCGCATGGTAAAGCCTGACGTTCTTTTAAAAGACTATAATTCAAAAACTGGGACATTCACGGATAAAGGCTATGTAAAAGCTCTAGAAAAATTAGAAGAATTAGTTCCTTACTTTAATAAAAATACAAATTCGATTGATCATGAATATGCAAGACAACAATTTTCAAATGGAAAAGCAGCTATGTTTTATGCTGAAACCGCTGAAATTAAGCTTTTTGGTCCAACGAAATTTAAGATTGGCATGTTTAATTTTCCTAAATTAGAGGATGGAAAAGGAAATGCTACTAATTTAACTGGATCACCTGAAGGGTTTATGATTTCTTCTAAAACAAAGCATCCAAAAGAAGCGATGGAATTTCTTGAATTTTTAACATCAAAACAAATGGGTGAAAAGCTAGTAAAAGAAGTAGGGAAATACAGTGCAGTAAATGATACAGCTAACAGCAGTAATTCAACACCGGAGCAATTAGAAGCAGTAGATAATATTTTACAAGCCAACGAGATGGCTCCATGGTTTGATATGGCAATCGATGCTCGAATTGCAGATGCTTATTTAACAGGGGCTCAGCTTATGCTAAATGGTGATAAAACACCTAAAGAAGTAATGAAAGATGTGCAAAAAGCTGCAGCGAGTGTTCGTGCTGAATCTAAAAAGTAAGGAAGTGAAAAAGCGATGTTAAAACGCAATAAGCTAACCCCTTATTTATATCTTCTTCCTGCTTTTGCTTTTTTACTACTTGTGTACATCCCTATCTTTCAGAATATTTGGGATAGTCTTTATGAGTGGAGCACATTTTCACCAGACAAAGTTTTTGTAGGAATAGATAATTATGTGCACTTATTTAAAGACCCTGTCTTTTATCAGGCACTCAAAAATAATATTCTTTATGCGGTCATTTCAATTATGTTTCAAGTGGGTGGCGGTCTAATTGTGGCTGCTGTTTTAGAAGATAAACTTATTCGAAGGTTTTCTCCTTTTTTTCGAACGGTTTATTTTTTACCAGTAGTCGTTTCGATGACCGTTATTGCCTTATTGTTTACTTTTTTTTACAATCCTGAAGTAGGGCTTTTAAATCAAATGCTCAAAATGATCGGATTAGACTCATTGGCAAAACCTTGGCTAGGAGATAGTAATACGGCTATTTATGCAGTTATTGCTGTATCTCAGTGGCAGTCTATCGGCTATATTGCCATGCTGTATATTGTAGCGATACAAAAAATCTCACCTGAATTGTATGAAGCAGCTGAAATAGACGGCGCTAATAAATTTAAAATGTTCTTTCATATTACTGTACCGCAAACAAAAGAAATGACATTTGTGGCTGTTATTTTAACGCTCACGGGTGCTTTTACAGTATTTAATGAACCTTATATTTTAACTGGAGGCGGACCGGGTACATCATCTGAAGTGCTAAGTACGTATTTATACAAAACAGCCTTTTCGAAAGATATGATGGGCTATGCTTCCTCAATTGCTACTGTCATTTTAATTATTACGCTGTTGATTTCTCTTGTTCAAATGAAAGCATTTAAAACAGGAAAGGAAGACGCTTGATGCAGATGCCTAAAACAAATGTCACCTTACCTAATGTTGTCAATACAGCCACTAAAGAAAGAAAAAAGAAGAGGTACACAGGTGTAACGATAGTATATGTCGGATTGATTGTCTATTTTATCGTCATTGCGTATCCCTTGCTTTGGATGATTATAAGTTCTTTTAAAAGCACGGAGGAAATCTTTACTCACAGCTGGTCTATGCCGCATACTTGGCTAATTGAAAATTATGTGACAGCGTGGAAAAGTGGAATATCTTCTTACTTTTTAAACAGTGTGATCGTCACGGGCGCCTCTTGTTTTTTGACGGTTCTGGTCAGTGCGTTAGGAGCTTATGGACTATCACGCTTTGAGTTTCAAGGAAAAGCTTTTGTCCTCATTATATGTCTCGGAGGGCTTATGCTTTCTCCTCAGGTAAGTTTAATTCCTTTGTATAGCATTATTCAAAAACTTGGAATCTATAATACACACTTGGCACTGATTCTCCCTTATGTTGCTTATCGAATTCCTTTAACCATCTTGTTAATTCGAGCTTATTTTCTTTCGATTCCAAAAGAACTGGAGGAAGCAGCTCGGTTAGATGGATGTACAAGCTTGGGGATTTTATTTCGAATTTTTATTCCAATGAGCACGCCCATTTTATTAACAACGACAATTTTGACAGCTTACTACACATGGAATGAATTTATGTTTGCCATTATCTTTATCGACGATGACAGTTTACGTACAATCCCAGCAGGATTAATGCAATTTAGAGACGCTTTGCAAACAGATTGGGGGGTATTACTAGCTGGACTGACCATTTCAGCAGCACCGATTGTTATGTTGTTTTTATTTATGCAAAAATATTTTATCCGTGGCATTGCTAACGGAAGTGTTAAATAATAGGAGGACAAGCAGATGAAACTAATTGGAGTAGGGGATAATGTAGTAGATTACTATAAAGATCAAGGAAAGATATATCCAGGCGGCAACGCGCTAAATGTGGCCGTATTTTATAATAGATTGAGCAATCATCAGTCTTCCTATATGGGAATCGTGGGGAATGATGAATCGGCAGAGCATGTAGTAAATACTCTGCAGCAAGAAAAGATGGATATTAGCAGAATAAGAAGAGCTGTAGGAGAGAATGGAATGGCGGTTGTAACACTTGATGAACAAGGTGATCGAGTTTTTGTAGGATCAAATAAAGGGGGCGTTCAATCTAGATTAAAACTAATGCTGAATGAATCGGATTTAACCTATATTCGCCAGCACAATCTTCTTCATACGAGCGTTTTTAGTCATTTAGAATCTGACCTTCCGTTGCTACATAAAATCATTGATATTTCCTTTGATTTTTCTACAAGATACGATGAGGAATATTTACAGCAAGTATGTCCATATATCAGCTATGCATTTTTCTCGGGAAGCAGCCTGCCAGAAGAAGAGTGTATAAATTTAATAAAGCGAGTACACCTGTTAGGAACCAGTGTCGTATGCGTGACAAGAGGAGAAGAGGGAGCTTTATTATCAATCGAAAATCAGTTATTTAAACAGCCTATAATTCCTACAAACGTAGTGGATACGCTTGGGGCTGGAGATTCTTTTATCGCTGGTTTTCTTTCTTCTTATCTACCAGAAAAAAACATAGCCAAAGCCCTCCATAATGGAGCATTAGTGGCATCGCAAACTTGTCAAAATTACGGAGCTTTTGGATATGGAAAAGAATATCATACAGACTGTGCGATGGTTTTAAAGTGAATAAAATAGCGCCTTTGCTTCTAAAGCAAGGCGCTATTTTATTAAGCATTAGAACTGTCTATAGTGAACGTAACGCGATTCGCAGGGTAGTGTAGAAAAGATGAATGAATTGGTCTTTTTTGTGAATCATACGCTACTTTTTCCACTTTAAACAGAGGCTCTCCGACTTCACATTCTAAATGTTTTGCTTCATCCACATTTGCAAATACCATGTTCAATAATTTTTTATTATGAACCGGAGCAATATTGTACTTATTTTTTATAATATCGTACATTGAAACTGAATTATGGACGTGCTGATCTAAATGTGGTAACAATTCTAAGGAGTAGTGAGAAATTTCTAAGGTAAGAGGCTGGTCGTCATAATACAGGATGCGCTGCAGTTCAAGGACTTCACTTTCTGGAGGGATTGATAACATCTTTGCCACAGGAGCTTTTACAGGTTTTATACCAAAAGACAAAATTTTAGTCTGCGGTACTTTCCCTAATTCCGACATATATTCTGTATGCCCATTAACGGCAAACAGCTCTCTCTTAGCTTTTGGATATTGAACAAAGGTTCCTTTTCCTTGCTGACGTATCAGAAGGCCTTCTTCTACTAAATCTAATACGGCTTTTCTTACCGTAATTCGACTTACTCCGTATATATCGCACAAATCCGTTTCAATTGGAAGTTTTTCACCCAGAGTATAAACTCCTTTATTAATATCTTCTGTAATAGCCTGTTTTAACTGCATATATAAAGGCGTAGAGCTATGAGTATTTAGCTTCATCTTTTTCCTCCTCTTTCCTAAAGACTTGCTTTTGAATATAATTATATTATAACGTAATGTGATGTTATATTACAATTTGCTTTTCTTCCTTTTTATCATGTATGTTTGATACAAAGGAAAAAAAGGTTGGCGAATTCAAAGTTCTATAGCATTCACCTTTCTTTTTTATTAATTGAAAACATGGGTAATGTAATGGTTAGACAAGCAATAGAAAATATGCAACAATTTTTACTACCAGCTTCTTCAACATAAGATAAAATACAAAGAAGGTAAGTACTTTATAAAAAGGAGATTCCGCCATGGGTGAAAAAAAGAATATTGATATAGGTGGTCTTAGTTTTGCTTGGGATTTGGAAAAAGGACAATTTAGCTTTGAAGGGGAAGATGCAATCCTTTTTTGGATTTCTTCGGCGATGAAAACATTGTTTGACACCATCGAAGAAATATCTGGAGAAGAGGCAGCTTCTGTAGTACTGGAAACCACTGGTTTCCGACAAGGATTAGTAGTAGGAGAGTACTTTCAAAATATGAAAGGCGTAACGGTTTTTGAAGCGGCTGAGTTAATTACAAATACATACGCTTCGGCTGGATGGGGGAAAACCACTATTAAATATTTAAATCCTGAAAGCAAAACTCTATCTGCTGAATTAAAAGACAGTTGGGAACATAAAATTAACGTGGCGCAAAAGAAAACAAAGGGAGGGAATTTTCTTCCAGCCCATTACGCAGGGATTTTTACAGGACTATTCGGAACAAATATTTGGTACAAGGTGATTCAACATCAAATAGAAGGGCATGAATGCACCACAGTAGAATACTTCCCTTCCAACATTGATATCACTCAAAATATTCATCAATTAGCCAGAAGAAAAGAAGCGCAGAAAATAGAACACTTGGAAAAAACTGTAGCAGAAAAAACAGCAGAGTTAAAAGATCTTATTAAAAAGCTTTCTTCTCCTATTATTCCGGTTTTGGAAGGCATAGTCGTCGTTCCTTTGATTGGCAAATACGACGAGGATCGAACGGAAGATTTGATTGTCAATACATTAAATAACCTCCCAAAACATCAGGCTAATTATCTTGTGCTGGATTTAACCGGATTGGATAAAGAACTTACTGAATATACGGCAAGTCTCATTGAAAAATTAGGTGCAGCAGCGTCCTTGATTGGTACGAAAACAATTTTAGTAGGAATTTCTGCTGACTTAGGTTTAGTTATATCAGAGACTCATATTGATTTATCAAAATATGATTGTTTTCAAACATTGCAGCACGGCATTCATTATGCATTGGCACAAAGCGGACGAAGCATCATTTAAAAGATATATTTGAAATATAACAAAATGCACTTATTCAGCATCATAACAAATCTCTTTATCAAAGAACGGAAATGCATTGAAGGATTTCATTTTTTAAAAGAAGAATTGACACGAAACTAAAAGGTGTTATATTATTTTCATATAAAACCTTTTGGTGTTATTTTTCAAAAAGGAGAATGAAGATAACGATGAATGATAAAAGTGTAGTAGAAGATGTAAAACAGACGATAATATTTAACGCGCCGATTCAAAAAGTTTGGGATAAAGTAGCAACTGCAGAAGGACTCCAACAATGGTTCATGCCTAATGATTTTCAGCCTCAGGTAGGATATGAATTTCACTTGCAATCGCATTTTGGACCATCTCCGTGTAAAGTATTAGAAATAGATGCACCAAACTATCTTTCTTTCTCTTGGGATACGGATGGATGGGTCGTTTCGTTTACCTTAAAAGAAATGGGTAATCAAACTGAATTTACGCTTATTCATAGCGGATGGAAAGAAGCTGAAACACTTCTTGAAAAAGCAAACGAAAAGAGTTCAGTGGTACGAGATAGAATGAGCTACGGGTGGACTAGTCTCATGAATGAAAAACTTCGAAAGGTTGTTGAAAACTAAATGACTTCATCAGCTGTCAAGCATGATATCTTTCAAGCCATTGCTGATCCTACTCGAAGAAAAGTACTTGAGCTGCTTTCTGAAAAAGAATTGCCTATTTCAGAAATAACGTCTCATTTTTCAATAAGCCGTACCGCTATTGTCAAGCATCTTCATATACTTTCAGAAGCAGACTTAGTCCATGGACACAAAAAAGGCAGAGAAAAAGTGTATCATCTTCAGCCAGAGCCTTTGAAAGAAATAAAAGATTGGCTTTCTTACTACGAACAATTTTGGACAAATAAATTATCTATTCTTCAGCATATTGTTGAAAGAGATGAAGAAAGAAATCAATAGAAAAAGCATAAAAACGTTTTTTATAGGGAATGTAAAACAGCCAGTCATTAAAAAGACTGGCTGTTTTACATAAAAGCTGGTTTTATTCTAGAAGGACAAATAAAAGAAAGATGCAGAACAACATAGGGCATTTCTTGAAATAAAAGAAAAAAGGAGGAAACAGAGCAATGAACAAGCTTTTATTTTACGGGACGAGCGATGCTCAAGGGGTGCCTCGATTATTATATGACTGTAAAGTATGCACGGAAAAAGATCCATTAAATCAACGCACAAGACCTAGTGCACAGTTTACACTGGACGGTAACGTGTTTCTGATTGATGTCTCACCTGATTTTAAATATCAATTTCATTTATACAATAACAAAAAAATCCCTTCTACCGTCTTTATTACTCACCCTCACAACGACCATGTTGCTGGTTTAGGAGATTTAGCTGACTTATGCTATTGGAATAATGTAAATACAGAAGTCATAGGAGCGTCTGAAGTCATCAGCGAGTTAACCAAAAGATTTCCTTATCTCGCAAAAAGAAAAGGGTTTACCTTTAAAGGAACGTTAAAATGGGATAGTGGAGAAACAACGATTACGTTTCATAAAATAAATCACGGATTTAACGGTCATTCCTACGGCATTGTGGTTCATCAAAAACAAGGCGAACGCTGGGCGTATGTATCCGATTCTTTTAATGTGACAATAGAGCAGTGGCAGCCCTTTTACCACTTAGATTTACTGATATTTGGTACATCTTTCTGGAAAGAATATCTTCAAAAAGAAAAAAGATCCGTATATGACGTGACAGAGGCAATGGAGGTCAAAGCGAAGCTACAGGCAAAAACCATGGTGTTTACTCATTTATCACATGATATTGATATCCGAAAGCACGCTGAGATGCTCTCAGATAAAAACGTAAGCTTTGCCTATGACGGACGCGAGATTTTTTTACCTTAAGCATAGTGATACATAAACGCATAGAAGGTTTCATTTAAAGAAGCAGCGGAGGTAAAGCGCTGCTTCTTTAAGTTTGTTAATTAGATATGCTCGATAAAATCACTCACAACTTTGTTAAACCTATCGCTTTCTTCAAGAAAAGGGCAGTGGCAGCTGTTTTCAAAAACTTCAAGCACAGAACCTGAAACCAGCTTTTGAATATGTCTTCCAGCCGCTACAGGAATGAGTTTTTCTTCTTTTCCAAAGCACAGTAAAGTAGGAATTGTAATAAACGGGAGAAATTCTCGATAGTCCACAATGGATTGATCAAATAAAATAGCACTGGCTATCGACTCGGGCATTTTCGTTACTTCTTTCATGATCCAATGTTTATTTTCTTCGGTTAACTCATCCTTAAACATAAGCGGAATAAAACTTTCTAATGTACTTGTTCGATCAAGTTGAATACCTTGCATGAGCGAAATAAGCGCAGGTAAATCAAATGCACCGATTGGGAAGTCTGGCCACTTAAAGTCTGAAGCCATTTCATCTACAATAACATTACCTTTTACATTTTCTTCACCAAATTGTTTTAAATATTCCCACACAACAAAAGCACCCATCGACCAGCCTACTAATATGACGTCTTTTAATCGATGAGAGTTTATAAACTCGTGCACATCACGAGCATAAGTAGAAATTGTGTGACCGTATGGAGTATGACTTGAATTTCCATGTCCTCTTAAATCCAAAAGAACAGTCTGATACTGTTTCGAAAAAAAAGAAAGCTGGTTATGAAAAAAACGACTGCTCATCCAAACTCCGTGAATAAAAATAACAGGTGTTCCTTCTCCTTGTTGTTCATAGTATAAAGTTGCACCGTCTTTTAATGTATAAAAAGGCATCATTTTCGCCCCCAATCTCAAAGGTTCATATCTCATCATGTATGCGGGGGAACATTGATGTAGAACGTATCGCGTCAATAAAATTTTTATTGAAGAACAAATCCTAGAAGTGAACGCTTTGATATGTTATACTATTACAGGCTTAAATACTGTATGTTTTTGAAACAATCATTCACTATACTACTTTTTAGATAGAAGCATCCTTATAGAAAGGATGTTGTTTTTGTCGTAATGTACCTTTAAGTAATGAATTGTTACCATCAATTCGGTTCACAATAACCGACCTACATGCATTATATCTTGCAAATATAAACAGATAGGTGGAAGAAGCAACATGACTGAAAGAAAACCATATCAAGTACTACTATATTATTTGTACACTCCAATTGAAAATCCTGAAGAGTTTACAGCTCAGCACTTGGCATTTTGTAACGAGCTTGAATTAAAAGGACGCATTTTAATTGCGGCTGAAGGGATCAATGGAACGGTATCAGGAACAGTTGAACAAACAGATAAATACATGGAAACGATGAAAAATGATCCTCGTTTTGAAGGTATTGTATTTAAAATAGACGAAGCAGATGAACATGCGTTCAAAAAAATGCACGTACGTCATCGCAAAGAATTAGTCACTCTTCGTTTAGAAGAAGACGTGAATCCTCTTCGCGTAACGGGTAATTACTTAAGCCCAAAAGAATTTTATCAAGCGATGCAAGATGAGAATACGGTCGTAATCGATGCACGAAACGATTATGAATACGATCTAGGTCACTTCCGAGGAGCTGTTCGTCCGGATATTCGAAACTTCCGTGAGCTTCCTGAATGGATTCGCGACAACAAAGATCAGTTTGAAGATAAAAAAATCTTAACGTACTGTACAGGCGGTATTCGCTGTGAAAAATTCTCTGGATG
Organism: Priestia sp. SIMBA_032; assembly: GCF_046535215.1. Taxonomy (NCBI): domain Bacteria; kingdom Bacillati; phylum Bacillota; class Bacilli; order Caryophanales; family Bacillaceae; genus Priestia; species Priestia sp. SIMBA_032. The sequence continues at coordinate 218,181 of NZ_JAWRXD010000003.1, read as the reverse complement.
GCTTCTTGAAGAAGGTTTTGAGGATGTAAGCCAGCTTCACGGAGGTATCGTAACATACGGAAAAGATCCGGAAGTACAAGGTGAACTATGGGACGGCCAGTGCTATGTATTTGATGAGCGCATCAGCGTACCAGTTAATCAAAAAGAACATGTGATTGTCGGGAAGGATCATTTTACCGGCGAGCCTTGTGAACGCTATGTTAACTGTGCAAACCCAGAATGCAATAAGAAAATCTTAGCTTCTGAAGAAAACGAACACAAATATTTACGCGCTTGCTCGCATGAATGCCGAGTAAGTCCTCGTAACCGCTATGTAAAAGAACATGGTTTAACAGAAGAAGAGTTTGCAGCACGTGTTAAAGAGCTTGAAAAAGAACACGTAACTTTATAATAAAAAAACAGCACGCTATACACAGCGTGCTGTTTTTTTATGAAAAGATTCTCTCAGAACCTAGTGTTTAGAGAAGATCATATAACGGGTAGTTATAAAAAAAGGGAAGATATTCCTGTTTTTTTATTTAGTTAAAGAAGTATTTTTTTTAAAAGCGATTATAAAAAACAGTTGTACATAAAAACGACAAAGGAGCTTGAAAATGGAAGCGAAAATTGAAAAAAAGTACGATGGACGTTTGCTTGAAGGACCCCTATGGGATGAAGAAAATCAAAAATTAGTACTAGTAGACATCTTAGATAAAAAGCTTCTGACGTACGATCCAAAAACGACAACCTTAGAGGATATTGCTCTTCCTTCAGTCGTTACAAGCGTTTCTAAAACCAATCATTCAAAATTGATTGTCTCCACCCGTAATCAGCTGCTTTTAGTTGATAAAAACAAAAAGAACCATGAAGAGTATATCCGTTTAGATACTCTGGAACAAACCATGCGTTTTAATGATGGAAAATGTGATCCGTATAATCGCTTTTGGATCGGCACGATGAGTGAAGAAGATGAAGAAGGAAAAGCCCAGCTGTACGTAGTAGATGAAAAAGGTGTAATTAAGAGCGCTAAAGAAGGATTAAGCGTGTCAAACGGGCTAGCTTGGAATCGAACAGGAGACAAATTCTTTCTGGTTGATTCACCGAAAAATAAAATTATGTCTTATTCATTTTCTAAAGAAACAACAAGGCTCGAAGATGAAAAAGTGGTGATTGACCTTTCAGATATGGATGGGTTTCCTGATGGAATGACAATTGATGAACACGACCGATTATGGGTAGCGCTTTGGGGAGGTTCGAAAGTCATTTGTGTAGATCCAGATAAAGGAGAAATTATAGAATCTATTCATCTTCCTGTTTCCAATGTAACCTGCTGTACATTTGGAGGAGATGATTTAGAAACATTATTTATCACCACAGCTAAGGAAGAAGAAAAATACGAAGAAGCCGCCGGCTCTCTTTTTTCATGCCGAGTAGGAGTAAAAGGCGTGCCTGCTTATACTTACGTGTATTAGAGAAGCGCGTATCTAATGTCGCCATGCTTAAAGTCTGTTAACGATAGATAGTAAATGCAGCTTCTACAACTCCTGTGCACTGCGTTCATTCCCTTTACATTCTATTCTTTAGGAGGAAGAGGAATAAAATATGACGATAACGAATTTCCATAAAGAAGCCTTTTAAAGAATATGAACACTTCTATTGGGTAATAATGGGTAAAGGTACAAAAGGAGGAATTGTTTTGGAACAAACATTGTATGAAAAAGTGGGCGGACAAGAAGCTATTGAAAAAGTAGTTGATTATTTTTATTCTGAGCTCGTGTTAAAAGATGAAACGGTCAGTCACTTTTTTGAGCATACGGATATGGATAAACAGCGTCGACATCAAGCCAAGTTTATAAGCTTTGCCTTAGGTGGACCGAATCAATATTCAGGAAAGTCGATGGCCAAAGCACATGCAAATATGAATATTCAACCCGAACATTTTAATGCAATTGCTAAGCATCTTCACGATGCACTTGCTCACTTTAATGTTGAAGAGCCGGATATTGACCAAGCATTAAGTAAAGTTGAATCCTTAAGAAATGATATTCAATATAAATAAAGCATAAAAAAAGAAGGTTATTGTAACCTTCTTTTTTTATGCTCAAAGCTGTGATGTATGAAGGAAACATGGAAAAGACATCGTAATATGATAAAAATGCAATAGGTGAAAATATTTGTTGAAAGTCTGGGAGTGGGAGTATGTCAGCAATTAATGGAAAGCAATACGTAGAGAGAATTAATCAATTAAAAGCAAATGTATGGGTTGATGGCAAGCTCGTAACAGGCAATATATCAGAACATCCGGCTTTTAAAGGAGCCATTAACAGTCAAGCTAAGCTTTATGATCTTCAGCATGATAAAAAAATTAAAGCTATCATGACATACCAATCTCCGACTTCTAAGGAATTTGTTGGTACATCTTATTTACAACCTAAAACAAAAGAAGAGTTAAAAAAAAGACGAGAGATGACTCAGCAATGGGCGCAATTAACCCATGGTATGATGGGAAGAAGTCCAGATTATATGAATACCGTATTGATGGCTTTTGCATCCTCTGCAGAACTCCTGAGAGGAACAGAAAACTGCTTTCCTGAAAACATCATTTCTTATTATGAATATGTGAGAGAACACGACTTATCGCTCACTCATACATTCATCGATCCTCAAGTCAATCGAATCCAATTTTATTACGAGCAAAACGACGAACCGATAGCAGCAAAAATAGTTGATAAAAACAATGAGGGAATCGTTATCCAAGGAGCGAAATTGCTTGCTACACAGGGTGGAATGACGGATGAGCTACTCGTACTGTCTTCAGCCGGCATTCAAGGAAAAGAAAAAGGATTTGCTTTTTCGATTCCAAGTAATACAAAAGGAATTAAATTTATTTGTAGAGAATCATTTGCAGGAAAAGATTCGACGTTTGATTATCCATTAAGTTCTAGATTTGAAGAAATGGATACAATTGTTGTCTTTGACCATGTATTGGTACCGTGGAACCGCGTGTTTTTCTATGAGAATGTAGACGTATCAAATACATTCCTTGCTTCTAGTTCCTTCTCAGCCTTCGCTCTTCATCAAGTAACTTCAAGGAGAATTGTCAAAACAGAATTTGTATTAGGAATTGTACAATCTCTGATTGAAACCATTAACATTACGGACTATCCGCATGTGCGAGAAAAAGCCACGGAGCTTATTATTGCGTTAGAAACGATGAAAGCTCTCGTGATGAAAGCAGAAGAAGAAGCGGAAATTGATTCATGGGGCTACATGCGTCCGAATGAAACTACACTTCGTATTGCCGCAAATTTATTTTCAAAAACATATCCTACCTTTACAGAGATTATCCAGCTTTTAGGTGCAGGCGGACTAATGGCAATACCGACAGAAAATACGTGCCGCTCATTGCTTAAAGAAGATATTACGCGTTATTTGCAAGCTAAATCAAGAGGAGCAGAAGATCGAATTAAGCTTTTTCGACTAGCCTGGGATTTAATCATGAGTCCGTTTGGCACTAGAGAAACATTATATGAACGTTTTTTCTTTGGGGAGCCTGTACAATTAACTAGTTATCTGTACCTATCTTACGATAAAGAGCGCTATGTACAGAGAGTCACCGATTTTTTGAAAAGTTAACGGTGAAAACTGATCTCCGCTGGATACGATAGTTTAGTTACAAAAATAGCGGAGATGCTTATTGAATAAATTTGAAAAATCTGCAATAATTTTCAGGTAATCATTTCCGTGAAAATACGAAGGAATACTATAAAGATAGGATGTTACAATGAAACAATTAATCTATTTTGGTTTAGAACAAGGAAAATCTTGTGTTTTTCCTGTTATTATTTTTCTTACATTGGCTATGACAAAAATAATTGAAGTACCGTCTATTTCTAGATATGACCTTATTTTATTAGTCTGTCTAGGAACTCAAATTTTAATGGTGATGTTTAAACGAGAAACGCTTGATGAAGTAAAAGTCATCGCAGTATTTCATTTAATTGGACTAGCGTTAGAACTCTACAAAGTTCATATGGGCTCATGGAGCTATCCGGAAAAAGCTTTCACTAAAGTCTGGGGAGTTCCGCTGTACAGCGGATTTATGTATGCTAGTGTAGCCAGCTACATGTGCCAAGTGTGGAGAAGGCTTGAATTAAAGCTTACGAACTGGCCTTCTACATGGATTGTCAGTATACTAAGTGCGGCTATTTACCTTAACTTTTTCACGCATCATTTCATTTACGACTTCCGCTGGTTTTTAAAACTTTTTACTTTAGTTATTTTTTATCGAACTTTTGTGTATTTTACGGTTAACAAACGTACATATCGCATGCCTTTAGTATTGTCTTTTGTACTGATTGGCTTTTTCATTTGGATCGCTGAAAATATCGCAACATTTTTCGGAGCATGGCAGTATCCAGATCAACAGCAGCAGTGGACAATGGTTCATATAAGTAAAATTAGCTCTTGGCTTCTTCTTGTGATTGTTAGTTTCTTGATTGTTGCTTTACTAAAGCATTTAAAAGAAAATCAAAGCCAATTTAAACAAAGGAAGAAATCAAAAGAAACAAACGAAATATATGAAAGATAGAAACATAACTATGTACACGCTGTTAATAATTTTTGGAGGCTTATATGCAAGAATATATTTTTCATCTTCCCCATTTTAAATCAGCGGGGAAGACCGTAGCAGTTAAAAATGAAAATGGAGAAAATGTCGGACAAATTAAGAGAGCGCATAAAAATATGTGGACTAAAAGTATTGATTTTTTAACTCGTGATGGACTTCCAGTTTTAGATTCTATTTCTTGGTTTCCTATCTTCTCCTGCGGCTTAAAGGTACATTTACAAGTTCAATGGGAAGGAAGAACGGTGCTTATTGATCATGTGGAAAAACACCGGTGGGTGATAAAAGAAAATGGAAAAACAGTGGGGTATCTATTAGGTAAAGGAATAATTAAAAACGAAGGGAAACAAGAAATTAGATGGGGAAATAACGTCTACATGTTAAGCAGTAATGAAGCCATAGAGGAGGCGTGTATTTTTAATCAAAAAAGAGAAAAAGTCGCAGAGTTTAAATCAGACCTTTTTCATTTTAAAGAAGGCAAACACTCAATAAGAGTAATAGAAGAACTGCCGGTACCCATTTTTATCGCTTCTTACTATATAACTACTTTTATTATGTCATACATATAATCAGGCGCAGAGTGATTCTGCGCCTGATTTTTATATCATGATTTTACAAATATCATTTGTGAATTCAACGGGATCACTAATAGATAAGCCTTCAATTAAAAGAGCCTGGTTATATAATAGATTTGTATAAAGGTCTAATTTCGCTTTATCATTTTCAAGTGCATCTTTTAAAGAAGCGAACACATCGTGATTTACGTTAATTTCTAGCACTTTTTCTGCTTTTACATGCTGATTGTCAGGCATAGTACTTAAAATTTTCTCCATTTCAATCGTTACTTCACCATCAGCTGATAAGCAAACGGGATGTGTTTTTAAACGTTTAGACGCGCGGACATCTCCTACTTTTCCCGCCAAAGCTTTTTTCATATAGTCAAATAGCTCTTTGTTTTCTCTTTCCTCAGACTCATTGAGCTGTTCTTCCTCTGCTTCAATCCCTAAGTCACTGCTTGAAACAGATTTAAATTCTTTTTCTTCGTACGTCATTAACATTTTAATCGCAAATTCATCGATATCTTCTGTAAAATACAGAATTTCGTACCCTTTATCTGCAACCAATTCTGCTTGAGGAAGCTTTTCAATTCGTTCGTACGATTCGCCTGATGCATAATAAATATACTTTTGATCCTCAGGCATGCGCGATACGTACTCGCCTAATGTCACTAGCTTTTTCTCTGTAGAAGAATAGAATAAAAGCAGGTCTTTTAACACGTCTTTGTTGCTGCCAAAGTCACTGTAAACGCCGTACTTCAGCTGACGGCCAAATGATTCATAAAACTTCTCGTACTTTTCACGTTCGTTTTTAAGCAAGCTTTTTAATTCATTTTTGATTTTCTTGCCGATGTTTTTGGCAATCAGCTGAAGCTGGCGGTCTTGCTGCAAAATTTCACGTGAAATATTAAGAGATAAATCTTCAGAATCTACCATACCTTTTACAAAGCTAAAGTAATCTGGAAGAAGATCTGCACATTTATTCATAATTAAGACACCGTTTGAATACAGTTCAAGTCCTTTTTCAAATTCTTTTGAGTAGTAGTCAAACGGACTATTTTCTGGAATAAATAAAATGGCATTGTAGCGAATCGTTCCATCCACATTAATGTGAAGGTGAGTGAGCGGTTTATCAAATCCGTAGCGCTTTTCTGAATAAAACTGCTCATAGTCTTCTGAAGTCAATTCATTTTTGTTTTTCTTCCAGATCGGTACCATACTGTTGATAACTTGTTCTTCGGTATAATCTTCTAGCTCGTTATCCGCGTCTTCTTTAGGACGTTTTTCCGTTATGTCCATTTTAATCGGGTAGCGAATAAAGTCTGAATACTTTTTAATGATCTCTTTTAAACGATACTCTTCTAGATACTCATCATATGTTTCATCTTCTGTATTTTCTTTAATTTTTAAAATGATTTGAGTTCCGACCGTTTCTTTTTCGCAAGGTTCAATTGTATAGCCATCAGCACCAGTAGATTCCCATTTATAGGCTTTATCGCTGCCTAAAGCTTTACTAATCACCGTTACGACATCTGCTACCATAAACGCTGCGTAAAACCCAACGCCGAATTGGCCGATAATCGTGTGCCCGTCCTTTGTTTCATTTTCGTTTTTAAACGCAAGAGAACCGCTTCTCGCAATTGTGCCCAAGCTGCTTTCAAGCTCTTCTTGCGTCATGCCAATTCCAGTATCCGTAATGGTTAAGGTACGGTTAGCTTTATCTGGTGTTACTTTTATGTAGTAGCTTTCTTTGTTAAAATGCAAGGAGTCGTCTGTTAAGGCTTTGTAATAAATTTTATCGATTGCATCACTTGAATTTGATAGAAGTTCTCTCAAAAATACTTCTTTTTGAGAATAGATGGAATTAATCATCATCTCTAATAATCGCTTTGATTCAGCTTTGAATTCTTTTTTTGACATAAGAAGTTCTCCTTTCCAAATAGGGCTTATAAAATAATTAGCACTTGAGTTGATAGAGTGCTAATCACTCTTCTTATTTAACATGTATTGGGGTGTTTGTCAATATATTAGGAGATTTACCAAAGAGATTAAAAATTAGACTGAAAAAAGCAAACTTTTAAAAAAAGGTTGAACGTTCTGAAAGAGTTTGCTAGAATATACTTAATTTCAAAGACTATATGTGACTGGCGAAACGCGGATAACCGTGAGGAAGCATATAGTGACGTAGCCGTTCGCCTGGGCAGAGGTAAGGGATTAATACATATCTCTTACCTCTTTCTGTTTAGGGGGAGAGGATATAGAAGTTATCAGACATGTAGGCTAAAAAACCAGACTTTTAAAAAAATTAAAAATGAAGTTCCTTTATCCAAAGGTAAAAACATGTAAAACTACGATGATAATCAGAGGAGAGTACAAAATGAGCACATTAACATTGGAAAAAGTACAAACAATCAAAACATTAAACAACATTGCACAAAAAGGTCTAAATGTTTTTAATCAAGAAGGTTATCAAATTGACAACGACAGCGAAAATCCAGATGCTATTGTCGTGCGTAGCTTTAACATGCACAGCATGACATTTGACCAAAATTTAAAAGCTATTGCACGAGCTGGAGCAGGGGTTAATAATATACCAGTGGACGCTTGCACGGAGCAAGGTATCGTTGTATTTAATACGCCGGGAGCTAATGCAAACGCAGTAAAAGAAATGGTTTTAACTACAATTATGGCTTCTTCTCGTAACTTATTTGCTGGAGTTGAATGGACAAAAGGATTAGATGGCCAAGGTGATCAAATTCCTAAGCTAGTTGAAGCAGGTAAAAAACAGTTTGTTGGAAAAGAAATCAAAGGCAAAACATTAGGCGTTATTGGTTTAGGTGCGATTGGTGCTCTTGTAGCAAACGATGCGCTTGATTTAGATATGGACGTAATTGGTTTTGATCCATTCATTTCTGTTAATACAGCTTGGAATTTGTCTCGCAACGTACAGCGTGCCATGTCTCTAGAAGAACTATTTGCAGCATCTGACTATATTACGGTTCACGTTCCATTAACGGACGATACAAAAGGTGTTTTCAATAAAGAAACGTTTAGCATCATGAAACCGGATGTTCATATCTTGAACTTCTCACGCGGTGAGCTTGTAAACGAAGAAGATATGAAAGCTGCTCTTGAAAGTGGAAAAGTTGGTCGATACATTACAGATTTCCCAAATCAAAATGTCTTAAACATGAAAAATGTTGTGCCAATTCCTCACTTAGGGGCATCAACTCAAGAATCAGAAGAAAACTGTGCGGTAATGGCAGCACGTCAAGTGAAAAATTTCTTAGAAACAGGAAACGTTAAAAATTCAGTAAACTTCCCGAATGCATCTCTTCCTTACACTGGGAAAAAACGCGTAGCTGCTTTCCATCACAACGTGCCGAATATGGTAGGACAACTTACGCAAGTATTCTCAAACTATAATTTAAACATCGCAGATATGGTGAACAGAAGCCGCGGTGAATATGCGTATACAATGATCGATATTGACAATCAAGTAAGTGACGAGATTGTGCCTGAGCTAGAAGAAAAAATCGGTCAAATTGAAGGAATTATTACAAGTCGTATTATCTAATTTGGTTCCCGTCATATTTTAGTGTTACAGCCCTAACTTAGAAAAGTTAGGGCCGTTTTTACATGGTGTTTATCTTCATATCGTTTCCTTCATTCCCATAGCATATAGAAATACCTTTAAAGAGGTGAACGTTTTGTCAGGAGAACTGATAGGAATTTTGATAGGGTCGCTCATCGCGCTGGCAGGAACATTCATTACGTCTGTCGTAGCTATAGTGATGTCGAAAGAGCAATACAAACAAGAGCTTCGCAAAGCATTTATCCAAAAGAAAGTTGATGCCTATACCCATGTGTGTCAAGTTATTCTAGCTATAAAAAACGATTTACTTACAAAAACTGTTTCTTCAGCTGGCTTAAATTGGACGGCTCAATCTATTAACAAACTAGCAGATGTGTGTATTACGGAAGGGCTATGGATCGATGAAGAAGACAGCAAAAAGCTGGAGGTTCTGCAGAAGCAGCTTTCAAAGTTTGTATTTGATGAAATAGAACTGTCTAGACAAGATATTCTCACAGCCTGTTATGAAATTGTTGAATATTGCGAAAAAAAGGTAAGGATTCTTCATTTTATGACTACAAAAGAATAGGTGATTACTACTTTAAGAAGTGATAGTAGAAGTATTAAAAAAGCATCGGTCTTAACGATTGTATGAGAAGTGTATGAGCTATTTCATATTTAATACAGTTCTTAACAAACAGTAAGTGTTTATGAAAAGAACTTTGCAGCAGCATACAAAGTTCTTTTTTTCGTTCAATTGTGGATATAACTAAAGAAAAACAAAGCAAGCAAAAGGGTAATTCCAACTACACAAGCCACTTGAATGGTATTTAAGGATGTTGATAACCAAGGGATTAAAGGGATAATACATAAAACTAAGCTACCTAGTACAATAGCAAAACGAATAACAAAGACGACTGTTATAGAACGAATGCCACATACAGCTGATATACTAATCACTTCTTTGTAGAATGAAATAACTTTTTTGTCCAGGGTTAAGCATGCTTAACATCTCACGTTAATGTCTACATTCACATTATCTTAAGTTTCAATTCATACTGGCTTCATATAAATTAATCATACTGAATGTATTAATGAAAGATATGAGGTGGAACAATGTTAAAAAAGCTTTTTAAACTACTTACACAAGAAACCGAGATATCTAAAGATAAAGAAGTAGATCTCCACGAAGAGAACGATTTTAACGAAGTTTGTGATGATCATTTCATTATAGATGAGTATTAGAAACCCTATAAAATGCTGCGAAATTTAAAGAATTGATTGAGTATATCCGTATAACCAGTAATTGCACAAGGGTCGTAAAGGTATACTTTTACGGCCGATTAATATTGATAAATTGCTTTTCACATGAAACAATGTGAAAAAAATGGGCATCCTAGAAGTAAAAGGAGGGGATAGAATGGGCAAAGAACCAAATGATGAAACAAGTGAAGGGCTGAATCAGCTTTTTGAAATCATCAATGCAAAAGGCGACGAGGGCGAACTTAGAGAAATTGTCAGCAGGAGCAGTGAAAAGAATAATCATAAAAATCATGAGGATCAATCGTAAAAAGAAAATAAAAAACCTCTTCATGGAAATCATGAAGAGGTTAGATGAAATAGTATTGCAACCATTCCATCCCGCAGAGTTTTAAAGTGTTTTAAACTCTTGATACGACTGGTTTTATGGAACTGATGGGATTCGAACCCACGACCCCTTGTCTGCCAGACAAGTATTCTCCCACTGAACTACAGTCCCGATTATGTAGAGCCTTTATTGCGTGTTGACTCTACTATATTTTAATACGTATGCCGCGCGTTCGCAATAGTTATTTTCAGTGTTTTCTAATTTCTTCATATGAATATTAACTTCTAAAAAAATCATTTACTTCTTGTTTATACGTATAAAAAAAACTTGGAATTTGGCTTGGTTCCAATCCTTGTGCAGCGTATTTGCTGATGGATTCGTAGTACCATTTCTGCTTCTCGAATCCTCTTTTAAAGCTATTCCAAATCGTATCTCCTTGCTGATCGTAGCTTTCTTTTAAAGATCGTAAATTGTCTAATTTATCTGCTACAATTAAAGATTTCACTTCAAGAGAACCAGTTTTAACGATTTGAATTGTATGCTCTTTACGTTCTTCCCAGCTTTTTGATTTGTCTTCTGTATGAGCTTCAACAATCTCTGCTACCTCTAAGCCAAATCTTTGTACAATTTCTTCAAGTGTTACACTTGTATCTTCTACAGCATCATGCAGATAAGCTGCTGCAATTACTTCTTCACTAAAACCTGCTTTTTCTAAAATATTACCTACGTTAATAGGATGAACAATATAAGGTGTATCGGACAGCTTGCGCATTTGGCCGCTATGAGCGTGTTCTGCATATCTACGTGCTTCTTTTATTAAAGACATCATATTCCTCCACTTTTTATCCAGTATATCTTCATATTATTAGTATAAACGAATATAGCTTTCCTCACTTTATAAAATTGCACAAATTCATTTCTTATAATAAGGGAAGGCTACCAAAATCCCTTCTTATTGTAGTTTTTTTATAAAGCCTAATATCTATTTAATAGGCCTGTATCAGTTGCCATTTCCTTTTTTATTCATAGTTTGTATGAAGGAGTGATAGCAATGCAAAACCGTAATAATCAAAATATTAAGGTCATTGATGTTTCTCATCACAACGGAACAATTGATTGGGCAAAAGTGGCGTCGGATGGTGTAAAAGGCGCGTATATTAAATTAACAGAAGGCACAACCTTCTTAGATAAAAAATCATATGATAATTATATAGGTGCAAAAAATGCAGGTCTACGTGTAGGCTTTTATCACTTTGCTCATGTTGATAATGATCCCATTGCAGAAGTTAATTTCTTTTTAAATAAATTAGGCAGCATGAAGGTTGATTTGCCTCATTGCTTAGATTTGGAAGAAAATAAAGGGAAAACAAAAGCGCAGGTCACAGCCTTTGCAGTTAGATGGATGGAGTATATTGAAAGGAAAACAAGCATTACGCCTATTCTTTATACGGGTTATAGTTTTATTAAATCCAATTTTACAAGCGCTGTAGCAAAATATCCGTTATGGGTAGCCCGTTACAGTGGAAGTAACCGTTCTAAGGGATTTGCTAATCCAGGGAATACAGCCATTTGGAATAGATGGGCTATGTTTCAATATACAGATCAAGGAAAGGTAAAAGGAATTAACGGAAATGTTGATATTAATGAAATGGATTTAGATTTTTTTAATAGTATCAATACAGGCATTACAGTAGTGGAAAATAATAAACCCTCAGCGCAATTGCAGCAAGGTGATAGCGGACTAGCTGTAAAAGAATTGCAGCAAAACTTAATTAGATTAGGATTTGAACTTTCCCAGCAAGGAACCGATGGTCAATACGGCAGCGAAACTATTGCAGCTGTTAAAGCTCTTCAAGAAAAGTATGGATTAACGTCAACTGGAAAAGCTGATGAGAAAACATTAGCTAAAATGATGGAATTGCTTAAGGGTGTAAGTAATCCTGTCGAAGAATCATTACCAAAGGTTACTTCACTCGGAGATAAATATGCTTTTCAAGTAAAAGCGAAGAAGGATATTGGAGTCTACAAATATGCAAATGTAACAGAGAATTTTAGAACGATAAAAAAAGGCACGGTATTTAGCGTATATGGCTATACGAATGCAGCATGGGCTGTTCCAGGCGGATTTGTGCAAATGAAAGACGTAGAACCTATCCCAATTACAATTAAAACAGGCGGATTAAGTAAAGACATGGAAACAGAGTTTCGTGCTTTCTTAAAAAATGAAGGAATTGACAGTGAATTACACGTACATGCAATAGGTAATCCGTCCGCTGAACTTACCGCAGCTGGACTGGATTTTGTAAAAGTTAAACAGTTTTTAGATAAAAAAGGCTGGTACTACAAGCAATAAACTCCCGCTCCGAAGAGCGGGGGGTTATTTTGGTATTTTGTAAAAAAAGAATAGCAGAGATCAATTAAGTAATTAAAATATGTTCTAAATAACAAAGTATGTAATAACAAAAAAGGTTCTATGTATAGTTCACCTCTAACAGTCATATTTTTAGTCAACAGCTCATGGAGGGTAAATGAATATGAAAAATACGCAGATTCGAATTGAAACACTATCCTATCACTACGAAAACATTATGGTGAATGATGAAGTAGAGCGTGCGATAAAAAGTATTGAAGTGACGTATCGAGCATATAAACATAACCACGTTTTAAACGGACATGTAGTACTTTCAGGAGAAGAGATTTACGATCTCCAGCAGCTGACTCACGCAGTGGCTGGGAAAATAAAAGCAGAATTAGAAACTTCGTAAAAAAACGCCTTTCTTTAAATCTCAAACCAAGATTAAAGAAAGGCGTTTTTTATTAATTATTAATCAAACTGCAAAAAGAAGAAATTAAAATATGTTCTAAATAAAATATATAAATAAAAAACATAGCATCTAAGAGAATTCCTTAAACCCTACACATTATCTTTGTATTGTGAACCTTGGCTTTTTTACTACTGCTACTCGTCTTTTACTATGTGTAAGCAACACGCCGCATAACGTAATGATGCCTCCAACAATGGAAGCTGTGCTGGGGATATCTTTTAAAAGCAGCCACGCTAAAAAAAAGGACAGCGCAGGAGTTAAGTAAAGAGAAATGGCAGCTTCAGCAGAACCTATACGCGATGTCAGATAAGCGAGTATCATATACGGAATAACGGTTGGGAATAATCCTAAATATATCACGCTTATCGCTGATCTGACAGAGATATGAGCAAGCTCTATTTCTAACCCTGGTAAAAAAACAAGCATAGAAATGGCAGCTCCCCAGATACTGTACGTTACAAAAGAAAGAAAACCATACTTTTTTAATAATTTTTTTGACATACCATATAGATGCTTTCTGCAAGGGCAGCTAGTAGAATTAGTAAGATTCCATTAACCGAGTGTACAAAATTCTCTTTGCTGAAAGTTAAAAGTGCAATACCTGCAAAGCTTACTGCAGATCCAATCCATTTTCTTTTTCCGAACGCTTCATGAAAAAAGAAAATAGCTAAAAACGCGGAAAAAATAGGAGTCGTCGAGACCAGTAAACTCGCAATACCCGCACTTACCGTTTTTTCTCCAATGTTTAATGCTGTGTGATAGACAGTAAAGCCTAAAAAACCGAGCGCTAAAAGAAGTGGAATATCTTTTATATCAGGCAATCGCATGCGTGTGGCTATTGCAATAACTAACAACACTATAGAAGCAATACTTAATCGAACAAAAGCGAGGTGCTGAGGAGAAAACGATTCCAATCCTATTTGAATAACTGGAAATGCTGAAGCCCATAAGCTAATCATCAGTATATGTAAAAATACAAGGCTAAACGTTAATTTCATGCTTATTCATCTCCATTTTTTATTTTGAACCCAACCAGTTTCCATCGTTGTTCCCATATTAATAAACATTTGATAAAATGTCTTCAACCAGTTTAAAAGCAATTAACCCAACCACTTTAAAAATAGGAGTAGACGTATGAATCAAGACAACAGTTCTATTTATCCAAAATACAAGCAAATTATTGATTTTATGAAAGGAAAAATTGCCCGTGGAGAATGGCCGATTGGAAGTAAAATTCCCAGCCAGCGAAAGCTTGCAGCTTTGTTTGACGTTAATCGAAGTACGGTCATTACGGCATTAGAGGAATTAACAGCGGACGGTTTAATTGAAGGTAAGATAGGAAAGGGAACAATCGTTGTAAATAATACGTGGACACTTTTGGCTACGAATCCGCCCGATTGGAATGTTCATGTGAAATCAGGTATGCATCGGCCCAGTCAAGCCATGGTACAAGATATTAATAAATCCGAATTTAACTCAAACCTTATTCAATTAAGCAAAGGAGAGCTTTCACCTGACATATTTCCTAAAAACAAAATGAAATACGCCGTAGAAAAAGTAGCAGAAAACATGGAGGTTCTGGGATACGAAGAGCCAAAGGGTTATTTTCCTTTAAGAAAAGAGTTAAGTGCGTATATGAAAACAATAGGGATTGAATCTTCTCCAGATTCTATTTTAATTGTTTCCGGCGCTCTTCAAGCTCTTCAGCTTATTTCAATTGGACTGCTGCAAAAGAACTCTTCCGTTTTGTTAGAAAAACCTTCTTATCTATACTCCTTACATGTATTTCAATCAGCCGGAATGAAACTCAAAGGTCTTGCTATGGATGAGGAAGGAATAAAAGTAACAGCTATAAAACGTGCCGATCCTCAAGAAGGACAAGCTATTTTATATACAAATCCGTGTTTCCATAACCCAACGGGAACATTAATGTCACAAAATAGGCGTCACGATTTGTTGAAAGAGTGTGAGGAACATCAGCTTCCTATTATTGAAGATGATTTATATCGTGAATTATGGCTAAATGAACTTCCTCCGTTGCCATTAAAGGCTTTAGATAAAAATGGACACGTGTTATATGTTAGCAGTCTTTCTAAAACATTAAGCCCGGGATTACGTATCGGATGGATAGTCGGCCCAGAACCAGTCATTGAGCGTTTGGCGGATATTAAAATGCAAACAGATTATGGATCGAGCTCATTGTCTCAAAGAGTAGCAGCGGAATGGTTTGAAAATGGCTTATATCAACAGCATATGGAAACTGTACGAACCGACTTGGGAACAAGAAGAAAAGTGATGCTGAATGCTTTGGAAACATACGCAGGAGATGTAGCAACATGGACGAATCCTGAAGGAGGCTTTTTTATATGGGTGCATATTCAACCTTCTATCTCAATGAAATCTTTATACTCTCGTGCTTTAAAAAGAGGGATATTGCTTAATTCTGGAAGTATCTATGCACAAGAAACCGGCAGTTATCTTCGGCTTTCTTACGCCTATGCCTCTTTACCAGATATCGATAGAAGCATTAAAATTCTTGCTGAACTGATTCGGGAATTGCAAGTATAGTAAAAAAAGGAGTAGCGGATTACCACTATTCCTTTTTATTTGTATCAAACTCTTCTTCTTATAAAAAACTCCAAGTAACAACTGAGTATATATTACCGTCTATAAATACGCGTTATTTTTTATGGCAAAAATAAGTTAAGAAGACTTTTAATTTACTTTCTGTACGTTTTACATATAAGTCGTGAATGGTTTTAACTACGTAATCATTATCAAACATTTCCAACACCTCAATTATTGTTAAGTTTCCTGTTCTTTATAGTTTATGAAATAATCAGACGCATATCATCCGCCATCAGCTGTAACTTTACAGTTCATCTTTTACAACTAAAGGCTGAAACGTACGCTCATGATTGAACGCACGAATAACAGGATATGCAAAAAAATGAAAAGTGTGCACGTTTTGTTTAAAAAAAGGCTATATCTCTAAAAAAAGAAAATTGTCACACACATTTATGAATATGTATCTACTAAGTAAGAAGACTTTTTTAGTTGGTGGGATTGAAGGTGAAAAAGATGGATGAATTATTTAAAGATCTTGATGTGTACAGAACGCAAGAAGAAATGAAGCAGTATTTTGAACACACGCAGCAAATGATTCATCAAAACAAAGAGTATATAAAATTAGCCCGGCTTAAAAAAGGGCGTTTCAAAAAGTTTTTTGAAGAGTTTTATCCGCTTTATTGCTTCAGCCAATCTTCCTATTGTCCGAGAAATTCAAAATTGAAGCTTATTATTGGAAGTCAAGGATACGACGGATTAATTCTTCAGCCGGATGGTACTGAAAAACGAATTGAAATTACTTCTTATAAAGATGGGAAACTGGAATTTGAAGATGCACAGAGAGTCAATTCAGGAAATTTTGCTCTACCCCGTATCCAGACGGAAGGTTCTGTAGAAGAGTATATAGAAAAAGTGCTAGAAAACATCCAAAAAAAGAGCAAAAAAGATTACAGTGGAGCATCCATTCTATTTGTTGTACACACGTTTCATTATTTTGAAGTCTACGGAAAAAGTTCATCTGCCTTTATTCGTACCTTAAAAAAAGAAATGAAGAATACTGATTTTCGAGCGGATGAAATTTATTTATTGGAATTAAATCAGCCAGACAGTGAAAGTGTTAAGCAGAACATTCATTTCATTAAATAAGAAGACACGCTTTAGATGTTGAGGCGTGTCTTCTTATCTGATAATAGAACTCTCTTAATGCAGGTGGATAATTTTGAAAATTACAACAATTAAGTGCTATAATTCAAGTATGAATATGCATTCAGAGGAGGAAAACCAATGGATTTAGCTTATAGAGAGAAAGCGTACGAATATGCCAAAAGATTCGAATCTAGCTATGACGATTATGATGAACGCTATAAGGTGCACAATAATCCGACGGTGTGGCGATTTATGCCGCTGTGTGATTTTCAAGATTTACTAGAAACCAATGCGCTTTTTTTCGCAAAACCTGATGCATTTTCGGACCCTCTCGAAGGATGCTCTTCAATGTGGAACATAGAAGAGTTAAGAAAAAAAGGCGAACGTCATAACCGTACCTCTAGAACCTATATAAGAAAAATCCATGAATTTTCTGCTGTTTCATCCTGGCATATCAATGATTATGAAGCTGCTGGAATGTGGGACCTATATTTAAAGGGGAATGATGGCGTAGCTATTAAAACCACCTATGAAAATTTATTGTGCAGTATTAAAGATTTACGCTATAAAATCTTCTCTGGCAAAGTGCAGTACATAGACTTCCAAAAAGAAATGATCAGTCATTCTGTATATGACACATTATTTTACAAGCGCAAATCCTATCAGCATGAAAATGAATTGAGGCTTATTATTGTAGCAAGTCGTATACACGCTTGGAAGCTGCAAAAGCTATTCGAAATTCAAGGTATTTCCGCAAATCAATGGCAAAAACGAATGGATATCCTTGAAAAAAGATCGTATGAGTTTTCTCACGAGCATGGCAACCTCCTTACATGTAATTTACATCAGCTCATCAATGAAATTTACGTATCACCAAGAAGCGCTCAAAGCTGTGTAGAGGAAGTAAAAGCCCTTGCTAAAAAACACGGGCTCGCTTATAAAAAGGTCACTCAGTCCGACTTGTATAGGGACTATATTTATTAAATGTTTAGGCTATTTGAAAACAGGTAAATCAGTAGTAAAAGATGTTTTAAGGAGGAATACGATCATGCCTTACAATTCATTGAAAGAACTGCCGGATAGAGTAAGAGATAATCTTCCTCATCACGCTCAGGAAATTTATAAAGAAGCATTTAATTCAGCAAGTGATGAATACAAAGAAGAAGCTACCGCTCACAAAGTTGCTTGGAACGCGGTGAAAACAAAGTACAAAAAAGATGATAATGACAACTGGGTAAAAAAAGAGTGATAAAAGAGACTAAGTATAAAGAGTTTGTTATTATTTTTTAAAAAATCTCCCAATGAGGTTTCAACTATTTTTCCGGGGGTATACATTCTATGTAAGGCCAATACAGGAAAGGAGAGACTGTACACATGCATTGTTTTACAGCGACTTCAAGAAACGTATTGAGCACCTTAGAAGGAAGATTTGTTTTGATTACAAAAGGCACATTGGTAAACAATCGTTATACTAAGTGCTAGGCTGTCTAATTAAGACAGAATACTCGACTATTTAAACATAAAATTAAGTATAAAAAAGAAGATGCGCTTAGCACGCATCTTCTTTTTTGTTGACTCTATTTTCCCTCCCTTTTTGTACTTCGTCTTATTTTTACGCATAAAGTAATAAAAAGGAGGGGGTTATGCTGTTTGATTATGAACAGGAGTTAACAATTCACCGAAAAGATGCTACTCAAAAGACTGCAGCGACTAATGCTGAGGCTTATAAAAGCATAGACTGGGAACAAGTGAAATCAGAACAAAATCTTGCGGACTACCAAGCTCTTGTACGCGTACCTTTTCCGCTGATTTTCAAGAAAAATCAGCTGCAGCCTGTATGGGATTTAAGAAAGTACGCTTTTTTATTTCAACAATCTACACCTGCTACCGTTCACCCTAAACTGTGGGAACAAGGAAAATTAAATGTACAAGCCGGCCTATATCAAGTAACTGAAAACATCTTTCAAGTAAGAGGCTTTGATATGGCTAATATTACATTTGTTAAAGGAAAAACGGGATGGATTGTTATTGATTGCTTGACGTCAAAAGAAACAGCAGAAGAAGCGCTTAAACTAGTAAACCAGCACTGTGGGAAGCGTCCTGTTAGAGCCGTTATCTTCTCACATTCACATATAGACCATTACGGTGGAGTTCTAGGAGTATTACCTGACTCAATACAAAATAAAACTAGTAAAGTTTATGCTCCTGCTGGGTTTATGGACGCGGTTATCGATGAAAACGTCACGGCGGCAACAGCAATGACACGAAGAAGTCAATATATGTACGGTATTCGACTGCGACGAGATGAAAAAGGCTTAGTTGACAACGGCATCGGAAAAGAAATTTCATTTGGAACAATCACGCTTATTAAAGGAATAGAAGAAATTTGTCCTTCCGAACATCATCCTTATGTAAGTAAGAGAATTGACGGCGTCTCATTTCAGTTTCAGCTTACGCCAGGGACGGAGGCGCCTGCTGAAATGAACATCTATATTCCTAGTGAAAAGTCTCTGTGTATTGCAGAAAACTGTACGGCCACTCAGCACAACCTCTATACGCTCAGAGGAGCGAAAGTAAGAGACGCAGCAGCATGGGCAAGATACTTGCAGCAAGCAATCGATTTATTTGGTCAAGAACTAACAACTGTATTTGGGGTACATAATTGGCCAAGGTTTGGAAACGAGTCGTGTATTAACTATATCGAAAATCAACGAGATGTTTATCAATATATTCATGACCAAACATTAAGGCTAATGAATCAAGGCTATACTATCGACCACGTCGGCCGAATGATGAAGCTACCGGAAACCCTATCTCAAGAGTGGTATACAAACGGCTTTTATGGAACGGTTAACCATAACGCAAAAGCGGTTTATCAGCGCTATATAGGCTGGTACAACAGCAATCCTGTAGATTTAAATAAACTGTTTCCTGAAAAGTCAGCTAAGAAGTATGTAGAGTATATGGGGGGAGCGGACAACATTGTCAAAAAAGCACAGCGCTGTTTTCAACAAGGCGACTATCAATGGGTAGCTGAAGTGACCAAACAAGTTATTTACGCTGATCCTCACCATGTGAAGGCAAAACTTTTATGTGCAGATGCGCTTGAACAATTAGGCTATATAGCTGAATCTGGTCCTTGGCGAAATGAATATTTAACAGGAGCCAAAGAACTTCGTTTAGGTAATATACCGCTGCCGGCCAACATTATTACAAAAGAAGTATGGGATACACTTCCTTTAAAAAATATTTTAGAACTATTTAGCATTCGCGTAGATGGATTAAAGGCAGGCACATGCAACTATCGTATATTGTTTGTGATACCGGATCGTAATGAAGTAGCTCTCACAGAACTTAAGCATGGAATCTTTAGATATCTTGGAGATACGCGAAAGAATGCTGAGGTGACGGTAACGATGTGGCAAGATACCTTATACCAGCTAACAACTACAAATGATCACTCTTATAGCTCGGTCATATTTGTTCAAGGAGATAAATCAAAATGGGATTTCTTTTTGTCTAGTCAGGATTCTATCGATCCAAACTTTAATATTGTGACACCTGTTTCTAAAAAATAGAGTCCCTGATTACAGCTCAGAAAGCACATCGTTGACTTTTTGTTCAAAGCAGCTGTCGCATGTGAAGATTTCTTTTTCTTGAAAAGATGTTAGCCTTTCTCCGCAGATGGAACAGCATTCTATATAGTGATTGCTTCGCTCTTGTTCTTTTCTTTCATTTAACATAGCACTTTCCTCCTTTGCAGTATAAATAGTTTGTCTTATTTCTTTAAGTATATACTAATATCAGCCTATGCAGGGAATATAAGGCTTGCTAATGCGGATTATTTATAATATAAGAGTGTTGTAAAGCACCATAAGTTGGCATAGGAATTGCATGTTAAATCGTTGAGAAAATTCAATGATTAATATGGGGTGAACAGAATGTCCATGACGAAAACAGCTAGTGAATTAAAAAAAGAACAGCAGCAAGAACAAGAATCACTTAATTTATTTTTATCTACTCAAACGGTTATTCAAGAAGCGCTTCAAAAGCTAGGCTATGGTGAGGAAGTATACCATTTATTAAAAGAACCGCTGCGCATGATGACGGTTCGTATTCCGGTTAAAATGGATAACGGATCGGTAAAAGTCTTTACCGGCTACCGCTCTCAGCATAATGATGCTGTCGGGCCTACTAAAGGAGGCGTACGCTTTCATCCTGAAGTCAATGAAGAAGAAGTGAAGGCATTATCCATATGGATGAGCTTAAAATGCGGGATTGTTGATCTTCCTTACGGCGGCGGTAAAGGCGGAATTGTATGTGACCCAAGAAATATGTCTTTCGGTGAGCTAGAGCGACTCAGCCGTGGCTATGTGAGAGCCATCAGTCAAATAGTTGGGCCTACTAAAGATATTCCTGCACCGGATGTCTATACAAACTCTCAAATTATGGCGTGGATGATGGATGAATACAGTCGACTCCGTGAGTTTGATTCTCCAGGTTTTATTACCGGAAAACCTATCGTACTCGGAGGGTCTCAAGGACGCGAAACTGCAACAGCTAAAGGCGTAACTATTTGTATTGAAGAAGCTGTTAAAAAGAAAAAACTTAACTTGCAAGAAGCGCGAATTATTATTCAAGGCTTCGGGAATGCCGGCAGTTTTCTCGCTAAGTTCATGCATGATGCAGGAGCAAAAGTAATTGGCATTTCAGACGCATACGGAGCTCTTTATGATCCTCTTGGTCTTGATATTGATTATCTGCTTGATCGACGCGATAGTTTTGGAACCGTAACGAATTTATTTACAAATGTGATGACAAACGAAGAGCTATTAGAAAAAGAATGTGATATTTTAGTGCCCGCAGCCATTTCGAATCAAATTACTGTTCGTAATGCTCACCGCATTAAAGCCTCTATTATAGTAGAAGCAGCGAACGGACCGACTACACTTGAGGCTACGCGGATTTTAGATGAAAAAGGCGTACTTTTAGTGCCAGATATTTTAGCAAGTGCTGGAGGCGTAACGGTTTCATACTTCGAATGGGTGCAAAATAATCAAGGCTACTACTGGTCTGAAGAAGAAGTAGCTTACAAATTACGCAAGGTAATGGTGGATTCATTTGAAACGGTCTATCAAATCTCTCAAGAAAATGACGTAGATATGAGACTTGCTGCTTACATGGCAGGAATCAAAAAATCGGCTGAAGCTTCTCGTTTCCGCGGCTGGGTATAAGATAAAAAAAACGATTTGGAATATAGAGTCCAAATCGTTTTTTATTTGCCGTAACTGCCAAATAATTAAAAGAAAACCTGCTAAAAAAGCAAACACGCTTAAAAAATTGGCATATTTATCGCGACCCGAATAAGGGCAAAACAATTGACAGTGAGAATGATTTTCAATTATTCTATATATAAGATATATACATACCTATACTAATAAATTGAATGCAGAAAAGGAGACAGAAAATATGAGCGTATTAGATATTATTAAAGCTAGAAGAACGATTGGGGCTATGCAAGACAAAGACGTATCAGAAGATGCTATTAATCTTATGTTAGAAGCCGGTACTTGGGCTCCTAACCATAAAAAGACAGAGCCTTGGAAATTCCGAGTGTTTACAGGGGATTCACGCGTTCGTTTAGGAGACGAAATGGAACGTATTATGAAGCAAAAAACTGCTCACTTAAGCAAAGAAGAATCGCTAAAAAAAACAACAAAAGCAAAAAAAGGACCGCTTCGCGCTCCTGTCATTATTGCTGTAGCAGTAAGTCCTTCTGGAAAAGTGCCTGAAATTGAAGAAATCTCTGCCGTAGCGGCAAGCATACAAAATATGCTATTAGTAGCGGAAGAACAAGGTCTGGCTACAATTTGGAGAACCGGTGAAATTGTCTATCAGTCAGAACTGAATGACTTTTTATCTCTAGAAGACGGAGATAAGCTCTTAGGCTTAATTTACGTCGGACACCCTAATAAAGAAGCTTCATCAAAACGTATTCCATATCAAGATAAAACAATTTGGTATCGTTAAAAGGTTATTTCTGTGTTTCTCTAAATAAGAGGCAGCAGCTTATAAGTTGAGCTGCTGTCTTTTATTGTTTTTAAGAAGTGGCAGAAGGAAACTTAAAGTGAATATCAAATGATTATTTTACAATAAAATCCATACGTATGATTCAAATTGAATAGTAGAAAAGATAATGCTTATGAACCGATAAAGCAGCTCGTAACATCTTATTCTCCCGAGTGACTAGCCTGTATCTCTGTCGTCGTAATTTAAACATAGCCTCTGCTTTTTTTCTCCAACATTATAGTATAACTTCTTAATATATGGAACGGAATCATTGTCCAATTCTATCTCAATGTGTGCAGGTGAATAACCTCTCTCTAGAAATGAACTTACCGTCCTTCTCCTAACTTTTTTCACCTTCTTAACGTCCTTCTAGATAACCTTCACGCCTAGCTGTATAATGTGTTTGCTTGATCCTGTATAAACCTGCCCTTTACTGGCTGTATGCTTTGCGTTGACTGCTTTTTCAAATATAATGTACAGTAAAAATATACCATATATTCCAAGGTGATTCCAATGAGATTTTTGATTGAGTATAAGGATTTTAAAACGAAAGAAGAAACTAACTTTTCTTTGCAATTATTAGATACTTTTTTAAATGAACATTTAATAGGAGAGTTTCATGGAAGTACATTTGAGTGCATGTTGATCCGTTTTATAAATAATCCTAGCTCTAAGAAGAAGTACAAATTACGTGTTCTCTATGAAGATATAGCCGAAATTGAGCTGCCCGGAAATTTTATCAATAACAAAACTCTTAATGTAGAGGATTTCTTAACAGGTCTACATAGAGTTGAAGAGGCTATTATGTTGGTTAAAACTATAGAACTAAAGTCAGAACTTGACTTTAGTGAAGACAAACTTCTATTAAAGTTTCAACAGTCGATAAAAAATGCACCACGTACACTCGAAGAACTAAAGGCATACTTCAAGAAGCAAAAGCAAACAGTTCAAAGTAACTGGGCAAAACTAGCTGACCTTTCAATGAAAAGATCTTTGTCTAATCCAAAACCGCTAACAAAGCCATTAATAACAATTAGTATTTCTGCTCCTATCGAGGAAACAGAACCAAACCACTCTTTTATCTACACCGAAGTTTTCAGCAACCTGCTAAGGAAAGCAGAAGTGATGCTGCCGGGTTATAGTCACACCTTTATACATTTAGCGGACACACTAGTGGAAGCAAAACAAGAATTTGCTCCAAATCACCGGATAAAAGATGCATTTTCGATAATAGATACTAAAAAATATATGGCGAGTGACAACGAAACTAAATCAAATATGATGTTTAGTAGTATAGTTTCAGCATTAAGAAGTATTACGAAGTTTGATCACTTAGAAGAGCATAAAATAGAATCTGTTATTAGAAAAATAAAAGAAGAAGGAACCGACATTGAGCTCACATACTTCTCGAAACAAAATGATAAGTATTTAGCCGAGGTCATTTATGCAGTGCCCAAATCTCATCTTACAAATGCTCCATTTAAACTGCGTGTTACGGACCTTAATTCTAACGTTGTTAAAACTATAAAAATAGATGATATTAATTTATTTTGGTGCCCGTATAGCTTCGGAAGCATAAATATAAAAAAAGATTCAGTTGTTATTAAAGGGAGAAAGAGCCAGAGAGCAGAGATTTCAAGGAGAGCTGACAAATTACCGGATGAATACATTTTTAAGATTAAAGATATATTTATTTAGCTTTTTATAATGGTAATGAAAATTAGTAATTACGAACAGTCAGCTAAAGAAGCGGATAAAATGTTTTATCAGCGTTGGGGAATTTTTATCTTAGTTATAGCTACATTAGTTGTATCAACAGTTGTATCAACAATGGTAGGAGTGTTTAACTCTTTAGTAAATAATATTTACTCTAAACGAAAAGAATTTGCGGTTTTACGTGCAAAGGGCGTTACTTTCAGTTAGGTACCTCATTTAACGAAGGAATGATAACCCCTAATGCTCCCGCTGATTAAGCAGGAAAAGTAATCAGCAAGGAATTTAATGTAGATGCCCCCCCTAAATTTGACGCATTTGTAGTTAGACTTACTATTATTCCAGCTGTAATGTCTTTGATGGTTAAATCTATGTGGTATTTACCAAAATAGCTTGATAAAGTTCTTACAAACATAGATGTTGAGGAAGAAAGCATAGTTAATGGAAACAGCCATAATGAGATTAATTTAAAAAATAAAGTAAAGAAAGATAAACAAATTACAAAAACCACTGCCTGTTATAAAAGGTAGTGGTTTTATATTTTTAAAGATAAAACTCATTTCTTATGAACTAGAGACCTTCAACAATTACAAAAATTACATTCTCTGATAAAATGTTTGTAAGTTATTTATAATTTTGGGTTTTTATACATATAGGCACAAGGGAAGAAAGTTGATGGCGGCGGTTTAATTGTAGTGGGAATCATTGCTACTTATATTTTGGTTGCGTAGCAAAGGGAGATATGAAAGGATAAGAAACAAAATTATTATTTTTAAAATGAATGGGGTTTTTTTATGTCCATAAACAAGAGTTACAATCACTTAAGTGAGTTATGTTTCAAGTATCAACAAGATAAATTTTATGTAGAAAAGATTCCTCATACTATATTATCCAAATCACAAAAGCGATTTAAAATATCTCCAGATGAGAAAGTTATAGCTTACCTAGATACTACAATACTGGGAGTTGGAAAAAACGGAATTTATTTTACTAACTACGGAATTAGGTGGCGCAATTTAGGAGGAAAAGCGGAAAAGTTAGCATGGGAAGATTTAGATGAAGTGACCAGTATAACTATACAGAAAAATGTAGAAGTTTATTTTGATCATAAAAAGACGTTTCTGTTAGGTGGCGGTACTAACTACCCCGCTACGCTATTTATAGAGTTATTAGTCTCTATACGAGATTATTTAAAAAACTATTCCGTTGAATTACTTTTTGAAGAACATTTACTTCCTTTTTACACAGAGACAAATGAAATAAAAAACACTTGTGTACTATTTGAAAAGTACGAAGAAGCATTCGAAATTAATAATGGTTTAGTGGTAAAAGAACATATTCCGAAGAATACAGACGAAAAACTACGGGAGCATTATCATTTATCGTCCCAGGATAATATTATTGCCTTCTTATCTACACTTCCTTTTAAAAAACAAAATGGAATAGTTGTTATGGAGGACGGAATTTACTTTAAAGAGCCTTTTGTCTCCTTGTATTATCCTTGGTATGCATTTAGAGATTTGACTATTATGCTGGCCGAAGACGAATTAATTATTGGGAAGAATAATGTTTTTCATTTACTTCACTGTAATATGGATAACTCTGAAGTAATGCTCTTTTTAAGAAACTTACAGCAAGTTATCAATATATTGCACGACGATTACGTTAGTTGTTATAAAAGCTTGTAATAGCAACGAAAAAATAGATATGCAAAAATTATATAATTGTGTAATAGAATTATCTTAACATGTCAACAGGACTCATAATAGCTTTAGCAAACATTTTTAATTCTAGATTCCAAGGGAGTATCCGCTGGGTTATGGTTGGGTGTGGTTTGTTGATTTTTATGTACAATTTAAAAGTAACTTTTAATCAAAAACAAAATGAAGCGGCTAATCAAAATACTGTAGGAATTGTATCTAGAAAAAGGCGTTAATTGTTTTAAGGTTCTGGAGTAAAAATTCTATAAGAAAGAGGAAAGTAATGGACGTTCAAAAGGTAGCAAACTTATTTTTAATTTTTGTTTTAATTGCAGCAGGCATTTCATTGGCGATTGGCTTTGTTGTTGCTGTGAAAAGTACAAACTATAAGAAGGGATATATATGTACTTTTATATCCAGTGTGGTCTTTTTAATACTTATTGTGAGCTGGTATGATAAAGCATCTTCAAACGTTTTTATGGGGACAATACCTTGGATTTTAAATGTTATTGCCGTCATTATTATGTTACCACTGTACTTGTTAGTTGCTCGCTTTATATTTAAAAAGGTGACAAAAGGACAAAAAGGAACAAATGAAAAGGTTAGCGGTTAGCTTATTTTTTTATCGTTTTTTCTAATCTTCATGATTTTAACTAAATGAAGATACACAAAAATTTTTTTTATCAATATCCTGTTAGAGAAAGTGATTGACATCATTTTCTGTAAAGGAGAGAACGTCTATGATTAAAGTTAACCACCAAATTGTGAAAATAAGTGATCTAAATAATAGTTCGTTAACAAAAGAAAAAGCAGACATTTTAAAACAGATGGATGCCTATAGGGAAGTGTATGAGTATGCTACATTTGACCAGCTTGATTTTGATGTATCTGTTAAATTACAAATTATTGAATCGTCTGTACTGCTGCGCAAAAGCGGCGCTAGGTTTGCTACATTTGCACGTTCTAGGTGTAACGAAAAGTATTGGAAACGAACCGATAACGGAGGGTTTCAGCTACTGCCTACCGTTTCTCCTCATCAGGCCATCGATGATATTTTTTACAACGGACATGAATACGCGTTTGAGTGCGCGACGGCTGTTATCATCATCTTTTACAAAGCTGTATTAAATAATATTGGAAAAGCAAACTTTAACAGGCTTTTTGCTGATCTTTACTTACACGATTGGCAATACGATGAAGATCTTGAGCTCCATGGTTATAAAGGATCTGACTACTTGCCCGGAGACTGTGCGTATTTTAAAAACCCTGATTATAACCCTGATACTCCCCAGTGGAAAGGTGAAAACACCATTGTATTAGATGAAACTCTATATTTTGGTCATGGAATTGGAATTACGACGCGGGAAAGAATTATTGAAGTGTTAAATTTAAAGAGAAAAGACAACGCAAAGCAATCAGCTTATTTGTCAGATGAAATTGTCAGGCTTCACACCGCTCACCTCAGTTATTTTGCAGTTAGATACGAACCTGTTGTTTGGTACGACAGAAATAGTGCTATTATTTCCACTATTGGGTCGATTACGTATGTAGCTTGATTGATCAAAGTTTTGATACTTTGGTCTTTTTATGTAAACAGGAAAGAATTACATGAAGGTAAATTTGAGAATTCAAAAGGATTTTATGTATAAAAGAAGAATCCATTTAATACACAGGTCTTAAAACTAAAAGGAAAGGAGGAGATTCCCATTAAAAATCGTGATAAAAGACGTAAGAGAAAACGCGGCGCATTAAAAGATTATCTGAAAAATAAGCTTGGTCAGCTAAAACCGAAGCCAAACAAAGGACCTGTCTCAAACTTGAAGTCTTCTGCTTAAAACATCCCCCTAGTTTTTATATAGGGGGATGTTTCTTTTGAATTTTCTTTTATTTTAAGGGTTAAATGTTATGATTGGCATTTAAGGGTTAATTTGTGCACAATAGACATTGAATAGTTTATCTAATACGACAACGTAAGGAGAGATGAGACGATGGAAAATATGATTTTAAAACATATGGACGTTGTAAGAGGCATTACAACTAGTATCCTCGAAAAAACAACAGAAGAGGCAGCGGACATCACACCAAAAGGATTCAATAACAATATCCGCTGGAATCTTGGGCACATTGCCTTTATCCAAGAAAAGCTTGTGTTTGGCTTAGCTGGTGAACCGATGCAAACGCCAGAGAGTTATGAAAGCTTTTTTGGCGCAGGAACAAAACCTGCCGATTGGACGGAGGCTGCTCCTTCTCTTGAAGAAATTGCGAATGTGTTGAAAGACCAAGCACAGCGTATTAAAGAGTTCATGCCCGGGCAGTTTGATAAGCAGTTAATCACACCTTTTACAAATAAAGCGGGCATTAACTTTACAACAGTTGGCGAAACGTTTTTATTCAGCTTCTACCACGAAGCGATGCATGTAGAAATGATTAAGCAAATTGGGAAAGCTGCAGCAGCAGAATAAGGAAATAAAAAAGAATAAATCACATACTCTTTATAACTATTTTACATAGCGCCTATGCATATACTGATCTATACAGCGCATAAGATGTAACATGAGCTGCTTTTCCTAATGCAGTTCGCAAGGAGGTGACAACGTGAAATTTCTTTCAGGTTTAACGACTCTTCTTGTGATTTTAGGCGGTTTAAATTGGTTAGCTGTAGCATTAGGCGTGAATGTAGTAGAAGAGCTATTTGGCTCTTGGGATTGGTTAGTAACAACGATTTATTGGTTGGTTGGCCTGTCTGCTCTTTATCAAATTTTTGATAAGTTTTTCGGAACGGGAGCGAGTGTCAAAAGCAAAGCGCTATAATAAATATTATTTTTTATTATCTCTTTAGGGAGTTTGAATGTATATTCAAACTCCCTTTTTCATGAACAAAAGACGTGACATCTTTACAAAATACGGTAAAATAAGGTAATAACTAAAAAGCAGGAGGAATGGGATGGAGCTTTGGGGTGTAGTACCTATCTTAGTATTTGGACTTCTTTATATAAGAGTTATTGCTGGCATAATAGCTGTCGTGGTTATAGTGCTAAAGCGAATGAAAGAGAGAAATCAATATTTACGTGAAATACGGGATGAACTGAGAAATCAAAACAGGGCAACTATAGCAGAAAATAAAGAATAGAAGGTGTAATAGATGAAGAGAAGTGTACTTCCTATCTTTTTTATCGTGAATCTTTTTTTTATTTACTGTTTATTATTTAATCAAGGCTACATCTTTCAGCTAAAGAACCTTCCTTACATATGGGCGATTTATTTACTTCTTGGCACCTTTTTAGCTTTTTATTATATGCTGCGATACAAACAAAAAAGAGACGGACAGGTGCTGCTTTCAATCGGTATTTTAACCACAAGCATTAGTTCACTTGGCTGTTTAGGTTTTTTTTATTTCTTTTACCGTGCGATGGGTGGATAAGAAAGAGCACCAAAAGCAGAGACTTCAGTGAAAGTCTCTGCTTTTTATATGGAGATCTATTGTATAATAGAAAAAAAGAAATGGATGCAGGAGGGGAAATATGCGAATTGTTTCGCTTTGTCCAAGCAATACAGAATTAATAGCGTATTTAAAATGTGAGCACTTGCTCGTAGCAATTGATGATTATTCCGATTGGCCGCAGTCTATTGGAAATTTGCCGCGTTTAGGTCCCGATTTATCTATTAATATGGACGCCGTGGAAGCAGCTAAGCCAGATTTAGTCCTAGCTTCACTAAGCGTTCCTGGAATGGAACGAAATATTGAAGAACTTAAAAAACGAAAGCTTCCTTATATCGTATATAATCCTAATTCATTAGAAGATATTCGTCAAAATCTACAGGACTTAGGTCAGCGATTAAACATCGAAACAAAAGCAGCTGAACTGTTAGAGCGTTATGATCAGTTTCTTTCTACATACAAAGGTACTGCACGTCAAATTGACGAAAAAGCCACTGTATACTGGGAATGGTGGCCAAAGCCTGTCTTTACTCCTGGCAAAGCAAACTGGCTGACTGAAATTAGTGAGTTAGCGGGAGGAGAAAATATATTTGCTGATCATAAAGAAGCAAATGTACAGAGTGATTGGGAAGAAGTGCTCAAAAGAAATCCACATCATGTGTGTTTGGCTTGGGTAGGTGTACAGACAAACAAAGTAAATCCAACGATTTTGCACAAGAGACCGAACTGGTCTGACATGTCTGCGATAAAAGAACATCGTGTATATGTACTAGAAGAATGGTTGTATTGCCGTCCTTCACCTCGGTTGCTGTTAGGATTAAAAAAACTCGCGCCGCTTCTTCATCCAGATATGTTTCCTGCATTTGACGGTAAGGACCCCTTATTATAAGAAAAAGGAGCGATACATATGAAAGATATTAAACAAATAAAACATACTATTCAACACCGCTATCCTTTTTTACTTGTTGATCGCATCTTAGAACAAGAAGAAGGGAAGCTTGCGGTAGGGATCAAACAAGTAACAGCAAATGAACCTTTTTTCAAAGGCCACTTCCCAGACTATGCTGTAATGCCAGGGGTACTTATTGTCGAAGCTCTTGCTCAGCTCGGTGGATTTGCCATGGCTGCGGATGCCCAACAAAAAGGAAGACTTGCTTTTTTAGCAGGGATAGACGAATGTCGTTTTAAGCGTCAAGTAAGGCCAGGAGATACACTGCGTTTAGAATTTGAAATTCTCAAGCAGCGCGGAAAGATTGTAAGAGGAAAAGGAAAAGCATTTGTAGATAGCGAGTTAGCTTGTGAAGCGGTCATTACCTTTGCTCTTGATGTATAGTACAAACGCCTTTGTCGAAAAAGCAGCTGATGTTAGTTAGCAAGATGAAAACGATCAATGTAAAAAAGCAAATAATTCAGGATAAAGCGTATCGAGAAAACCGCCTTATATCGTAAGGGCGGTTTTTTATGAATATCTTTTTACCTTTTCATAAAAGAAGAAAAGGGGTATAGAAGAAAAAAGGGAGAGGGGAGAATGCGGTGAGAACATTAACGGAAGTTGTTGTATTACTAACACTTTTAGGTACGTATATAGGAATCTCACTACTTGTATATAAACGGAAAAGAACGAATCCGTTTTTCTACAGCATTTACTTTTATTTAGCTACCAGTGTCATTTTGATTTGCCTGGTTATCTTTTGGCTTCAGCTTCGTTTTGGACTCACTGATAAGCAAGTAGGAGGATTGCTTATCAGTGTGGTGGCATTCTTTTTACTTATTTATGGTTTGTTAAAAACAAGACAAAAAGACAGGTAGCCGATGCTATCTGTTTTTATTTATATTCTTGTTATATATTTTTATCAATTGTAGTGTCAATTCGATACATCTCTTCATATAATAAAGATAACAGCTTTCTTTTGCAGGTTAGTTGACATCGCAGCTTATAACTCGCTATTCTTTTGATAATTCATTTTGTGAAAGGAAGTGGACGTATGGATGCATCCCGCATTATAGCTAAGTTAGAAAATCGGATGCCGACAATCCTTGGGATGGAGCAGTTCTCCCGCTTCGGCATTCTTGTTCCGCTTATTGAAAAACAAGGGGAACTACATGTTTTATTTGAAGTAAGAGCGCTCGATTTACGTAGACAGCCCGGAGAAATTTGTTTTCCAGGAGGGCGTGTTGAAAAGACGGATGCAGATGAAAAAGAAACGGCTATCCGCGAAACCTCTGAAGAGTTAGGGATTACGCCCCAATCTATTCAGCAAGTACAAGCTTTAGATTATATTGTTTCTCAATTCGGAACAATCATTTATCCTTATGTAGGTTTCATTGATGAGTCGCTTGAACTTCGACCGAATCCTTCGGAAGTAGCAGAAGTATTTACCGTGCCTCTTTCTTTTTTTCAGCGTACCGAACCTGATATACACAATATTCATTTCAGAGTAGAACCCGAACATAATTTTCCTTATGACGCGATTATTGGTGGTGAAAATTATAATTGGCAAACAAGAGAGATGGAAGAACATTTTTATTACTATGAAGATCGAGTCATATGGGGACTGACAGCAAAAGTGATTTATCATTTGGTACATGTATTAAATGATAAATAAATGAAAAATGAAAAGCAGCGAATACGCATTCGCTGCTTTTTTTATATTAAATAGATTGAATAGCTTCCGTGATAGGCGTATCACCTGAAACTAAATCAAAAGAACGTCCGAATGTATGATCTTCGCTTAACGTTTCTACTACAACACGCGCTACATCTTCACGAGGAATTGATCCGCGCTCTTTGTTCTCCCCTGCATCTACACGTCCTGTTCCTGGGTCGTTTAACAATCCGCCTGGGCGAACAATTGTATATGTTAATCCGCTTGCTTCTAAGATTTTATCTGCATAATGTTTGGCTACATAGTAAGGGATTAATGATGTATTCCAGTTTTCACGGTGATGGGCTTGAAGTGCGCTTACCATCACAAATCGTTTAATACCTAAATCTTCTGCAGCTTCCATCGCTTTTACTGCACCATCTAAATCAATTAAAAGTGTCTTATCATGACCTGTGCTTCCGCCTGATCCTGCGCTAAAGATAACGGCGTCACAGCCTTTCATCACTTCCTTAATTTCATGCACAGTGCCTTCTAAGCTTGCAAAAGCCGTTTCGATGCCTCTTGCTTCAAGCTCTTTTGCTTGTTCTTCTTTACGAACCATCGCACGTACAGTGTGCACATCACTTTCATTCAAAATGTTTACAATATGTTTGCCCACTTGACCATTCGCACCAATTACGAGAACTTTCATGTCTAAATTTGCTCCTTTCGAATCCAAATACTTATACACTATTGTTTCATATTCACCGTTTCCATTCAACAAATGAGCTCAAAATTAGGTGAATAAGGGGAAAGTAAGAAAATATATTAAAAAAATGAAAAACAAGAAATAAAAACTAATTTACAAACAAAAAAAGGAAAAAAATAGTTCATTAAACCCAGTGTCTGAACTATTTAAATTTTGTAAAATTTTATCAAACCCTTGGTAATACAGCACTTCTTAAAAACAGCATCTCTTTTAACATTTCCCGATACAACCTATATAAACACATTTTGATAATTTTAAACTTTTACTTCGGAAAAATTTTTTGTTATTATGTTTTAGTCATTAAAATATTTAAGAACGAAATATTTAGTCCGAGCGGACAAAGGAGAGGATAAAATGAACACATTACAATACTTAGTCGCAGAACGTGCAGAGATTTCTCCTCAACATGAAGCACTAGTTGAACATAATGAACGTTATACATTTAATGAATTTCATGAAAAAGTAAATCAATTGTCTCATTACTTCTTAGAGAAAGGAATTCAAAAAGGAGATCGTATTGGTATTTTAGCTCATACAAGCATTGCTTACCCAGTCGTTACAATGGGGATTTTACAAGTGGGAGCAGTCGTTGTTCCATTAAGTAAGAGCATGACACCTTATGAGCTTGATAGCATTATTACGAGCGGACAGTTAAAAGCGATTATTCACCACAATGAATTTACGTCTGTATTAGAAAAAGCGGAACAAACGAATGGACTTAGCTTTACGTTAAAAATTGAGGATGCAAAAGAATTTACAACTCAATTCTCAGCGTACAATACAAATACACCAGAAGCCCTTCCTGAAGTACTTCCTGAAGATTTAGCATTAATGATGTTCACATCAGGTACAACAGGCAAATCAAAAGGATGTATGATTGCACATGGATCGGTAAGTGCCTTTTTAAACTCTGGCGGACAGGAAGAACGTGCAAATATTGATAAAAGCATGCGTTATTTATTTGTTCATCCATTCTTCCACATGAGTTCGATGAGCATCTTATTTATGTGCATTAACACAGGAAACACAATGGTATGTTCTGAAGAAACAGATCCAGCTAAAGTAATTGAGGTAATTGAAAAAGAGAACATTAAAATGCTGTTTGCACTACCACCGGCATTAAAATATATCGTAGAAGAGCTTGAAAAAGGAGATCACTATGATTTCCCTCTAAAACTTGCTGTGTCAGGCGGAACAAAAGTATCTGAGTCTTTAATCGAACAATATGATCGCAACGGTATGATTTTAGCTCAAGGATACGGAAGCACAGAAGCGTGGATTATCAGTTCATGGCATCCTCAAATGGGATGGAAGAAAGTAAGCTCTGCTGGAAAACCTGCTCCGCATGTAGAAGTTAAAATTGTAGACCCAGAGACACGTCAAGAAGTACCAACTGGAGAAAAAGGTGAAGTACTCGTACGAAGCCCTTATCTGTTTAAAGGCTACTGGCAAAACGAAGAAGCAACAAACGCTGTCTTACAAGATGGCTGGTTAGCGATGGGCGATGCAGGTCGATTAGATGAAGACGGATTTCTCTACATTGAAGGACGCTATAAAGATGTAATTGTATATGGAGGAGATAACATCTACCCAGATCAAGTAGAAGAAGTTGTCTTAGCAGCAGATGGGGTGTTAGAAGCGACAGTTGTCGGCATGCCTGATGATGTGTACGGCGAAGTTCCATATGCATTTGTTGTTAAACAAGCAGCATCCGCTTTAACTGAAGAAGATGTAGTGAACTTCTGTAAAGAACGATTAGCACCTTATAAAGTACCAACTGTTGTATTTGTTTCATCACTTCCTAAAAACAGCGTAGGAAAAGTGTTAAAAAACGAAGTAAAAAAACAAGCCTTAGCACACGCATAATAAAAAAAGCGGCCTTTATAGCCGCTTTTTTTTATATTTATTGCTGTAATTTTTGAGATATTTTTTTCATAATGTGAAAGTATTGATCTCTTTCTTCTTCTGATAAGTGTGAAAGTAAATCTGACCAAAAATCGACACGAGTAGCTTGCAATATTTCGACAACTTTTTCCCCTTTTTCTGTCAACTCTACCCATACGCTTCGGCGGTTTTGCTTTTTATAAATACGATTCACAAGCTCATCATCTTCTAATTGATTTAATACAATGGTGATAGCACCGGGTGAGAGCCCAAGTACTTTTGTGATATCGCTAACAATACAGCTTTTTTTATCGTGAATAGTCTTTAAGATTGCCTCTTTTGTTGAAGTTAAATGGTAGGGAAGCAAATCATATTTCTCACCGATTACGGTGTTTTTATATTTTAAAAGAGCTTCTTTTACATGATCTATACTTTCTAGCTGATGACTAATCTCTTCTTTGCTATAACGTTCAGTCAAGCGTAAATCCTCCTCATAAAACAAATTCCATTTTTACCATTATACCATGTATAATGCCCATAGAAAAATGAACAACATCGCGAAAATTGTCAGAAAAATTTAAAAATAGTTACCATAATTCGTTAAAAAATCCTTGTTTTCGTGCTATTATATATAAGAATAGTAATATTAGGAAACGTATACAACATATGTTTTCTGGAAAATGGGGTCTATGAACATCAATCCGCTTTATCTCATGTGTTGAACAAAGAAAAAAATATAAAAAATGGTGATTATTCACTTTGACGTATCGTCTTTTAGACGATGTTTGTATAAAATGAATGTATACATATTTTTATAGAAAAAACATATTGAGGTAAAGCCGAGATATGGGGGGATTCAATTACATGAAGAAAGTCTTAGGGGCGCTTTTGCTTGGCGCGACAATTGTTAGTGCGTTTATTGCGTACGGGATGTACACAAATCATTCTGCAAAGCAAACAGCTGCGATAGAACAAAAACAAGCGGCTAAAAAACCAGAAAAAAAGGTTGAGAAAAAGAAAAAGCCAGTCCTTAAAGTTGAAGAACTGACGTATCAGTTAAAAGATTCCCGTACAGGAGAAGTAATGAAAGAATTCAAGCCGGTTCATTACAAGGATAAAGGTGTATATGATCAAGAAATTAAACAGTTAGCTTCTGAGCTGGCAAAAGGGATTGATACACCTATGCAAAACATAAAAATAGATGAAAATGGATCGTTGACTGGCGGGTCCAAGCAAATCATCTTAAAAGAAGCAGAACTTGTTAAAAATCTGCAGAACTTAAATACGAAACAACTGAATGTAAAGGTTCCGATTTACGAAACCGCTCCAAATGTAACGGCAGCATCTGCTCAGGGAATCGCTGATGTATCGCTAGCTTCGTATTCTACACGTTTTCGTCCAAGTGATACAAGCAGAAACAGAAATGTTCAGCTATCAGCAGAAGCAATTAACAACGTTGTGTTAGGACCAGGAGATTCATTTTCTTATAATCAAACAGTTGGGGAGCGCACAGCAGAAAGAGGCTATCAGCCTGCTCCTGAAATTATCAATAAACAGCTGGTGATGGGAATTGGCGGAGGTATTTGTCAAACATCTTCTACGTTATTTAATGCTATTGACGGCGCTGGTCTTCAAGTGACAGCTAGGTCCCACCATTCAAAACATGTAGGTTATGTACCGGCAGGAAGAGATGCAACCGTATCGTGGGGAGGACCTGATTTTAAGTTCACAAACAACAAAGATTATCCTGTCATCATTAAAGCATACGCAAATGTAAATACCGGTGTTTTAACGGTAGATGTTCGTACTTCACAGCGTTCCATCTAATAAAAAAAGACGTATCTGTTAGGATACGTCTTTTTTTCATTTATTATGCTTGTTGTTGCTCGCGTTCACGAAGTTCCACACGTCGAATTTTACCTGAATTAGTTTTTGGTAATTCATCAATAAATTCAATTACGCGAGGATACTTATAAGGTGCAGTAAGAGTTTTTACGTGATTTTGCAGCTCTTTAATAAACCCTGCATCTGTTGCTTTTACATGATCAACAAGAACCACATACGCTTTTACAACATGGCCGCGATCAGCATCTGGGCTAGCTACAACGGCACATTCTTTAACCGCTGGATGCTTAATTAACGCATCTTCAACTTCAAACGGTCCAATTGTATAGCCGGAACTGATAATAATATCATCTCCGCGTCCTTGGAACCAGTAATAGTTCTCTTCATCTTTAGAAGCTCGGTCACCTGTTAAATAGTAGTTTCCTTTATACGTTTTCTCAGTGCGTTCCATGTCTTTATAGTAGTGCTTGAAAAGAGAAGGGAGGTCCCTACGAACGGCAATGTCTCCAACTTCTCCAGGCTTACAAGGTTCGCCATCTTCATTAATGATTTCTACAAACCCTTCAAGCATCGGTTTACCCATTGAACCAATCTTCGTTTTTACACCTTTTAAGGTACCAATCAAAAGGGTATTTTCCGTTTGACCGTATCCATCACGTACTTGGATATTAAAATATTTTTTAAACACATTAATTACTTCTTCGTTTAGCGGTTCTCCGGCAGATACAGCGCTATGAAGGTGAGACAGGTCAAAACGTTCAAGCTCATCAATTTTAGCCATAAAGCGATACTCTGTTGGCGTGCAGCACAATACATTTACTTTTTCATCCTGTAAAATTTCTAAAAACTTTTTAGGTTCAAAACGTCCGTTATAGATAATGCCTGTTGCACCTTGTCCAAGTACAGATAAAAACGGAGTCCAAATCCATTTCTGCCAACCAGGACCTGCTGTTGCCCAGACTGTATCGCCTTTTTTAATGTCTAACCATTCAGCAGCAGCGATACGAAGGTGAGCATAAGCCCATCCATGAGTATGAACAACGCCTTTTGGCTGTCCTGTTGTACCAGACGTATAAGGAAGAAATGCCGTATCATCCTTAGTTGTTTTAGCTGCTTGGAACTGTTCTGATGCATTCTGAGTCAGTGCTTCTAAACGAGTCCATGACGTCTCATCAGCGCCAAACGTAATTTTATGTTGTAGAGAAGTAGGGAAGTTTTCAATCTTATCGATCTCATTGCAGAAAGGATGGTAAGAAATAATCGCTTTTGCTTCAGCGTGATGTAAACGATATTGGATATCTTTTGCGCGTAATAGTTCTGAAGAAGGAATTACAATAATACCTGCTTTTAAACATGCTAAGTAAATAGCATACGATTCAATAAGGCGAGGCGCAATAACCAACACATGATCGCCTTTTGTTAAGCCTAGATCCGTTAACCCGTTTGCTACTTTGTTTGCTTTTGCTAACAGCTGGTTATATGTAATTTCCTCACGCACACCGTCAGTGTCCTGCCACTTTAGCGCAAGCTGATCGGATGCATGTTTTTCAATTTCCTCTGTTAAGTTGTAATGTTCACTTGGAACTAAATCTTTTAGTTGAATCATAAAAACGACTCCTTATATTATAGATATCAATGATTTTTATCATTACTATTATTATATTACTAACTATTAGTACTTGCTACTAATTTGTTTTGGGTTTTAGTAAAAAAGCAAAAAAAGACCCGCTTGTCTTATTACGACAGCGGGTATAACGTATGTTATTTAAATAAGCTCCATTTTGTATGAATAGGTACTAGCTCTTCTTCAGACTCGTCCTCTTCGTATAAACCACGTTCTTTTAAATACTCCACAAAATATAAGTCTGCTTCCTTACGTTCATCATAAGGCTTAATCGATAAAACAAACCCTACTTTATGCTGATCTTCATTTTCAACGCCTGAGAGATACGCTTTTACATTATGCTGCAAGAACAGCTCTTTAGCGGGAATAATTAAATCTTTGACGAACTTTGACAGTAATTCTAGCTCAAAGTCGAAGGTGAACTTAGCAATTTTTTCTAGATCTGCAAATACCACGCCGATAAAACTCGTATTATGTATTTCGTAATCCTTCGTTTTTTCATCCCATTCAATATGTCCGATTTCCTTTAAGTAATTAATAAAATACCCAATGCCTTCATCGCGGCCAAAAGATTGTTTAGAAAGAACCAAACCGATCTTTTTGTACTTAGGCAGATACACGCATGAGATAGCGGCTTCAACTTTATGCTGTTGAAATAAGTGCGTTGCCCCTTGCAGCAAGGCATCTAAGACATGATGGGTAATTTTCATTTGCTTACGAGGAAAATGATATTCGTTGCGTGCTAATTCATCTGTATCAGCAAACGTTGCTCCAATAAAGCCTGTATTGGATAGGGTAGGAGGGAGCTTCTTTCTTTTTCTTTTTCGTACCGTCATTCAAAAACACTCCTTGTGATCATCAATACGATAAAAAACAAAACGAACATACGTTCTTATCTAATGATACAAAAAATGTGTCGAAAAGTAAAGAGAAGTTAACGGAGAATTTTTAATTTTATAATAAAAGTAACTAATAATTGTAAAACGTAGCGGTCGTTAGATATTGGAGAGGAGAGAGGGAGCAAAAAAATAAAAGGCTGCAGATGAAAAGCATCCACAGCCTTTTATATATTCATTAACGAGCTTCTGTTAAAGCTACCATATCTTCATCATCTAAATCGATATCTACGTGACAATCCATTGTGTGAATTGTTTTATCTTCATGATTTCCATAATAAATTGTAATGTTCATGAGTATCGCTCCTTTAAAACTGGATAATGACATCCAATTTATACCGTCATCTATTTGTTTAATATTATACCCGATGAAAAAGGAAACTACAACTAAAATCACTAAAAAGCTGATAGGAAAGGGGTTTACTGCGATTTTAATAAAGAATCCGACAGAATAAATATACCTATAATCGTATTTTATTACAAAAAATACGAGGTTTTAACTTTTCTAAATGAATAAAAATCCATTTAATGCAAACATATGTACTAAATGAAAAATATACGTTCGGTAGCAAATAAATCCTTAAGATATTAAACGCAAACAAATTTCATCGTTTTGCAAAGAGTTCATTGAGAATACGATGAGAAAAAATAAATGAGTGTAAAATTTATTTTCTATAAGTAAACTCATTCATTTCCCAAAATCTCTAAATATAATCTAAACATAAACCGAACTGATCAATCCTAAAAATAAACTGGCAAAATTCATATGTATTTCTATAAAATCATATCTACAATTGTTCAATTAGAACAAATCTTATGGATAATTAGTTTAGTGAGTCGATTGAGATAAACATAAATCCTATCTCATTTTTAAATTTCATCTCACTATCATAAGTATACTTTTATATTGAGACGAAATTTGTATTTTACTTATTGGTTCCTAGAATATATATTATGTAAACTAGAAAAAGAAATAAAATCGTTTGGTTCTCCCTTGCTCTTAGATCCTTGGAATACATATCACCTATTGCGCTTTGTCTTGGTTACTCGTTTGCTTGCTTTAAGGCTTTATCAAGAATTCCTATAAGAAAATAATCGCTCACTTGATTTGGATGACCTTACATCTTCAAGTGTACATCGTTTTGTATAGAATTAAGTAATTAATCATCGAAACGTTACAACGTCGTATATCAAGCCACTTAGGCAATATTGCTTAAAAGAAAATTATATGAAGTCAGACTTCACTGCTAATATCCAAGCGCCAAAATCAGACAAAGAGCTTCCTGTTTATATGTCCTTCGAAGAGCTTCAAAAACTTTTCCGCTAACTAGAAACTGATAAGCGTCCCCTTGCCTTTTGAAATAATCCATTGTTACCCTCGACATTTGGGATTTATTGGTTCTTCCTCTTTCACACCTATTCCCTTATAATAACCTGTTAGAGAGAGGAGCATAGAATATGGCAGATGTAAAACAATTTATCTTTTTTGATTTTGAAATGCTGTGTTCAAACAAAGGAATGCCGTTTGAAGATATGGAAGCAATTCGGCTCGGCGCGGTGAAGTACAATATCGAGACAGAAGACATTGAGTTTTTTGATCGTTATATTCAACCTACAAAAAGAGTGTCCTTAAGC
This sequence comes from Priestia sp. SIMBA_032, assembly GCF_046535215.1. Classification (NCBI taxonomy): domain Bacteria; kingdom Bacillati; phylum Bacillota; class Bacilli; order Caryophanales; family Bacillaceae; genus Priestia; species Priestia sp. SIMBA_032. The sequence continues at coordinate 177,158 of NZ_JAWRXD010000003.1, read as the reverse complement.
CGCTTTTGTAAAGAGTTAACCGGTATTAAAGATACTGATTTAGTCGGTGCAAGTAATTTTAAAAATGTTTTTGAAGACTTTTTAACCTGGATTGGTGGAATTAAAAAATCCCGTTTTTTCTCCTGGTCTACCAGCGATTTATCACGTTTAAAAATAGATGCGGCGAAGCACGAAATCTCTCTTGCTACTATAAAGAAAATAGAACAGCGTTATGTTGATTTTCAAGCAATTTTTACAAAGCGTGTTTCTAAAAATAACGTATCAGTAGAAAATGGGTTAGCTTTATATAATTTGCAGTTTGAGGGTAAAAAGCACAATCCGATGTATGATGCGTATAACACTCTTCGTATATACCTAAGCTTTTTGAACGAACCAGTGCAGTCTGATTTCATTATGATAAAGCAATTTATTCTGGAAGAAGTACCGCAGAACATTAAAGAAATGAATGCAGCGCTTAGAACTACCATACAAAAAGACCTCCACATATTTGCGGAAGAGTTAAATGAAATGTATAAAATGAAAGATGCGGTAAAAATTATAAAGAGAACTCAAAGAATCGTTAAAAAATACGAAAATATTCTTATCAATCGCTCTGGTATGTTTTCAGAGGAAAATAGTTTTTATGTCGGTCTTTTACTGGATTTTTATCATAATTTGTTGCTTTGTTATAATGAACATCTCGAATATTCATCGAAAATTATCATTTTAGATGAGAGCACTCTACACCCTTTAAACCAGCTTTCTTTAAAGAGAGGATGAAAATCCGTTCTCTTTGGTACATAATTTAGCTGTTTCCTTATCCCCTTGTTCCTGTTCATTCCTTAAACTCTCAGGAACGTAATCATCATTATAATCTTCCATTATTAATAATAAAGTTTTAGGCCTTAATTAGGTCTAAATAAGTGTACCTACTACGGAATTATGTATTTTAAACTAATTAAAAAGCAGACGCAATTGGTCTGCTTATAATACTAGCTATCCTGCTATCCTAACAGTCTGATTTTAGCTTTTGTGATTATTATTGGATTTTTTTACCACTTAATACATTGCAGATAATCTAAACGGTTTATCAATTTTAATGTTTCACAACAGTTACATATGTAACTTTACTTACATTATTCAAAGCATCTTTAGCAGTTACGTTTAATTTAGTTCCTTTTTTCTGTATAGGGATACTAACAGAGAATGATCCCTTTGAATTTGCTTTTGCATACCCAATTCTATTCTTCCCTATATTAACAGTTACGGTAGAGTTAGCTTCTGCTTTTCCTGTCACAACCTTATCATTATCATCTACTTTATTAACTGCCGGCTTGTTTGGTGGAGTAACATCAGCCTTTACAACTGTGATATAGGTAAGTTTACTTACATTTCCCGCACTATCTTTAGCAGTTACATTCAGCGTAGTGCCTGCTTTTTGAACTGGAATACTAACAGAGAATGATCCCTTTGAACTTGCCTTTGCATACCCAATTCGTTTTTTACCTACATTAACAGTTACAGTTGAACCTGCTTCCGCTTTACCAGTTATAACTTTATCGTTATTGTCTACTTTATTAACAGTAGGTTTATTTGGCGCAACAGTATCTTTGTCAGCTTCAAATTGAGTAGAGATTCCATATATAGCATCATAATCATTTCCGTTTAGATCTAAAACAGGTATGTAATACGCGCCCGCTTTATTAACTTTATATCCTTGCACTTCCACTCCATCATCATATTCAGAACCTAAGTATTCTAAATAACCATGATCTTGATATTCATATTCAGTTGCTAAAAATAGTAAATCGATATTGGAAGTAGTATCTGTTCCACCCGCTACTAGTAAAGTCCCTTTTCCAGATACGTTCACCTTATAAAAATCTATATCAAGAGTATCGTCGAATTGTCCAAATGTTACTCTCTCGTTTAGTAGTGTATCTGCTATTTTGAAATCATCATTAGGCTCACTTTCATACATTGGCTGACCACTACTGCCCTTAATACTTGCACTTGGTGCATTAAATTTTTTCGTAGAAAAACCTTTAGGTGTTTCTAATGTAATTAAAGTTTGTTCTTTAATTTCTCTTAGCGCATAGGGATTAATAACATTATGATTTAACGGCTTATCAGATTTCAATCGGCTTTCAATTGTTTTCTTTGAAGACTCATAGTTATTTTCAGCTGCTTGAGTTGTGCTTACTGATAATGAGGAAGCTAGTAAACCTACAGATAATAATGAGATGATACCCTTTTTCTTCATTTGATCTCTCCCTTAACCATATGTGATTACTTTATAACTACGACTATGATACTACTTAATTTTTAACATAACCATATAATTCTATATTCAAATTCCGACAAAAAAAGACAGCCATTTTTAATGGGGCTGTCTTCCTCTAAATCTTTTACTATTTTTATATCTGTGGAGGAAAAGATGTTTAGTTTTATAATGTACTTTCTCTTTACGAAAGTGAAATGAACTATAAAATGAAGCATAGATAAATAATATATCGATTGTATTTAAGAGTGTCAGTATCTAACATTTTTTGTTCTTTTGAAAGATAGAGAAAAAACTTTTCTATACGTTAGTTACTACGTTTTAATTTTTGAAAAATCCATTTTATCACAATTTATAATCAGCAGGAATTAAAATCCCAAAAGTATATATAATAGCTACTTTTGAGGTTTTGTATCGATCTTTTTATGTTTAATAAACAGATTATTTTATTAGTAACCATCTACCGTAACATCAGTAATGGACCCATCACTAGGACTTACTTGATACCAACCTTGTGTAGCTGTATGCTCCTCTCCTGTTTCTTCATTATCCACAACATTTTCATAAACATGGATAATATAGTTTCCTGAATCGTCAACGTGATCATATGTTACAAAGAGAGGTGAATCTTCAGATATGCCTTGCTGATCACGAACTAGCTGGATAGCTTGCTCTTGGGAAACTGTTTGTTCGGCTGGTTCTTCTTCCTCAAGAGCTTCTGTATCTTCTTCTCGCTCTGATTCCGATTCTGTTTGCGCCTCATCTTCTAAAGAAGCATCAGCATCAGCTTCTTCCTCATCCGCTTTGGCCCGAGCTTCCTCTTCCTCCTGCTGTTTCTTTTCTTCTTCTGCTAAACGTTCTTCTTCCGCTTTACGATCAGCTTCTGCCTGAGCTTCAGCTTCTGCATCAGCCTTGGCCTGCGCCTCTTCCTCTTTTTGTCGGTCTTCTTCTAGCTGCGCATAGTAATCATCTAATTCCTTTTCCATTTGCTGCTGTTCAAGGTCTGATAATTGCTTTTGTTGTTCTTGTATTTGGTTTTGAAGCAAAGCAATTTGTTTTTCTGAAGCATTATCAACAAAATTGATGTTTTCTACATAATCACCACTGGCGTCAAAATTAACTTCCATCATACAAAAAACATTTTGCTCTTGATTAATGCCATAGTAAATATACTGATTGTCACCTACTTGGATATACTGATAACCATTCATTACGTTTAATAAGTAATCGCGATCAGCTTCTTTGGAATTAACTGCTTTTTTAATGGTTGATGCTTTTGTTTGTAATGTATTCGGCGATGATTTTTTTACAGCCGTTTTATTGCCATTTTCTTTCGTATGAACCGCTGTTGATTTCTCTATAGGCTCTTCTTTTTGAGATACAGTTTCACTGGACTCATCGCTACAGGCTGCTAGCAATATAGCTAATAATGGAACACCAAAAGCAACTTTCAACATTTTCATAGACTATTATCCCCTTTTTTTATCTTTTTTTAGGTTTTACATAATTCTAAAGGACTATAAAACCTTAGGGATTATTATACCAAAATTAAGAAAATATAAGAATATTTTCTTGTTTTATTTATGGAATTTTTTGAAAAATTATCTTTTTATGCATAAAAAAACACAAAGCCATATACCTTTTTCAGAACACGGCTTTGTGTTTTCGTAACAAATGTTAATGATGAAATCCATTGTCGTACTTCGTGTCTTTAAGAACAGGTCTATCCAACGAGTTAAGAAATTCAACGGCTTGTTTGAAATTAACCATAAATAAATGAGCAAGGTCTCTTGAAAATCCATTTCTAACGACAATACGCATGATTGTTATTTCTTCCATGTCTGCTGGTAGTGGATAAGCAGGCACTTGCCATCCATACGTACGCAGTTGTCTAGACAAGTCATAAAGAGTCCAGTTTGGTGTGTATCCTTCTTTTAGTTTCCAAGCAAGGACGGGGATGTCTGAACCATCGGCGATAATTTCGAATGCTTCCATTTCTCCAATTTCTTTGCTTAGAAACAAGGCGTTTTCTTGTGAAGTTTTTTGTACGGCATAATAGCCGTCTTTCCCTAAACGTAAGAAATTGTAGTACTGTAAAAGAACTTGTGCTCCTGGTCTAGAAAAGTTGAGCGCAAAAGTTGGCATGTTGCCTCCTAAATAAGAAACGCGGAAAATAAGATCTTCAGGCAAGTCCTCTTTTTCTCTCCAAATCACCCAACCTAAACCAGGATAAACTAAACCATACTTGTGTCCTGACACGTTAATGGACTTTACTCGCGGCAAGCGGAAATCCCAGATAAGGTCTGGTTGAAGAAATGGAGCGATAAAACCTCCAGAAGCGGCATCTACATGGATAGGAATATCCAACCCTGTTTTTTCTTGTAACTCATCTAATGCTTTTGCGATAGCGGCAATTGGTTCGTAAACTCCTGTATACGTCACTCCAAGAATCGGTACAACACCAATTGTATTTTCGTCAACCGCATTAATGACGCCTTCTGCATCTAAATAAGGATGATCTGCATTAATGCTCACATAACGAGGCTCTACGTCCCAATAGTTTGCGAACTTTTCCCACACTACTTGAACGGATGAACTAAATACAATGTTCGGCCGGTCTGTTGATAGCCCTTTACTTTTACGCAGTTTTTGCCAGCGTCTTTTTAACGCTAGCCCGCCAAGCATACAAGCTTCAGATGAACCTGTAGTAGAAACGCCCATCGTTGTATCAGGATTAGGTGAATTCCACAAATCCGCTAAAATACGTACGCATCTCTCTTCAATAGCCGCTGTTTGCGGATACTCATCTTTATCAATCATATTCTTATCAAAAGATTCGCCGTACAAACGCTTTGCATCAGGTTCCATCCAAGTAGTAACAAACGTAGCTAAATTTAAACGGGCATTTCCGTCTAAAGCAATTTCATCATGAATGATTTGATAAGCTGTTTCTGGAAGCATACCTTGATCACTGATACGCAGCCTTGGAATCGTCACTTCTCCTTGTCGAGAAAAAAGCGGATTAACAGGAAATTCATCAGGTAAATTTTTTTGTTCACGATGCGGATGCCATTGAGGCATAAAGTATCATCTCCTTATGTATATCTAACAAACTGCTTTACGTTCACCTGGTGTTATAACAAGCAGGTCTCCTTTACACATTATGAGCTTTGAAGACTATTTTCATTCTTTCCATTATCCGCAGCACATAAGGGTGATCTTTATTTAGTGATACTCATAAAAATCTGCTTGGCACAACTCAAAGGGTGAAAAATATGGTAATATATTCTAAAGGAGGTTTTTAAATGGAGAAACAAGGGATTATCTTGCAAGACAAGTTTTTCGAGTTAGGTGAATCTCCTATTTATAATGAATCACAAGACGTCATTGGAAATGTCGCATATAAGTTATCTATTGCTAATAAATTTGAGATTTTAAAGGACGAAGAAATTATATTTACAGGTAAATCTAAAATGTTTGCCCTTATGCCGAAGCTGATTATTTCTGATCACCACGGAAATGAAGTTGGCATGATTCAGCGAAAATTTACTTTTTTTAAAAAGAAGTATCTTTATATCAGAAACGATGGCGATACATATGAAATTACGGGGAATATAACAGATCGCAGATTCGACGTTCTGCGTTCCGGCGTTCCTATTATTCAAGTCCGTACACTCTCTTCTTTTCTGTCATTACGTCCCCACACGTTTGCTTTAGAATTTCTTGAACCTGATCTTGATAAGTGGGAAGGAATTGCAGTGGTACAAGGCGTAAGGATGATGGTCAAAGACGAAAACAGCAGTACAGCTAATGCTACGGCTCAATAGTGGTTATGTGATATAAAAAAACGAACAAACTTTATATGGAAGTTTGTTCGTTTTTTAATTAAGGGCCGAATACTAACGTACCGATGACGTGATAGCCAATTGGTACAAGAAACAAGATGATATTTAAAATAATCGCCCATAGACAGAGCTTGTCTTTTTTTATAAAAAAACCAATAATTGCAGGAACAATCATCAGCGGAACTAAAAAGATAGGTGCGATAATAGGCAGTCCTTGAAGCTTTTCGGCCGCAATAAGCCCTGTGAAAAAGTTAAGGATCAATAAAGTATTAATAATGACATATAAAAGTGAAATTCCTCCAAGAACGCCGCCTATTATCCCGCTTTTAGTTGTTTTAACAGTAGCATCCACGTTTCTATCACCTCTTTTTTAGAAATATAAGTAAACTATACTATAATGTGGATTTTATTGTAAAGGTATAGAGAAAACAACTGATAAAAGCCCCTGACAAAAAAAGTACTGTAGCAATTGCTACAGTACTTTTATAAACAGTGCATTTTTTCCTCTGCTTCTTTCCAAGGAACCGTATAGCCTTGTCCTTTTGCGCAAAAGACGGATGATGAGCTGTATTCGGGATCCGCCTCTTTATTGTAGCGGATTCGTTCAATAACTTCTTCTTCATTATGACAGCGTTCATACCCTCCGAATAATAGAGACATCGCTCCTTTTCCATGCGTAAAAGATGCTAGCGTCGAACCGTAGTTCATAAAAGTAGCAACAGGAACTTTGCCTGTAATAATCGCTTTATTTTCAATTGTTACAGGAGAATCAAAGCGGCCGTGTGCGCTTTGAACATCAGCTAATACTCTTCCCATTTGATCAATATCTACTTTAATTTTAAAGTCATAATACGGTTCCAGCACAATATTTTCTGCTTTTTCTAACCCTTGTCGCAGTGCACGGTAGGTTGCTTCTCTAAAATCTCCTCCGCTTGTATGCTTGTTGTGAGCTCGTCCAGTACATAACGTCACTTTTAAATCAGTAATAGGCGACCCCGTCAGCAAACCGTGATGCGGCTTTTCAAATATATGCTGACGGACTAGGTTTTGATACCCAATGGATAAATCATCAGCGTGACAAGCATTTTCAAAGGTAATTCCGCTGTTTCGTTCCGCTTCCTCTATTTTCAAATGAACTTCTGCATAGTGTTTCAACGGTTCAAAATGCCCGTAGCCCATCACTGTATTTTGAATGGATTCTTTGTACAAAATTTCTGGTTCTTCAAACTGTACGTTTATATTAAAACGTTCTTTTATCAGTTTTTCGAGGACTTCAAGCTGAATGGCTCCCATCACATGAATATGAAGCTCTTGAGTCCTTTCTTCCCACGTCACATGTAAAGAAGGGTCTTCAGCATCTAATAATTGAAAAAGTTTAATTCCTTCTTTTGGATGAACAGAAGGATCAAAAACAACTTTTGATTTTAACGTAGGTAAAAGTTCGTAGGAGCAGCTTTCTTTTAACGTTCCAAGACCGTCTCCAATCGATGGTGAAGACAACCCCGTAACCGCAAAAAGTTCGCCGGCTGAACCTTCATTAACGTTTTTAAATGTGTTTCCGTTATAAGCACGAATTTGAGTGATTTTTTCTTCGTATAGCTCTCTGTTTTTTTCATAAGACACTTCATCACGCACTTGCAGTGTCCCACTCAGAGCTTTGATAAACGTGATGCGCATTCCATTTTCATCGTGTCGGATTTTATATACACGCCCTGAAAATGCTTCTTCCTGTGAGTAATGAGTTTCTGTTAGCAAATCGAGCTTTTCTAAAAAACTTTCAATGCCGATATCTTGTAAAGCTGATCCACAAGCACACGGGAAAAGCTGATTGGTTTGAATAAGCTTTTGCATAGCCGCTCTCCAATAGGCTTGATCATTCTTGCCTTCCATAAATGCATCTAAAAGCTCTTCATCTTTTTCAGCTGTAAATTCAATAAGATCCTCACTTAACGAGCCATCTATAAGCTCTGACGTTATGTCAAAAACATCGGGGGTTAAGTTATGTTTAATATCGTTTATAACACGTTCAGGATCTGCTCCTACACGATCGATTTTATTGATGAAAAAGAATACGGGCACACGATGTTTTTGAAGCAGCTGCCAAACGGTTTCTGTATGGCCTTGGACTCCTTCTACTGCACTTAAGATAACAATCGCATAGTCCATCACTTGAATAGAACGTTCCATTTCAGGTGAAAAATCGACGTGGCCCGGCGTATCAATTAAATAGTAAGTAGAACCGTTATATGAAAAAGTTCCTTGATCGGCAAATACCGTAATTCCTCGTTCTTTCTCAATCGTATGGGTATCAAGAAAGGAATCTTTGTGGTCGACTCTTCCTCGGTGTTTAATACTTTTGGTATGATAAAGAAGCTGCTCGGAAAACGTAGTCTTCCCTGCATCCACGTGTGCTACGATACCAATCGTTTTGTTAGATTGTTTCATTGTTAAATACCACCTTACTGCTGTATGTATAGCTGTTACTCCCTATTTTATAATAATCGTAAGAAAAAGTGGACGACAAAGGCCTAGAGCCGCTCATGTCAAAAAAAGAATGCGTGATTAAACATCGCATTCCTTTTTTGTACGGCGTTTGGTATCTTTTTTGCTTTTTGCTATAAAAATAGCTGCTATAAGTCACCCAATTCCAGCTAAATGCATGATGTTATTACCTGTCGCGCCTAGACTGTTACTAGTCACCCCAACTAAAATGCTGCCAAATATAATCAATAAAACAGCAAACATGAACTTCAATTTCTTCACTCTCCGTTAGTATGATAAGTTATTAAATATGATTTGCATACGGATCATATAAACCAGTAAGTAATAATAGACCTGCTGATAAAATCAATGTTCCTGCGATTAACAAACTGTTGCTACATACCTTTTTTCTCTTTTTGCGTAAAAACATTCCTGATATAAGAAATAGTGGTACGACAGATAGTAGAATCAATCCTATACCAATATTCAATATTTCTTTCACTCCCTTACAAATGTATTCATTACCATCTAGTTAACCATAATATTATTATGAAAATAATATTACGAATTCAAATGTTCATGGCGCCATATTCTAATTGATTTATATGTTATCATACATAATTTGTTAAAAATATATCTTTTCATCTTTCCCAATCAAAAAGCAGCCTCTTTACTAAGAGGCTGCTTTTTTAATGACAACTGATAAACCCTGATTAAGAAGCTTTTTTTAATTGTTCTTTTTGTTTACTTTGATAAGAAGAAAAATAAATAAGGCCTACAAATACAGCTCCTCCTATCATATTTCCAATAAAGGTAGGGATAATATTTGCAATAAAATCAATCCATGTAAAGTGACCTGCAAAAATGGCAGCGGGAATAATAAACATATTGGCTACAACGTGCTGAAAGCCAATCGCAACAAATGCCATGATCGGAAACCAAATCCCAAGAATTTTACCCGTAACGTCGTCAGCGCCGTATGAAAGCCAAATAGCTAAACATACAAGCCAGTTGCAGCCCACAGCAGAAATAAGCGTTTTAAAAAACGAATCATCAATTTTAGCTTGAGCAATTGCTACCGTTTTATCTAAAAAAGGCCCCGTTTCTGTTAACCCGACAATATGTCCAAAGAAATACGCGATAAATATGGCTCCTAAAAAGTTAGCAAGCGTAACCCAAAACCAGTTATGAAGCAAGTGACGAAGCGAAATTTTTCTTGCATACAGGGCAATGGAAACAGACATCATATTCCCCGTAATGAGCTCTGCTCCCCCAAGTACGACCAGCATAATACCTACAGGAAAGACGGCTCCTCCTAAAAGATTCGATAAACTTCCCCATTCAGCTGGTAAATTACCAATGACGCGCACATCTAGTAAAAAACCAAGCGCAATAAACGCGCCTCCTAAAAACCCAAGCATTAGAATAGAAGAAAGGGATAACTTCGTCTTTGAAACCCCCGCTTCTAAAGCGATGTTTAACATTTTATCCGGCTTATGAAATGCCATAAAACTCCTCCTTAACTAAAAAAGGCAGCACTCAAAAACACCTTTTACACAAGGTTTTTGAATGCTGCCTAATAATCCTGCACTTTCTTTACAGTATATCAGTCATCATTATCTATAATAAAACTAAATAAAAAACAAGCAGATCCTACTTCTCTTTCATTTAATTAAATTATGTATTTTACGTTGTTCTACTGAATATTGGTTTCAAACACAAATACTGAAACGGCGATATCTTCTTCCACCTTGATATCGGAAAATAAATAGCTCAGCTTAGCTCCTAACAAGTCCTCAAGTCCTTCTGGAGGAGATGAAGCATAAAGGTTTTGAATAAGCTTCGTTCTTGCCATATGTACCGTCTCTTTACCTTCGGTTGTTCTCGCGATAAATTGTTCAGCTGGCGTTAAGTTGCCGTACAAAGTTGAAATAGCCATGTTTTGAACGAATACAGTATGAATTCGTTCTGGACCTTTTCCAAAAAGTTTTTTGCGCAGCTTTCGGATAATATCATTAAAATCATGTATTTTTTTAGACACCGGTGTATGCCTCCGCTTATCTCGAGTATGTCTATCCTGCTCATTCAAGTGTTCAACTAAGAATAAGTTACATTATACATGACGACGTTTACATTGTATACAATGTATCTGTTTTATCATCATTAATCCAAACGATTGCAAAACTTTTACGAAATAAAAAAAATCCTTCACTCATTGAAGTGAAGGATTACCTTTATATCTCTACTTAAAGGTTACAAATGAATTCTTAGTTATCAAAGAAATAACTAAGAACTTTGACAAGATAGTATGTCAAAATAGTCAAGTGGTATGTTTGTACCAGTAGTTAATGCTATCACGTCAAAGTTATGGAATCCACTTAGTTTACTTTCATAATACTTTATTTAATTTAAATATTCTTTTTGGATGGGTAACCTTTAATCTTCATCACGATCTGCTCTAAATTCATCATCAGATAATGAATTTAGTTGATGGCTAAGCTTTTCGTAGTTATCTTGTTTTTGGTTTTGTTGTACATCATTAGATATAGAAGCTTCGCTAGAAACAGTAGATTTTTTTCTAGTCTCTTCGCCTCCGCTAATTCCAAACCCAACATTGTTATCTGTCATCGGATTCACCTCTTTAACTGTTATTATGGAGAATCGCTCTAAAAAAATAACAGGAAACAAAAGGGATTCCCACTTAGCTAATAGCGGTCCAAGCTTACTTACACCAAATCGTATTTAAATAAGGAAATGACCTGCTTTAACCCCATAGGCAATACCAACAAAAAAACTTGCTATACCTAGTGTTTGACTTTTACATACATACTTTATAGTTAAGCCTGGAATCAGACCCCATATGATGATGAAAATAGCGAACGATACTATAATAGAAGACCATGCATCTTGCCCTGATATACTTATACCTTGCATAAACGTTTCTCCTTTCAGTACTTATATCGGGAGAACATAAATTTTTTATAGTATCTTATAATACGAACTAAAAAATTCAAGTGACCTGTCCATATATGCTTTTACAGCAAATGGCGGCGTTCAAGCTCGATTGTTTTTGGTTTTTGCCATATTAATACCCCTGCCGCTACGTACATAAACGAAGTGATGTAAAAAAGGCTGCCGATTGTAAGAAAATCAATGATATACCCTGTTGCAATCACGGCTAAAGCTGCCCATATAGAGGTCCATAAATGATAGTGTCCTACTTGTTTTCCCGTATGAGCACGATCTGTCTGCCTAGATAACGCTATTTTTTCTGCTGTTTTTTGAAGAGCTCCAAGTAGCCCCATTATAACTTGAATGATATACACCTGCGTAATAGTTGATAGAACGGGAATCACAAGCATAACAACTGCCATCCCAAACGTATATAAAAGAAGCAAGCGCTTTTCTCCTACTCTGTCACTCCATGAACCGATTAAAGGGTGACTTAAAGCTGCGGTTAAAGCGAAAATTCCGTAAGCTAAGCCAAATTGTGAATAACTATCGCCAAGATTTCGAAGCAGTAAAAGATAAAAGGGAAAAGCAATACTGCTTGCGGTAATCATTAGGCTTTGTGAGTGTAAGAGTTGTTTGTACGTCATTTTCCATACTCCTTATAAAATAAATTAACGAACGTTTCGTTCCGATCATATTTTCTTTTTAAATTAAAAAAGGCGGCTGTATGAGGGTAAGCCTCTTCTAATTGCTTCTTGCTTGGGTAGCCGTAATAAGGCAAGTAATAGCTTCCCTGATGCTGAAGCGTCACATCCACCATTTTTCTGACAACTCTTTGTGTATCAGAAATGCCTTGATGGTCTTTTTTCTGGTTAATAAGTAAAACGAGAGCAAACATATCGTCTTTTGCATAAGACATGACTGCTTTATTGTCTTTTTCTACATAGCGAACAGTAATGTTCAGTAAATTAAATTTCTCAGTTGCTAACACTTCGCGTAAATCATCGATGTAAGAAGCAAATTCATCCACCGGAACGAAGTATTCCTGTAAAACTTCCGTCCGGCTAGCACTTTCGTATTCCATAAAATCACTTTCAGAACGCATAACATTATTTCTTGTTTCAAGCCGTCCATTTTGTTTTAAGAAATAAGCCTTTTGTGTTTCCCACAGCATATCTTTTCCCCAGTTGCTGTACCGAGACAGTCCTAGCATAAATTTAGGAAGCGCCACTATTTTTTCTGTTTTGAGCGGTTCGTTTACAGTAGAAGTATTTTGAGAAGATAAACGGTAGTTTGTGACGTACATATCTGTTAGCAATTGATTAGGAGAAACAGAAATACGCGCCATATGCATACGAACGTCAGGGTTCTGCTGTACGTAGTTTTTAAAATACGCTGTATACTGTCTATAATCTAAATGGATAATTTCATCTTCGTACCATTCATCGTCCGTCAAACGAAGCGTCACATCTAAAATGACCCCAAATAACCCGTAACCTCCGTTTACTAAAGAAAACAGCTCAGGGTGTTTTGTCCGGCTAATTTCGATAATAGATCCGTCCGCCTGTAGGAGATGCATAGATTTGACCGTATCCATTAAAGAACCGTATCGAATATCTCTGCCGTGTCCGTTCACGCTAATAGAACCTCCAACGGTAAAAATATTTTGTGATTGCATAACTTTAAGAGAAAGGCCGTCCTTATGTATATATTGCTGAATATCATTCCACGTTGTCCCGCTTTGAACCGTAATTTCTTTTTGACTGGGCTTGTAATCTATAATTTTATTGTACTGCTTCATATCAAGTAAAATAGCATTCGGATAGTACGTCTGCCCTCCTTGACTGTGCTGCATGCCTGAAATCGCTATTTTTTCATGATGCTGTGAAGCGGTTTTCACCCAATTTTTCAACTGTTTTTCAGTGGTTCCATGCTTTATTTCTTTGACTTTTGTAGGAAGAAGCTGAGCAACATCCTCCGTTACAGGACGGCTTTGCTGCTGTTTATACATATGATAAGAGGTATACGAACCTACTAGATAAATAGATAAAAAAATTCCTAACAACACGTTTTTCTTCATCACAAACTGTAAGCTCCTTTCTTTATTTCTGTGAAATTATACCATATTAAAAGTATAATAACACTAATATAGTGTAAAATTACACTATATTAGTGTTATTTTGAGAAAACATATGAAAAAAACTTGTAATTTAATGTATGTTAACCTTATTGAAACAAAAAAAGAAAAGACCTAGTGTCTTTTCTTTTTTTGTTTTTTATTTTTCAGCTTCGTATGCAACTAAAGCTACTCTTTTTCCTAACGTTTGTTGAAACTGTTCTTCTAGCTGTTTAAGCTTCGCATGCATATCATCGTTAATTGAAGCTGGCTCAAAGGTCATTTTTGTTTGCTTCATCAGCTCGTGTCACCTCTTTCATATGTGTATGTTCTACTTTTTCCAATATAAAAGAGGTCTATGACGATTTGACGAAAGTTTATAAATTAAATTTACTGATGAGCGCTGTTAATTGTTCTGCCATTTGAGACAGAGATTGTGCGGAAACAGCAATTTCCTCCATTGAAGCCAGCTGTTCTTCAGTTGATGCAGCCACTTCTTCAGATGTAGCTGCATTTCCTTTAGCAAGGATGGCCATTTCACCTGCTGTACGAGCCACTTCTTCAACCGCTGCTGAAATTTGCTGAGCAGTCGCAGCCACTTCTTTAACTTGCGGAGTCGTTTCATTCATGCTGCTTAGAATCTGTTCGAACTTTTGAATAGCCGTTTGGGAAATTGTTCGTCCTTCTTCAACTTTGTTTGTAACTTGCTCCATTGTATGTACAGATTCCTGAGTATCTTGTTGAATAGCTTGAATAAGCTCAGATATTTGAGACGCAGACACTTGTGATTGTTCTGCCAGCTTTCTCACTTCCGCTGCTACAACAGAAAATCCTTTTCCGTGTTCCCCAGCTCGTGCCGCTTCGATTGCAGCATTTAAGGCTAGTAAATTTGTTTGAGCAGCAATGCCGCTGATTACTTCTAAAATGGTTCCAACTTCTTTTGAACGTTGAAACAAAGTACGAATCGTTGTATTAGATAGCTCGACGGACTGAGAAATGGATTCCATTTGTTCAACCGTTTCTTTCACGGCTTTTCCACCTTCTACTGCTTCAGACGTTGTGTGATTTGATAGCTGAGAAACAGTTTCTGTACGTTTGGCAATCGTATAAACTCCTTGTACAATCTCATCTAAAGAAGCTGCATTTTGGTCAATAACAGTCGTTTGTTTTTCTGCACTAGAAGCCACTTCTTGTATCGCAACCGATACTTGTTCAGTCGCAGCGCTCGTTTGCTGTGAGCTGGCCGTTAACTCTTCTGAAGAAGCAGCCACTTGCTCTGCACTCATTTCAACATTTTGAATTAATGTGCGAAGATTGTTTTGCATCTGACTAAAAGCATACCCTAACTCGCCGATTTCATCCTTTGAATTGACGGTAATCGCTGTTGTCAGATCTCCTTCACTAACGCTTAGAGCCTGATTCTTAAGCTGTTTGAGCGGTTTAATAATTGATTGTAATACCACAAAAATGGTAAGACTCCCGATTATCAGACAATCTACAATAATAAATAGTGTTTTGTAAAAGATAGGCTGTGCTGCTTCATTCACTTCTGATGAATACATAGTGCCTGCAACTTTCCAGCTTGTTGTTTTATTTGTCGTAAAGACCATCTTTTTTTCATCGCCGTTAAAGGTATATTCAAAAGACCCGGAGCTCTTTGCATAAAGCTTGTCAAAAAGAGAATCTGTCGCTTTTGTACCTGCTTTTTCCGTAGGGTGAACAATATATTTTCTTTCTCCATCCAAAAGAAATGGATATCCTTTTTCTCCGATTTTTACTTTGCTGACTGCTTTATTAATGCGGCTTATATCTAAATTTAAAGCAATAACCCCGGTACCATCTGCCGTTGTTTTTGCTACAGTAATAACGGTCTGGCCTGTAGAGGCTGATGGATAAGGTTCAGTGACAACTGTTTTTCCTTTATTCTGCATGGCTAGCTTGTACCAATCTCGTTTTCTGGGATCATAGCCTGCTTGTATCACTTTTTTTGGCGATTGAATAAACTTCCCCTGCTGATTTCCTGTAAAAATGCTGACGGCTTCTGGATGAAGCGAAGCATATAAGTTAAAATCTTTGCTTAAAGTAGCCATATCTTTTTCATTGTAGCGCTCGTTGTTTACCACTGATGCAAAAAACTCTACATCATGAATTTTTGGTCCAATGGTATCGTCAATCACCGAGTTAATGGACTGTACATTTTGCTGTGCTGTGTTAATAATTTGGTTTTCAATTTCATGTTTCGCCGTTATGTAAGCTGATACACCTATCGTAACAGATGGTACTAATAAGATCGCTGCAAATGCTAGCACCAGCTTTGTCTTAAAGTTATTAAGGGACCTTTTTTTTCTTACTCTCTCCATGCTATGTAGCCTCTCTCTCCGTAGTTAAAAGTGATTGTGCACTTTCTTTCTATCGGCCAGACTTCATATTCCTTTAGTCATCGAGTGTATACATAATTAACAATGGGTGTGAAAAGATAAGAGTACGATAAAAAAAGTAGGTGATTTTAATGGAAGAAAGTAAAAACAGCAAGTCTTTTTCAATGTTTGAAACAGAAAAGGTTCAGCGCGGGGAAGAAAAAGATATTTTTAATATCTATAAAGAAGGAGTAAAAATTGCAGAAGTAAGAGGAACCGATCCTCAAACTCAGCAGGTTATTCCGATGCACGACTTAAATGATTACGAAGAAAATAAGCTTCACGAATATATTGCTCATTTAGACCATACAACGTAAAAATGCTAAAACAAGAGTCTTCTCTTGTTTTAGTCTTTAGAATCATAAAAAACATGTTCAAAACGCAGCGTGTTTTTTTGTATGTACAGCAGTCCAAACGAAAATTGCTTTTCACGCCGCTTGTCAGTAGCGGAACCTGGATTAAACAACGTAATATCACCAATTTGTTTATGAGTAGGAATGTGAGAATGGCCAAAAATTACTGCGTCGACTTGTTCATGTTCAAATGCCAAAAGTGCACGTTTTTCAGTCGTTTTTCCTTTGCCATGACCGTGGATTACGCCAATCGTAACGTCGTTAAACGGAAGAAGTAATGAAGATGGTAGTGCTTGCTGAAGCTCTTCACTGTCTACATTTCCAATCACCCCATGTACAGGAGCAAACACACGCAGGTCATTGTATACATCTATCGTTTGAAAATCTCCCGTATGAATAATAGCATCAGCTGTTTTCAGTTCGGTTAAGAGTCTTTTCGGAAAATGTTTCGCTCTTTTTGGAATATGAGTGTCACCTAAAATAACAATCTTCATTTATGATACGCTCCTTTTTCATTCAATATGGTGTAGTGTAGCGTATTACATTGGAATGAAGCAACTCTATACGGAGCGTCAGGCAAAAAATTTCTCTTTTTCGTTTAAGTTTGCGAAAATACTTTACATACTAAGTTACAGAATGGAGTTTTCGAAATGGAAGTAAAAATTAATCGAAACGCAGCAAAAGTATTAAAAAATGCGTTGGCTAGCCCAGAAGGTCAAGGGAAAATGATCCGCGTATATGTAACTATCGACCACGGTGATCACGCGCATTATGATTGGAAATTCGATACGCCGACTGAACATGATGAAATCGTAAAAACAGATAAAGATATCGATATCATTTTAGATAAACGCGAGAAATTTTTAGAAGGCGTATGGATTCAATATTTCCACGTTCCAGAGCCTGAATTTGTGATTAGCAGCCTTCACCACGCACATCACCATCATTAATACAAAAACACACCTGTTGTATAGGTGTGTTTTTTCGTTTGTGCGACACGCAGAAATTTTATTGATGAGAAGAAGAGATAAAATTTTGTTGAAGCAATAAAAATGAGCTATAGTGGAATTACGGATGAAAGAAAAGAGGTTAGCGTATGAAAGTAAGTGTGTTGGTAAGGTCTATTTTAGTTGTTATTTTATATAATTTATTCGTTCTGTACATCGGATGGAACGCTTGGGTGTGGCTTCACACAATGTTTGAAGTGGACAATAAATGGATTCTTACGGTGATCGTTGTGTTTTTTGCTTATTCCTTTATCATCAGTCGTGCGTTTCAACAAGTGAGCATGTTTAAGGTTGTAGGATCGTATTGGTTAGGATTTATTCAATATTCAGTGCTTTTGCTTCCTATAAGTAATCTAGCCGTATATGTTCTTACTCTTCTAGGCGCTTCGCTTTCTACAGCTATCGATTCCATTGGATTTTTCATGATTGCCGCTTTTTTATTCATTTTTGCTTACGGTACGTATAATGCTTACAGTCCTGTGGTAAGGAAATATACGATTTCACTTGCTAAAAAGACGAATCGGGAAAACCTTCGCATTGCCGTAGCATCTGATATGCACTTTGGCACATTGTCCGGCAAAAAACATTTGCAGCGGTTAATTACTCATGTACAAAAGATACAGCCAGATCTTATTTTACTTCCTGGAGATATTATTGACGATGACCCCTACGTATTCTTTAAAAAAGAAATGGATTATATGATGAAACAGCTCAAAGCGCCTTTAGGCACATATGGAATTTTGGGAAACCATGAGTATTACGGCGGGAAGATCCCTCAGTTTGTGGAAAGAATGAAAGAAATGAACATTCCTATTTTAATGGATGAAGTGTTAAACATAGGCGATAGCTTGTACTTAATCGGAAGAAAAGATAAGACGGATAAAAATCGAGACAGCTTTTTCGATTTAGCGAGTGAAACGGATCGTTCTCTTCCTGTCATTGCAATGGATCATCAGCCGCTTTCTTTAAAAGAAGCGGAACAAGCGGGCGTAGATTTACTTCTATGCGGCCATACTCACAGAGGACAAATGGCACCTAATCATTTGATCACAAAGCGGTTATTTGAAATTGATTGGGGCTACAAGCAAACTAATCAACTTCATACCATTGTCTCTTCAGGATTTGGCTTTTGGGGGCCTCCGCTTCGAATCGGAAGCCGATCAGAAATTATTCAAATTGATATTTCATTTACAAAATAGAGAAAGCCTTAGGGCTTTCTCTACTTTAATGTACGCAGCAACCTCGGAAGCTCTGCGTAAATAGCCACTACTTCATCTACTTTCATCCGAACGAGCCCGCTTGAAGACGGGGCAACAAAATCCATTATTCCTGATATCATCGATTCTTCTTGTTTGCCCCACTTTACTTGCTTGCGTCTGCTGTACTGCTGATAGACACCTTTTCCAACAAAACAAACGATTTTAGGCGTGTATGCAGCGATTTTTTTCTTTAAGATTTCTCTGCCTTCCGCATATTCTTCTTTTGTAATCTCATCAGCTGCTTTTGTAGGACGCTCTACAATATTTGTTAAACCGTACCCTAGCTGTAATAACGAGTGATCTTCCTCAGGGCGGTATTTACGATCTGTTAAACCTGCTTTATGAAGAATCGTCCAGAAACGATTGGTTGGATTCGCAAAATGATGACCCGTTTCACCGGAACGGATGCTTGGATTAAAACCGACAAATAAAATATCTAAGTTGGGCTGTATATGATCAAAAATAGAGTTCATAGTCATACGCTCCTTACAATGTAAAAAGAAAACATTCAATTTGAATGTTTTCTTTTTACTATACCCTATTAAATACGAACTACGCGTCCGTTGAATTTTTGTTTCCAATAGCCGCTGCTCATGTTTGCAATTGCAACACCTGTTGAACTTTGAGCACCGATGAACTTGCCGCCTCCTACATAAATACCAACGTGGCCGTCTTTTTTATATGTATCGAAGAAAACAAGATCTCCAGGCTGCATTTGACTAGAAGACACCTGCGTTCCAGCATGCTTTAACGTTTCTGTGCTTACAGATCCAAGAGATCCAAGGTTAACACCTACTTGAGAATATGCCCAGTGTACAAATGACGAGCAGTCAAATAAACCGTGGTTAATATCAGATTGGCTTCGTCCTCCGCCAAATACGTAAGCAGAGTTTCCAATCCAGCGGTTTCCTACCGTTACAACATTGCTAGCTTTTGGAGCCGGAGCGCTTGTAGGTGCAACATCATTGCTGCTTGCTTTTGGTGCTTCTGCCTTAGCAGAAGATGAATCGGTTTTTTCAGCTGGCGCAGCCGCTGCTTTTTGAGCTTGCTCAGCTGCTTTCTTAGCTGCCTCTTTAGCCGCTTGTTCAGCTGCTTCTTCTGCAGCTTTTTGATCTTTAATATTTTGTTCAAGCGTAGACTGTTCATTCGCAAGAGAGCTGTCTTTTGATTGTAGAGAAGCTTTTAGTTCTTCATTTTTTGCTTCTTTATCTTTTAGTTCTTTTGCCAACGCGTCTTTTTGTTTCTTTTGAGCTGCTAGCTGGACAGTCATTTCATCCAGTTCTGCCTTCATATCTTCTAAGCTAGCAAGCTTAGATTTAACATCCGCTTGTTTTGTTTTTAGTTCGTCTTGCATATTTTTAGTTTCTGTTAAAATACCACGGTCTGCATCTACAATAGTCGAAACAGCTAGCGCGCGGTCTACAAAATCACCAAAACTTGAAGAACCAAGTAAAACTTGTAAATACTCTACGTTACCGCCGCTTTCTTGCATGGAACGTGCACGGTCTTTTAAAATATCATTTCGCTTTTCAAGTTTTTCTTGAAGCAGCTTAATTTCTTTTTCAAGCTGGGCTACTTGTTTAGACGTTTCTTTAATATCCGCTTCTGTTTTTTGGGCTTTTTTATTATTTTCTTCTTCTGCTAATGTTAATCGCTCAAGCTGTGCTTTCATTTGATCTTGTTCTGCTTGAAGGCGTGTTAATTCATCAGAAGCTGCTTTGATGTTAGATTGCACATCTTGGCGCTTCTTTTGAATTTGAGATTTTTGTGATTCCATATCCTGAATGGTAGAGGCATATGCTGGGGTTGATAAAACTCCTCCTAGACCTAATAAAACCGTTGTATTAAGTAAAAGCATTTTCTTTTTCAATATGAATTCCTCCGCTTTCTCGCTCTGTTAAACTAGTAATTTCTAATTATGTATCAATATGTATAAAAGTCTTACAATTTATGTAAAGTTCACTGTATTTGTCGATAAATAGCTAAATATGCTAATAAAAATCTACGAAAATTATACCACGATAAGCGTTCAAAAAAAGAATAACAATATTACAATTGTATTTCAGTAATGTAACATTTAACGCTTGTGTATACATTCACTTCTTGCCTGCAAAAATATACCTTTATTTCTCCATGCAAGTGAAAGATCTATCAAGCTTCAAACAGCAATGTTTTTAGTGTTATAAAGTAGATAATTACCATTGTTTAAGCTGTTTAGATTTAAGATATTTCTAAAAGAAACGTAACAACTCTTTAACATATCCGTCTATTTTTACCCTTTATCTACCATTTTTACAATATTTGAAAATGATTTTCTGGAATAACAATGAATTTATTTCTATTCGATGTTTGAAGAAGTTCAAAAAGAGGGCAATAGGCAATTTTTAAACAATATTCGACAACACTTGGATGAAGCCATACAAAAAAACCTTCTCGCCATAAGGCGAGAAGGTTTTTTAATCACGCTGCTGATAATAATGTTCTAAAGCTACAATTGCACTTCCCATTCGCTCTTGATCAGGAATAACAATACGATCTACTCCTTCTTCTTTTAAAGCAGCAGCGGTTACTTTTCCTACGGATACAGCTACTACAGAGCTTTTAAAGAGTTCTCGAATGTGATCAGCTTGTCCGTGTTCTCTTGCAAAAGAAAATAAAAATCTGGCCTGCGGAGCGCTTGTGAAATTAACAGCATCAATTTTTCCGCTTATTAATTCGTTTATAAGCTGTTCCATGACTTCTGCTTTTGGCGGAATATGCTGATACGGTAAAATCTCTTTAAATTGGGCTTTTTGATTCGATAGAAAATCAATTAATTTTGGTGCAGGATCTCCGTGAAGCTGAAGCGCTACATGCTTTTCTTTAAAAGAAAACGAATGAAGCGCTCTGACGAGTCCTGCGGTACTTCCATCATCATCTCGAACAGTTGGAGTAACGCCTAGCTTTTTTAACATATTTACGGTTTTATACCCGCGTGCAGCAATATTGGCTGCTTGTAAAGAAGAAAGGAATTCGTCGGCCAGCCCTAGCTTATCTGCTGTTTTATACAAAATTTCCGTCCCGACGCCTGTCGTAAAAATAAACCAATCGTAATTTCCTTTTACCAGTTCTTTAATATCTGCTTCTAAGTGTGTGTCATCTAAAAAGATGGTTCCTTGTGCAGGTCGTACAAGCGGGGTCCCGCCAAGATTTTTAACAATTTTACTGATTTCTTCTACTTTACGCTGACCTACGAGTGCGACTGTTTTACCTTCTAATCGTTTCAATGGTCTACCTCCATTTTACTGTGTATGCTACTTTAATGATCTTTGATAACCGAGTTTTTCAGAAATTAAGCTCGCCGCTTCTGTTACTTTTTGAATAATGAACGGCAGTCTGTCTCCTTGAAATCTTGCTTCAATTCCCGCTACGCTAATGCCTGCAACCACTTCATTTTGATGATTTACAATCGGCGCGCTCACGGATGTTGTAAAGTTTTCTAATTCAGAGGTGCTAATGGTATACCCTTTTTCTTTTGCTTCTTTTAATACATTTCTTAACTGTTTTTTATCTGTAATGGTTCCAATACCTATTGGAGCTAGCTCCGTTTGACTAATATATGCTTCTTGTTCTTTTTCGGGTAAATGCGCCAAGATAATGCGTGAACAAGCTCCTGCATAAAGAGGTGAACGCCTTCCAATTGATGTATAGAGACGCACTGGATGAAGCGTATCTACTTTTTCAATATACATAGCTTCATTCCCGTCTCGTACAATTAAGTTAACCGCTTCTTCTACTTCATCTCGGAGCGTTTTCATTACAGGCTTTGCGATATTTCTAATATCTAAGCGATTAGCCACTAGCTGACCAAATTGCAAGAATAAAAGTCCTAGCGAATAGTATCCTTGCTCATCTTTTGTTAAAAATCCCATCTCTTCAAGCGAACCAACCATCCGGTGCAAAGAGGTTTTCGGAACGCCTGAATATTCCATCATTTCTGTGAAGGTAAGCTTAGGGTGCTTAATAAAAAGCGTGAGAACCTGCATGGATTTAACGACTGTTTTATTGTTAGCTTGCATAAAACCTTCTCCCTTATTTGTGCGAATATATGTATTTGATAGACGTATAGCTTACTAGCTAATCATATGTTCTTTTTATTATACATGAAGAAAAAAAGGAAAGCACTCCCTTATAAGAGCACTTTCCTTTCTTACACCATAAGAGCACTTTCCTTTCTTACACCGTTTCTAGTTCTTTAATTGAAATAGGGTTACTTTCTAGAAATTTGGTTGTAAAATCCCCTTCTTTAAAAGAAGGATGGTTCAGTAATTCTAAATGAAAAGGAATGGTTGTATGAATGCCTATAATGATAAATTCTTCGAGCGCGCGTTTCATTCGTTGAATCGCTTCATTTCGATCTTTCCCCGTTACAATTAATTTCGCCACCATTGAATCATAAAATGGGGAAATTTCATAGCCTGGGTAAACGGCGCTGTCTACACGAACTCCGTAGCCGCCAGGAGGTAAATACATCTCGACTTTTCCAGGAGAAGGCATAAAGTTTTTAGCTGGATTTTCTGCATTGATCCGACATTCAATTGCCCATCCCTTTAACTGAACATCCTGCTGAGCAAATGATAGCGGGTAGCCTGCTGCTACTGAAATTTGTTCTTTAATTAAGTCAATGTTTGTTACAAGTTCTGTAACAGGGTGTTCAACTTGAATTCGTGTATTCATTTCCATAAAGTAAAAATGCCCGTGCTTATCTAATAGAAACTCAACTGTTCCGACACCTGTATAATCAACTGCTTTAGCCGCCGAGACCGCCGCTTTGCCCATTTTAGCACGAAGGTTTTCTTCTACCGCAGGAGACGGAGCTTCTTCTACCAACTTTTGATGGCGGCGTTGAATCGAACAATCTCGTTCACCTAAATGAACCACATTCCCTTCTTCATCCGCAATGATTTGAATTTCGATGTGTTTTGGCTCTTCTAAATATTTTTCAAGATATACGCCGCCGTTTCCAAAGGCAGTTTCTGCTTCATGCTGAGCTTGACGAATTGATTTTTCTAGCTCTTCTTCGCTATGAGCCAGTCGCATTCCTTTTCCGCCACCGCCCGCTGTAGCTTTTACGATGATCGGATAGCCTATTTCTCTTGCTACTGGAATAGCGGTGCTACTATCTTCAATCAGTCCTTCCGTTCCAGGTACAATAGGCACGCCGGCTTGTTTCATTGTGGCTCGTGCTACAGCTTTTGCTCCCATTTTACGGATGGCTTGTGCTTTTGGACCAATAAATGTAATGTCATAGGATTCACACATCTCAGCAAAATCAGCATTTTCAGCTAAAAATCCATAGCCGGGATGAACAGCGTCTGCCTTGGTTACTTGCGCTACGGTAAGCAGATTACGAATATTTAAGTAGCTTTCTTTAGAAGACGTTTTACCAATACAAAATGACTCATCTGCTAGCTTCACGTGAAGCGCATCTTTATCTGCTTCTGAATACACGGCCACAGTTGCTATTCCCATCTCTTTACAAGCCCGAATGATACGAACTGCAATCTCGCCGCGGTTTGCGATTAAGATCTTTTTAAACATAATGACTCCTCCTGACAGTATGTATACTTTAGTGTGACTTTACAGTAAATAAAGGCTGCCCAAACTCAACAACATCTCCGTCTTTCACAAGAATTTCAAGCACTTCTCCTTCCATTCCTGCATCGACTTCGTTAAACAGCTTCATCGCTTCAATTACACATACAACATCTTTACGTTCAACTGTTTGTCCTACTTGAACAAAGGGACCGGCGTCCGCTTCTGGCTTGGCGTAAAATGTTCCAACCATTGGTGATAAGATTTGTTTTTCATTATTGTCTGCTGCGTTTACAGACATAGAATCTTGAGGCGTTTGCTCAGCGTCAGCGGCTTTCACTTCCTCTGTTTTTACTTCCGTAACAGCTATGTCTTCTAAAGGAATTCCCGCTTTATCAATGATAACTTTTGTACCTTCATGTTCAATATGGAGCTTTTGAATACCGGATTCATTCATTAATGAAACAACTTCTTGCAATTCACGTACGTTTATCATTTTTAGTCACTCCCATTTTGTGTTATTTAGTTGACGCAAGGTTAATAGCAATCTTCAATTCTTGCAGCAGCTGTTCTTTTTCTAAATAGATTTTTTCTGCTTCATGAAGCGATATGTGAGAAAAGTAAATGGATTCTCCAGGCTTTATTTGAGCCAAAAGCGGTAAATCCGCTGTGATGACTTGAGCGATTTTAGGGTATCCCCCCGTGGTTTGACGGTCTGCTAACAGAATAATAGGATTTCCATCTGGCGGGACTTGAACAGAACCTTGTGAGACGGCTTCAGATAATAACTCTTTTTTTTCCTGAAGCTGAAGAGAAGGTCCGTCCATTCGATAGCCCATTCGATCTGATTGATTCGATACTTTAAAAGACTCTTTCATAAAATGACTTTTGCTTTCAGCTGTAAATAAATCAAATTGACTGCCATTCATAACACGGACACTTGGTTTCTTTGTAAAATGAACAAATTCTTTATAATTTACGGACCATGAAGAAGTATATACTCCGTTTATCAGTTCATTGGAAAGAAAAGCAGGCTTCGAAGCATCAGTAACAGATAGAGGTAAAACATCGTCTGTTTGTAATGCTCTTCCTTTGTAGCCACCAATTTCGCCTCTCAAATACGTACTTTTACTATTTAACACTTCATCAATAGCAAATCCCCCGGCTACAGATAGATAGGAACGACAACCGGTTCTACAAGGTCCAAATGATAACGTGCTTCCTTTTTGAATAAATAAAGGTTTCCACATCGGAACTGGCTTTCCATTGACCGAGGGAGTTAAGTCTCCTCCCGTGATTGCTACTAGACAATCACTTTCTATTTCAAGGGTAGGCCCCATTAGTGTAACTTCAAGTCCCGCTTCTTTTTCATCGTTACCAACTAATAAATTAGCAATTCGGAGAGAATAAGAATCCATTGCACCGCTTACAATCACACCGTGCTGCTGAAACCCTCTTCTCCCTAAATCTTGAATACTCGTTAATAATCCGGCTTTACTTACTCGCATACTCATTTCCCCTCCTCCTTTGCCAGTATTTCTTGATACTCTTCTTTAGAGATGGGGGCGAATTTCACAATATCCCCAGCCTGCAGCAAACTTGGCGGATTTTGTTCTGGTAAAAACAGTTTAATAGGCGTTTGGCCAATTAATTGCCATCCTCCGGGAGTGGAAATAGGGTACACTCCTGTTTGCATTCCTGCAATACCAACCGAACCGGCAGGAATAGAGGTGCGAGGAGACGGCCGGCGAGGCGTAGCAATTTTTTCAGATAATCCTCCGAGAAACGGAAATCCAGGAGCAAATCCAATCATGTACGCTAAGTATTCGCCTTCAGAATGAATACTAATTACCTCTTCTGGTGTTAAGTTATGGTGACGAGCGACATATTCAAGATCAGGTCCATACTCTCCTCCGTAGCAAACTGGAATGGAAACCGTACGATGATCCAACTCTTTTTCTGCCTGTTCGTTTTCTAATTTACTTTGAAGGAAAGAAGACACTACTTCAAAGGGAGACACAAATTCTTTCTTCTCCTTCTTTTTCACGGCTGCTACCACTTCAAGAGGGTTATAAAAAATCGTAAGGTTCGTAAATGCCGGTACGCATTCAATAAACCCAGGAAAAGGATTTAATTCTATCGAATCTTTGCACGTTTTGATTTGTTTATGAATATCGTACTGAATACTATCTCCAAACGTTATAACAAGCGCTGAGTCGCCAAGAGGAGAAATAACAGCTGACACTTTTGTGACGGTTTGATTCATATCTGCACCTCTTTCTTTTATAAAACACCTAGTTTTTCATCTCGAATATCTGTAATAAACATATGCCCCGGAGCATGTGTAATCATAATAGAAGGTTTTGTTTCCATTGCTACTGCTTGGGGGGTTACACCACAAGCCCAGAACACGGGCACTTCGCCTTCTTTAATGGAAACAGCATCGCCAAAATCGGGAGAGTAAAGGTCTTCAATGCCTATTGCAGCGGGGTTTCCAATGTGAACAGGCCCGCCGTGTACAGCTGGAAAACGTGAAGTTACTTGCGCTGCCCGCACTACGTCTTGCTGAGGAATTGGACGCATACTAACGACCGTCGAGCCGCGGAATATTCCCGCTTCAGCGCATGAAATATTTGTTTTATACATAGGGACATTACAGTTTTCTTCAATGTGACGAACAGGTATGCCGTTGTTTAAAAGTGCGTGTTCAAATGTAAAACTGCAGCCGATAAGAAAAGCTACCATATCTTCTGTCCAATAGTCTATGATATCGGTTACTTCTTTTACCAGTTCCCCATTTTCATAGATTCGATACTTCGGAAGGTCTGTAAGAATATCTCCGGACGGAGCCGCAAACTTTGGAACAGGAGATCCAACGTCCGTTACATCTAAAAGAGGACAAGATTTAGGATTACGCTGACAAAATAATAGAAAGTCAAAGGCTTGTTGCTTTGGTAAAATAGCTAAATTAGCTTGGGCATAGCCGTTTGCCATGCCTGCCGTTGGTTGAATAAGCTGATTGTTACGGATTTGCTGACGAAGTTCAGCTGGAGTTAGTTGTGAAAGGGTTGTCATATTTCTCTCTCCCATCATTGCCCACACGCAACTTACGTGCGGGCACATTGTTTTATTTAAATAATTGGGGAAGTTGATCCATTAACGTATAGCCGCCCATTAAAGCCATTACAATAACGACAAGTACACCAGAAATGGTAAGCCATAAAGGATGTTTATACTCGCCAACGATGCTTTTTTTGTATGCAGCAACCAGTAACGTCCCAAGAGCGATCGGCAGAATTAATCCATTGATTGCTCCAACTAAAAGAAGAACTTTTACAGGTTTTCCAATTAAGACAAACGACAGAGTTGAAATAATAATAAATCCAATAATAATCCAATTTGAGTTTTTATTAAGTTTTTCACTAAACGTTTGAATAAACGAAACAGATGTATAAGCAGCTCCCACTACAGACGTAATAGCGGCAGACCACATAACAATACCAAAGATTTTATAACCGACGTTTCCTGCTGCAAGCTGAAACACGGATGCTGGAGGATTGGCTGGGTCAATTTGTAATCCTTTAGACACAACGCCAAGTACAGCTAAAAACAAAGCGATTCGCATAACGGAAGTAATGAGAATGCCTGTTACAGAACTTTTGGTTACTTGAGGTAAAGAATCAATGCCTTTTACCCCAGCATCTAAAAGACGATGTCCGCCGGCAAAGGTAATGTATCCACCGACAGTTCCTCCAACAAGCGTAACGATTGCAATGATATCGATTTGATCAGGTTTAATAGATTTCACGACAGCTTCTCCAACGGGAGGTGAAGTGGTAGCTGCTACATATAGCATCAGCCCAATCATGACAAAACCAGCAATTTGCGTGAAGCGATCCATTGCTTTTCCAGCTTCTTTTACAACGAAGATTAATACAGCAATAACTGCACTAATTGCAGCTCCGGCTGTTGGAGAAATACCCGTAATCGCATTTAATCCAAGACCGGCACCGGCAATATTTCCAATATTAAATGCAAGTCCTCCAATTACAATTAAAATAGCGAGCACGTATCCTAATCCGGGAAATACCATGTTGGCGATTTCTTGTCCGCGTTTTTCAGAAACGGCAATAATTCTCCATACGTTGGTTTGAGCAAAGATATCAAGAATAATTGAAATTAAAATAACGAATCCGAAGCTTGCAGCTAAATTTTGTGTGAATACGGTAGTTTGAGTTAAAAAGCCTGGTCCAATAGCCGATGTGGCCATTAAAAAAGCGGCTCCAAGCATTAACGTCCAGTTTACTTTAGGCGCAGCCGAAAGCTTTTGTTGAGGTGTTGATTTTTTTATTGGCTCCAATATCATCTTCCTCCTGATTGTATGTAGTTTTTATTGTGAAATAGCCTTAACTACCACTTCTGATGCTCGTAAAAAACGGTTGACATGACGGGCAAATTCAAGTGCGTGAGCTCCGTCTCCATGGATGCAAATCGTATCTGCCTGCAATTCTACGTCCTTACCTTGCTGAGATTTTACCTTCCCTTCTTTCACCATTGTAATAACTTGAGAAACAGCTTCGTCGTCATTTTCAATTAAAGCATTTGGTTCTGTACGAGCAGTGAGAGAACCGTCTAACTGATAGGTACGGTCTGCAAATACTTCGTTAGCCGTTTTTAAACCAATTTTGTTACCTGCTTGAATCAGCTCACTTCCAGATAACCCAAACAAAATCAGCTCAGGATTTACGTTATAAACAGCTTTTGCTATTGCTTCAGACAAAGCTTTATTTTTAGCAGCCATGTTATATAGTGCACCGTGAGGCTTTACATGCTGCATCGATACCCCTTCCGCTTGCAAAAAACCGTTTAATGCACCAATTTGATAGACTACGATATCGTAAGCTTCCTGAGGTGAAATATTCATATTTCTTCGTCCGAAACCGATAAGGTCCTGCAAACCAGGATGAGCACCAATTTGCACCTGTTTTTCAGCAGCTAATTTTACCGTTTTTCTCATGACGCTCGGGTCTCCTGCATGAAATCCACAGGCTACGTTTACAGACGTCACATGCTCTAAAATTGTTTCATCATTGCCAATGCGATAAGCACCAAAGCTTTCCCCTAAATCACAGTTTAAATCCACTTTACTCAATGCGTTCTTCCCCCTTAAACCCTTTAATGTAAGCGTAATCATTTGCAGATAGTAAGGAAAATCCAAGCTATATTATCTGCATCAATACTCCAAGTTCCGTTTTTCGGAACTGCAGTACCGTTTTTCAGTTATATTTGGATTTTAGCACGAGATGATGAATTGAACAACAACATTGTCAGAATATTTGACATAGTCATTATTTTTATTTAGATAACGCTTCCTTATTTTATTGGTGTTTTCTATCTATAGCCTTAATATAATGCAGCCGCTTAATGCCATTGGACACAGTAAATAACTAGGTTGTCAGAATAATTACTAGTTCAAAATAATCAAAATAAAATTTTCGTTGTAATCGTTTTCAAAGAGGTGCTATATTTCAATTGTAGTCAATTTATGCAAACGATTGCAAAAAAAGGGGGATGAAACGATGAAAGGGAAAAAATGGACAGCTTTAGCTCTAACACTGCCGCTGGCTGCTAGCTTATCAACAGGCGTTCACGCCGAAACCGTACATAAAGGTAAACCTCCAACAGCAGATAAAAACGGTGTATTTTATGAGGTGTATGTAAACTCTTTTTACGATGCAAATAAAGATGGACATGGTGATTTAAAAGGTCTTACACAAAAGTTGGATTATTTAAATGATGGCAATTCTCATACAAAGAATGATCTTCAAGTAAACGGGATTTGGATGATGCCGGTCAACCCTTCTCCCAGCTATCATAAATATGATGTAACGGACTATTATAATATTGATCCGCAGTATGGAAATCTGCAAGATTTTCGCAAACTGATGAAAGAAGCAGACAAACGAGACGTAAAAGTTATTATGGATCTCGTGGTGAATCATACGAGCAGTGAACACCCTTGGTTTCAAGCTGCATTAAAAGATAAAAACAGCAAGTACAGAGATTACTATATCTGGGCTGATAAAAATACCGACTTGAATGAAAAAGGATCTTGGGGACAGCAAGTATGGCATAAAGCTCCAAACGGAGAGTATTTTTACGGAACGTTCTGGGAAGGAATGCCTGACTTAAATTACGATAACCCTGAAGTAAGAAAAGAAATGATTAATGTCGGAAAGTTTTGGCTAAAGCAAGGCGTTGACGGCTTCCGCTTAGATGCTGCGCTTCATATCTTTAAAGGTCAAACACCTGAAGGCGCTAAGAAAAATATCCTTTGGTGGAATGAATTTAGAGATGCGATGAAAAAAGAAAATCCTAACGTATATCTAACGGGTGAAGTATGGGATCAGCCGGAAGTGGTAGCTCCTTACTATCAATCACTTGATTCTTTATTTAACTTTGATTTAGCAGGGAAAATTGTCAGCTCTGTAAAAGCAGGAAATGATCAAGGAATTGCCACTGCAGCAGCGGCAACTGATGAGCTTTTTAAATCATACAATCCAAATAAAATTGACGGCATTTTCTTAACCAACCATGACCAAAATCGCGTCATGAGTGAGTTAAGCGGCGATGTAAATAAAGCAAAATCAGCTGCTTCTATCTTACTTACACTTCCGGGCAATCCGTATATTTATTACGGTGAAGAAATTGGCATGACCGGCGAAAAGCCTGATGAATTAATTCGTGAACCATTCCGCTGGTACGAAGGAAACGGACTTGGCCAAACCAGCTGGGAAACACCTGTATATAACAAAGGCAGCAATGGTGTGTCAATAGAAGCACAAACCAAGCAAAAGGATTCTTTATTAAATCATTATCGTGAAATGATTCGTGTACGCCAGCAGCATGAAGAATTAGTAAAAGGAACGCTTCAATCTATTTCACTAGATCAAAAAGAAGTCGTTGCCTATAGCCGCACGTATAAAGGTAAGTCGATTAGCGTGTATCATAATATTTCAAATCAACCTATAAAAGTATCTGTAGCAGCAAAAGGTAAATTGATTTTCTCTAGTGAAAAAGGTGTAAAAAAGGTTAAAAATCAGCTTGTGATTCCCGCTAATACAACGATTTTGATAAAATAATTTAAAAAACCTCTAAGTGATTATCTGGTAATCACTTAGAGGTTTTTTATTCCTCCTATGCTACAACTGTCGTACTCGCGCATCCGCCCTGCCCTCTTTTGAAAACAGTTACATGATTGATATAAGTTGTAAAAAATACAGCATTTATCTTCAGCAAGTGTAAACAGTGAAACTTTAATAATATACAGTGTGTTAAATCTTTCTTTCTGTATTATAACGTATACATAGTAAAAAAGTGTACAATCGTTTTAAGTTCTTTTGCAAAAGGAAAAAATTTCAAAAGAAATTATTTTCTTAAATAATCAATAATAATCAATTTAGTTAACATAATCAATATTATAGGCAACAGTCTCTTTACCACATAGCTGAGTATTTAATATGAGCTACAACCTTCCTCTAAATTCAATCATAGACATTTGTATGAACTAAATTACCATAACAAAAAGCAGCCTCTACTTAGATTATTAAGTGAAAGCTGCTTTTAAGTCGATTATAAGTTAAACGCTTCCTCACCATACTGAAAATCATTTGTATAGGGTGAGCCATGTAGATGTGCTTTACTCATATAGATATTAACTACTTCTTCTACAGTTAGATTAAATCGTTTAACAGTAGCCTTTATGGCTTTTGTGCAATGTACTTCAGATATGTAATTCTGGCCGCCATTTGTCATCTGATCTAATTGATTTTCCATAAACTCATAAACGGCATCATCAGAAATAGAAACATCTTCATTCTGGGTGTATTCTTCATCAGGCGGTACACCATCGGGATCTTTGTATTCTAGCAGATCCTCCCTTTTAATCTTTTCATCATTATGTACTAACGTTTCGTCGCCATCCTTGTTATTGATATTCATTGAATATGAGTCACCCTTAGATGATGATACAGTGAGCGTACCAAATTCACATTTAGTATTTCCACAATAGTTACTTAGATCACTACCTATTCCCTCAGTAGTTCTAGAAAGAATATTAAATATGCCTAAAGGGTTGTTGTCATAAAACGCGCTATCAACATCAGCAGCTATATTTATTTTGTACTTACCTTCTCCTCCGTCATACGAGTATGATAAGCTTTTTGTTCCCTTTGATAAATAGTCGTCAAGAATAGAATTTTTGATTGTTGAATCCGTAACTCGCTTAATAGATTCTAGTTGAATGTCTGAAGCACATCCACTAAGGAGAACGAAAGCACATGCTATTGATGTGTAAAGCCATTTCTTTTTCATAACAAACCCCTTGTATTTTATTTTTTACTTAAAAAAAGACCGCAAACTAACTGGCAGCCTTTTTTGAGATATTATGAGTTTCATTACTTCTGACTGAGGGTTAATAATTTAATATCTTGCTGTAATTTCAGATAAAATAAAAAAGCGACTGAGCCGCCTTTTATTCTTAGAGATATATAACTAGTTACTTGTTGAGAGATATTGTACCATTAAAGGTTTGTTATGTGAATAACTACAAAATATTTCCTGTATTATTCTGCTTCACTTTTACTTTTGTCTTCCATCTTTTCCATTTGATAGTTTTTACTTTCAACAAAAACCTCACAGGAATGATATAACCTCACTGATTCAAGGGTGAGGTTTTGTTTTCCGGCTTTATTAGTTTACATACGATAAATTTTCGGAAGTGAATTATGTATATAAATCTATAGCGCATAGATTCTCTTGAAAGCCTTCGTACTGGTATTTTTCACAAAAATGTAAAAAAAGATATCCTATTTTTAAAAGGCGCAACTATAGTTTCTCTTTTTGTTTTGATGAAAACTTTATAATGGCGTAACTGATAGTTAACACAAGAATAGCGCAAGTATGCAAAAGTGTATTAACTGGGTTATCGTGCTCTACAATAACCAGACGTATCAATGCAGTAATGCCAATATAAAGAAAGTAGCGTAGAGGAAAGTGATAATTCTCCTGAAAATATTTTACGATCATTGCAATGAATTCAAAATACAAAAAGAAAACTAAGATACTTTCAAGAATTTTGTAGTGAGTCTCAATTCCTCGATTAAAAATAGAGAAATGAATGAAATGGAAAATTTCCTTGCCAAGCAAAACGGATAAAGTAACAGCTAGTAAAATCAATGCTGTATTTAAGATAAGCCGGAGAACGTGTGAAACCTTAAAGTTCGGTCTTTTGTTTTGTTGTATCATCAATATGCCTCCTACATACATAGCCTCTTTACTTTATTATATCTTCTGTTTTAGATTTATGGTTAGCCGGTACAAATTGTTTGTTAGAATGTTTATTTTAATTCATACATTACACTAAATAAAGACGTATATATTATACATTATTAGTTAACATAACCATGATTATGTTGACTAGAAATTACTGTTTTCTGTATATAAAATGTACATAACTAAGTATATTCAAAGGAGATGTCTCGTTTTGTTGGATTATATATGGATCGATGGAGATTTACCTATTTTGTCCCAATTACCTAATGACTTTAATTCTGCTGCTATTTTATTCCACCCTTTTATTCAAATGCCCTCTGGTTGGGAGAAATCAAAGAGGGCAAATCCTTATCAACATATATATCCTAATGATGAATATAAAAAGTTAGCTTCTTATGTTAAGTATAATCCTGATTTTTATCACCCAGAAGAAGATCGTACATCGTTGTTTATACTAAATGGTTTAATAAAGATTCTCTGTTCAAAAGGGGCAAATACTTTATATATTTCTGAACCTATTCATGACACAAACGGTTCATTTAAAGTTAATGATATTTCATCTTTAGAAATGGCTAACTTATCTCCTAACGAGTCAATTATCACAGATGAAAATATGGATTTTGCGTTTATGGGAATCTATGATTCGTTTATAACATTGCTTTTAGCTAAAGATACAAATATTGAGGATACAATTAAATCCCAAAACCTTGAAGCTTTAATATGTTCTAACATTGTTATGTATAGGGGTGTTAGATATGGGAGTCTCTGTTAATAATAGTGAAATATGTGTTGAAGGGATAATCTGCGGATCATTTATAGAAATAGGAATTACCTTCATAGCTCTATTCGTTATATATGTCGGTTACGAAGTGATCTACAAGAAATAAATAATCTATTCAAAAATAGTGCATTACTTATTTTTGTGCCGAGATCAAGTACTATGTTAATTAGAGACGTATGAAAAAAGCACTGGATTTTTATCAGTGTACAACCTTTTGTTCTCATTGGTTATACTTATTCTCAATATTTAAGGTTCCCTCTTTTAAGGAAAAAGGAATATAACGATGTCGTTATATTCCTTTTCACACATGGCAAACATAAATTTTGAATCAACAAAGAGATGAAAGCACTGAATTTCGTTATTTCTTGATGAAATTTTTTCTTTCAACAGGTTTATTATCACTGAATTCTATCTTATTATTCATCCAATATTTACCTTGTATTCTTTTTTTGAACAAAAGGAATCTTAAAAGCATACAAGGAGGTGAATCAACATGTCAAACAACAATAGTGGTAGTCGTAATCAATTATTAGTACGTGGTGCTGAGCAAGCAATCGATCAATTGAAATATGAGATCGCTAGCGAATTTGGTGTAAACCTTGGTGCTGATGCAACAGCTCGTGCAAATGGTTCAGTAGGTGGAGAAATCACAAAACGTCTTGTAGCAACTGCTCAACAACAATTAGCTGGTGGCTTTTCAGGACAATCTGGAACTTCTCGCTAATAACTCGTGAAGAGTTATAAAAGGTTAGATAATTAAATAGGTCTTGATGGCTTTGGCTACCTACATTTGTAGGTAGCCTTATTGTTTTTAAGAAAACATCTCTTCACACTTGATAAATCCCTTCTTTTATACCCGATACGCTTATCTTCTACAATAACGAATAAGGAAATGGAGTATTTTCTAAGAGTTTTTCTTGGTCTTTTCATAGACAGATAAGTAGACCGTGACTATTGAAGAGTAATGCTGTGTAGTTTCAGCTATTACATCCTCTATAGAAAAATTGTGGGTTTTCCTTCTTATTATATACCAATCTATCTTCTACTCCCCTTTTAAGAAATTGTTATATTAACGATAACTCAATAGAAAATTTAAAAGTATTTAACTTTAGTTTGCTTTTAATAAGATATATTCAATCAAAAATATAAAATTAAAACCCTTCATATAAAGGAGTAAAAAGATAAATTAACTTATAAAAATCAAAGTTTGACTATTTACTCCACCTGAGGACAAATAGAACCTTTTTCCTCCTTACATTCGTAATTATTTATAGATTAATTTATCATTCAAAAACATTCTGTAATTTTCTTAGCTCTGTACTTGTAGGACAACCAAAAGGGCTTGTTTGTTTTTGTTGATAAAGAAGACGTCCTTTCTCATCTACAAGGAAATAGGCAGGTTCCCCGTGAGCTCCATGGTCTTCATATGGAGCGTCTTCACCATGAAAGAATACGTCAAAAGCTTTTAAAGCCCCTAAATTTTCATCTGATAAGACAGGATATGAAAGATTGTATTCATCTGCCATTTTACTTTAAATTATCAAGTTCATCCATAGAGATAGTGATTAAATGCACATTCTTACTTTCAAAATAATTCTTATTTTCTTCTAAGTCTTTTAAATCTTGGACACAGACTGGACACTACGCCCCTCTGAAGAAAATAATTAAGTGCCAGCTTTGATGTTCTTTTTGATGAGTCTCATATGAAAATGTTTCACCGGTAGTGGAAGGGAGAATAAAGTTAGGGATGTTTTCATTCAATTTTAATTGAGTCATTTTGGTACCTCCAATATCTTAATTCACTTTGCAAGTGTTGACCACAATATTACCTTACTCTTGATAAGAAATATGTAATGTTATTTACTTTTTTATTTTTTAAGTGATTTGTAACAGAGTATGTAAGCTATCTTACATTTTCCCAACAGACTAAGGTTTGATTTAGTTTGATTAGGTAAATTAGTCTATATAGAGTGGGATTTTATGTGTAGAGCGGTAGGATGTCTGAAAAAATAAAGAAGCTAGAAGATTTTGTGCGTGAAAGGTGGGTTCCTGAAGGAGCTGATTCAGCGTATCGTGTGCAATGTATCAGCTCCTATAAAATTAAAACATGCTCCCATAATCCTAGCTGTCCCTTTGCTGGAATAAATTCATCCAGCATCTGCATATCCTCAACTACCCAAGCATAACCTCCCACTATAAAGTTACCCATAAAATAGTCATTCCCTGATACGATTCGACCATCCTCCAGAATGGCCCATGTCTCATTGTTTTCAGTTACCTTCAAACAATCTACAAGTTTGCATACAGCAATGATCTGGCCAGTTGGAAGATTCTCTGGTGTGTATCCGTGCTTACCAAGCAACGACTTTATGGCTATATGGTTAGAGGCGTCTTTATCTATTTTTTTACTTGTGTGAATGGCAAGTGGCCCCCGATAATTCGTTCTCCATGACCTTGTTTCATATGTTGCCTCTCTAAGGACAAAAAGGCTTGCCCACGGCTGGATCATTGATAAAACCTTCACTCTGACAGCCTCCAATCTATAGAAGTTTATTTTGATTATAGAGTGTCCCTTTAAAGGAATATTATGAGCAAAAGGCAGAATATCAGTTCACAGAGATCCAATTTATGAGGCATGAGTCATGACCAGTGATCATTAATATCATATATTAATCAGCGAACTATTTTTGTTGGGTTTTACAAACTCACTAGATGTGATTGGGCACGAACTTACACTTGTAGTGACCCAGTTCACAAGCGGGCTAGAATATGAAAAGCAGCCTGGAGCTTTAAACGAACAGATTTAATGTGGTTTGTTATACCAATTGTGGAAGTTTACGTAACGGAAGGAATTCTAGAAAGAAAAAAATATGAAACGGCATGTAAAAGTCAATTTTAATTAACATACAATATTCTTTATTTAAGTATCCAAATTCCTAATAAAAACTAAGAACATTCATCTGATCTTTTTAAGCATTTCATTAATATATAACGAACTAAGAAACCTAAGATTAATCCGGGAACTAAAAATATCATTGGAAGCCATATGGGTCCTAACAAAACATTACGAAATTGTAATTTAGAGGAATACATCAATCCTACAGTTACCGTATATGCACTACTAACAAAGGGCAAGAAAGATAAATATGGAGTATTCTTTGTAGAATATTTATAAGCATCATACATTGCATACATGTAAACACAAGGGTAAAACATTAACCATTGATAATTTACTACTTCAATGGCCTTGTTAATTTGTCCAAGAAAACTATAAAGAATCGCATGATTAAAAGAACTTTTTGTATTAATAAAAAACTCCAAGAATATAAAAGTCAGTCCTTTAATGAGTTGACCATTTAAAAGTTGTCCAAACCCTGGTAGAGCAACACTCCATAGAACTGCTTCTAATTTTGTTGTTTTTCTCATGAAATCAACCTTATTTTTTAGATATATAAATTCTCCTAATACCTAATTGCTTAATAAGTACGTCAGTCTACTTTTAATTAGTGCGTACCGTCAACTTTCTTTACTAAGCCTGCTAGAGCTCTAATTGTAAGAAGTGTAAAGCTAACACTTCCAAAAGTATGAAATGGAGACCACTTTTTCCACTTAAATAATTTGCTGTTCCTTTCTAAATACCATTGAGAAAGGCTCATTGGTATACTCCAAGTTAAACTTTTTAATAAAATCTTTGGAATATTATCGTTATATGACTGTCTAACCCAAGCCATACTTAACAAGGGAAAAAACAAAACATCAAAAATAATATTTGTGGAGAAAATTTTAGGAAAAGGACGTACCGGATACTCAACTCTCTTCGTATTTACTACATACGCATCGATAAGAGTGGCTAGAACGCCTTTTGAGAAAAAAACAATAAGCATTTCTTTAAAGTGAGGCTTTTTCGCCAAAAAGGGAAATAAAAGTAAGCACAAAGCAAGTAATCCTCTTAGCATTAATTTTTCCATTATTTCACTCCGTTGTTTTTTAGAATTTAACAGACTTACTATCTCCATTTCCCCGTAGAATAATACTTTATTGCTGAGAATATACTTACAAAAATAACATCTCAACTGTTGGTAACATATTTTGTTTCTCGATTCTAACTAGTCGACTCCTACGTATTTCACTGGAAAGAAAAGAAGCGATACATTTCCTAATTAAAATCAGGAAGTATATCGCTTTACTTATTTCTTAGTATTTAATTATTGATTTCCTTTTTTAACCCACTCTGCAACTGTTACTGTACGTTTTGCTTGATGTTTAACAGTCGCTTGCACATCTTCAACCATGTTACCGTCTTGGTCAACTGTTACACTTGTACCATATGGATTTCCACCAGATCCGAAAATAACTGGATCTGTATAGCCAGGTGATGCTATAATTGCTCCCCAGTGATGCATTGTTGTATATAATGATAAAATTGTTTGCTCTTGACCACCGTGAGGATTTTGCGCAGAAGTCATTGCACTAACCACTTTATTTGCTAGTTTTCCATTAAACCAAAGTCCACCAGTTGTATCTAAAAATTGCTTCACTTGACCTGGTACATTACCAAATCGAGTTGGAATACTGAAGACAATAGCATCTGCCCACTCTAAATCGTTTAATGTTACTTCTGGAACAGATTTTGTTTCTTCTGTATGGGCTTTCCATGCTGGATTTGAATCAATTGCGGCTTGTGGAGCTGTCTCTGGAACTTTCAATACTTTTACTTCAGCGCCTGCTTCTTTTGCTCCTTCTGCTGCCCACTGTGCCATTTGATAGTTTGTACCTGTAGAGCTTTACTTCTTTCACTGCTTTAAGACCTTCATTGATCACCACAGGTGTACCAATTTCTACAACATCAATATGCTCTTCTACCTCTTTCACTAATTCAATAGCTCCCTGAATATTGACAAGATCTAATGCTAATTGTAATTTCATTTATATTCGCTCCTTTTAATATGATTTTATATAGTGCTATAGTCTGTCATTATACTGGTGTAAATGTTTCCTTTCGAAAAGCTATTTAATCACTAGCACGTTTCTTAGTATACTCATTATTTTTTACAACAGATGTAAATAGTAAAGTACTTATTAAAAGAGTACTT
Source organism: Priestia sp. SIMBA_032 (assembly GCF_046535215.1). Classification (NCBI taxonomy): domain Bacteria; kingdom Bacillati; phylum Bacillota; class Bacilli; order Caryophanales; family Bacillaceae; genus Priestia; species Priestia sp. SIMBA_032. The sequence goes on along the minus strand of NZ_JAWRXD010000003.1, from coordinate 137,687 downwards.
TACTATTTACATGCGTCAATGTGATGCCATTCTCCTTAAACACCTGAGCCGTAAATGATAAGTACTAGCTTTTTCTTCGATAGACCACTCGCCTATTCAGTTTTTGATACTAACCGGATGTAATTATTCAAGAAAATTTTGTCATGGTTTATTTTTTTACATTTACATTAAAAAGGAAAACTGTTGCATCGTAAATCATGGACCAGCTAATACTAATTTTACGACTAAGCAAGGAGATGAAAATATATGAAAAGTAAAAAATTAGAAATACGATTTCTAAAGTGTATAACCGTCATATTTTTAGGTAGCTTACCCTTTGTTTTAAAGAAAACTCCTATTAAAGATTCACTATTGGTCTTGTTTATGAATGGATATACAAATGCTATCGTTGACAGGTTTCTGGTTAACCGTCAAATACTTGAATATCCTGTACGCTATATACCTAAAGAGTTTAAATCGAATGTTTTATTTGATTTCTTATGTTTACCAACTGTTTCTTTATGGCTTTATCATTTAACAAAAAATGATAATCCTTTTAAAATTGTATATAAGATTGTACTTACCATCAGTTCGCTATTTTTAGTTGAGTTATGGGCAGAAAAATATACGAAACTAATTAAGTGGCAAAAAGGCTGGAAATGGTATTATAGCCTTATTAGCCTTAATGTAAGAGCTTTATTTAGTCGTTTAGTAATTGCAATTATTAACATTATAGAAAAGAAACAAGAGGGTTAACCTGCGCTCTTACTAGAAAAAGTGATCTTGTGTCTTCCTCTTGTTTTATAGGTGGAAATCCAACTGGTTCTGCTTCTTCAAAGATAAACAAATCTAATTGTTTAGTCGCGAATGGATTACCGGATGTTTCCCAACCAGTTAATGTACCGAACAGATCTTCATTTTTCCATCCTGTTAAGTTACCCAAATAGATACTTCACTCACATGAGCATGAGAAGAACTTGAAAACGCTGCTCAGGTATTGTCACAATCATTTATAAATAAAAACCTAGTTAATCGACGATTTTGAAATGTAGAGAAACGTTCTCTGACGAAATTAACGTTTGTTTTGCAAATGGTCATTCGATGCAAATTTCAGCGTCTTAAAATACACATAAAAAAGAACCCCCACTCAATCAGTTAGAAGGAAGATTGAAGTAGGGTAAGTGTGATTGACTCTCTTTAGAGAGAGAACAATACCATTACACTGTTATTATGTGATGACCCTAATGAGCTATACATAAAAAGTATCCCTTCATCAATTATTTACGACCTGTGTATGAACTCATAATATCGGCTTCTTTTTAGAGAAAAAAACAGCAGCCTTTGGAGGTTGTAACAGAGAAAAAGGATTCTTTTTCTTTGTTTGAGCGATCCGTTTATCCATTTCCTTTTCATCAAAGAGAAGGGGTTTATTTGTCTTTTTTTCCTTTAAAATAGGTTTCTCTTTTTCTAGGATTCTTTCATCAAATAATGCCATCTATCATACCCTCCTTGTAACTTTTAAATAATCTCTACTCAAAATATTAGTACCACTTACAAATAATCAAAAAGAAAGAGCATGTTTCGAAAAATATAAACGAAAACATGCTCTTAATTAAATAAATTAATGATTTAAATAAAATTTTGTGTTTGTGTATTTCTAGCTATCGATAAGGGTGGCAAATTATTTTCAGCAAAGAATTCCACAGCACTTGTTTCTACACCCTTCATCGGTTGTCGGCCAATGATTTCACATTGAATAAACATTTTATATATATGAAAAGGTGAAGGAGGATGTGGATGACATTTCATATCCATTACAGCTAACAATTTGACAGCTTTCACGTCAAATCCTGATTCTTCTTTTACTTCTTTAACTGCTACTTCACTTGGAGTTAACCCAATATCAGCCCAGCCACCAGGTAGCGCCCAACTACCATCTGAATTTTCTTTGACCATTAATATTTTGTTATCCTTAAAGATCACGGCTCTAATATCTACCTTAGGTGTTGCGTAACCAGTTTCACTTGCAAATAAGTCTTTTATGACTGTCATTTCCATACCTGTTTGTTGTGATAACATTTCGACACTTATATTTCTTATTAGTTCAAACCTCTCTACATCATAAATATCTTTTGAATAAGCTAATCCTGCCTGTGCAAGGGATTGAAGTTGCTTCGCCCAATCAAGCCACTTATGTTCTATGATTATCACCACCACCTTAGTAGTAACCTAATATTACCACAAAGAAAAATTAAGTGTTTTGGTTGTCATCTAATATTTTTATCCTATATAAACCTATTTGACGTAATGTGATTTATCGGCATAAAAAGAGACGACTTTTTAAATAGTCGTCTCTTTTTCCTTACTGGGTTCAATTAAATAAATAACTTAACATGAGCTCTCTTACTCTCTCATAAATCCTATATTCTTCATGCAAATTTAGATAGGCATCTATTTCTTTTTCTAAAAAAGAATATTGAGGGAAAGCTTCGAAAAAAGTCAACTTTAATTCATCGATCTGATTTTGAGGAATTTTCTTCGTTTTACCTTTCAACATGTAGCTTAAACTGCCAGCAATATTCATCCAATAGCTATTAAAGTCTGCGGTTAACAGATCGTCTTCATGTAATTTTTCACTAAATTTATCTTGTATTTTACGAATGTCTTCATGGGGAAATGGATGATACAGGTCATTATTAAGCTGCTTTAATTCATCTAATATAGTTAGTTTCCTTATATTTAACTCCACCTTTTCTTGTTATGTAGAGCTTTATCTTACACTATTCGAACAAGGTTTAACATAAAAGATATGTGTGCACTCTATACAATTTTAGTTGCCATAATCCATATTTCCGGAACACATATCAAAAAAGAACCCTTTTGGGAGAAGGATTCTTGGTAGGGTGCCTTTCATCGGATATGCAGCTTTTATTCATATGCTTTTACGGGAAAATATAGTATTTATAGCAAAAAATATACCAAAATTTGTCAGAAACCGTTTATCATACGCTTTATACGTGTGAACCCTATTTATCAGCTACCTCGCGTCCACTGCCGAGGTAGCTTTTTATTTTGTTGCCGATAAATGACATTATGGTGACTGACTCTTTTAGATAGCGAACTTTTTTAAAACCATTAATATAAGCAATAACAATATCTTGTATAAATAATCAAGTTTTAAAGGAGAAAGGTCCACATTAGAAATCAACAAGCTTTAGTAACTGTTAATTATTTGTTTTTCTAAATTTAAAGTACGCATATGCACTTAATAGGATGGCTACCATGACTATACAAGTAAGAGGAAATAGAATTGTGTTGATGAAATGATCATAAAACCAAGTATACAAAAAAACACCCCTCATAGTTTAAAATCACATTGATAAACACTAGTTTAGAAGGATTCAACGGATTGTAAGAGTTATTTCATCATAAGAAAAACCAGGAAAATGAACCTTTTATCCTCTCTGTTTCTTTCTATTTTTCAAAAAAGCAACAAGCAGCAGCAGAACAGGAATAATCGCAGAGAAGGGAATATACAAAACAAACATTTCTATCCCCAATCCCTCATGGAGGTGTTCTTGAAAATTGCTAGAAATAGTCAGAGACATAAATAGAATCATGAGTCCTATAGGATACGCCAATTGTGAAGATGATTTAATCCTAAATAAGTTGGCCGTTCCTATGACAGCCGCATAAAGCAACACGCTTATCTTAAAGAAGCCACCTGTAACTAAAGCAATCATAAAAAACACATCAAGACGTTCTAAAAAGTCAGCTACCTGGATACTTTGTATGGTACTAAGAAGAGGGAATTGGGAACGTTCAGTCAAATCAACACCAAGTACACTAATGTTGATAAGCATGGCAATAGTCAGGTTGATACCAGCTAACCCTGATGCACATAACATGGTCACTTTGGCCTTCTTTTGGTTTTTTAAATACGGTAGAATCATTGTAAACACAATCGCTTCACTAAAAGGAAAATACAAGATCTGAGTAAAAACAACTTTCAAGGGTGGGAATATCCCTTCTTCAAGTACTGGCTGTAAGTTCGTAATATCGATTAACCCTGAACATACAATTAGAATAAAGCCAGTGATGGCTAGGATATACATGATTATAAAAAAGATTTCTCCTGATCGGGCTATTACTTCGATACCTTTGCGAACTGTATAGATAATAACAAGAATCAATAGAGCATTCGCAATAAACAAAGGGGTATCGGGATACGCAAAGGTTAACAGCATCTCACCGATATCACGTAGAACCCTTGCTACATTATAGATAAAATAAAAGATATAAAGAAAGGCCAGTACACTTCCTACTGCTTTACCTAAGATTTTTTGCATGTACTCTGTAGGTAAAATATCTGGATAGTACGAGTAAAGTTTATTATAGACTAGAAACAGAACAAAACTGAATACTGTTCCAAGCAGAATCGCAAGCCAAGAGTCCTGTTTTGCGTCCATGGCAATAGGTAACAATAAAGTAGTACCCAGCTCAAACAAAACCATTAAGATAAAAAGCTGACTGGCACTAATTTTAGCTTTCTCCATTCAATCCGCCTTCCCTTTCAACTGTATTTAAGGAAATATTTTAATTTTTTCGATTAGTCTTTACTGTTTTCAACACTTTCGATTTTTTGAACGTTACGTAATAGATACTAAATTGGCTTTAAGTTTAACTCTAGGCTAAAAGTATTCTTTCCATAGGTAAGAACTTTACTGGGGAATTTAACAGAGATGACAATCTTCCATATGAAAATTAGCTAGTTAAAGGTATTTTTCCCATGCTTCTTCCTATTTTTAAAGAAAGCTACAAGAAGAAGCAAAGGAGGAATAAGCCCAAGAAGAGGAATGTGTATAGTAAACATTGCCACCTTCAGTCCTTCGTGGTTATGTTCTTGAACATTGCTCGCAATGGTAATAGATAAAAAGAGAATGATTAACCCTAAAGGATACGATAACCGTGAAGGTGATTTAACCTTGAACAGACTAGCAGTTCCTACGACAGCTGCGTAAAATAGTACACAGATTTTAAAGAAGATAGTGATGATTAAGGCAAGCATAAAAAATACATCAAGACGTTCTAAAAAATTAGCTACTTGGATGCTCTCAATTGTGCTAAGAAGTGGGTATTGTGAACGTGCAGTTAAATCAACACCCAGTACAGAGACATTAATGAGCATGGTAATAATTAAATTGATTCCACTTAATCCTGATGCACATAGCATGGTTACCTTTGCCTTCTTAGGGTTATTCAAATATGGAAAAATCATGGTGAATACAATGACTTCTGTAAATGGAAAATACAACGTTTGAGTAAATACCACTTTTAGGACAGGAAATAACCCTTCTTCCAGAATAGGTTGTAAATTTTTAATCTCAATTAACCCCGAAGAAACAATTAAGATAAAGCCAGCAATCGCAAGGACATACATAAAAATAAAAAGTAGTTCTCCGGATCGAGCTATGACCTCAATTCCTTTTCTAATGGTGTAAATAATGACAAGCATTAACAAGGCATTCGCGATGAATAAAGGTGTGTCAGCATAGGCAAAAGTTAACAGCATCTCACCAAAATCGCGTAGAACTCTTGAAGCATCATACATAAAGTAAAGAATGTAAACAAAGGCTAGTGCGGTTCCAAGTACTTTCCCTAGAATCCTTTGCATATATTCTGTAGGCAAGAGGTTGGGATAATAGGTATAAAGCTTATGATAGACTAATAATAGAGTGAAACTGCATACCATTCCAAGCAGAATCGCAAGCCAAGCGTCTTGTTTTGCATCTATCGCAAGAGGTACCAGTAAAGCACTCCCCAGCTCAAACAGGACCATTAAAATAAAGAGCTGACTGGCACTAATTTTTGCTTTCTCCATTTAACTGGCACCTCCTTTTTCTTACTTTTGATTCTCTTTCACCCTGAAAGAAACGATTTATTTCGTAAGCCAGCTCGACGTACATAGGCTTCCACTGTAATATCTACATCTAACTTGGGAAAGTAGACATCATTCCATTCTGTTTTTAATTTTTTAAATTGATTTGGTCTAGTACGATGAACGACTTCGCCAAATCCTAAAATGTCCGTTTTGTTTTTTTGTGCACGTTCAATAGCTTTCCGTAGCTCTTTTTTTATTTCTTTTCTCACTGATTGTTCGATTTTTGTAATAACCTTCGGATTGGTGATATCAACAGGTACCTCCATTTCACTGATGTCTCCTTCAACACGCGTATGAACAGAAATATGAGGTTTCCCATTCTTCACTTGAGCAGACACACTTGTTTTTTGTCGTACAGTTTGATAAGCAATTACTTCTTTCCTTCCTTCCCAATCTATATTAATATCCGTTCCTTGGATTTTGTCGAGAATCCATACCGTTCCTCTTGCTGGTTTTCCATACAGCCAGTCCACTAGTTTTCCCTGTTTTAAGACAGCAATTCCGGAAGCTCGAAGCGTTGCTTCAGGTTCACTTTCCTGAAGGTTATCTAGCTTTTGTGCTTGCTGGGGATTCCCAACTAGACGAAATCCTGATACGACGGTTCCTCTTCCGGGAGACTCAAGGCTCTTCATCACTTCTTGAAGCGATGTTTTTACATTCTCTCCCCATTTTCTTTCCGTGAATTCTAAAGTTTTTAACACCTTATTCGCTGGAATCTTATCAACTGGTGTTAACGTTTTCACAAGATCAGCTGCGGTCGAATGGTTCGCAATTACGAGGGTGGAAGTATTCCGAAATTCCGGATCTCGATCAAACGCATCAATTAATGTATTAAGCCCTTCTTCTCTGGCCATTTTTTCTCCCACTACGACTAAGTTTGTATGAGCATAATACAATCGTCGAGAGATTCTGCCTGAAGCCCGTCTACTTGCTTCGACTAGATTGTCTCCCGAAGCCGAATATATTGTAACAGGAGGGCTTTGGGTACCTCCTCCTCCTACCATACCTCCTGCCACGTTCCCTGGATTAATAATTTGGAGTGTTAGATGGTATCTTCCATCTTTTGTTTTATCGACACCCATAGCTGCCACGATGGCAAGGTCAGTTAGCTCTTTTTTACTCCAACAACTGGTGAGCAAGAACGTCATTGACATCATCAATAAGAGAAAAGTTCCTTTACGCTTCATTGTTGTCACCTTCTTCAAGGTCCCGATTCACCATACCACGAGATGCAGGCGGGTGTGGGTATTGATTTGTTCCTTCTCGAACCGTGTTAGCCGTAATTAATCGCGGTCTTTGTCTCAGCGTCCACCACGGTAATCTTACGATAGTATCCCCATTGTTTACGGGAATGAAGGGAGCAAATGGTGCCATATAAGGTATCCCAAATGAGCGTAAGCCGCATAAATGAACAACCATCATTAACAGGCACAGAATGATGCCGTAGAAACCAAATGTGGCTGCACCAATCATAAACAAAAAACGAATTAAACGAGCTGAAATCGCCATGTCAAAGGAAGGTGTGGCAAAACTGGCAATGGCTGTAATTGATACAATGATAACCATTGCTGGTGACACAATACTTGCTTGAACAGCTGCTTGGCCAATTACAAGGGCCCCAACAATGGATACGGCTGAACCAATAGCTTTAGGTAAGCGTATTCCTGCTTCTCGTAGAATTTCAAAGGTTAGCTCCATAAGAAGGGCTTCCACAAATGCTGGAAAGGGAACAGCTTCCCTTTGTGCCGCAATGGCTACAATGAGCGTGGTTGGTACCATTTCCTGATGGAAAGTTGTAACGGCGACATAGGTAGCAGGCGCAATTAGGGAAATCATAAACATAAGAATACGTAAGAGACGAATCGAGGTTGCAATGTCGAACCGGGCATAATAATCTTCAGCCGATTGGAAAAACTGCATGAACACAGCAGGTGCAATCAGTACAAAAGGGGTTCCATCCACAAATATAGCAATCCGTCCCTCTAACAAGTTCCCTGCTACAACATCAGGTCTTTCCGTATTGTACATAGTGGGAAAAGGGGTGAATGTTTGATCCTCTATTAGTTGTTCAATATAACCGGATTCCAAAATGCTATCGATATCAATTCGCTGCAATCGCTGACGAATCTCTTTAACGACTTTATCATTGGCAATACCATGTATGTACATAAATGTCACATCAGTCTTTGTTACACGTCCCACTTTTAAAGATTCCCTCCATAAATCGGGGGTCTTAATGATGCGGCGTACCATAGCTGTATTGGTCCCAAGAGACTCGGTAAATGCTCCTTTTGGCCCTCGTACCACCATTTGGGTAGTAGATTCCACAATGGAACGTTTTTCTCCACCTTTGGTGCTAGCACTTAATGCTCGATTTACTCCATCCACTAAAATAAGAGTATCGCCTGCCATTAAAGATGCAAACATGTCACCGAAGTTAGTGATGGAAGAGATGTTCCCAATTGTCATCATATCTTCCGAAAGCAGTTCTAACGCATTGTGCGGATTTATTACTTCTTTATGATCATCCTTCATTATAGATTGCAGTAAGAATTCCTGAATCGCTTGATTATCTACAATTCCTTCTACATAAACAATGGCTGCTTTAATGTCGAAATTTATTCCCATTTTTATTTCACGGATAACAACATCTGAGCTATTTCCGGTTTTCTGCTTAATTATATTAAGATTGTCTGATAATGAAACTTGTATCAGTTCTATTGGATAATCAGTGCTTTGATTTTCGTCATCCATTTGTGGTTTCTTTTTTGGTTTGCGATCTTTAAAAAACGAAGGCATAAATTTAAGCACCCTTCTTTCAGTTTTTATTACTTTAACCATATAAGGGGCTTTTATGTAAAAATTAACAAATTCTTTTTTGTCTCTTAATAGGTGAAAGGGAAAAACCTATTAAATGGAGCGTGATAGATATGAAATCATAGGAATTAGCCTTTTAATGATGGGATGTTTAATGGATTTTTCTTTAAGTATCGATATTTTCCAATATTTTGTATTTATCAGACATTGGCCAACGCCGTGAGTCCCTTTAGGGTAATGGAAGTAGCTTAATTATTTGTGCTTTTTTTCTTCTGTTTCTTTTTTACTGAATCTACGTATCTTTTTATAAAGAAGAGAAACTAAAGCAAGTAACTGCATACTTATAAATCGCTTTTAAAAAAGTAAATGAAAATAATAGGGGCGTAGTTCAATCTATTCGTTTCAATTGGTTTTTTTATTAATCAAGATCCACATAAGATAATTCATTGTCTATATTCGTTAGTTGGTTTTTTATCCATTCCTTCACATTGTTCATTCTGGAATCAAACGCCATTTGAAAGAGACCAGTTAACTGAAAATCGGTGAAATGACTTCCTTTTAATTGGAGAAAAGCCTCCTCATAAGAAGAGAAATGAAGCTGTTTGAATAAAAAATCGACCATTGCCTCTCGAACGTATTTTTCATTTTTCCAACAATTCATGGGAACATGGGCAAATTGCCAAGGTCTAAAGACTCCAGGATAAATAGCTTCTACCACTTGAAAAGGGGATTGTCCGAAAAGGGAAAAGACCCCCCCTAGGCTATGTTGATTAAAAAAGTGAATATTAATCTGAATAGGAATTTCTTTAAGAGGGATTTTTAGTTCTTCCTCTATTACATACTTTACTGCTTCAATAGCTCGTTTTTTTCCCTCTTCTCCATCCCAATATTTATCAGGAGCTTGTTGAAACTGCCAAGGTTTAAACCTTCCTGGATAGGCATTATCAATGACTTCGTGATAATTCCATCCATATAGCATAGCCGGTGCTTTAAGACGATGAGACCATAAAGTGCCTGCCTTTGCCCTTAGAGGAATCTCGTGAATAGGAATCGATAATCGTTGCTCAAGTAGATAACATGTCATATAGCGAATATATTTTTTTCCTTCATGGCCTACAAAGAAATGATTCGGAAATCGTTTTCTTCTCTTGTCTAGAACATCTTGGTAAACTTCAATGACTTGTTCTCTATTCACTATCGAAAGCCCCTTTTGAGAAAGTATATTTGTTTATTATTATGTATAATAATGGAATTTATATACGAATAGAGTTGAATCTAAAAAGATACATAATATACTCGCGCATATTGGTTTTGGAAACCAAACTCCAGCGAGTCCGCCATCCTTTCTATGCTGCAAATTTTTTTGTGTTTAAAATAGAAAATGTAATCGCTTTCTAATTTAATTTATTGTAAAATAAAAAAGGCATGTTAATTGGAGATTTTTCGAAATGTCATCTTAATTCATTGATCCTATTCCCACATCACAGCACCAGGGAATAGGTTTTTTTATGCAATTATAGATATAATATTTAAACCCAAATTTAAAGTAGGAATAATTGTATAAATTTAACAATATTACAAAATATATAGTTCAAAAAAGTATACTTTTTTGAACTTTTGATTTATATAGAAAATCTATCATTTTCACTGATGAAAATGCCAAATTTCTCATCAATATTTATAAGTATGAACCAGAAATACGCTTCAGAATTATTAGCTTCTGTATAATCTAATACACTTTCTAAGTTTTCATAAAAATCTTTTAATTTAATTATTAAATTAGGCAATTGTCCATGTTTTCTACCATTGTAAATTACAACTTTTTGATTGAGATAACCCTTTATTTTGTTTTGGAATTCTTCTAATTCAACTTTTATTCTTTGTTCATCATGTTCGAAGAATACCTTAAGTTTAAGCTTTGACGAATAAATAAACTCTAGTTTGTCCAGGTAAACTTTTTCGTTATTTATCTCAAACGATGAAATATCTGGAATGCATTTTTTGAAATCTTCTTCAGCTCTTTTTAAGTAGTTTTTTCTCTTTAATTCAGCTCTTTTTTCTTTTCTTAAATAGTTATCTATTGTTCTTCCCTCGCTTTTTGTATCCTGAACGATTTTCTTGGTAATGGGTGCTTCTTTGATCATATCTACCTTTTTTATAAGAATTTAACCCATCTACCACGTGAAAATGCGAACCTCTTCCATTTGCATTCCAGTACAGTAAAAAATCCGTGGATAAACCCACGGATTTTTTTACAGTTCTTTTTCCAAGCAGTTAACTTGATTATGATGCAGCGGCTTAGTGGCGTACTGTGTAAAACCAAGACGTTCCCAAAACAGCTCGGCTCTAGGATTTTGAGACAGGACACCAAGGCGTAGAACGGAAAGTCCTTCTTCTTTTTTTAGCTTCTCTTCAAACGCTAGATATGCCTGCGTTCCGAAACTGAAATTGTGATAGGCGCTATGAATAATAAAAGCTCCAATCCACGGATGGTCATCGTTTGGGTTTTGTTTCATGTAATCAATAACCCCTACGTATGTATCGTCGGCTTTTATAAAGTAACTGTCCGTTTTTTCGTTCATGTATTCTTTAGAAAGCTCTTCTTCACTTCTCTCTTTCTTACCGTTTTCAAACACGTTATAAGCTTCGTTTGAATTGACAATCTCTGACACAATATACATCGTGTCAGCTGTAACGGGTTCAAATGAAATCATATGTCTTCCCTTCTTTCTCTGTAAAGTAGCTGTATATCGTTGCTTTGTCAATTTTACCATTTTTCATTCGCGGAAAGGACGTTAAAACTCTCCATACGCGCGGGATTTTATAAGCAGATACTTGTTTTGCCAGCACTTGTCTCACCTCAGAAAGAGAAATGTTCTCTAAAACAATTGCTGCACCTACGACTTCTGAACGTTCAGCATCTACTACGCTAAAAACGGCCGCTTCGCTAACGCCCGGTATTTGTAAAAGCAGCTCTTCAATTTCTTCAGCATATACTAAGCTTCCGCTGCTTTTAATTACGTTTTTATCTCTCCCTACGATCGTAATGCTTCCGTCTGGAAGCTGAACCGCAATATCGTGCGACGTAACATATCCGTTAAAAAATGAGCGTTTCGTTTCTTCACTGTCCTTAACAAACCCTTCAAATGCTTGAGTTGTTTTCACAAATAGTGTTCCTTTATCTCCCTTTTCTACTTCTTTTCCACGTTCGTTCAGGATTAAAACGTCTACACTGTCAACAGGATAGCCTACTGTATGAGGCATCGTTTCAGCTGTATGTGGTGAAAGCACCGTAACAAATCCCATTTCAGAAGATCCGTAATATTCATACAGAAAGGAATTAGGAAACGCTTGTGAAAATTTCTTTCGAACGGAAGGAGATAATTTATTTCCTACTGAAATCACGGTCTTTGGCAGAAGTCGTTTTTCTTTTGATCTGCTTTGTGCATAACGAAGCAACGGAGAAACTAATGCGGGTGTAATAGACATACAGCTAGCTTCCTTATTAAAAACAGCCGAAGGTGTAAACGCTTCTAGCATGATAGCGTGCATGCCGCTGCAAAGCGCATGCAAAACTGGGTAAAGCTGGGCAGAATACGAGATATGTAAAGGAACAAGCACTTTGTCGTGTTGCTCTAAAGAAAATATATCTGACCACTCTTGAAATGATGAAGACCAAGAATAATGTGATTTTACAAATCCTTTTGGTCTCCCTGTTGATCCAGAGGTAAACCCAAATAAAAATAGGTCGGACAGTTCATTTACTTGCCGTAAGGGCAGCATCGTTTTCTCTTCTCTTATTTTAGTTAAAGAAGACGTTTTCCATAGCCAATTCGGGGATTGAATAGAAAAATAAGTATCCACTTCAGCCTCTGTTAGCTCATTATGTAAAAGCATCACAATTCCACCAGCTTTTAAAATCGCTAAAAATGACACAACAGCTGCGGCATTGTTTGGCATACTTAAAGCAACGAGCTCTCCTTTTTCCACTCCTTTTTCCAGCAGCTGTTGTTCGGCTTTACATACACGATTCCACATTTGACCGTAGCTTAACTTATTAATAGAATCCGATAGTGCGAGTCTGTCAGGCGTTTGTTGACACTGATTAAAAACTAATTCTTCAATTCGTTTCATTACTCCGTAAGCTCCCTTTTATTTTACTTTTAGTGTACCTTAAATACGGATTTGAGAAAAGAAAAAATGTAAACTTTAATAAAAATTAAGTTGACTAATTTATGTTTAATAAGATACGATAGTCATGTTTTATCATACATAGCGGAGGTTTACGATGAAAACAAAAGATATGACGTACGTTGCATTATTCACGGCTATAATGGGAGCTCTAGGACTCGTCCCTCCTATTTTTTTATCTTTTACACCCGTTCCTATTACTCTTCAAACGATGGGAGTTATGCTGGCAGGAGGTATTCTTGGGGCTAGGTTAGGCGCATTAAGCCAATTTATTTTTTTATGTTTAGTAGCTGTAGGAGTCCCTTTGCTTTCTGGAGGGCGCGGTGGTATGAGCGTATTTTTTAGTCCAAGCGCTGGCTATTTAATCAGCTATATATTTGCAGCTTTCTTTATAGGATGGACACTATCCAAATTGAAAACCCTTACGTTTACAAAGGTATTCATAACAAATGTCCTGTTTGGAATTTTGCTAGTTTACGCTTTTGGCATTCCTGTACAAGCGATGCTACTTCACATACCGTTCTGGAAATCTCTTCAATTAAGTTTAGTCTATATTCCCGGTGACTGCATAAAAGCAATCATAGCAGCTTATTTAATTACAAAAGTTCGAAAAGCAGTAGCGGTACCTGGCCGTTCTAAAACGTCCTCTATGTAAGGAAGTGATGACTATCTATCAAGCAGCTATTGTAAAAGCGAAGCGTACAGTGATTGGAAAAGAAAACGGCGTCCTTAAAAATTTTCACGTTCAAGAGCTAGCGGCTCCTTTATTAAAACATCTTAGCGCCGGAATTGAACATGAAATTAATGACGTTATGTTAGGAAATGTTGTAGGTCCAGGAGGAAACGTAGCTAGGCTATCCGCTTTAGAAGCAGACCTCCCTTTTTCTATCCCGGGAATGACCATTGATCGTCAGTGCGGAGCTGGCTTAGAGGCCATTCGAATGGCCAGCTATTTGATAAAAGCAGGCGCTGGAACGTGCTATTTAGCTGGAGGCGTTGAAAGTACAAGTACTTCTCCTTTTGAAAAAAGAGCACGTTTTTCTCCTGATAAAATTGGTGACCCTGATATGGGGATTGCAGCAGAAAACGTAGCCCAGCAATACAACATATCTAAAGACCAGCAGGACAGATATGCTCTTTTAAGCCATGAAAGAAGCTGGGAGTCTTTTGAAAAGAGATTGTTTGAAGAAGAAACGCTTCCTTTTCCAAACGTGATACACGATGAAGCATTTATGAAAAAGCGAAACCTAACAAAGCTGCTGCAAAAAGCCAGCCCCGTCTTTTTAAAAAATGAAGGCACCGTCACTGCAGCAAACAGCTGTGGAATTAACGACGGAGCCTGTATTACACTTGTGATGGAAGAGCAAAAAGCAAGTGCCTTAGGATTTCAGCCCGTTTTGCGTTTTATTGACGCTGATATTTCAGGAGTGTCACCTCTTTACCCTGCTACTGCGCCCGTTTCTGCGATTAAAAATATCTTGAAGCGAAATTCTCTTACGGTAAATGATATTGACTTATTTGAAATCAATGAAGCCTTTGCCGTTAAAGTTGTTGCTTGTATGCAAGAACTGGGAATATCAGAAGAAAAAGTAAATATTCGCGGAGGAGCATTGACGCTAGGACACCCTTACGGAGCATCGGGAGCTATTTTAGCTACGCGTCTTTTTTATGAAAGCAAGCGCCGTGACGTGCGATATGTCATAGCGTCTTTAGGAAGCGGAGGCGGAATAGGAACAGCGGTATTATTTGAAGTAATCAAATAATACCGCTGTTTTTATGCCTTTTTTATTACATTATGTTTCATCAAATATTGCTCAATATCTTTAAATGTCTCAACCGGAACAAATGAAACGTTTTGTTCGCGCAGTAAATCTTGCAGAGCATCTTTCGCAAAGGTAACATCTGCATGTTTTGCGGGATGTGAATCCGGCTCGCTGTCTCCAGCAAAATAAATCGTTTCGTATGTCTCTTTTAGTTCTTTAATAACAGCCGATTTATCAATGCCGTAGCGTTCTGAATGCCATCTGTGAGCAGGGTCTAGATGCAAGTGAACGTTGTTTTGATGGAAATAGCCTTCATTCGAATAAACTTCCACTTTTTCAACACCGTATTTATCTAAAATCGGTTTAATATAGTACGTTGTTCCAGCGCTTAAAATATAAAAATCTCCGCCGTTTTCCTGAACAGCTTTAATAAAAGCGGGCACGTATTCATCAATTGGAATATTCGCTACTTCTTCTAAAATTTTTGGTTCTTCTTGGTGAATGGATTGAAAAACAGTAGATAAAAAATCAATATCTTTCATTTCTCCTGCTTTCCATCGGTGGAAAAGTTCTTCACCTTCTGGAAAATACTTTTCAATCACAATCCAGTAAAAATCTTTTTTTGAAATTGTTCCATCAAAATCTGATACAAACGCCCATTTTTTCATTCCTTACACATCCTTTGCTACATACTAAGCAGTTCTCGAAGCTCTTCTTCTGTCAAACTAGAAAGCATTGTTTCTCCCGGCTGAATAACCTGTTCGATGAGTTCTTTTTTCTTTTGCTGCAAGCCGTAAATTTTTTCTTCGATAGTTCCTTGAGAAATAAGCTTGATGACCTGCACAACATTTTTTTGCCCAATGCGGTGTGCACGGCCTGCCGCTTGTTCTTCAATCGCAGGGTTCCACCATAAGTCATATAAAATAACCGTATCAGCTCCGGTTAAATTTAAACCCGTGCCTCCTGCTTTTAATGAAATTAAGAAAATGTCTTGTTCTCCATTATTAAATCGATCCGCCATTTCCACTCGTTCTTTTGATGGCGTTTGACCGTCTAAGTAAAAGTACGAAAGGTTTTCTTTTTGAAGCTCTTCTCGAATAATATGAAGCATGCTTGTAAACTGAGAAAAGATTAACAAACGTTTTCCGTTGGCAACCGCATTTCTTGTAATTTCAAGCAGCTGCTCTAATTTGCTTGAATACCCTTCGTAATTTTCAACAAATAAAGACGGATGACAGCAAATCTGGCGCAGTCTTGTTAATCCCGCCAGGATCTTCATTCGGTTTTTATTAAAATCTTCACCGGCTAAAGATGATTTTAACTGCTCTAAATAGCCTACATATAACTCTTTTTGTTCTTTAGTCAGCTCAGATAAATGAGTTGTTTCAATTTTATCAGGCAGTTCTTTTAATACATCCTTTTTTACTCGTCGCAGTAAAAATGGTCTTACAATTCGACTGACCTGCTCCGATGACATGTTTTTAAACTGGCGAAGCCCTGGAAATAAACCCGGAAGAATGGTCTGAAAAATTGACCAAAGCTCGTCAAGTGAGTTTTCAATTGGCGTACCGCTCAGCGCAAAACGTTTTTTAGCTGAAATAGTCCTAACAGCTACTGCTGTCTTTGTTGTATGATTTTTAATACTCTGAGCCTCATCTAGAATTAAAGCATGAAAGTGAAGGTGCTGATACAAATCAATATCTTGACGCAGCGTTGGATAGGATGTGATCCATACGTCAGCTGTTCGTTTCAGCTTCTCCTCACGCTCGCTCGGCGTTCCTGTAATGGTTTGAACCGTTAAATTCGGTGCAAATTTCTCTAATTCGTTGCGCCAGTTATAAATCAAGGAAGCCGGCACAACAATTAAAAAGGCACTGCTATCCTCGTCATGATCTTTTTCAGATAAAATATAGGCAATGCTTTGAAGCGTTTTTCCAAGCCCCATATCATCAGCCAGTACGCCTCCTAAAGAGTAGTGAGACAGAGATTTAAACCACTTAAACCCATTGCGCTGATAATCACGCAGGGATGCCTGCAAGGATTCCGGTACTTCCCAATCCATTTCCTCCGGAGATTTGAGCTGTGTAAGTAATGTTTTAAATGATGAGCCAAACTTAGCCGCTGATTTATCACCCGCACTCATAATTTCTTCCACTTGCATTCCTCTGTATAAAGGTACTTGCAATGAGTTATCCTTTAAATCTTTTTCCGTTACGTTCAGCTCACGAAACAGATTTTGAATATGTTCAAAGCCTTCATTTTCAAGAGGGATAAAAGCACCGTTATCTAGACGATGATAGCTTTTCTTTTCTAAAACAGATTTTAAAACATCTTGGACGGTCTGATGATCAATGTCTCCTAAATCAAAATTAATTTCTAATAGCCCATTACTATTTTGAATGTCAACCGTTGTTACTGGCGCAGAAAAATCCGTATAAGCATAATCTTTCATCTCATCTGTAATATACACATCCGCTATTTCATCAAGCTTTGGTACAATATGAAACAAAAATTCATATAGAGATGATTCGTCTTGATTTAAGTACAGCTGATTTTTATAAATATTTAAAGGAGCCGTTTCAATTAAGTCCATAACGCGATCTTCTTTTTCTAAATCTCGTATTAAGATTTTATCGTATTTTTCAGACCGGGGTGAAAATGGATTAATCGAAATCTCTCCGTAGTTGTACCGAAGCGTCACAAACAGCTGTTCATCCTCACGGTCAACAAATACGTTTGCTTTTAGTTCAGGTGCAATAATTTGATGGGATACTTCTTTTGCGATATCCACTTTCCCCACTTTTTTTAGTCCCGGAACAACGTGAGATAAAAAATTGCCCATCTGCTCTTCTGCTATAGGTACGACTGGCTTCAAAGGAGCCGTTTTCCTAAGCCCTTCAAGAAGCATACGCTGATCTTGAGATAGCTCATAAAACGTCCCTTTTAAAAATAGCCAGCCGTATCGATCGAAAAATGAAGCTTGATGAAGTTCCGTAAAGTCTAGCTCAAACCCAGCTGCCGGGTGCTTGTTTAACTGAAACGAAAAGGGAGCTGAGCTTTCAGCAAAGATAATATTTTCATACGAATGTCCTTCATGAATAAATGTAAAGTTCCGATCTTTAAGCAATTGAAATAACTCTTTGGCTACGATGGATGGAATGATTAGTTCTCTGTTATTTGCGGACGAACGATACATAGAATAGGAATTTTTATAAAATGATTCATTGGTCATAATATCCATCAGCAGCTCAATGATTTTCTTATCTTCTTCTATAAAAAAATGTTCCGCAGGGTCATATTCGAAGCGCTTGGTAAATTCGTGAGTTTGGAATTCTTTAGTGTCTGTTAAAAATTCTTGAATGTTTTTTACTACATACGTCCGGTCGACGCCCACTTTCATTTCAAGCGCTACGTACATTCCTTCTGAACGTAAAAATTCTTCTGAGTAAGACTTACAAATAAATTCTACTTTCAACGGATCTTTATCTGCATATTTTCTGTGATCGCTTATTGTTTGCTGATAGCTCGAAAATAAGTCGATAAAATGATTTACATTTTCGTATTCTTTGCTTTGGCGAAAAGGCTTTGTTTTAATTGGCTGCGGCTTTGCGCGCTCATCGCAAATGGTTAATAAAACAGCTACTTCGTGTTTGCATTCTGAAAACTCGTGATAAGCAGGACAATCGCAAAATGAATAAAAAGAATTTCCTTTTTGTTCAACCATTACCGTATACATTTCCGCACCTCGAACGGATGCTGTCCACGTAGTGGTCTGTTCATTGTATTCCAAATCAAGCACACGCCCCTGCTTGTAATACGTGTGTCCTCTATAGTATGTTCTGCTTGAGTACGAATCTTTTAATTGTTCTTTGTTTAATGTTTTATTTATCATCGCTTCACAATCTTCCAATCGCATAACAGTCAATGCTGCTGCTGTTTAATTTCTATTCAGAACAAATAATGTCCAACGTCATAAACGTTGAACATTATTTGTCAATTCTTCTATTATAACATGCAACAGACATTATAAAACACTCTTAAGCAGTGCAGACTGTTTTCGCTGTTTTCTTTTGTAAAGTATCCATCCTGCTCCGGCGGATGATAATAAAAGCAGGCTAAGTCCTAAAAAAGCAAGTCCTATATGATCATTAGCCGTAACGTACGTAAAGAAGAAAATCAATAAAATACGAATCCCTAACGTAATAAAGCGAAAACAGCTGTCCACTCTTCCCACGATACTATTCGGTATTTTCTGCATCATAAACGTATTTCGAGCTACTCTTGTACCTGCATTTGCAAAAGCAAGAAAAAACACAATAGAAAAGTAAATGGGCAGAAGCTTCATAAAGAAGATGATAGATATTCCGAGTGCAAAAAGGCTTATATTAAGCATAATGGCTAGCTCAGTGCCTGTTCTTTTCATAATAGATACGACGAATATCCCTGCGGTTAATGCTCCGAAACCATATACGGCACTCTCAATCCCATACGCTGCTGGACTTGCTTTTAATTCTTGAGTCAGATAAATAGGAAACAAATAGTTCGTCATCATCACAGCAACGAAAGGCATAAAAGAAAGCAGTAAAAAAATAGATACCGAGCGATTTTCTTTTATGAATGCTAATCCCTCTTTCATCGCAGTGTGTTTTTTGTCGCTTCGTTCCCTGCTTTGTTTATAGGGAATACTCAATAGAAAAAGGAATGCAGCTATATACGTAGCTGCATCGACTATTAAAATCCATTGAAGCGACCAACGAGTAATGACTAGACTGGCCAGAGCGCCTGCAAGCATACTAGATAGCTGACCTTGTATTTCCATGATACTGTTTAATGATTGAAACGCATCTTTTGAAAAAATTTCTTGATTTAACGCAAAAATCGTTGGATAAAAAAACGTGTAGTAAAGGTTTCCGGTTCCGTACAAAATGACGTAGTGAATTGTTGAATAGTCTGTAACAAAACCAACGGTAACAAATAGCATGACCGTGGTAAAACCGATAAATTCTACCGTTAGCAATAACTTTTTCCGTGACATTTGATCAATAAGAATGCCAATATACGGAGTAGCTGCAAAGCTAATTAGCGTCATAATCAGCATAATTGTGCCAAATAGTTTATTCCCATTTGGAGATGCAATTAACAGTAAAGGAATGGCAAGCATTGTAATACCGGAACCGATAGAGGATAAAACATTAGCAGCTACTACGGCTTGAAAGCGACGGTCTTTATAAAGCGCCTTCATCACACATTTTGCTTAGCTTCTAAAATTTGCTTAGATACTTGTGTATAAAGAATCAGTTCGTTAACTAATTCATGAATTCCGTCAGCTGCATTTTTTCGTAAAGTCCCTTTTTCCACGATGTCTGCAGGGTCTAATACCAGCTGCTTAGATAGAACATTCGCATACAAAGCGCGAGCAACGGTTCTAAGGTTGTTTAAAGCATTAATGCCTCCTTTTCCTCCTCCTGCTACCGCTAAAAGTGCCACGGGCTTATGCGCAAAATACGCACTGTTTAAAAAGTCAAACGCGTTTTTTAACGCTCCGCTCATAGCTCCGTGGTACTCGGGCGTCGCAAGTAAAATACCATCTGCTTTTTCTATTTTTTTAATCAGCTCTTGTACTTCTTCTGTTTCATACTGATGAGGTTCACCTGTGAATATAGGAAGCGACAATTTACTTAAATCTAGAAAAGAACTTTGATAGCTTTTGTGAAGTTCTCTTGTCACTTGTGTTGTTCGTCCTGTTTCTCTAGGACTTCCATTTATAATAAGTATGTTCATATTTATCTACCCCTCTGTCGTTTGGTTATATGTATAGTATATGGGTGATCAAACTTTTTTTCGTCCTGCTATTGATAGAAAGAAAGCTACCAATATAGACTGAGATGAACAGAGAAAAACCTACAACTAAAGTCGTAGGTTAGGAAATTCCGTGCTGAACAGCATATAGAGCAGCTTGAGTGCGGTCTTGAACCCCAAGCTTGGATAAAATATTAGACACATGTGTTTTTACTGTTTTTTCTGTAATATGTAAGGCAGCACCGATTTCTTTGTTGCTTTTTCCTTTTGCAATTTCTTTTAATACGTCTTTTTCTCGTTTTGTTAAGTGATCAATAAAATTGACTTTCTTTTCGCTGCTTTTGGTTAACCGTGTTAGCAAGTGTGTGGTGACTTTTGGATGAAGCTGATTTTCTCCGTTCATTAGCTTTCGAATAGCTGCTACAAGTTCATCTGGATCACTTTCTTTTAACTGATAGCCTGAAGCTCCAGCTTCTAGTGCCGGTATCACGTGATCTTGATCTGAAAAGCTTGTTAGAATCATGACTTGTACATGCGGTGCTTGTTTTTTTAATTCTTTTGTTGCTTCGATTCCGTCGAGAACCGGCATCGATAAATCCATTAAAACGATATGAGGTTCTAGAGATGTCGCTAACTTTACAGCTTCTTCCCCATTAGAAGCTTCTCCTACAATTTCTAAGTCAGGCTGTGTTTGTAAGAAAAAGACAAGTCCTTTTCGGACGACGTGGTGATCATCTGCGATTAAAATCTTTATTTTCATGTGCGCTCCTTTCCGTTATGAAAGAGGAATGGATACCTCCACAACCGTTCCGTTTCCTATGCTGCTTGTAACAGATAGTTTTCCATTTAATCTTTTTATTCGCTCATGCATGGTTTTTAGCCCGAGCGTCGGCAATTCTGCTGAAGCACTATACATAAACCCATTGCCGCTATCTCGGACTTTCATGATCACTTGTTCTTTGCTTATATTTACGTTTAAATGTACCTCTGCGGTACCCGCATGCTTTCGGCAATTATTAAAAGCTTCTTGCCCAACTCTCCACAGTGTCTCTTCAATCACAGCAGGCAAAACGGACACTCCTTTAATTTGTTCTTTTACGTTAAGCCCTAGCATTTGACCATAGCTTTTTAACGCACTGACAATGCCGTTTTCTAATCCTTGAGGACGAAGCTGCCAAATTAATGCTTTCATTTCCACTTGAGCATGCTGAGCGGTTTCTTGGATTAAGGAAAAAGTCTCTTTTAACTGCACATCTTTTGCTAAGCTGCTTCCGGCTTTGGCTGTGACATTAATTGAAAACAACAGCTGATTAACAGAATCGTGAAGATCTTTGGCCAGTCTGTTTCTTTCCTCAATAAGTTTTACTTCCTGCTGAGATTGAGTCAGCTTAATCCGCTTGATAGCCGTTCCAATTTGAAGAGCGACAGATCCTAATAAATCAAGCTCTCGCTGTTCAAAATGAATTTTATGAGGGGCAGCTACATTTAATAATCCAAAGCGCTCATCCCCTGCTTGTAAAGGAACCGTTGCGTGATGGGTAATGTCGTGTGTATCTCCCCACTCATAAGTGACAGAATCTTCAAGTCTCTTGCACTCCATAATATTAGACGCTTTTTGAAGCCGGCCATCCATATATCGATCAACACACCAGCAGCTTCCGTTACACATAGGTTGAGCGGTTTTATTTAATAAAGCTGGCGGCAAATGCTGAGCGGCAATCATCTCATGTTTTCCATTTTCATCAATAAAAAAGATCCATCCTGTGTGTAAATCTGTTATTTGCAGCAGTTTTAAAAGAGCATCGTGAAGCATTGTATGTAAATTAGTGCCTTCATTTAAAATCTCGGCAATGTCTTTTAAAATCTTAAGCTCTGAAATATGATCTTTTTCCATAGCCTCTCTCCTATATGATGTATTTTCCATTTTTTATTTTACCACAATTAAAGAAGATTCCGACTAATAGGACGTTATTTTTAAGGTGTTTCCGCTTAGGGATGTAAGGGTTTTTGACATCAAAAATAAAAAATTTAAAAAGTATGTCAGGTAGTTTAACAATTAGCTAGAGTCTTTATGCAAAACGAACTATACTACAGATAATTCACGTAAGAAAAGAAAAAATGAAGGGAAATGAGAAGAAAAAAATATTAAAATTAATCCATTGAAAACGCTTCCAAATATAAAGGCATAGTGCTATTATATAATTATTAACAGAATAGGGATGTGAGAAAGATGAATAAATTATTTTTAGAAGAGTTACGATACATTATCTTGTGTGAAGTGCCTATGACACAGTACCGGATAGAGCAGCTTCAAGACAAATTTGATCAAAGCCCATACTTAATTAATGAACTTTATCAACTCCTATTCGAAAAGCGTCACATTTTAGCTTTTGTTGATGATATTGAATCATCTCTGTATGACTATATTGTGAATAAAGAAATGATGGATGCCAAAACGTATTACGGAGCTATTGCACATGTAGCAAATCTTTTCAGCGAAACGCCTACATATATAAAATGCAAAATAAAAAAATATAGACAGTCTTCGATTTCAAGTATCAGTGCCTAAAAGTTGCGCACAGCTGATTCAAATAAAAAGCAAAAAAGAAATCCTAGCACAAGGGTTTCTTTTTTGTACCAATAACCTATAGGGAGGAAAATAAGATGAAGACATTTTTTATCACAAATCGCTATTCGTTTCTTGAAACGCAAGTAAATGAATACATGCAATCGTTACTGGTAAAAACGCCTGAACAAGTTATTTTATATTTCGAAAGACAAATTCGAAAGTATAAAGTGTATTTACAGAAAAAACATCATTACCCAGAATGTATGGTTCAATCTATCCACCGTTTGATTGAAGAATATTCATTAAGTATCATTAAAGTAAAAAAATATATTAGCTATCAAAACAAGCTGATGAATAAACAGCTATTAGAGCCGCAGTAAAACGAATCATTTTTTATGGTTCGTTTTACTGCGGCTCTGCCGTTTTACTCCTCATATTTTAGCAGTAAATGCAGAACAGCGGGACGTTCTTCAAGATTTTTGTATGAGTGTACATGACTTCCTTCAAATTTTATAGAGTCAAATTGTTTTAGCTCGTATAGCTCTTCTTCTATTTTCATTTCAATTCTTCCTTCCATTACCGTTGCTACTTCAATTAATCCTTTATGATGAGGTTCGGGACAATATGTAGCGAGAGGAGAAAGAAAGGCTCGGTACATTTCAATAGTTGAATCTATCTGATTTTGAAAAATAAATTCTACTTTCCACGCTTCGTCCGGTCCTTTGAGAGAAAAACCTTCTCCGCACTT
Organism: Priestia sp. SIMBA_032; assembly: GCF_046535215.1. Taxonomy (NCBI): domain Bacteria; kingdom Bacillati; phylum Bacillota; class Bacilli; order Caryophanales; family Bacillaceae; genus Priestia; species Priestia sp. SIMBA_032. The sequence continues at coordinate 113,880 of NZ_JAWRXD010000003.1, read as the reverse complement.
AGATACAGCCACTGAAGGTTCTACTGACACTAATTTAGTTAAAGGGATATTTAAACCTGTTGTTATTTTCCACATTACTCCTAGGGTTGGATTAGTCTCCCCTCTTTCAATTTTCCCTAACGTGAGTTTGCTGACTCCCGTCCTATCTGCTAATTCATCGAGTGTGAATTCTCGCTGTGTTCTTATTTTTCTGAGCTCGTTGCCTACCTTTTTCATCATTTCTTCTGAATGCATTTTTTTCTTCCTTTCTTCTGTATATTATGATACACTTTTTTTGTATCTAAGTATACTATAATATATATTTAGGTATTTTTATTAATTAGGAGGAAAAACTATGAAAGCAATTTTATGGGGGATTCTCTCGTCCATGTTCTTTTCTGCTACATTTATTGTGAATCGTGCCATGAATGTATCTGGAACAAGCTGGGCTTGGACAGCATCTCTTCGTTTTTTATTAGCACTACCTATTTTACTCATTTTAGTACTTGTACAAAAGAAGTTTACACCATTATGGATGGAAATGAAAAAGCATCCTTTCGCTTGGTTAGGCTGGGGAACTCTTGCAGGAATTGGATTTTATTCATTATTAAGTTTTTCTTCACTTTTTGGACCGTCATGGCTCATAGCTGGAACGTGGCAAGTAACGATCTTGGCAGGTGCGCTCATTTCTCCACTTTTCTATGTAACTATTCAAACTGCAGACGGAAACAAAAAAGTAAGGGGAAACATTCCACTCAAAACGCTTGGTATTTCAACGTTTATTTTAGCGGGTGTGATTCTCATGCAAGTTAAAGAAGCTGAAAACATCACGCTTTCACAGTTTGTGTTGGGTTTTCTCCCTGTCGTCATGGCTGCTTTTTTATATCCGCTTGGAAATCGAAAAATGATGGAAGTTTGCAAAGGGAAATTAGATACATTTCAACGTGTTTTAGGTATGGCTATCGGCAGTATACCGCTAAGTATCATCTATGCGATATATGGATTTTATACAACTGGTATGCCAACAGCTCCTCAGTTTTCGCAAGCTTTTATATTAGCGATGAGTTCAGGTGTAATTGCTACGATGACGTTCTTTTACGCAACAGACTTGGCAAAAGAAAATTTAGGTTTGCTTGGAGCGGTTGAAGCAACTCAATCGGGAAGCATGATTTTTACTGTTCTTGGCGAAGTGTTTTTATTAAATGGACGTATGCCAACAGGGATTGCGTTAGCTGGTATGACGATAATTGTAATTGGAATGATTATGAACAGTATGCTAAACAAAAAAACAAAACTGTCTTCGGCCGCCCCTTCACGTACTCTATCAAAATAAAAAAAGAGGAGATGAAAATCTTTTTAAAGGTTTTCATCTCCTCTTTTTTAATATTCAAGATGATTGTTCCAATAGCGACTCCAAAGCACAGGGAATCGCATCTGTAAACCATCCTCATCATCTTCATCCCAATCAAGATCCAAATCTTGCTCATCGTACCACACTGGATCAAACTGGTCATATTTATCATAATAATAGTCGTTATCTAAACCTGTCTTTTCTTCGTAAGCTTCACACGCTACAGAAAGTATTTCTTCTAATTGAGGAGCATAGCCTTCTGCTTCTAATGGTTTAAGCACAGAAATCATCGTCTCAGGAGATTCAATCGCTTTATAATATATGTCTTTTCCTTGATATAAAAGCCAAGCTCTAAAATAATCAAAACAATCATCTGAACAACCGCCCATTACAATATAAGCTGCTGCCCACAATGAAGAAGTATAGGATTGATCAAAATGCTGATTTAATAGCTGATCAAAACGAAAAATGTCCTTTTCAGAACGCTTTGCTAGCGTGGAGCGGAGCCATTCCATTTGCTCGTCGACATCTAATTTTGTCTTCGCCTTTTTTATCAGTTCCCAAAAGAGACCCTCTGACATCGTGCTGTCTTTCATTACTTGCATTGAACAAGTTAAAGGCTTATATCCTTTCTTCAATTTTGCACGAATCAGCTTTTCAGCTTCAGCTTCACAAGCTTCTTTGGAAGCAAACTCCTTTACTTGCATTCGACCGGCTGTATCAACTTTTCCAAAGTGAATGACTAACTTGCTGTCTCTTCTTTCAACTTTCCAAAATTTATTCGATTGTTCATCTTTATACACTAAGGTTATTTGCATGATACATTCCCCTTTTTCATCCCACTACTATTTTAAATATTTCTCTTTTTACAAGTTATGTAGAGCCACGACGCTTCATAATCCCTTTTCTTTGCTTTTTTAACATGTTTCAGTTGATTTTAACTCTTTTTAAAGTTTATTAAAAGCTAAAGTGCTATTTTTTGATGATACTGCGCTTAACATTTAAATTTAATGCTACTGATACAGTTCAAACAGCGAGAAATTAAACATGATTTACGCAATATTTCATTTGTTTATTTTTGTTGCATTTACAACATTTCGTTTTTCCTTTATACTTTTTTATATTAGATATCTTTATTATACAAAAAAGAATCATAAATTCGCAGCAAAGGAAGGGTTTTCGATGAAAATTAAGCATGTTATAGCAAAAGAGCAGCTTGAAGACGTATTTCATATACGTAAAACAGTGTTTGTTGAAGAACAAGGAGTGCCGTTAGAAGATGAATTTGATGAGCATGAAGAAACGGCAAAACATATGTTGATTTATTATAACAACGAACCAGCTGCTTCTGGAAGATTCCGCATATTAGACGGTTTCGCTAAGATAGAGCGGGTATGTGTATTAAAAGAATTTAGAAAATATGGACTTGGAAAAGAAGTGGTCACCAGCTTAGAAGAAGCAGCGAAAAAAGAAGGATTAACTCAATCTAAGCTTCACGGTCAAGTTCAGGCTGAACCTTTTTATCATAAATTAGGGTATAAGACTGCTTCTGATGTCTTTATGGAAGACGGTATTCCACACGTTATTATGAAAAAAGAGTTTACGTGTTAAAAACTCTTTTGCACAGTTGCTTTAGTAAAGAAAAAGGCTCTCCGTAGAGAGCCTTTTTTTGTGCTATTAGATTTTCATAATTCCGCCTGTGCTTGCAGAAGTTACAAGTTTAGAATATCTTGCAAGATAGCCTTTTTTCACTTTTGGCTCAAAGCCTTTCCAGTTTGCTTTTCGTTCTGCCCAAACATCTGGAGAAACTTGAACATTCATCGAACGATCTTCAATGTCAATCACGATGTGGTCACCATCTTCTACAAATGCTAGCGGTCCGCCTTCAGCAGCTTCTGGAGATGCGTGGCCAATTGATAATCCACGTGAAGCGCCAGAGAAGCGTCCGTCTGTTAATAATGCTACTTTTGCACCTAGTCCCATTCCCATAATTTGAGAAGTTGGAGCTAACATTTCAGGCATTCCCGGTCCGCCTTTTGGTCCTTCATAACGAATGACTACGACATGTCCTTCTTTTACTTTTCCGTTAGCAATACCGTGCAGCGCCTCGTCTTGAGACTCAAATACAATTGCCGGTCCCTCGTGGCGAGTAATGCCATCTTGAACACCGCCTGTTTTAATGATCGCGCCGTCTGGAGCTAAGTTACCAAACAATACAGCAAGTCCGCCTTTTTCTGTGAACGGCTTATCGATTGGATGAATAACGTTATAATCTTTTACATCGCATCCTGCAATGTTTTCGCCTAGCGTTTTTCCAGTAACCGTCATCGTATCTAAATGAAGAGCTCCTTCTTTTTTAGATAGCTCGTTTAGAGCAGCCGATACGCCTCCTGCCTCATGTAAGTCTTCAATAAATACATCTGAAGCAGGAGCGAGTTTTGCCAAGTGAGGCACGCGTTCCGCTACTTCATTGATACGCTCTAACGGATAATCAATTTCAGCTTCATTCGCAAGAGCTAGCGTATGAAGAACTGTATTTGTAGAACCACCTAACGCCATATCTAAAGCAAATGCGTTGTCGATTGCTTTTTCTGTTACGATATCACGTGGTTTTAAATCTAATTTAATTAATTCCATAAGCTGTTTAGCTGATTTTTTAACAAATTCTCTACGTTCAGGAGCAACTGCTAAGATTGTACCATTTCCAGGTAAAGCAAGTCCTAACGCTTCAGCTAAGCAGTTCATTGAGTTCGCTGTAAACATTCCTGAACAAGATCCGCATGTCGGACAGCCGAATTGTTCTAATTCAAGCAATCCTTTATCATCAAGTTTACCCGCTTGATGAGCTCCTACGCCTTCAAATACTGAAGAAAGAGAAATCTTACGACCGTCGCTCGTTACGCCAGCCTTCATTGGTCCGCCGCTAACAAAAACTGTCGGTATATTCAGACGTAATGAAGCCATTAACATCCCAGGCGTGATTTTATCACAGTTTGGAATACATACCATTCCATCAAACCAGTGAGCAGATACTACCGTTTCAACTGAGTCAGCAATGATTTCACGACTTGGTAATGAATAACGCATACCGATATGTCCCATCGCAATACCGTCATCTACACCGATAGTGTTCATTTCAAAAGGTACGCCACCAGCTTCGCGAATCGCATCTTTTACGATTTTACCAAACTCTTGTAAGTGAACATGACCTGGTACAATATCAATATATGAATTGACAACCGCAATAAACGGTTTGCCGAAATCCTCTTCTTTTACACCAGCTGCGCGCAGTAGGCTGCGGTGCGGTGCTCTGTCGAATCCTTTTTTGATCATGTTACTTCTTAATTCTGCCACAATAATTCCCTCCGTATTCATCTAACCTATTAAAAACTAAATCTTTTTAAATTGTTTAATAATTTTTAATATAAATACTAATTTAACAAATCACACAAAGGTTTGTAAAGGTTTATGACAAAATAATCATTTTTTATTTTAAAATAGTAAAATCACCTGCATAAATTAGTATAATATATACATATATCCCTTATTTTACAGGAAAACAGAAGGTGGATGCTGAGCATGAAACAATCCTTTTATTACAGAGGTCATCAAGAAAAAGAAATATTTGCACAAAAATGGGAAGTTGAAAACCATTCTGCAAAAGGTGTTGTCCAAATAGCCCATGGAATGGCCGAACATATTGGACGCTACGAATACTTTGCTAATGTATTAACTCAACATGGCTACATCGTATATGGAAATGATCACCGCGGCCACGGTCAAACAGCTTTGAAAGATGAAGAAAAGCGTTTTTTTGCTGAAGAAAATGGTTTTGACACCGTAGTTTATGACATGATTGCTTTGACTAAGCACATTTCAACGGAACACCCTCGCCTACCAATCTTTCTTTTCGGTCACAGCATGGGGTCTTTTCTGACGAGAAGATATATTCAATTGGATACAGAGCACATTCATGGTGCGATGCTCTCAGGTACTGGCAGCATTCCTTCCCTTTCACTGCGGGGCGGCATATTAGCTGCGAAAATGGAGAAAAAAAGAAAAGGGTTACGATCTGCTAGTCCATTGCTTGATAAACTTTCTTTTGGACAGTACAACAAATCCTTTCATCCTGCTCGAACGCCTTTTGATTGGTTAAGTCAAGATAATGATGCTGTAGATTTATATGTAAATGACCCTTATTGCGGAGGGATTTTCACAGCAGGTTTTTTCTATGACTTACTAACAGGAATCAAACAAATCTCTAACTTAGCTAATATAAAGCTAGTTCCATTAAACCTGCCTATTTATTTGATATCTGGAGAACAAGATCCAGTAGGCAGCTATACAAAAGGTGTACTAAAAGTATATAACGACTTTAAAAAAGCAGGATTGCAGGATATAAGCTACCGCTTTTTTAAAGAGTGCCGTCATGAGTTGCTAAATGAATTAAATAAAGATGAAGTGATAGAAGATATACTAAATTGGCTTAACGTGCAAATAGACAAAAAAACGGTTCGTGTGTAGACACGAACCGTTTTTTTATTAAGCAAATACAGATGTTAATACAGGTACTACTTGTTTCTTACGTGATACAACGCCTTCTAAGACCGCTGTATTGTTTTCAAGCGTTACGTTGTACGCTTCTTCTACTTTTGAAGCAGCAGAACCTAATGCTAATGCAGTAGAGTTGCTGTTTAAAATATCTGTAACAACTAAAAGGAATAATTGTAATCCTTTTTCTTCGATTGTTTTAGTAATAGCTTCTTCTAGTTCCACTTTGCGTACTAAAACGTCATTTACGTCAATTGCATTCACTTGTGCAATTTCTACTTTGCTTGTACCCATGCTGAATTCTTTAGCATCTAATGAAATTAATTGTGAAGCTGTTTTATCGCCTAAGTCAGCTCCAGCTTTCAGCATTGCTAATCCGTACTCTTCTGCATCTACGCCTGCAATTTCCGCTAATTCTTTAGCAGCTGCAACGTCTTGGTCTGTACAAGTTGGTGATTTGAATAATAAAGAATCAGAAATGATAGCTGATAGCATAAGACCTGCTATGTTAGGTTCGATTTCTACGCCGTTTTCTTTATACATCTTGTTTAAGATTGTTGCCGTACATCCAACTGGCTCTGCACGATAGTATAAAGGATCTGCTGTTTCAAAGTTAGCAATACGGTGATGATCAATTACTTCAAGTACACGAACTTGATCAATATCGTTTGCACTTTGTTGGCGTTCGTTGTGGTCCACTAAAATAACTTCATTTGTTTCTTTAGATACTTCATCAACGAAACGTGGTAGTTCAGCGTTGAACTTTTCAAGAGCAAATTGCGTTTCACCGTTAATATCGCCTAATCGAATTGGTTCAGCGTCTACACCTAATTTATTCTTTAAATCAGCGTATGCAATTGCAGAACAGATTGTATCTGTGTCAGGATTTTTATGTCCAAAAATTAACGTCTTTGCCATCTTAAATCTCTCTCCTTCTTACGTATGTAAATAGCATTCTTGCGTAAATTTAGTTAATTCGTTCACGCAACATTGCCATTTTAACATAAACTTTTACATTATTTTAATTTTTTTGCGAAAAATGATGTTCATCCGCAGATATTTTGCCATTTTGTATCTTTTTCATAGTAAAAACACCTCTATTTCCGATATAAATAGAGGGTTTTGTACGTTCATTATATAAAAGTTAGCGATAAAACACAACCCGTCTCTTCATCACTAGATAGATAACTTAAACGGAGTATCTCGCCAATTTTGATAAAAAAAAGTAAGGAAAAAATGACTATTATTAAAGAGAAAATGTATTATTTTGTCTTTAATTATATAAAATAACCAACCAAAAAAGCCCCCTTGTTAAAGGGCGCTTTTTTGGTTATCGTCGCAGTGTAAAGTTGAAATGTTCATTTACTTTAGTTCCTAGCTCTTCAAGAAACTGCTGAGCAGTCATTTCCTCTACGCTTTGGGTATACCAAGCAAGCTGAGATTTTTTATGAACATTGTTGTAATATACATCTCTTGACCAATATATTTTTGATCGGTATGTATAATTAAAGTGAATGAATAGTTCACTCCCGTCTGGACACTGCAACAACACGCGGTAATGTGGATTACGACGATTTTTATCTAAACTCATTTCTTTGATCTGCGCTAACATTATTCACCTCTAAAGCCATTACTTAATCATTTAAAGGTAAATGCCACACCACGATATATCCTAGCTCTGCCATTAACTAGAAAATCATATATTTTCTAAAATTCTACACGATATAGGACAAAAGAGGAAGAGATAATTTATTGATGGACGTGTAAAGTTTCATATAAATCTTTTAGCTGCTCAGGGTATTGAGACCTTACGTAATAACCAGTAGGACGGTGCTCGATTAAATGAGAAGCAAACAAATAGCCGATGAGCACGTGCATTTGTTCATATGAGGTTTCTTGGTTTAATTCTCATTCGAGTCGTTCAGCTAAGTGTGAAGCCAGCTGTTTAATTTTTTCATCATGTGATAAAAAAAGCATTTTGTTCTCCCCCTTATAACGAATAAGTAATGCTGTGAATTTCACTACAGACAACGTATTGCTTTTATAAGGATAATTATATTTTATTTTACAATAAAAGTATATAAATAGTTCTAAATATTCAAAAATAACTTATTTCTTTTGGACTATTCGACAGCAAACAAAAAAAGAAGCGGGAGCTGTCCCGCTTCTTTTACGTAAAAAGATATTCGATTATCGAAATTTATTCTACTTCCACTGCCCAGCCGAATGGATCTTTCACTGTACCATTTTGAATACCTGTTAGAGTGTCATACAGTTTTTGTGATACTTCTCCTGTGTTTCCACCGTTGATGACCATTTTCTCATTATTCCAAAATAGTTCGCCAATTGGAGAAATAACTGCAGCTGTACCTGTTCCAAACGCCTCTTCTAGTTTACCTTCGGAATAAGCTTGCTTAATTTCTTCCATAGAAATACGGCGCTCAGTTACAGGCATATCCCAGTGTTTTAGCAGCTCAATGATGGATTTACGCGTAATTCCTTCTAGAATGCTTCCGTTCACAGATGGCGTTACTACTTCTCCATCGATTTTGAAGAAAATATTCATGCTTCCTACTTCTTCAATGTACTTGCGTTCAACTCCATCTAACCACAGTACTTGTGAATAGCCTTTTGAGTCAGAAAGCTGCTGAGCTTTTAAGCTTGAAGCATAGTTTCCGCCTGTTTTAGCTGTCCCTGTCCCTCCGGCTACAGCACGAACAAATTCGCTTTCAACCGCAATTTTTACAGGAGCAATCCCTTCTTTATAATATGAGCCAACTGGAGATAGAATAATGATAAATTGGTAGCGGTCAGATGGCGCTACTCCTAAGTAAGGCTCTGTCGCGATGACAAATGGACGAATGTATAGTGATGTACCTTCAGCAGTAGGAATCCATTCGCGGTCAATTTTAATCAGCTGTTTTAACGCTTCTAGCGCTAAGTCTTCGTCAACATGAGGAATACAAAGACGATCGTTTGATTTATTTAAACGTTTGAAATTCTCATCTGGTCTAAATAATAATACTTGCTCTTTTTTTGTTACATATGCTTTTAGTCCTTCAAAAACAGACTGCCCGTAATGAAAGATCATGGATGCTGGATCTAATGTGATAGGTTGATAAGGTACAATACGAGCATCGTGCCATCCTTGGCCTTCTGTATAATCCATAATGAACATATGGTCCGTAAAGACTTTCCCGAACTGCAATTGATCAGATTGCGGCTTTTCTTTTTTCGTTTGACTTAGTGTTACATCGATTGAATAAGTTGTCATAGTTGTTTCTCCTTGCTCTTTATATTTACGGGTTTTTCACTTAAACCTCTATATAAGTTACATTGTACAACTTTAGGGAAGCGTGTCACAATAGTTAGAGACGAAAAATTCTAAAAATTTTATAAAAATTATAAAGAAATAGCACCTAATCGAATTAAGTGCTGAACTGAAAAGGTTTTCTTTCTAAAAAAACTATTTCTACATTTTATTTACAACCATTTATAAACCAATTTTCACTCGAAGCTTTTCATCTTGTATTGAAAATTGTTTGATTTTCCCTACTGGAATGACCTTTACTTTATCAATTTCATTGAGGTTGATATGAATTTGTTTTTCTTCATACGTAGTAACGGGCGGCTTGTGAAAAATTCGATAGTTGATCCAATTTTGATTAAGAGGTTTCATTTCATGGATTTTGAATACAAGCGTACGTTCTTTTGCTTCAAGAGGTTCTAGCACAATAGAAAATGGAATTCTCACCAGAAATTTTTTAATAATTCCATTCACGTGAATATAGGAGTCTTGAAATGAAATAGAAAATTGCTGAATTTGATCTTGCTTTGTCATTTGCTTTTGAAAAATTCGCATTAGCATAGAAGCGGATATAGGAACGGTTACACCGCTTTCAGCCATCTTTTCTTTCATTTTTGCCTGCACATCATCACTAATCACATCGTTTAGCTTTCTCTGTACCCAATCCTTCATGATGCACCTCCGCTATGAAGTTATTTTTCTGTTTCCTCTAACGCACGAATCGAAGCTGTTAAGTGATTTGACACGTCGGCGAGCCGATCTTTTGTCAGTTTTCCTTCAGCAAGGTAGATAGGCTTTCCAAAGGAAATGACAATGGGATCCTTTGAAAATAGCTCTTTTACATTTGCGGGTCCTTTGTAAACTGCGGGTACAATAGGAACCTTTGCCATACTTGCTATAGTGACTGCCCCTCTTTTCAGAGGAACGTCTTCCTCTGTTCGCGTGCCGTTAGGGAAAACCCCTACTATTTGTCCTTGTTTTGCCAATTTAATAGGTGTTTTAATGCTGCTGGGTCCTGGATTATTACGATCTACTGGGAATGCGTTAAGTTTTTTTAATACATTACTAGTAAGTATATGATTAAATAGCTCCTTTTTTGCCATAAAATGAATTTGGTGCGGCAAAACTGCGGTACCAAGCGCTACGACGTCTACCCATCCTTTATGCGAACAAGCGATCACAAAGCCTGTATCCATTGGCAGATACTCTCTGTTCCTTACGTGAAACTTCCCTCTCCTTTTCAATAAAAATTTACATGTGTGAGCCGCGACATTATACATAAATGTTTCCTCTTCTCTCTATTATTTGAAAATATATACAAAAATTATATCACTTGATATTAAGGGTTGATACTAAAAAAAGAATGTAACATCTTTTTACACAATAGCTTCACTGCTTCTCTCTACATTGTATAAAATCAGATATTGTTTCTTCTGTTTTTAGTCAACTTGACTAATGACATCTATCAAAAAACATTTTACTATTAATGTATCATTTTAAATGTAATATTTATTAACATTACATGTGATATAATTAAAGGAGGTTTTTAGGTGAATAACCAAAATCGACCGTTTCGACTAGCTTCATTGGGATTACAGCACGTACTTGCTATGTATGCGGGCGCCATTCTCGTTCCGTTGATGGTGGGACGCGCATTGAATTTAAATGCCCATGACTTATCCTATCTCGTGGCTATTGATTTACTGACATGCGGACTAGCTACGCTGCTGCAGGCTTGGACGAACAGGTGGTTTGGAATTGGTCTTCCTGTTGTACTTGGAAGCTCATTTGTAGCGGTGACTCCTATGATTGCAATTGGAACTCAATATGGAATTAGTGCTGTTTACGGAGCGATTATTGCTGGTGGTATTTTTATCGTACTGGCAGCAAGTTTTTTAGGCAAAATTATTAAGTTTTTCCCTCCTGTTGTCACCGGAACGGTTGTGACGATGATTGGTTTATCGCTTGTACCATCCGCTGTCCGAAATATGGCAGGAGGAGTGGGGAGCAAAGATTTTGGTTCTCTTTCTAATCTTCTTCTTTCTTTTGGTGTTCTAGCGCTTATTTTAATTTTAAATCGATTTTTCAGCGGTTTTCTTCGCTCTCTTTCCGTATTAATCGGAATTGTAGCCGGAACAATAGCTGCTGTATTAATGGGGAAAGTTGATTTCACTAACTTTAATGAAGCTTCTTGGCTGCACATTCCCACTCCTTTTTATTTCGGGATGCCCACTTTTGAAATTGGGCCCATTTTAACGATGATCGTCGTATGCTTGGTCATTATTATTGAATCTACAGGCGTATTTTTAGCGTTAGGAAAGCTGTGTGATCGGGAATTAACGGAAAAAGATTTTACAAAAGGCTACCGTGCCGAAGGAATCGCCATTGTTCTTGGAGGGCTATTTAATGCTTTCCCTTACAATACATTCGCTCAGAATGTAGGACTGGTTCAATTATCAAAAGTAAAAACAAAAAATGTAGTGGTGGTAGCCGGCTTCATTCTCGTACTACTGGGACTTGTTCCTAAAATAGCTGCTTTTACAACTATTATTCCTACTCCTGTTTTAGGAGGAGCAATGGTCGTGTTGTTTGGTTTAGTTATTTCATCAGGCATCAAAATGCTAAGTGCTGTTGATTTGGCCAAACAAGAAAATTTGCTGATTATTGCGTGCTCTCTTTCACTCGGCCTTGGCGTAACGGTGGTACCTGATTTATTCGCTCAGCTCCCAAGTGCTTTGCGCGTAATTGTAAGTGATGGAGTTATTACGGGAAGTCTAGCTGCAATTTTATTAAATCTCTTTTTTAACGCATCGCTTGAACGAAAAGTACCTTCTGTCTCTTTAGAGAAGACAGATTATTCAGAAATAAAATAAAGGTGGCGTAGTATGAATAACGTATCTGTGCAGTATGTAAATCAGCTTAGCAAGAATCATTTTGTTTCACTACTTGGTGATATATTTGAACATTCACCTTGGGTGGCAGAAGAGGCTTATTCTAAGCGCCCTTTCTCTTCCGTTGAACAACTTCACGGAAAGATGAAAGAAATTGTAGCGCAAGCATCTGTAGAAAAACAACTTAAGTTGCTTCAGGCTCATCCAAATCTAGGTGAAAATATCGCTATGACATCTGCTTCTACTGAAGAACAAACCAAGGCAGGCTTACAAAACTTAACACAAAATGAGTATGAACAGTTTTCTTCTCTTAATGGAAGGTATATGGAGAAGTTTCCTTTTCCTTTTATTTTGGCAGTACGAGGTAAACAAAAAGAAGATGTCTACGAGGCAATGCAAAGTCGTTTACTAAATACCAAGCAAATAGAGTTTGATACAGCGTTAGAAGAAGTATATAAAATTGCTTTCTTTCGCTTAACTGATAAAATTACTGAAGATAAGGAGACAAAGAAACGAGCATGACTAAAATCACAACGCATATTTTAGATCTTACCCACGGATGTCCGGCTGCTTTTGTCAAAGTTGATTTTTATCATATTCAGTCGGAAAGTAAACGAATAAAAATTTCACACGGTACTACAAATGAAGACGGGAGGTTAGCAACTCCGCTCTTCTCTTCTGAAGCGTTTGAATCAGGAGATTATGAACTTTTGTTTCATATTGGGGAATATTATAAAACACAAGAGGTCCAAACAACAAATCCTCCCTTTTTAAATCAGGTTTCTGTTCGAGTCGGATTGTCTTCTGAACAAGAACATTATCACGTCCCTTTGCTTGTGTCACCGTGGGGATACCAAATTTATAGAGGTAGTTAAAAAAGAAACGGCGTCTTTAAACGTCGTTTCTTTTTTAGTTGAGCAATTTGGACATATAGTATTCATCAATAAACAAACCGCCAATTCGCAGTGAATGTTTTTTTGTTCCTTCAATTTCGAATCCTACTTTATCATATAAAGAAAGAGCCTTTTCATGCTGTATAGCGACTGTCAGTTCAAGACGATGAATATGATGTTCTCTCGCCCATTCTTCGAGTGCACCAATTAAAGCCGTCCCAATCCCTTGATTTTGAAACGTCTTTCGAATACCTAATGTCAAAGAAGCGATGTGAGCGTTTCGGTTAGCTTCGCCCCCTGTTGCAGCTATATATCCCACAAGCATCTCGCTTTCTTCTGCTACAATAATCGTAGAGTTTGGCTGCTGCTTAAAGATTTCGATGTTTTTCTCCTGCTGATCTGTACTCAGCTTTCGCTCTCCGCTTTCGAACAGCATAAACTTACTTTCTTCTTCAATCTGTTTAAGCAAATCTACAAAGTTTGCAGCATCATGTAATTCCAGTTCTCTAATTTCCATGCTGATCCCCCTTTTTCTGTGTCCCTTTTGTTTGTATATGTATTGGTTCACCTTTATAAAATATAGCTTTACAGTTTCTTACGAAAAATACGACTTTTTAAGAAGTGGAAGTAGAACAAAAAACCTACTAATCTCCCTTTTTTTGAAATACTTTTTTCCTCTGTATAATTTTAAATCACTTATCAACTTCTGTAAATTTTTTAGATTCCCTCTTTCAATTTCCATTTTCCTTCCTTTTCTATAGGTTTGAATTGGATTTAAGGAGATATTTTATAGCAAACATATGACTATTATCCTGTTTTTTGTGAAGAAAGAAAGCAATAAATGTAATTTTATTTGTAATCGTTTAGAATAGAAAAAGTGGAAATTTTATGTACCTATCCTCCTTAATTATAGGTCTGTGAAAGGAAATTATTATGAAAGTACAATCCGCAAAACGTGGTGTATATGTCTTAAGCGGTCTAGGAGCTGTTATGGTGTTCTTCTTACTTTTACTTAAGAACAGCGCTTTCTTTCTAGAGGAAGAATACGATCAAAACAAACCTGAAGCTGCGCTTGCGGTCAACGAACATACCTATCACCTTCACAAAGGTTCTATCAACTGGTCAAACGGCCGTTCAACAACAAAAAAAGAAATAAATGTATATGATTTATATACATACATATCGCAGCAAAAAAGCATCCCATTGAAGCAGCAACAATTGGTTAAGCTCCATTTTTCCAACCTAGACGGCGCTTATATTCGTGGTATGAGTGTGCATATATGGAAAAATAACGGCGAAAAAACCAAGCTGTTTGTCAAAAATAATGAATTTAAGATTCCTAAAAATCAAGGTTTTTACGTTGTAGATATTGTGATTAACTCTACAAGAGGAACAATACAATATGCGGCAAATGTGCAAATACAGTAAGTTTGGTTGCAGTAAATAAAAGAGGAAAAATGATAAAAGGGATCAAAAAGTTATAAAAAAAGAGAGCAATATGCTCTCTTTTTTTATAAAATGAAAAAGACGTCCACGCAGGACGTCTTTGATGCGTTTGTGGCGGGGACCGTGTGACCACATTCACACGTTTAGCTCGAAAGCATATCCTTCGACTTACACAAATTAGCTCATCGCTTTATTAATATAACACTAGCAGCAGAAAAAAGCAATCAATTTTTAAATAGTTTTTTCTATTTATACATATTTCGCGAGAATCCACAAAATAATATGCATGCGTAGCTATTCACTTTCTACATTTTTAGTCTATTTTAATTCATGTACGAATACACTAATAGACCAACCTATGCGCAGTTTTTGAAAAAGGATGTGAATAGCTTGTTTCAAATCACTGATTTCCCTGAATTTTCATGGTCGTACTCCAGGCATAAAATGATTACACAGTGCAAACGAAAGTATGCATATCATTATTATGTCTCACATAACGGATGGCTTGACAGCGCTTCTGCACAGTCTCAAAGCGCTTATCGATTAAAAAAAGTTTCTACTTTATCTATGTACGTAGGACAAGCCGTCCGTCAAGTGATTACAGAGGCTATTTCTGACTATACATCTACACAGCTTGTCCCGAGTGAACAAAACTTAGTCGAGAAAGTGCAGCAGCTACTAAATAACGCACTGCGTGATTCCACTGACTATGGAGAGCTTTGGTATCATAAGCCTGCTCAGTATAAGATGCTTTTAGAATTCTACGAAAACGGCTATATTTCTAAAAAAGATCTTAAAGACATGCAAAAGCGGGTACACATTTGTGTGCATAACTTTTTACAAAGTAAATCGTTTTGCGACATCGTATCCTCACCTTCTTTAGAAGTAGAGCCTCATCAGTCGTTTCGTTCTATAAATGTGTATGATCATAAAGTATATGCGCCTTTTCATTCTCTTTTTAAAAATCCAATTACAGACGAATTTACGATTGTTGATTGGAAAACAAGTAAACAAACAAAAGATGATTTGTTTCAACTGGCGATATACGCTCTCTACGTGCTAGCTGAATATAATATTTCCGTTGATCGAATAAAAGTCCGAAACGAATATTTGCTTTCAGGCAGTGCGCGTACGTATCAGCTTACTCTTCACCAAATTGAAGCTGTTCTTCGACAAGTTAATACAAGCATTGACTATATGAAAGCTTTTTTGGAACACTCAGAGGTAAATCAGCCTCTTTCGCTTGAGCATTTCCCTCAAGCGGATACGGCTGCCTCCTGTCACAGCTGTGTCTTTAAAGAATTGTGCCAAACGGGATAAAAATCACGTGGAAATTGTCTATATTTTTTATTGAACTTTTTTATTGTCAAAAGAACCTTTGCTAGCATATAATTTGCATTAAGGAAACATTTTATACTTCATATAAAAAAATTAGCTTGGGCTATTTATTGTTCATCAAAGAAAGGAGCACTAGACATGAAAGATCAAAACGGCAGTAAAGCATTATCAGCTATGCAGCTAAGTGCTCAAGACGTATTGTCGGGTAAAACAAAAGGAATTAAGCGATTATTGCCTTTCTTAGGTCCTGCTTTTATCGCAGCGGTTGCTTATATTGATCCAGGTAATTTTGCTACTAACATTGCAGCAGGCTCTCAATATGGATACATGCTGCTTTGGGTTGTATTAATTTCTAATTTAATGGCTGTCCTAATTCAATCGTTATCAGCTAAATTAGGGATTGCAACGGGCTTGAATTTACCCGAGATAGCACAGGAACACTTTCCGTCCTTCGTTTCTTTTGGGCTTTGGATACAAGGAGAACTGGTCATTATGGCGACGGATTTAGCAGAATTTATTGGGGCTGCTCTTGGAATTTATTTATTATTTCATATTCCTTTGTTCCCTGCTGCACTTATCGCAGCGGTAGGTTCTTTTGCTATTTTAGAGTTACAAAGACGAGGTGTTCGACTGCTAGAAGCAGCTATTGCGGCGATGGTTTTTATTGTGGTATTAGCTTTTGGGACTCAAATGTTTCTTGCGCATCCAGACGGCGCAAGTGTTGTCCACGGCCTATTTGTCCCTCAATTTCACGGAACAGACAGCGTGCTGTTAGCCTCTGGAATTTTAGGTGCTACAGTTATGCCACATGCGATTTATTTGCACTCAGCTCTTACGCAGCGCCGCGTGGTAGGAACTACAGAATCGGAGAAAAAAGCGATTTTCCGCTTTGAATTTATTGATATTGTGATTGCCATGATTATTGCTGGTGCAATTAATGCAAGCATGCTGATTGTCGCAGCCGCTCTATTCTTTAAAAACGGACTAAACGTGCAAGATTTGGACGTGGCTTTTACACAATTTGAACATTTAATTGGTCCCTTTGCAGCTATTGCGTTCGGAGTTGGATTATTATCTTCAGGACTTTCAAGTTCTTCGGTCGGAACAATGTCTGGAGATGTCATCATGCAAGGATTTATTAAACGCAGAATTCCTTTATATCTTCGCCGGTTCATTACAATTATTCCGCCGCTTTTGATTATCGGACTTGGCGTAAATCCAACAAGTGCACTAGTTGTCAGTCAAGTTATTTTATCGTTCGGAATTGCCTTTGCGCTCGTTCCTCTTATCATGTTTACAAGCAACAAAAAAATCATGGGCGGATTGGTTAATCATAAAGCTACAACGGCTGTAGCTTGGGTGATAGCTGCATTAGTCATTTGTTTAAATATCTTTTTGATTTATCAAACGTTCGCATAGTAAATCAAACTTTCAAGAAAAAACAAAAAAGAGACCCTAAAAAGTTAGATATAGTCTAACAATTGGGCCTCTTTTTTATTAAACGATAGTAGAAATGAAATAGACAAGAGTTCCAATAATAGCCGACAGTACTAAGCAACCCAGTGGATATAAATAAGAATAGTTTTCTTTACGGATTGAAAGAATGCGATCAACAATAAAAATAAGAATGACGCCCATCATTCCGAATTCAAACATTAATAACCCAAAAATGGCGTGAAATATGAATGACATGATTAAATCAATTTTTTTACTACGGTCTTTCACAAAAGCACTGACTAATAAATCAACGATAACCGTGCCTAACGTACCCATTATTAAAAAGAAGGGTGTAAAAAATAAAAGGTATAAAGGAAATAAATCAATGAAATGCGGATTGGTTTTTTTTATAGAAAAATTGGGAATTGACTCTTTTATACCTGGCATAAAACAAAAAAGTAAAGTAAAAAGAAACGCAGCTATAATAGCGGCTGATAGCTTTCTATTTAAATGCATGTTTATTTTTTTATTACTAAATTCAGTAGTTGTTTTTGTATGTTTATTGTTCATATGTCTTTAACGTGATGTACGCACCTTTTCCTTTCTCATAACTTTTTATTTATATTCTATGTCTATCTTTTGTTACCAGCAGTTACAATGATACACGTTCTTTTTGAACTTGACTACACTAACGCGCTTTATATCTATTCTCTTTTTCTTTTTGTGTCTATCGTTTGCTCCGCTTCCCTTGTATATTCCTTCTTTTTATTCAGGGGTTTTAGTATGGTTTGCTCTTTCTATGACAAACAAGATGGTTTTACAAAAAAACGCCTTCTTTTTCTATAAAACAAAAGACAGGCGTTTTTTTCTGTATGTAATTAATAATCTTGACTGAAGTCAGGGGGATTTTGAACGGATATAGAACCTGCAGAGACTTCTGTACTTATTTTTATAACAAAAAAGAGACGATTTACGCCTCTTTTTTGTTTGTATTATGAATTTAGTTCATCTAAAATTGAATGCAGTTCACTTAAATGGGTAATTTCGTAAGTAGGAATGACTTCATTTCGCTCTTTATCATGACGATTAATCCATACAGATTTCATTCCAACACGAGAAGAACCCAAGATATCTGTCATTAAATTATCTCCAACCATAATTGCTTCATCTTTCTTTAAATCCATAAGTGATAAAGCATGATCGAAAATAGACGGATCCGGCTTACCGCGACCAAATGCCCCTGAAATCACAATCTCATCAAAATATGGAACCAGTTCTGATGTAATGTCTAATTTGGTATTTTGTAAGTCAGGTGAACCGTTTGTTAACAGCAGCAGCTTGTACTTTCCTTTTAATTGATCAAGCACTTCAAACGTTTCTTCGTACACAAAAGGTGTTTTGCGGCGCTCTAACGGAAAACGCTCGGCTAGTTCCGCTCCAAAAGCATCATCGTGAATTCCTAGGGCACGAAGACCTCGAGTCCATGCTTCTTTGCGATAAGTAGGAACAATATCTTTCATTTTGCGGAATTCATCATGATCGTCTAAAAAATCCCCCCATAATCCTTCAAACGGATTAATGCCGATCATTTGCGTAAATTCATAGGTTTCATACGAAGCATATAATTCTCTTGCTTCCTTACGCACTGCTTCTTCTAGTTCTTCAGGTTTCAGATTATATTTCTCACTTGCATATGTACATGTTGCAACGAATGCTTCTTTTACGCTTTTTTGATCCCAAAGTAGCGTGTCATCTAAGTCGAAAAATACCGCCTTAATCATGGATGTGTGTACCCCCTACTGTTTTTGAAAAAGTTTAACTATTCTTACACTAGATTACAAGGATACACACAATAAGTCTAGTGTATTTGCAATTTATTCTACAAATTTATTTTTATAAGTCGTCACCTTTACAAACAAATTTACAGAAATTAAAAGAGCTGATATAATCACAGCAGGTATGTATGCAGGAGGTTTTATATGGAATCGTTAGAAGAAATATTCGGCATTCCCACAGTTCGTACAAGTAAGCGCTTAAGCAGAGTGGTTGCCGCACGCTTGCGTCCTTTTGGAATTACGCCAGAACAGTGGACCGTTTTAAAACGCGTATCAGAAGCTGAATATAGTACGCAGAAGCAATTAGCTGAGCGAGCAGATAAAGATCAAGCGACGCTGACTAAAATTTTAGATTTACTAGAAAAACAAAATTGGATTCAGCGTGTTAGAAACCCAGAAGATCGCCGCTCGTTTTTTATTCAAATAACAGAAGACGGCCTGCGTTTAAAAACAGAAGTGACGCCTGCTGTAGAACAGGTATTTTCCGAATTAACATCCCAGCTAAACGAGCAGCAGGTGAAAATTTATACCGACACTTTACAAAAACTTGAATTCCGCGCCGAACAATTGCTTCAAGACGCAGAAGACCTGCGTTAAATACCCAAAACCCCACAGGTAAAATTCTGCGGGGTTTTATACGTAGTTGGCGATGCATAGTACTTCTTTAATTTTTGAAATCACTTGTTTGGTTTCATCTGTTAAAGAGGTGAATTTAAAAGCGATGGATTCTGCGTTTGGATTAATGAAGGGTTCTTTGTTCGTATCTTTGCGGTAGTCTTCAATTTGTTCTAAACAATATTTTAAAATAAACGACAAGTTCGCACGTCGAAATCTCAAGCTGACAGTAGAAGGCCACCTTTTTTGAAACTGATTGCTTCCTTCATACTGAATAGCTCCGATATAGCGTTCTCCCGATAAAAAAGACTCTTTGCTTCGGTATAGCTGAACGGTTTGGGCTGTTCCGCTCCAGTCAATATAAATACCTGCTGTTTCACAAACTTCATATATGTAATGAAAAAGCTCCGTTACTTCTCCGAAATGGTAGTGAAGCGGATGTTTAGCCGTCATAGGTAGCTCCCTCCTTTATCGACTTTCTACCATTATATTGTAGGAAAAGTAACTTATTCATTTATCCAACTTATTTCATACGCATAAGCAGTAAAAATGAAAATATATTTGTTTTTAGTTTACATAAAAATATTATAAGTAATTAGCGATAGCCCGATTTCCGAAAAGCGTCGTATACCGTATCCTCTTGAAGTTTTTCAAGATAAACGTTCGTTGTAGCAATAGAAGAATGCCCCACTACTTGCTTCACAACCGCAAGCGGAACGTCATTAGCTAAACTGTTTGTAATAAAGGTATGACGAAACCAATGAGGAGAAATAGATGCGTTTCCTTTTACTTTATAAACAGCTGATTTAATCGTTCGATACAAAGTTGTATAGGATAATCGTTTTTTTTCGCCGGTACGATAGTATTCTTTAATGGAGTAAAAAAGCGGTTCGGTATCAAAAGGACTTAGTCCAGTGCTTTCATTTAACGCTTGCCGATAAGCGAAAAGCGTTTCTTTCACATCATCAAACACAGGGATCGTGCGTTCTTTTTTCCCTTTACCAATCACATCTACAACCAAATTTCCGCGGCGGTCTTCTCGGAAGCTTCCCCAATTTAAACTCAGCAGTTCACTTGAACGCATTCCACTCATATACAAAAGCATTCCCATTAAGCGGTTGCGCGCTTTGTATTCCTTTTCATGCTGGCGAATGCGCACGACGGATTCTAACGCATTTACAATTACTTGGGCTTCGCGATCGGTTAGCTCTCGGTACTCGGTGCGATTTTGTTTTTCCTTGTCGCTGTAAT
The DNA here is from genome assembly GCF_046535215.1 of Priestia sp. SIMBA_032. Lineage (NCBI taxonomy): Bacteria > Bacillati > Bacillota > Bacilli > Caryophanales > Bacillaceae > Priestia > Priestia sp. SIMBA_032. The sequence goes on along the minus strand of NZ_JAWRXD010000003.1, from coordinate 92,986 downwards.
GCCCTTTTGCAATAGATGGTTTTTCAATCCACGTCGTATACAGCGAAGGATAAAAATGAGTAGCGTGTCCAAACTCTAGCATTCTTCTAAAAAATTCTAGTTTTCTTGCAGCAGTTCGATTTGCATATTGATTCATCATTTCTTCATTAAATAATTTGACTTCCATAAATCCAATCGATTTTAATGTAATCTCTCGTTCGTAGAAAAAAGACAGAATTGTTTTCATGTCTTGATTGTAAGATCTAATCGTATGAGGAGAAAGTGATTTTTTGATAATACGCATCGAAAAAAAGAGCTGAATAAATTCTTCATCTGAAACGTGCTTTAAATTCAAGTTGTTATCTTCATCCAACAGCTCTGCCTCTTCCCACTGCTCTTTAAGCTGACGAAACGAATTTTTTACAGGCGACAATTCAAATTCTTCCATTTTACCCCTCCTAATTATCGAAAATAAAGATATGCTTTTAAAACGATCCAGAATTAAATATAACGAACTTTTTTAAACTCGTGATAAATATCATTAGAAGTTTTGAAAAACCTCTCAAAACTCAATTTAGAAAGCTTATTTTTTAAGATTTTGATTTAAATATCCATTATATGTAAAAAATAATTCTATTTTCCGCATATTTCTCTACTTTATCATATGAACGCTTGATAAGGAAGAGTTATCTTGCGTTAGTTAACTAAAGTATTTTGATTGTGTTAGACAGCAATGTTTTGGGAACACTAGTAGGAGTTTAGGTAATAATTGGATGTACCGAATTTGGAAAATCAGAAAAGTAGATTGACGTCATCAGAAATTACAAGCTTATGGACACAATACATCCAAGACACCATGTCTGTTTGCATTAGTAAATATGTGTTAGCAAAGGTTAAAGATCCTGAGGTTTATTCTCTTTTTGAATTTACTTTAAAACTGGCTGAAAAACATTTGTACGTGCTTAGAGATATTTTTAAAGCTGAAAAATTAGATTTGCCGATTGGCTTTACTGATAAAGATGTAAATCTAGATGCTCCTCCTTTGTTTACGGACACCTTTTGGTTAGTATATATACACGAAATGACTATGCATGGATTAGCTGGATATAGTATATCTTTTAGTGTTTCAGCACGCAAAGATATCCGTGACCATTATTATCAATGCAATATTGATGCGATGGATCTTTATAATAAATCTATTGAAATTCTTATATCAAAAGGTATTTATCAACGATCTCCCTACTTTTCTAAAACAGACAGAGGTCAATCAATTACAGAATGGGGATATGTTATGGACCTATTCGGAGATAAAAGACAGTTGAACTCAATGGAAGCTGGAAACATTTATTTTAACTTAAAAAAGAGTATTGCAGCTAAAGCGCTTGTGAATGGCTTTAAACAGGTAACCAACGATAAAGATATCCATAACTTTAGGGATGAATGTCTGCATACAGCCAGTAAAAATATAAATATTTTTTCTTCATTACTTCAAGAAGAAAATCTGCAGTCTCCGCGCTTATTGGATGTTGAAATTACAAATTCTGATGTAGCCCTTTTTTCTGATAAACTAATGGTGTTTCATGCAGGATTTTTGTTTCATTTGGCTACTACATATTATGCTGCGGCTATGATAACTAGTATGAGAATAGATGTAGCCGGACATTGCGATGCTTCTATTTTAAGGGATTTAAAAACGATCTCCTTTTTTGGGCGAATAATGATCAAAAAAGGATGGATAGAAAAACTGCCACAAGCCGATGATCGGAAAGAATTATCTTGATATCCTGCGAACTTATCTGTAAATAAAAACCATCACGCTCTGCGTGATGGTTTTTAAAGTGATTCAATTTTAGTCAAGTGCAACCGTTTATCGTTATAAGAAACGGTATACGTTCGATAATACTCTTTTTCTTGACTTTGACCGTTCGTTGTAATTGAAATAACTTCTTTTGTTCGGATTGTATAGAACGTTTCACCTTCTTCTTCACTCGCGGTTTCGACGTCTAATACTGAATAGTCAACAAGTTCTTCTCGAATGTCCCTTTCATAAAGCATCTTCACAAGCTGCTTTTGATCATTCCATAGAACACTGTCCCGCTCGATATATGGCTGTACGTGTTCAAATTTATTCGTGTTAATGGACTTTGTTAAATCTCGTAAATAATGTTCAATAAAAATATCTGCTGTTTCTTGATCAACCTTTTGGATATTTTTTAAATTAAACTCTTTTTCTTCTTTCTCTTCTTTTTCTTTTTCATCTTCTTTAAAATCGTCGATGCGCTGAGAACTGATTTTGCTGATGGCATATTTTTTATTATTCTCTTTAAAAATCAAGATTTCTTCCTTTTCCCCTTTTTCATTTGTGCGAGTAGTTTCACCTTGGTATGAAATGTCGCTAGAAGGATTAATTGACTTCACGTATTCCATATATTCATCAGCCGTAATGTTAAGGTATTTTTGGTGATAGGTAACTTCATCCCATTCATTTAACTTCCATTGCTTATTTACGTATTTGAAATTCATGTAGATGGTCAGCCCGCCGCTTCCTTCTTTACTAATTGGCTCAATGGCTGACACCGAAAATTGTCCAGCATGATTGTTAATAAGTTCAAATCGAATAACATGATTAACATCAGGGAAAAAGCTCATATTACATTCTTTACAGTAGTAGTTAGCGGAGATACTTTTTAACTTTGTTGCAATTAAAGATGATGTTGCATATGGCGTTAGCGCTTTTTCTAGCGTTTCATAATCAGCAGGGTTAGATTCATTATCCCATTCATACTCTTCGCCTAATTCTTTATAGGTACTTGAAATTTTATTCATCGTCTCAACCGCAGTTTTTTCTGCTTTTTTTTCTGATACAAAATCAGGCTTGATAGATGACTTAGCTTGATCCTTTGGGATCACTTCATCTGAGGAAGGTTCGGTTGGTTTGGATAACTTAACTGTTTCTTTTTCTTCACAGGCCGTCAAAACCATTAGCAGCAGTAGAACGAATGCGATCGTCCATTTTTTATGCATAAGGTGTCCTCCTCAACGCCGAATTTAGTCTGTTCTTAAAATGGTCTTTAATTTTCAAACGTATCGAGCACGTAATCACCGCTTGGAATTCCCCATTTTGCCTTTTTATTTTGATCTGTTTTAGCAAGTAACGAAATGGAGTTTTCTTTAAGCGTAATGACAATGGTGCCTTTATTTCCTTGTCCATCATTTTCATATTCAATGGTTGCTTGGTTATTTTCAAAGCGAATATTTTTTTGTTCAACGGTTGACACGCGGATTTTGCTAGGTGGCTGGTACGAATTTATTTTAATCGTCGCTTCCGAGTTGGATGTAGCAAGAAATTGAATGATAGGAGATCCGTTATCATTGCCAGTGGTCCATTTTCCATCGTAGTCGTGTAAATCTGTTGTTTGTGTAGTGGGATTTTCAGTGTTTGTATTTGGTTTAGATGAAAAGTCGAATGGTTCTACACTCGATAACTTTAACGTATCGTTTTGGTAAACAGCTGTATAAAGACGGTCACAAACTTTGCTGTAAGGATCTTTACCGGGCTGTTTTAATAAGCTTTCCTCGTGGGTTTGTATTTTAAACACATGGTTAGGTTCTTCATACCAATTGACAATATGGAACGTTTGCTTCTTCTGCTCGATGCCTTGTCGTGTGAAATTTTCAACAAGAAGATTCTGCTCTTTATAAAAAGAACTGTCCGCTTTCAAAAAAGCTTTTAGATCATTAAAAGAGTTTTGATCAATTGCTTTTCCGAACGCTGAAAAGTAATCAGTCATCCAGGCTGTGATAAATTTTCCGCTCATTGCTTCTTTATTCAAATCAATTGATTGAATGCTTTCTACCTGTGTTTTTGGTTCGTTTAGTACTTTTTTTGCATCTTTTTCTACTATCATTGTATTTCCGTCTTTTATTGTTTCTTCTTGCTGACAGGCTGATAACAGAATAGATGAAACAACCGTGATAATGATTGTATTACGTTTGTTCATCATAATTGCCCCTTCTTTATCTAATATAAATGTATGTATATTCTTCCAACAAACAGACCTAGTATATCATTCTACAAAAAAACGCTCAACCCTTTAATTTCACAAGAAAAACGGCTTGCTTTTACAGCAGCCGTTTTTCTACTTATTTAATAGATGCTTCTTTATATGAATTGGAAGCCTCTTTTTTAAGCTGTCTTGAACCATAAAGAACATAGTAAATAATTGAAAGAAGGAAAATTCCAAGAATCACGTACATTAAAGGTAGAGAAACACCAAACAGCATTAAATTTGTTGTAAGAACACTGTATTTTATAATGCTGTATAAGCACAGAATCCCTAATACTAAGGCAATGCTTGGCACTACCGGGTAATTTACTTTAAAAGGACGAGACAGGTTAGGTTCTTTTTTGCGTAAAATAAAAAGAGAAACTAAACTGATGCAGTACATCATCATTGCTCCGAATACAGACAAGATAATAAGAGCATTGGCAAACGTGGCAGATCCAGCGCAAATCACACCGATTGCTCCTGGAATCAACAAACCGCCGACAGGAACTCCTTTTTTATTTGTTTTAGCAAGAAATTTAGGAAAGTAACCATCTCGTGCAAGCGCGTAGGTTTGTCTTGAAAACCCCATGATGATTCCATTTAAACTAGCAATTAATCCGAATAATCCAATAATAGCAACAACCGTTGAAATGCTGTTTCCGTATACAGAAGACAGCGCCTGTGGAAGTGGATAATCAGCTAGCTTCCCGCTTCCTCCGCCAAGTCCTGCTGTTACAAATAGCGTAAACAAGGTTGCCGTTGCTAGAGTAATAATCGCCCCAATAAACCCTTTAGGGATGTTTTTCTTAGGGTTTTCAACTTCTTCTGCAGCCATCGCTCCGCCTTCTATTGCTAGATAAAACCAAACAGCGAATGGAATAGCTGCTAGTACTCCTGTTGGACCATTAATAAATGAATGATCGTTAAAAATATTTGATGTTTGTACATGAGGCAAACCAGCTACATAAAAAATAGATAAACCAATTAGTGCGACAATGGTAGCTGTAAGCTCAATCACTGCTACTTCTTTTACCCCGATTAAATTTAGTAAAACAAAGAAAATAAAGGCACCTACTGTTGCATATACAGGGTTAACTGCTGGGATAAGAAAGTGCAGGTATGCTCCTGTTGATACCGCAATAGCAGGAGGCGCAAAAATAAATTCAAGCAAGCATGCAATCCCGGCGATGTATCCGCCGAAAGGTCCAAGTGCTCTTCTTGCATAAGCTGAGGGTCCACCGGCTTGCGGGATAGATGTTGAAAGCTCTGCATAGCTGAACATAAACGTGGTATAAAACACGGTTACAATCAAGGTTGCAATTGCAAGTCCGATAATCCCGCCTTGTTCAAACCCGTAATTCCACCCAAAGTATTGCCCCGAAATAACCATGCCGACTGAAATAGCCCATAAATGAATAGGTTTTAATTGTTTTTGTAACGCCATACCGTTTCCTCCTTTTGATGTTTAGACAATAAGGTGTACACCGCTTGTTTGCTGCTTGATCATTTTGTCAATCATGGTACCGATATGTGCGGCTGCCTCAATAGGAGGCGTTCCTCTTCTATGAATATTAGAAATAACCATACGATCAGACTCTTTTTTGCCTTTGTTAGGTTCATAGCACATGTAAGCACTCATTGATTCAGCACTGACCAGTCCAGGTCGCTCTCCAATCAATAGCACAAGTGCTTTTGGTTTTATGATCTCGCCAATTTCATCCATACATGCAACTCGTCCTCCTTTTACAAAAAATGAAGTCCCGACACGAAGCCCATATGACTGCAGGGAATCAATTAAAGCAGGATACACGTCGCTCATGTTTTCTTCAACTGCCTTAGCGCTCAGTCCATCTGATACCACTACTTGTATATCAGGCTGCTGCACGCAGTTTTTTAAAATCTCTTTCTTAGCGTCATCTGCTAATAATCTTCCTTGATCCGGTCGTTTTAAATAATGTTCTTTTGACTTCACTCTTGTATCCACAGAAAAAAGGTTAAACTCAGATAGAATATCTTCTGAAACTGTTCCGTATACAGAGTCTACAGCTGCGGCGTGATCTGTACGAAAAGATAAAACGTCTTTTGTTAGCGGTCTTGTTCCCGTACGGCCGACACCTATGCGGGCAGGGGTAAATTGTTTAAGTGTTTCAAGCGGATCGCGATTTGACTTTGGTATCATAGTAACCACCTTCCTTAAATCAAATTCATAAAAATAGTTGGGTCTCCAGCTCTTGATGTAAAGCGTCCGTTTTCCATAATATGCTGATCTTCTAGCCATTTTTGAAATAATGGCGTTGGAGTACGGCCAAGTACGTTGCGCACGGTTGCGATATCATGATAACTAAGAGACTGGTAGTTTAGCATGCAGTCATCAGCCATGGGCACTCCTATTACAAAGTTCACCCCAGCTGTTCCTAGAAGCATACTTAAATTATCCATATCGTTTTGATCAGCATCCATGTGGTTGGTGTAACATACGTCTACTCCCATAGGCAAGCCGTGCATTTTGCCCATAAAGTGATCTTCTAGCCCAGCTCGCAGGACTTGTTTGCTGTTATATAAATATTCAGGTCCAATAAATCCAACAACCGTGTTAACTAAGAAAGGCTTGTAGTGGCGAGCTAAGCCGTAGCATCTAGCTTCGAGCGTTACTTGATCAATATTATAGTGAGCTTCTGCTGACAGTTCAGAACCTTGTCCTGTTTCAAAATACCAGCGGTTTGGACCTTTTGCCGTCCCTTTTTCATGAATTAACGCTGTTGCTTCATCGAGCATAGAGGGTGAAATCCCAAATGAATCATTACCGGCTTCTGTTCCTGCTAAACTTTGAAAAATCAAGTCAGCAGATGCTCCTTTTTCGATTGCTCTCATCTGACTCGTTACGTGTGATAACACACAGTTTTGAGTAGGGATGGACCATTCATTGATTATATTTTTTGTTTCATTTAAAAGCGCGTAGATATTATCCGTTGTGTCAATAACGGGGTTAATTCCAATAACCGCATCCCCAATTCCATAGCTTAACGCTTCGTAGAGAGATGCTCTCATTCCTTTTAAGTTATCTGAAGGATGATTAGGCTGGGCTCTTGAAGCCAATACGCCTTTTTGGCCGATAGTCGTTTGACAAGTGGTTTGCACTTCTATTTTTGCTGCTCCTTGAATTAAATCTAAATTGGACATAATTTTAGTAGCTGCCGCAATCATTTCGCTACTTAACCCTTTGCTAAGCGCAAGAAGGTCTTCTCTGGTATGCTCATCAGATAAGATGTATTCTCTTAACTCCCCTACTGTCCAATTTTTTATAATGTCGTAAACCGATGAATCAATTTGACTTTCGATTAACGCTGAGACATTGTCTTCATCTGGACTTAGCAGTGGATAATTTCGAATATCAGCAAGTGTGATACCAGCTAGAACTTGTTTGGCTGCCATTCGTTCTTTCATTGACTCAGCGCTAACTCCCGCTAGCTGATCTCCAGAACGCTCTTCGTTTGCTTTGGCCATGATTTCTTTTAAGCTATAAAATGAAAATGTTTCTCCTAACAATCGGGTAGTTTTAAACATCTTTTCCTCCTTGTATGTTCAGTGGATTATGATGAAAAAGCGAGCGTTTTAACCGAAACAGAGATTGCCTCTCCAGCTACGGGTAACCCTAGATCGATATAATCTCCGTGGGTAAAATCAATTTGATCTAAACAAATAATTTCTAATTCTTTCTTCTGTTTGGCTAGTGCTTGTCCTAAAGCTTTTGCAATATCTTGCTCGCATAAAACAACGAGGCACTTAGCTCCCTTAAAACAAGCAATGAATTCAGCGCTTATTACTTTTGCTAATTCTTGAAGCATCTTATAGCTGCAGTAAGGAAAATGAGATAAAGCAATAGCAGCGGGAGGATCTTCTGCACTGAAAACAGTTGAAGCCTGCATACATGCCGTTCGAGCTCTTTCTTGAAACAGCTGCGGATTCCACTCATCCTCTTGCTGTACGGGTATTTCTATGATCGGAATATTTTTCAGCGGCAGCCGTTTAGACCCAATGTATACGGTTGACCCGCTAACTTCTGTATTTTGCATGCCGGCTCCAATGACAGTAGCGCGCGTTGTTTCAGCGGCTTGAGATACCTGTATGGATTGAAAGTGATACGCTAGCAGCGGACCGATATCTCTGTGTATGGCCACTTCCTTCACTGTTTTTGGCTTATGTTTCTTCATCATTGCTCCTATTCCTCCTGAAACCATGATTGTTTCCGGTTGGATAGAAGATCTTATATGAAGAGAAACGAGCAGCGAAGAGGTTTGAGTCAGTGCTCTTACATAATTCACGGTTTCTTCAGCTAGCAATTGACAGATAGAAGAGAGTTTTTCAAATGTTGCTTTTTCACCTTCATACAGCATCAAAGAATTATTTTTTAAAAATTCAGTTAAATAAGACGAAACGTAGGTAACAAGACCATCTGAATTCAGACGAATTAATCTTCCGCCTACATGCAATGTGAATGTCTCTATCACTTTGCCATTTTGACATAAAGCGATGTTAGCGGTGCCTCCCCCTACATCGACATTGGCAATCACTTGATTTGTTTCAAGAGAGCGTTCGATTGCTCCCGATCCTTTTGCTGCTAACATTCCTTCTAAGTCAGCACCAGCTGTTGCAACAACAAAGTTCCCAGCGTGTTCAGCTAGATAATGAACGATACTCTCTGCATTTTGCTTCCGAGCCGTTTCTCCTGTAATGATCACAGCGCCTGCCTCCACTTGATCTAAGGAGATCCCTGCTTTTTTGTATTCTTTTTCTAGTAATAGCATTAACCTTCGGACATCGATTTCAACCTCGTTTACCATAGGTGTTGTATAGATGGAACTTGCATACGTTACGCGACGATCAATAATTTGACAGCCTGGCAGCGTAAACTGATTTTGTTGATTTGCTATTAACAGCTTGCTTACAATCAGTTTTGTTGTGCTTGTTCCAATATCTAACCCTATGCTCATCATCCATTTCTGTAGCATACGATCAATCCCTTATCTCGTTTGAATATGGTGATTATCATAAAACATTTTTTTGAATATTTCACTAACTATGTTATCAAACCTGACATGCTTTTGTGTAAACAAAGGTGACAAATGACAAAAAAGACTAAACCTTGGTAGATTTAGTCTTTTTTATTATGAGTGTGATTTAGTTACAATCATTCTTGATGCCGATGGAATTAATAGTGAAAGAATGATTAAGCAGGCTATTAATGACCCTACCATTGAAATTCCGTTCATTGAAAAAGAATACCACAGAGCGGACATTCCCTTTGGCGCATATGATCCCCAAAAAATAATACCAGCAATAAAGTGCCAGAAATAACGTGCGAAGCTGCCGATAATAAGGGATAGAACAATTAAAACAAAAGCTTTTGATCTGTTATTGTTAGCTAAATTTGTTTTGATAGATTGTGAAAAAACACCTCCAAAACCTATAAAAGCAAAAGCCACAATATATTCAATAAACGTTTGCAGTGCTGTTAAAATATAAGCCGTCCCTGTTGCTAACTGCAAAAGCCCCCATAATAGACCAGATAGAGCTCCGCCTTTTACTCCCCAGCGAAAGCACATAATAAAAATGGGCACCATGGAGAACGAAATACTCACAGCCGTTGCAATCTTAATGGAAGGCAAAAGATCAAGTAAAAGTGCTAATGCTGCAAAAATAGCTATTTCAATTTTAGCCTGTAAAGGTAATGCCTTATTCACGTTTCTCACTCCTGTTTTTGAATCATTCATATCAAACGGTTTACACAGGAGTAAGCAAATATATGCTACTATTCCCACATTCCTACGCTAGCGTTAACTAACAGGTTCGAAGGGTCTGAACAATTTGTTCACTCTCAGCACGGCGGCTCCCCCTGTGGTACGTTCGGATATTTATGTATTATGAAGACACTATTTATTATACCATATGTCACAAAATAGATTCGAGAGATTTCAAAGATGTTTCTATTTTCTGAATCTATTTTTTATAATGACAATCGTTTTAGTATTTGATATACTTCTTTTATGTCAATTGAATATAAAAAACCCTCATCCTAATCGATGAGGTAGAGGTCGCAGTTTTTAATAGTAAAGTAACGGAAATGCAGAGAACATTGAGGATGTTGCTTGAAAGGAAAAATTGCCGAAGTTTAAATCACTTCTCGGTTGATTTAAGCTGGGGCTGTCTCCGAACAGGAACAGAACTGTCACATCATGCGAATGATGTGAAGAGCTATCTTCACGGAAGGTTGACGCGGTTTTCAGATTTAAAAGCGCGCACATATACTGCGGGCTTTTTTTATGTTATCCCGTCTCTTTCCGTACATTCGAAAGGAGTATTTATCTATGCAAGAGCAGCAAGAATTAAAACGTGGGTTGAAATCTCGCCACTTAACGATGATTTCATTAGGAGGAGCCATCGGAACCGGTTTATTCCTAGCAAGTGGTGGAGCAATTCACACAGCAGGACCTGGGGGAGCGCTTTTAGCTTACGCGATCATTGGCGTCATGGTTTACTTTTTGATGACCAGCCTGGCGGAGCTCGCAGCTTATATGCCTGAAGCCGGTTCGTTTAGTACGTATGCGTCTCGGTTTGTAGATCCATCCTTTGGTTTCGCTCTCGGCTGGAACTATTGGTACAACTGGGCTATTACGATTGCAGCTGAATTATCCGCTGGAGCCCTTATTATGAAATTTTGGTTCCCAAACTCTTCCTCTATTTTATGGAGTGCCCTCTTTTTATTAATTATGTTTGGGCTTAATTACCTTTCTGTAAAAGGATTTGGTGAATCGGAATTTTGGTTTTCGTTAATTAAAGTAATAACGGTTATTATCTTTTTAGTTATTGGTATTATGATGATTTTTGGTATCTTTAACAATGAAGCACCGGGTTTTAAAAACTTCACGCTTGGTGATGGACCTATTCACGGTGGATTCTTTACGGTATTAGGTATTTTTATGGCTGCTGGTTTTTCATTCCAAGGAACAGAGTTGCTTGGAGTCGCAGCTGGAGAAAGTGAAGATCCGGAAAAAACGGTTCCTCGCGCAGTTAAACAAGTCTTCTGGCGCATCTTGTTATTTTATATTTTAGCTATTTTTGTTATCGGGATGCTTATTCCATACACAGCGGATTCCTTAGCAAGTGATGATGTGCGAGTAAGTCCGTTTACTTTAATATTCGAACGAGCGGGTCTAGCGTTTGCTGCATCAGCTATCAATGCCGTTATTTTAACAGCTGTTTTATCTGCTGGTAACTCAGGTATGTATGCTTCTACACGTATGTTGTGGAACTTAGCGAAAGATGGAAAAGCACCGAGGTTCTTAGCAAAAGTGAATAAACGAGGCGTTCCGGTTAATGCTTTAATCGCAACGGCACTTGTCGGTACACTTGCATTTGGTGCTTCATTTTTTGGAGATGGTGCGGTATACACATGGTTACTTAACGCTTCTGGTATGTCTGGTTTTATTGCTTGGTTAGGAATTGCGATCAGCCACTATCGTTTTAGAAGAGCATTTGTTGCTCAAGGTCATGATTTGAGTGAACTTCCATATCATGCAAAACTTTTCCCATTTGGCCCTATCTTTGCCTTTATTTTATGTGCCGTTGTTATTTTAGGCCAAAACTATTCGGCGTTTATGGGTGACTCGATTGACTGGTACGGTGTACTTGTTTCTTATATCGGACTGCCTTTATTCTTAATTGTTTGGTTAGGATACAAATGGACGAAAAAGTCGAAGCTTATCTCGTTAAAAGAATGTCAAGTAACAGTGAAAAAATACGAATAAAAAAAGCTCTCTATTCTTTTGAATAGAGAGCTTTTTTTATATGAGCTGATCAGCAAAATGAAGAGATATATAGGCGGGTTGGTTTTTCATAACAAGCATATAACCTTTGAGGGGGCGATTATGGTAATCAGCAGCTTCTATATAATAAATATGCTGAATCAACCTGCTTAAATGAGTTACAAAAGATGGAAGTTGGTGATTAGGAATGGTTTGGATGTAGTCTATGATTTCTTGTTTCGTCTGAAGGCCAGAATGGGTACATTCTAACAGATGAAAAAGCGGATCTGCTGCTATAGTAGATAGTTCAGAATTGTGTTTGATTCTATTCAGCTGGATATGCAGTTCTTTTTTGGACCATCTTTTCGGCACAGCTCTTAGATGTTGATACTGAAAATGTGTATTCATGATAGCTAACACCTTTCGTATTAAAATAATAAAACAACTTATTATTTTAATAACCTTTACACATGAAACTAAAACGTTACAATGTGTAAAGGTGTCATACATCTTATAAAATAAGCTGATAAAAAAGCACATCTTGCCACTGATCAAATTTCCAGCCTACTTCTTTAAATTCTCCGCAAAACGTAAAATTAAATTGCTCATGCATTTTGATACTGATATCATTCCCTTTTGTAATTCCTGAAATGACAACGTGATGGTCGAGTTCTTTAGCCAATTCCAAAATGCGCTTCATAAGCTGTTTTCCAATACCATGCCCTTGTTGATTTTTATCAATATAAATCGATAGCTCTACTGTTTGAATGTATGCTTCTTTATCTCGATACGAGGAAAGCGAAGCATAGCCCGCTACTACTCCATCTTTTTCTGCAATAATAAGTGGAAAAAGATCATTGCTAATATGATTATTAAACCAGCCCCTTCTTTGTTCCACTGTTACAGGCGTTAAGTCAAAAGTAGCAGCACTTGTTTGAACGGACTGATTATAAATTTCAACAAGCATAGGTAAATCTTCTTCTTTAGCATAACGAATGATCATATGTACAAACTCCTTATAGTATAGAATTATCTTTATTTTACTTCTTTTAAGAAACATAATCTACATAAAAAACCGATGTGCGCATGCACATCAGTTATGATTTTGAGCATATTGAAAGGTTTGAAGAACTTGAAGTGTCTCTTTTGTAGAAACGACCGTTGCAAACTCTCCGTGCAAGGAAGACAGTGCGAATGTATGTACATCTTCTGCACACAGCTTTGTTTTCCCATCGTAGGACGTACAATCAAAGCAAGCCGTTGCATCGTTCACAACATACGTCCTATACCCTAGATTTCCAGCCATGCGCGCAGTCGTAGAGACGCAGTGATTAGTAGTTAGTCCTATTAAGATAAGCGTATCATAGCCATTTGATTTTAAATAGCTATCTAGCTCTGTTCCAATGAAGCAGCTGTTCACGTGTTTGCGAATTAAGTATTCGTCTTCTTGTGGACCAAATCCTTCTTTGAACTGAAATCCCTTTGAACTTGGGTGTAAAGGAGAATCTGGATTTTCTGATGCATGCTGCACGTGAATGACAGGATAGTCTTGACGCCTCCATGCTTGCAGTAGCGTCAGCATATTCTTTTCTGCATCTAAATTGTTTCTTTCTCCCCACTCGGGTGAATAAAACCCTTCTTGTACATCGATAAGCAGCAACACTGGCCGGGAACGTAGCATAAGCATCATCTTCTTTCGTCTTTATTTTAAAATGGAAATAACGTATGTGCATCCATCAGGACCGGCTTTTGAAGAATGAACCGTTTGTTTCGGTAAATGTATCCGATCTCCTGCCTGACATAGAACCGTATCACGTTCAACTGTAAAGTAAATAGATCCTTCAAGTATATGAAGAATTTCATCAGTTGGATGCGTATGAGACGGATGTGTTTGAAAAGCAATATCGTGCTGTACTTCAACGTATCCAGTATACGCCGGAAGCAGCTCTTTAATTACTTCTTCAAACTTTCCGCCAACTCCTTTTTTAATAGAGGCTTTTTTTACGTCCATGCTGCTCACTCCTTTTTAATTTGAACGGACACTGTCCTGTAGTATAGTTATTATCGTCGTGTAAAAAATATTGCTTCCACTCTCGGTTTTCCTGCTGCCCATACCAGCCTAACTCGGGGTGAGCTGATACGTCATCATATGTTTTTAACCGATCGCGAACGACTTTTTGTACGTGCTTCCCTATTTTTGAATCCCCTGTCATACCTTCAAACACCCACCGCGGCTGAAATGTAATCATAAATCCTCTGCTCTTACGGCTTTTACGTAAAGAATGAGCAGGCGTATTACAGACGACAAAAATAGGTTCTCCGTGAAAACAAAACTCCCATAATGCATCTTTCGGGTCTTTTGGAATGTCTTGCGGCCATTTCTTTTGATCAATTTGATGAAGAAACGTCAGCGTATCCCAAAACATCGTTTCGTACTCTTCCATTGAACGTTCTTTATGTTCAGGCTTAAAGAATAACACAAAGGATGTATAGCGACCTATGCTCTTAAATGTATCTATGTATTCTCTAAGTGCCGACGCTGCATGCCTAATATCTTGATAGTTGTAAGGAGTAGTCACAAATGAAAAACGCAGTAAATCTTTTTTAAAGCCTTCTACCCCTAATATACAGGGAAATGGATTTTCTTCTGATAATATATCGCTTTGGAAATATTGAAAAGCATCTTTTCCCCAGAACGGGACATGCGTGGACTCTAAAATTTCATTAGCTCGAAAAAGCATTTTTGATGCCATTAAAACCCTCCTTATGGAAATCAACGTTACATGTGTATTAAAAAAAAAAAGTTTATGAGTATTTTTAACTAAATGCCGCTTCTAAATTATAAAACTCTAATCTATATATATATAAGCTACTATTGGACAAGTTAGAAAGGAGGCTGTGTTCGTGGAGTGGTTTTTGATTGCTATAAAACAAATAATTCTAGGTATTAGTCTCGCAGCACCGGTAGGGCCAATTAATATAGAAATGATTAAAAGAGGTCTGACAAAAGGATTTTGGGCTTCTTGGCTAGTTGGTTTAGGAGGCATGACGGCCGATATTTTATTTATGCTCCTCATTTTAATAGGGTTAACACCTTTTGTTCAGATGCAGGCTGTTACTGTTGCACTGTATGCAACTGGCTTTGTCATGCTCACATTTATTGGCTTTCAAAGTATGAAACAAGCTGTCTCTCGTTCCTTTTCAGTAGATATAAATACCCCCCCTGCTAAAAGAGATAAGTCATTTTTTACAGGTTTCTTCATTGCTCTTATGAACCCTTTAAATATTGTGTTTTGGTTTGGCGTATTTGGGTCAAGCTTAAGCGAAAGCCTCCAAAGTCAAACGTGGCTATCCGTCTTTTTTCACAGCTTCTTTATTATTTTTGGCATCATTCTTTGGAATTTAAATATTGCGAGCAGCATTCATTTCACAAGAAAATTTATCACGCCGAAGCTTTTTCGCCTCATTACGTTAGGTGCTGGTTTTTTACTTTTTTTATTTGGCTGCCAATTCGGTTTTAAATGTGTATCCTTACTTATGGGCTGAGCTTTTAGCGATGAGTTCAATAAGGGTGTCATTTACTTTCTCACGTTCATCGTAAAAAAGGCCGTGTCCACTATTTTCAAATGGAATAAGTGTAGAAAATGAAATATGACGATTCATAACTTTTGCAAGATCAAATGGACAAATTTGATCTTTTTTTCCGTGTAATATATATGTCTCAGCGAAAATTTGACTCAAATCTTCCCGCAAGTCTTCGTCTCGTAAAGACACCGCAGTTTTAATCGTTCCATGGCCAGATGCTTCTAAACCTAAATCTTGAAACCATCCTCTAAAAGCTGAGCTGGTAGGCTGATTAAAAAACTTTTTCCCAAAGTCTTCAAGCATGTTAGGACGATCTCTATACGTATTTTGAATAATTGTATTTACTTCTTCAACAGGAAGTCCATATGGAAAATCAGTTTTTCGAATAAAGCTTGGAGCCGCTGCCCCTAATAAAATTAACTTCTTCACTCCATATCCTAAGTGTCTGCTCATATATCGAATGGCAATAGCTCCCCCCATAGAAAAGCCTATTAGCGTATAATTTTTAAGTCCCATCTTTTCTACTAACATGCGAATATCATCTGCTAATTGATTGTAAGAATAGCCGGTGAAAGGCGCATCTGATTTTCCAAATCCGCGAAGATCAGGGGCGATACATCGAATACCGCGGGCCGGAAGCGTTGTAAATTGGTATTCGTACATTTTAGCGTTAACAGGCCACCCGTGAAGGAAAAGAACGGGTTCCCCTTTTCCAACATCCCGAACAAAAAGTTTTGTTTTAGGAGTTACGTGAATAAAAGAGTTCATGTATAACACCTCCTAGATGTTCTTATATATATATATGTTTAGGACAATTGGAACATTCAAAAGTTTCTTAAAGGCTTGTGTAGGAGGTGTATTATGTTTATTTGGGATAAGGAGTAGAAAAATTATTTTATATTGTTTATTTAGAACATAGTTTAATTTAAAAACATTAGACAAAAAAAGTAGTAAAGCTTTAAAAACTTTACTACTTTTTTTGTTATTTTTCTTCCAGCCACACATCAACTAAATTTCCAGCTTCGCTTTGGTCCAATATGAATGAACCGTTGCTGTATCGGTCGCTAGCTCGCATTGTAGATGGATCAACTTGCTCGATCTGACCTTTAGATGATTCCACTATCATGTAATGTTCTTTAGAGATTACTTTTACTTTTGCAATTTGATGCGGATTAGATTTCAGTTCTCGGACCATCACTAGCCCTCGTTTTGCTCGTGCTGATTCTTCAAACTCAGTAATTTTTGTCTTTTTCACAGCTCCTCGCTGCGTGGCGATAAATAATTCCGTTGATAGAGCTTCATCTTCATCGAAGACAACGCCGCTTACAACATAATCCTCGTCTTTTAAGTTAATTCCTTTTACACCAGAAGCGCGAGTTCCTACAATATTGATTTCTTCTTCCCGGAAACGCAGTCCATAGCCAGAGCGAGTGGCAATAAACACTTGTTTTTTACCATCCGTTTGATATACATCGACTACTTCATCATCGCCTTTTAAATTAACGGCGACAAGAGCTTTGGAGTAGCGCTGTGCTTTATATTGAAGTAATTCGGATTTTTTGACCATACCATTTTTCGTAAAGAAAAGCAGATACTGATTTTCTTTAAATTCTTTTACCGGTATCGCCCGTACAATTTGCTCTTCTTTATCAATTGGAACAATGTTCATGATATGCTGCCCCATGTCTTTCCACCTGATATCAGGAAGTTCGTGCACTGGCATATATAAATAGTTCCCTTTGTTTGTGAAGATGAGCAGTGTTTCGGTTGTATTAATTTCATATTTCGCTAAAATTCGGTCCGTATCTTTCATACCGAAGTCTTGCCCGTTAGACGCGGCGTAAGAACGAAGACTTGTTCGTTTTACGTATCCGTCTTTTGTGACTGTTACCATCACTTCTTCAGATGGAACCATCACTTCCAGATTAATCTTAATTTCTTCGATTTCTGCTTCAATTTTTGAGCGGCGTTCTGTACTGTATTGCTTTTTTACACGGCGTAATTCTTTTTTGATTACATTAAAAAGTTTTTTCTCGCTATGTAAGATTTCTTCTAACTCGTTAATTTTAGCACCTAGCTCTTCAGCTTCCGCCTGTAGAGCTGTAATGTCCGTGTTTGTCAAGCGGTATAATTGAAGCGACACAATCGCTTCTGCTTGAGGTTCTGTAAATTCATATTTAGCAATTAAATTATTTTTAGCATCGCGCTTATCTTTAGAAGCTCTAATGGTTGCAATAACTTCATCTAAAATCGACAGTGCTTTAATCAATCCTGCTACAATATGTTCGCGTTCACGTGCTTTTTGCAGTTCGTATTTAGAACGATTTGTTACCACTTCTCTTTGATGATCAATATAAGCATCAAGAATGTTAGGTAAACTCATAAGCTTTGGTCGCTTTTTAGCAATAGCAACCATGTTAAAATTATACGGTACTTGCAGATCTGTATTTTTATAAAGGAAGTGAAGTACTCCTTGAGCATTTGCATCTTTTTTTAGTTCTACTACGATACGCAGGCCGGTACGATCCGTTTCATCGCGAACTTCAGCAATGCCTTCCACTTTTTTATCTAAACGAAGCTCATCCATTTTCTTAACAAGGTTGGCTTTATTTACTTCAAATGGAATTTCCGTAATAACAATTTGCTGTTTTCCGCCGCGAATGGACTCCACTTCCGTTTTTCCGCGAATAATAATTTTCCCTTTACCTGTCTCGTAGGCTTTCTTAATTCCGTCTACACCTTGAATGATTCCCCCCGTAGGAAAATCAGGACCTTGAATAGCCGTCATCAACTCTTCAATTGTACACGTTGGTTTATCAATTCGCATGATCGTTGCGTCAATTACTTCACCTAAATGATGGGGAGGAAGTTCCGTAGCATAACCAGCTGAAATACCTGTGGATCCATTCACTAGCAAGTTAGGAAACATAGCCGGTAACACAGTTGGTTCGCTGCTTGTATCATCGAAGTTAGACACAAACTCAACCGTTTGTTTGTCAATATCTCGTAGAAGTTCTGCAGCAATCGATGAAAGGCGCGCTTCTGTATAACGCATTGCTGCTGGGGGATCTCCATCAATACTTCCGTTGTTTCCGTGCATTTCGATTAATACATTTCTAACTTTCCATTCTTGACTCATTCGAACCATGGCATCATATACAGATGAATCACCATGAGGGTGATAGTTACCAATTACGTTTCCTACAGTTTTAGCTGACTTGCGAAACCCTTTTTCTGCTGTATTTCCATCTACGTGCATTGCATACAAAATACGGCGCTGAACGGGTTTTAACCCGTCTCTTGCATCCGGCAATGCGCGCTCTTGAATAATATATTTACTGTATCGACCAAAACGGTCGCCTAGTACATCCTCAAGAGGTAAATCTAAAAAGCGTTCTGTTTGTGTCATTGTACGTCCTCCTCTGCGACCGTTAATACATTTTCATTATCTAAAATATTTGGATCTTCTTCTAATCCAAACGCTACGTTACTTTCAATCCATTTTCTGCGAGGTTCTACTTTATCGCCCATCAAAGTGGTCACACGACGATCAGCGCGGGCAGCATCATCAATACGAACACGAATCAGCGTACGCGTCTCTGGGTTCATTGTTGTTTCCCAAAGCTGATCTGCGTTCATTTCACCGAGACCTTTGTAGCGCTGAATCATATAGCCTCTTCCTACCTTGTCAATTGCACCTTGCAATTCTTCGTCACTCCATGAATATTCAACCACTTCTTTTTTACCTGACCCTTTACTTACTTTGTAGAGCGGTGGAAGAGCAATAAATACTTTTCCTGCTTCCACAAGCGGTTTCATATAGCGGTAGAAAAACGTTAGCAGAAGCACTTGAATATGAGCGCCATCCGTATCCGCATCGGTCATGATGACTATTTTATCGTAGTTAATATCATCAATTGTAAAATCTGCGCCTACTCCTCCGCCTATCGCGTGGATGATTGTACTAATTTCTTCGTTTTTAAAAATATCTTGAAGCTTGGCTTTTTCGGTATTGATAACCTTTCCTCGCAGTGGCAGCACAGCTTGAAAGCGGCGATCCCTTCCTTGTTTTGCTGAACCTCCGGCGGAATCCCCTTCGACTAAGTACAGTTCGTTTCTCTGAGGATTTCTTGATTGCGCAGGTGTTAACTTCCCGCTTAGAACGGTTTCTTGACGCTTTCGTTTCTTCCCGTTCCTTGCGTCTTCTCTCGCCTTTCGGGCCGCTTCACGCGCTTGAGCAGCTTTGATTGCTTTTTTTACAAGAAGAGAGCTTACGTCCGGGTTTTCTTCTAAGAAATAGGCAAGTTTTTCAGAAATAACTGCATCTACGGACGAACGAGCTTCACTTGTACCTAACTTTCCTTTTGTTTGTCCTTCAAATTGAAGCAATTCTTCAGGTATTCTAACGGAAACGATGGCTCCTAAGCCTTCTCGTATATCTGTTCCTTCTAAGTTTTTGTCTTTTTCTTTTAGCAGGCTTACTTTACGGGCGTATTCATTAAATGCACGCGTCATAGCGCTTTTTGCACCGGACTCATGCGTTCCGCCATCTTTGGTACGAACATTATTAACAAATGATAAAATGGTTTCAGAATAACCATCGTTAAATTGAAAGGCAAATTCAACTTCAATATTATGATGAATCCCTTCAAAAAAGACGACTGGATGAAGTGAATCTTTTTCTTCATTTAAATATGAAACGAAGGCTTGAATACCTGTTTCATAATGAAAGATATCGTGACGATCATGCCTTTTATCGATTAATTCTATTTTGAATCCTTTTAACAGAAAAGCCGATTCGCGGAGCCGTTCACAAAGCGTATCATAATTGTACACGGTTGTTGAAAAAATCGTGGCATCTGGTTTGAAATGAATCGTTGTTCCCGTTTTTTTCGTTTTCCCTATTTTTTCTAGCGTCGTAACCGGCTTTCCTCCATTTTCAAAACGCTGTTCATAAATAAATCCATCTCTATGAATAGTTACAGTCAACCATTCAGACAGCGCATTTACAACAGATGCACCTACTCCATGTAAGCCTCCGCTTGTTTTATATCCACCCTGTCCGAATTTACCTCCTGCATGCAAGATGGTTAAAATAACTTCAGGCGTTGGTTTTCCTAGTTTATGCATGCCCGTTGGCATACCTCGACCTTTATCTTGTACAGAAATTGAATTATCTTTGTGAATGGTTACAATAATTTCTTCTCCGTAGCCTGCTAGAGCTTCATCGACAGAGTTGTCGACGATTTCATATACTAAATGATGCAGACCTCGTGTATCCGTACTTCCAATATACATACCAGGACGTTTACGAACGGCATCTAATCCTTCTAGTACTTGAATTGCATCTTCATTATAATTAAATTGTTGTTTCCGAGCCATTCATACTACCCCTTTCATCACAACGAACATTACTACATTATGTATGAAACACAAACGTTTGCGCTTCGTGTCTAAGAATAAATGATCATGTATCCTATCTTTTAATTTTATAGTGTTCGCATCAACAGAACGTATGTTTCTATTTTTGCGTACTTACAAGATTTTAGCACAAATTTCCGTATTATAAAAGCAATATCTTGTGTATTCATGGATTATAAGCCTGATAAAGCTAGCTGTCTAACGTCTATTGTAGCGGAAACTCTCTTACTATTTCAACGCATGGTGAAACCCATGCAAGCAGTGTGCATGGGTTGGTTGTTCTGCTTATAGATCTTACTTTGTTAAAGCATGCTCGACTTTTATACAACGATCCATAACTACAGTATACCCTTTTTTAGCGAGCAGGTCATATGCTTCTTCATTAATTAAACCAGATTGTGCCCAAAATACGTCTGCATCTACTTCTAAAAACTCTTCTGCAACTTCAAGCAAATGCTCAGAGCGACGAAATACATTAACGATATCAATATGCCCTTCAACTTCTTTTAATGAAGATACGGCTTTTACGCCGAGCGCTGAGTTGATTGTGGGGTTCACCGGAATTATCTCGTAACCTTGCTGCTGCATGGCTTCTGAAACCATATAAGACGTTCGATGAGGATTATCTGATAAACCTACTACAGCAATGCGCTTGCTTTTTTTTAATATTTTACCAAGCTCTTGACGGGAAGGAATTTTAATGGACATGTCTATTACCTCTCTTAGCTATATAATATGTACTGAACAACATTCGCGATTTATAGTTGATTTCCTGCATATAGTACCCGTTTTCTCTATTTTTGTAAACGTCTTCTTTTTTTAAAATAATTGTCTCTCACCCAAAACTAGCTATGTTTTTTTAAGTATCTCATGGTAAAATAGAAACGATATAGAAATAAAGGAGCTTTCAAACATGAATTATTTATTACCTATTCTTGCCTATATCTTGGGCTCTATTCCTTTTGGACTAGTTGTTGGAAAACTAGGATACGGCATCGATATACGAGAGCATGGAAGCGGCAATTTAGGCGGCACCAACTCATTTCGTACATTAGGTGTAAAAGCCGGAATTATCGTTACGCTTGGAGACATTCTAAAAGGCACCCTAGCAGCTTCTTTACCGCTTTTATTTGATACAAATCAAAACATTCTCTTCATTGGTTTATTTGCTGTCATTGGTCATATTTTTCCTATTTTCGCGAAATTTAAAGGCGGGAAAGCTGTTGCCACATCTGCCGGAGTGATTTTATGTTATGAACCTCTTTTATTTGTTTTCGTGCTATTATGTTTTTTTATCTGCTTATACATAACAAAGTATGTATCACTGTCATCAATGGTTACCGGGGTATTAACCTTTATCTACACGCTGTTTAAACAAGACTACATGCTTATTATGATTATTGGTGTAATTGTAGCCTTTGTCATTTACAGACACCGGGCAAATATTACGCGAATTCTTAACAAAACAGAACCGAAAGTCACATTTTTATCAGGTAAAAAGAAATAAGAGGAGCTTCCTCTTATTTCTTTTTTTATAACGGTTTTGTAAGCGAATACATTTCTTATTTATTAGTTATACTGATACTAAAATAAGGAGGTGAATGATGTGAAGAAAAAATGCCCTATTTGCAAACGAAATAAGAAAATGGATTCACAGCTAGAAGGAAGCCGCTACTGCGTTCACTGCTGGGAAACCATTGGAAAACAATATGATTTCAAATGAAAGAATGAAACGATTTAATATAGAAATGAAGCCTTCACCTCTATATTAAATCGTTTTATTTTATTTTATCTCATTCCTTCCTAGCTGGATTCGTATATATTGGTAATTTATCTACCTTTCTACTATAATAAATGTATCCGCAGTATTGGAAGGAGCATAATTAATGAAATTAACAGTAACAGAAGCAGCAGCTACGTGGTACAAAGACGAAATGATGCTAGAAGGAAACGAAACAATTCGCTTTTTTGTTCGCTACGGCGGATGCAGCAACGTTCAAAAAGGTTTTTCTTTAGGTGTAAGCACAGATTCTCCTAAAAACGTTGGCGTTGAAACAAAAGTTGACGGTTTAACATTTTTCGTAGAAGATGAAGACCTTTGGTACTTTGATGGTCATGATTTGACCGTGAACTATAATGAAGAAACAAAAGAACCTGACTTTCATTACGAAGCGTAAGAAAAAAGCATCGATTTATCGATGCTTTTTATTTTTACGCTTAACCCTGCTTTTTGGCATCTTCATAGGCTTTATGCCATTCCGGATAATTACGACGAATCGAAATAGGCTTAAAGTTTTCTTTTTTCACACATACGTGCGACGATGTTCCTGTTAACGCAAGTTCTTCATTTGAATTAAAAATCTCGTATCCGTACACAACGCGTAGACCGTCATAGTTCTCAACCCAAGTATGTACCACAGCTGTCTCGCCATAATGAAGCGGCGTTTTATATGACGCCTGTATATCAATAACTGGGGACAGCACACCGTCTCTTTCCATTTGTGCATAGCTAAAACCTAAATCACTGATAAACTGCGTTCGGCCTATTTCCATCCATACTAAATAGTTAGCATGATACACAACGCCCATCTGGTCGGTTTCTGCATAGCGCACTTCGATTTCTTTCTTCGATACTAGCATGATTCTACCTCCTATTGCACTATTGCACTGTTCCTGTTTTATCTTACCATATAAGGAGAATATACTCCTACTAGTTTGGTCCTGACTCAGTAGGTTGTAAGACTAAGCGCTTCTTGAATTCGGTATATCAATGTTTCCAGCCGCGTCATCTTATTTTCATACTTTTTATAGGGAAGCGTATATGTGTGACCTTTATTTGTCCATAGACGGTCAAAATAAGCGTTTAGTTCGGTCATAACCTTTTCGTTAGAAGATCCTGATATTTTAATATCCGTTTCTAAGTTTAAATCAGCTAAATTTCGCTTGGTGAAATTTGCTGCCCCTGCAATAATAGTGGCGTTTCTTTTGTTTTGAATTAATAAGGTTTTACAATGATACTGCTCTATTCCTGTATGATACCAGCGAATTTTAATATTACCTTTAGATTTCTTAACGAGTTCTGCCGCTACTGGACGGTTAGGCAGTCCGAACTTTTTTCTTCCAAACGCATTTTCGTTAGGATCTAAAATTAACCGTACGTTTGCTCCTTGTTCAGAAGCTTTCAAAAGGGCCTTTATTACGTCTCGATCTCCAAGATAAAACATGCCAAGCCACACATCGTCACCTTGTTTAGCATGATGTAAACCACTTAATACGTGCTTATAGATTTTGCCTTCTGATAGCAGCTGAACATAGAGGTCTCCCTTTTCTTTTTCTTTCTTTTTATATAGAGGTAACCTTCCTCCGTAAGAAAAATCAGACACGGCTTGTTCGCTTTTTACCACATCTCCAATGATATTCCCTTTTACTTCAAAGGCCATGTTAGAATTATAAAAACTTGCATCATGAGGATTGGCAGAAGAAATAATAACGCTTTGATCGGTTGCTACTACTTTTCTGTGATTAGCTTTTACATTTAACAACTTAAGATAAGCACGGGCCGTTACCTTAGGCGCATTATTTCCGAAAGGATTCGTTATCCACCCGGTTCCTTTTTCACCCATCCACTGAACAAAAGTTCTCCACACTGCAGAATATAGTGGAATGGAATCTCTGAGCTTAGATAAATTAGTTTGCACCACTTTGATTCCGTTCAGCCGCAGTGAATCTAACCACTTTGAATCATGTGAGCCGTAGGTTGTGTTTATTTCATCCGTAATAAAGACTATTTCGACATTAGGATGTTTTCGTTTCTTTTCAATCAGCTTACTTGCAAGCGTATCACTAAGGTGAGGAAACTTTTGCCCATGGTTATAGTAGCCATTAAATAGAAACATATCCATAATAATAAAAGTTTTTGCTTCATCAATTGCATTCATAACTGCTTGAAAAATATGTTGTTCAGAAACAGACGTCTGCTGGTCTTGATACGTTAGGTCTGATAAAAGAAATACATCTTCCACTTTGTGGGGCTTACTTTCGTATGAAACTCCTTTAGGCAAGGGCTTATGCGTGTGATAAGAGCCCACAATAATCAAGACGACAAGTAAACTGACCAAAATCCTTATTACTTTCTTTTTCACCTGCATAAACCTCTTCGCTAGTTTGTATTAGTATTGACCTTACTAAAAAAATATAGAAAGAAAGCAGCTAAAATCGTTTATTTTTAGCTGCTTATTGTCGCTGTTTTATTTATTAAATCGTACCTTCGTAACCATTTTGACGAGCTTCTGACTCATCTTTTATTTCGCTGCGCATTGCTTCGATACTTACTTCGCGATTGTGATTTTTTTGCTGAATGCGCTGACGTTCTTCTTCAGTGCTGCATGCAGCTGCTTCTTCTGCTTCTTCAATGTTTTTCATTGTATTTTGCACCATTGTTTGTAATTTTTCAACGTTATCACTGCGATCATCTGGATTTGGTTTATTCCATGCCATTGTATCTTCCTCCTCAAAATAACTTTGTTACAATTGTAGTATGCCGGATTTGTTCATCTCTATAAGTGGAAAAAAATGATTTTAGTTTACATAATATAATTATAATCAAGTTAAAATATGTATATAAAACATACATAATATGGTAATACGTACATACAAAGGGGGAATCGCTATGACCAAACGAATGATAACATTACTAAGCGTCATCTTTATTGCAGTGCTTGCCGTATTTTTTATGTCACAAACCTCATTGGCATCAAAATTGACAGCAAGTGCCTTTATGAAGCCTCATCATTACTCAAAACATGAAGAAAAAATGTTAGCTGTGACAAACCTGGACTACAAAAGCAATATCATTGCATACGATGTGAAAGCTCCTAGTGACGCAAAAGAAGCTTATGTAAAAGCTACTTATTACGAAAAGGGAAAAGCAAAAGAACCTTTATTTTCAGGAGGGTTGACTGTTTCAAAAGAATTTGACATGTTTGCTATTACATATAAAATCGATGATGATACTCACAAAGTTATGTTTAATGTGGGAAGCAACGATACAAACCTAGGAATAGAAGAGGAAAAACCCCCAAAAATGAACGGCTATTCCTTTACTGGATTAGAGAGAAAACAAAAAGTGAAAATGAATAAACCATATCCAGTTGCTGCTTTATTTGGTGACGATGGCAGTGGCATACGAGTTGCTCCGCTTTCAACCGATGACGGAGAAGTTGTTAAAGAGCTTATTTCGAGCAACCCTTACGTTTATTTATTCACAGTAGAATTCAAATAATAAAAAGTCGCTGAATTCAGCGACTTTTTATTCATTCACCTTTGGTTTGAATAACTTGAGGATGCTTGCCGGATTTATCTTGCATTTGTTTTCCGTTATTTCCACCAGCTTCTCTCGGTTGAGTGCCGATGTGATTCGGAACAAAAGTTTTGCTTTGTTTTTTAGGGTTTCCCATGCTTATCCCCTCCTCACCGTTACTCTAACCAACTTACTTCAAACTTATTCAGCTCTTTCTAGCATACGGTCTTCTAAACGCTTTTCAATTTCCATTTCAATGCGCTCAATTTCGGACTGATCTTTTAACAGCTGTGTTTTATTTTCTTGCACTAACTCTTCAAATGAACGTTTGCGTAATTTTCTCATGATTCCAACACCTACTTTATGTAATTTTTGTGAAAAATCTGAAAAATCTAAAGAAACTGATATCATACAACTATCTATATTGTAACCAATTTGTCAGATAAGTAAACATACTTTTTGAAAAGTTGTAAGAAAGTTTGACATGTTTACTGACCTATCTATATATACGATGATAAAGTAAATAAGTTTCATGTTTAATAAAACAAGCAGCGAAGTTAATTCACTGCTTGTTGAGCAAAGTTTTCCATTTGTTTAAGCGTCATTGGACCATTCACTCGCTGAACAATTTTACCTTCTTCATCTATAAAGTAAGATGTCGGAATGGTGGACACCCGATATTTTTTACTTCCTACAGTATCTTGGTCGTCCAATAATACATGAAACGTAAATTGTTTTTCTTTCAGAAACTTAGATACTGCCTGTTTACTGCCTTCTGATGAAGTTAAATTAACTGCAAGCAGCTGTACGTCGTTTCCATATTTCTTATAAAACGCTTGCATATCGGGCATTTCTTTTTGACACGGCGGACACCATGTGGCCCAAAAGTTTAAAATAACTTTTTTTCCTTTAAAGTCCGATAATTGAACAGTTTTTCCGTTCGTATCTAACAGTGTAAACGGAGGTGCTGTATCTTTTGGTTCTAACCCATAAGCTTGACCCGAAGCCTGACGAGCACTATCGCCTTTTTTGATATTTAAATCCTTGTATTCGCTTAAGTTAGAATTATCGGATGCTTCATTTGGAGAAAGCCCTTGCCAAAGTGCGTAGCTAAGAAAGCCTACTAGAAGCAAGACCGCAATTATTTTTTTAACCATATGATCGGCTCCTTTATTTCTTCTAAAAAATGATAATCTATGTACTAATAGATATGTGCAATATCTACTAAAATAATCCTTTTATCAGGCATTTTCTTTTATAATATAACATATTCCCCTCTCACTTTTTGTCGAAAACGGTGCGTTTGCATAAAAAAAGAGCGGCTCATGAGAACCGCTCTTTTTCTTTATACCTTACGCATGTGTTTTAGACTGTAATTTATCACGAAGCACCATTTGAAGGATACCACCGTGGCGATAGTAATCAATTTCAACTTCACTATCGAAACGAACCAGTACTTCAAATTCTTTTTTGTTTCCAGCTTCATCAGTTGCTGTTACTTTTACAAGATCCCGTGGTTTTACTGTTTCATCAACCGCTACTGCAATTGTTTCTTTTCCAGTTAAACCTAATGTATCTGCGCTTTCACCATCTTTAAATTGAAGAGGTAAAACACCCATTAATACTAGGTTTGAACGGTGAATACGCTCAAAGCTTTCAGCGATTACTGTTTTAATACCTAAAAGGTTTGTGCCTTTTGCTGCCCAGTCACGAGAACTTCCCATGCCGTAATCTTTACCTGCAAGTACAACAAGACCTGTACCTTGCTCTTTGTATTTCATACAAGCATCATAAATGCTCATTACGTCATTTGTTGGCCAGTGTGTTGTCCAGCCGCCTTCTGTACCAGGAGCTACTTGGTTTTTAATGCGAATGTTTGCAAATGTACCGCGCATCATCACTTCATGGTTACCACGACGAGAACCATATGAGTTAAAGTCTCTTGGTTCTACACCGTTTTCTTGAAGGTAAAGACCTGCAGGTGATGTTTTTGCAATTGAACCCGCTGGTGAAATGTGATCCGTTGTCACTGAGTCACCAAATTTCGCTACTACGCGAAGATCATTTAACGGTTCTACTTCACCTGGCTCTTCTGATAACCCTTCAAAGAAAGGTGGGTTTTGAATGTACGTTGAATCATTCTCCCACGTATAAAGAGCATCTTCACTTGTTTTAATTTCATTCCAGCGCTCGTTATCATCGAATACGCGCTCATATTCGTTACGGAATAATTCAGGCGTTACCGTACGGCTAACAACTTCTTTAATTTCATCTTGAGAAGGCCAAATGTCACTAAAGAATACTTCATTTCCGTCTGTATCAATACCGATTGGATCTTTTTGTAAATCTACATCTACTGTTCCAGCCAGTGCATATGCTACAACAAGCGGCGGAGAAGCAAGATAGTTACCTTTTACTAATGGATGAATACGTCCTTCAAAGTTACGGTTTCCTGAAAGAACAGACGTTACAAGCAAGTCGTTGTCTGCAATCGCTTCTTCAATTTCAGCTGCTAATGGACCAGAGTTACCGATACAAGTCGTACAGCCGTAACCTACGATGTTAAAGCCGATTTTATCTAAGTATGGAAGTAATCCTGAATTTTGCAAGTAAGCCGTTACTACTTTTGAACCTGGTGCTAATGACGTTTTCACATAAGCTGGAACATCCAATCCTTTTTCTACTGCTTTTTTGGCAACTAAACCAGCTGCTACTAAGACGTAAGGATTTGATGTGTTCGTACAGCTTGTGATAGCCGCAATGGCAATGGCACCTGTTTTCATTGTTGTTTCTGAACCGTCTGCAAGCTTAAACGTAATTTCTTTATCCACGTCTTTAGCATCAAGTCCGAAGCTTTGGTTGCTAACAGGAGCTGTTAAAGCCTTTTTGAATTCTGTTTGCATTTGAGAAAGTGGAATTAAATCTTGCGGACGCTTTGGACCAGAAAGATTCGCTTCAATTTCTGCAAGGTTAATCTCAACAACGTCAGTGAAAATTGGATCTTCATTTTCTGGTGTGAAGAATAAACCATTTTCTTTTGTATATTGTTCGACAACCTGAATGTCTTTTTCATCTCTTCCTGTTAAACGCATGTATGCTAATGCTTCTGCGTCAACGGGGAAGAATCCACATGTTGCACCGTATTCAGGAGCCATATTAGCGATTGTTGCACGGTCAGCTAATGGAAGTTCTGCTACGCCAGGACCGAAGAATTCCACGAATTTTCCGACTACTCCTTTTTGACGAAGCACTTGCGTAACTTTTAACGCTAAGTCTGTAGCTGTAGTGCCGTTTGGTAATTCACCAACAAGTTTAACACCGATTACTTCAGGAACTGGGAAATAAGAAGGTTGACCAAGCATACCTGCTTCCGCTTCAATACCGCCAACACCCCATCCTAAAACACCGATACCATTAATCATGGTTGTATGAGAGTCAGTACCTACTAGAGAATCAGGGAAAGCTACGAATTCACCATCTTCTTCAACAGCATGAACAACGTTTGCTAAATATTCTAAATTTACTTGGTGCACGATACCAGTAGCTGGTGGAACTGCACGGTAGTTATTAAATGATTTTTGAGCCCAGCTTAAGAAATTATAGCGCTCTGTATTACGTTGAAACTCAAGGTCCATATTAATTCGTAATGAGTCAGCTGTACCTGCTTTATCAACTTGTACGGAGTGGTCGACAACGAGGTCTACTGGAATTTCTGGATTAATTTTGTCAGGATCTCCTCCTAAATCAGCCATTGCTTTACGAAGTGACGCTAAGTCTACAACCGCTGGAACTCCAGTGAAATCTTGAAGAATAACACGAGATGGTTTGAAAGGAACATCGATATCTTTAATATCTTTTGTTCCCCATTTTGCAAGGTTTTCGACGTGTTCTTTTGTAATAACACGGCCATCTACCTGACGAAGAACAGATTCTAATAATACTTTAATTGAATACGGCAGCTTAGATACGTTACCTAAACCTGCTTCCTCTAAAGCTTGTAAGCGGTAATAATTATATGTGCTGCCATTAAGATCGAATGACGAACGAGCGTTAAAAACGTCTTTTTTAGTCATTGCTTTTACCCCCTTCAAATTCTATGTATAAAGGATTTACTTACCCCATCCTCTATTCCCTTCACCATCTATCTTAATATAATATTATACATAAGTAAATAAAAAGAATG
This sequence comes from Priestia sp. SIMBA_032, assembly GCF_046535215.1. Lineage (NCBI taxonomy): Bacteria > Bacillati > Bacillota > Bacilli > Caryophanales > Bacillaceae > Priestia > Priestia sp. SIMBA_032. The sequence continues at coordinate 62,668 of NZ_JAWRXD010000003.1, read as the reverse complement.
TTATTAATTAACATAAGTTTTGCTTATAACTTTTTTCCATCTTCCTTTTATTTTTCTAATAATTCATATTTCATTGATTTTTACGCATGCTAGAAACGGAGGTGATTCAACATGGCTAAACGCAAGTCAAACCACGTCATTCCTGGAGCTAACGCGGCTAGCGCTCAAGGAAAAGGAGCGGGTTATAATGAAGAATTTTCAAATGAACCATTAACGGAACAACAGAAACAAAATAATAAAAAACGCAAAAAAAATCAGTAAAACAATCTCTTATTGGATATACTAATCACTAGTTAGAAAAGCAAAATCGTTTAACTCCATGAAATCTAACGAGAAGGCGTCATTATATATGACGCTTTTTTTTTGTTCCCATTTCCTGTTTTTGTTAAACCTATTTTTAGAAAGGGGAATTTTTCATCGGATAAATTCCCTGTCACTATCCTACCCTAATAAATGAAAGGGAGGCTTTAACTATGAACAAAAACAGCAGCAAAGACATCAGAAGAAATGCGCCAAAAAGCAATTCTGGACAGCCAGAACCGCTAAGCGGATCTCATAAAGTAAAAAACCGTAAGCATTCTCGTCAAAAACACAATAGCGGACATGATATGTAAAACAGCGGCAAGCTCTCTACAGAGCTTGCTTTTTTATGCGTGGAAAAGACAGCTAGGACTTCAAGCTTATTCTTTGCGCAGGAGTTCACTAAGTACATAAACGCGCATATGATAGTAAAGTGAAACAGTTTAAATAATGGAGGAACGCAGAAATGAAAAACAAGCGTCTGCCAGCAGACCAAATGTTTGTAAAAGGCTTTCAAGAGTTGTTAGAAGTCATGCTTTCAAATCCCTTTATGAGTTATTTAGATTATGATTCCGTTCGTATAGATTTATTTGAAACAGAACAATCATTTATTGTCGAAGCTGAATTATTAGGGTATCACCCTAAGGATATTATCGTTCAGATACAACCTGACCATTTACAGCTGACAGCCAAAAAATACTGTATTAGAGAATTTCATGATGAAAAGCAAGGAACGCTTGCAAGAGAACAAATGGAAGAAAGCGTTGAACGTACAATCGACTTTCCATTTCCATTGATGAATAAAAAAATTACCGCTACATTTAGTAACGAAATCCTCGAAATTACGATTTCTAAACATGAGACAAATGAATCTAATCAGCAAATAGTCCCTATTGAGTTCCAATAAAGCTGCAGAGACAACATCTGCAGCTTTATTGGAACTATTTAATTGTTTATTTAGCACATAGTTTTTTTAGAAAGTTTTTCTTTTCAAAACAATGGGATATCTAATTTTTTTTACGGCACACTACTAAAAAAGAGTAAAAGGAGAACGTTTATGCTTCATACTGCTTGGAAAGGTAAAATCAGCTTTGGATTAATTGATATCCCTATTAAACTCCACGGAGCAATTGAAGAAAAAGATGTAAAGCTGCGCACGCTACACTCCGTTTGCCTTACACCTATTCATCAAGAAAAACATTGCCAAACGTGTGGACGAGAAGTAGAATCCGATGAACTGGTTAAAGGATACGAAACAGCGACCGGTCAGTTTGTTGTACTTTCACAACAGGAAATTGACAGTGTCAAAGAGCCCTTTGCAGCAAACAAAGCTGTTGAATTGTTACACTTTGTTTCGTTAGATGACATTGATCCCCTGTTTTTTGATAAGCCATACTATATCTCTCCTGGAGAAACGAGCCTAAAAGCTTATTATACGTTGTTAAATGCACTTGAAATAACGAATAAAGTCGGTATTGCCAATGTATTTTTATATTCCAAACAGCAAATCGCCATTATTCGTTCCGTGGGTGGCTCTCTCGTTCTTCACACGATGCATTTTGAAGAAGAGCTTCGTTCAGTCACAGATGTGCCTAACTTATCTAGTACTTCTTCTATTAATGAAAGTGATACACAAGTGACGGTGGAATTAATTGATAAGCTATCTACTTCTTTTAATCCGTCTATTTACAAAAACAACTATCGAGACGCCTTACAAAACGTCATTCAGCAAAAAATAAATCAAGGCGAAGTTACAAAAAGCAGCGGAAGCGAAGAAAGAGATATTCGACATTTAATGGAAATGTTAAAAGTGAGCATAGATCCTTCTACTTTACAGCCGACAAAATCAACAGCAGAGAAAAAAACTTCATCCTTAAAAAAGAAAGCATAAAAAAGCTAACGAATTTCTTCGTTAGCTTTCATTTGCAACAGAAGTCTTAGGAACGATAGTTCCATATGACGCCGGTATTTTTAAATATTGCGTTACTTGATTATTTTCTACAAAGACAATAAAGTTATCTTTTTTATCTTTTCCAATACCTTTTGCTTTTGCTTCAGACCACGTGAAGCCCAGCTTTTCATTTACCTCGCTGCGAGTCGTTTCCGGTCCAAAAACATATACTTTATCCCATCTAAAATCACATAATTCATTAAAATCAAGGATGGAAGCTTCTTCTTTACTTTGATTTGTTTTTTTGATTTCATTAATTACGGTTTGCTGAAGTTGCGCTTGGTTGCGTTCGCTGTATACCCTGTCAATAAAAAAAGTTGCCAATAGCGCTACTAACGTGAATAGTAGAATCTTTTTCACTTCGTTGTCCTCCTGATACGTTCTCTGCACATGATACGACTTCTTTTTGATACGGTTTTATTCTCTACTATTCTAGAAAATTCAACAGGAAAATACAACTAAAATCTCGAAATGTCATCAAAACATAAAAAACTTAACACTATGTCAACGCATAAAAAAAGGCTTGTTCACGTTCTATCTATTTACCTACTCAGCGCTGAAAAGATTTGGTTCTTCCGTACAAATAGTTTCAATAAATTCTTCTACTAGCCCTTCCTCTCCCGGCAAAAAAGGCAGCGCACCCACTCCAACGCGTTCAATACTTTTATAAAAATGATGCTGCTTATAGCCCTCCGCTTTCCCTGGAAACAGCACAATCGCTGTTTGTACCGGTTTTATCCCATTTTCTTCTACAATAGCGTCTCGGTAACGATGCATGGTATTAATATCTTCTTCTCTAGGAGAAGGCGTATCGTGATTTGGTTTAATACGATACTTAGCGTCAAAAAGATATACGCTTTTTTTCTCCCCTTGCTTTACTTCAAGCAGCAAGTCCGGCTTTTGGATAACGGTATGAGTATGATGATATTCTTTTTGATACCATAGCGTGACTTCTGCTTTTCCCACCTGAAAACGATGGTAAGAGGCCTGAATCCTCACGTTCAACCCTTGTTCTGTCGTTGTCATAATGTTTTGTTCTATCCGCTTGCCGTAAGTTTGCAGCTTCTTTAAAAGACTAACATACGTCCAGTATTCGTAGAGAGTTGCGATATCTTTTAACGAAAGGTGGTAAAATTCTCCGTTAAGAGCCAATCCTCGCGTTAAGAACATAAAGTATCTGCTTGCTTCACGGTAGCGAGGTGCCGTACGGAGTGTAGAAGGAAGAGTTGAAGCTTGGAGAGTCTTCACCCGTTGCCAAAACACATTGTTTAACAGCCTTTTTAACTCGGTATGATTGGTTTCTAGAGCCGACACCGCCTCTTTTTTTACATATCTGTCTTCTATTAATTTGTCAATTAGTGCAGTTAGCTTATGGTACAGCTGCGTCATCATCCATTTAACACTTTGATTTTCCAGATTATCATAGGTAGACACATGCCTGGTGCCAATCGCTTTTGTGGGTACTACTTTTATATTTCGATTAATTTTAATCCCCCTGCTTGAAGATGCAAGATAGGTAGGGTGTGTTCGGACAAAAGATATAGCACGGCTATCTTGTTTTTTTATTTGATCTCCTCTCATGAGCTCATGTTCAACTTTTACCGATTGAAACGGCTGATTTTCAATCTGACGCACAGAATGAAGAAAGGGTTTCATATAGTGAGAAAGAACATGATAAAATTCCGTCCATGTTGCTTGCTTAGACCAAACAGATTTCGCTTCAATATATGTTTTACGAAGCATATCGTATGCCAAATCATGAATGTATCCGTTCACTTCATCAACCATGTGTACATAATCTGTCTTGTAGCTCATCTTTGATGGGAAAATTTCAAGAGTAAAGGACAGCTCTTTTTCTCTTTCACTGTAAACATGAAACGTAGAATACCCTACTTCATTTTGAAAGCTTATATTTCCCGTCAAAATGTAGGGAAATCCTACGGTTTGAAAACTTTGTTCAACTGCTTTTGAATCGTGGGTAACAAACAGGCTTGTTTCATTTTTTGAAACAACTGTAATTTGATAGGTTTCATTTTCAAAAAATAAAGGCTCAAGCGGCGGTTTGGAAGTCATCATGCCTTTTGTTTGATTTAGTACTTTTACATGTGTAATTCCTTTTCCCGTACAAGAAAAAAACATCACTTCTTCTGCAGATTTTATTTTTTTCTTATTCTTCCCTTTTATAACCACCGTACACGTATCGGTTTCAATTTCAACGTACGGTATTAATCCAAAATGACGTGTATCCGTATACTTCAAAACGTCTCATCATCTCCATTATTTTGCGTGCACTTTTAGGAAATCTCATCCCGTCTGCATTTACGACAGCTGTCTCAAATTCATCATCGAGCAGCGTATTTGTACAGTAATAATAAAGGTTTTTTAATAGATCAAATGTGTAAGCATCGCTTCCTGAAATACGAGGCAAAACTTTTTGCAACACCTGAAAATCAAATGCCTGATCAAATGTAAACATCCCGCTTTTCACTGCGTAAATTAGATAAAAGCATATTTCGTCGCGTACGCGGTAACCTATTTGCAAATCGACTTCTGTAAGCATCTCGTTGACGGTTAGCAGTTCATTTGTTACTTCGTGAATGAGCTCAGCATGTTCAGCATACGCATCTTTTAAGTGAACATATTGACTTTGAATTTGTACATTTTCAATGCTGTGCCGAGGTGGATCTCTATCATCTAAAAAATCAAAAGAATCTAGCTGAATCTTATTCAACTCAATGGTGTTGGTACGATCTAACAACTTTTGACTAAACCCATGAGTTGTTTCATCCATATTAATGGTACCAATAATGAGAAGGTTAGACGGCAAATAAATATCTCGGAACATCTTATGTCCAGGAAATAACGGAGCCGTTTTGATTTTTCCTTTTGACCAGCTTCTGCTTTCCATTACGCTTAAAATATCGCTAAAATAATGTTCAACTCGAGCTAAGTTCATTTCATCCAATATGGCAACATATGTGTAAGCTGGATGCTGAATGGCTTGCTGCATAATGGACAGAAACGATCCTCTGCGAAAATCTCCTCTTAAATCAATATATCCTAATAAATCTGAACTATCGTGCCAATCGGGCCGAACCGGAATGAGCACTTGTCTTCCATTTTCAATCGTGGCACCGATACTATCTGCTAAGAGCTGAGCAAGCTTTGTTTTTCCTGTCCCGCTCATTCCGGATAAAACAATAAACGGTTTAGTCTTTAAAGCAAAGTAGGCGTTGGCTATATCATGTCGTTCATATGTAAATCCAGATTTCCCAATATACTCATGAATATGGACGATGGCGTCTTTGTCTCCAATCATCTCTTTGCTCATTCCGTATGTTTTTATATACTGTTCATGCATGCTTAGCAGTAAATGCAAGTCATCTTGAAGCTGATCATTGCTAGGTAAGTCTGCTATATTGTAAGGAAGGTAAAGGGCTACTCTATCCTCAAAGTTTTTCGCTTCCATGCTTGTACCAATGACAATATGATTATCTTTCAATACGCGGGTATGTTCAGGAGTAAAAAACCGAATGTCTTTCAGATCGGTTCCTTCTTCTGAGTCTCCTCTCATCATGACTAAGTAAATGCGCTGACCGTCTTCACTGAATAAATACGCGACCATCACGTCACTCTCTATATTCTTATTCGCAAGGGTCACGTAAGGAAATGTTTCAGCGTGGTGTCCCGATATACGCATTTCTTCTCGATTTATATGCTCCAATCGATAAAGAGAAATCGGAAGCCTGCGTGTAAGCATATTTTCTACTTCGTGTTTTACAAGTACGTCTCCACCCATTTGTTTATAATGTTCCGCTACATACAGCAGCCGCTCGCGCAAACTCATCGAATTCTCTCCTTTCTGCCTTCACTGCAGTTTGTAAAAATAAAAAGCATCGTCAGCTGACCACGCAAAAGGTTCATTTCTTTTATTATAGACGCTTTCTTCGTATCGTAAGCTATTTTATAACGTTAGGAAACACTACATTATTCTTTTCTCTACATACATGTTTATGTTCATTTTAATGAAACATGACAGAAAAGAAAAGCGTTAGGGGCTTAATGAATGAAGAGGCAATGATACGAACAGAAAAATAAGCAGCTTGTGTGCCCAAGGATAAAACACCCATTATGCTACATGATTATTTAACATCTGATGCTTTTGGCTGAGTAAAGAAAAAGATAAAAATAATAAGCGGCAGGGCGATAAGAAAAATACTCGTCTCTGAAGGTCTTACTGTAGGTATATCCGTTAATGACATTTTAATCAGTCCTTTGTAAATTTTTCAACTAAGTCAGGATTTACATAAAAATGTTTTGATACGGTACGATGAAAAAACTGAGAGGATTGATTCAGTTCACTTAATGCAGGTTCTGTTTTGGGAACGCCAAAAATAGGTCCGCTTACGTTAATGGTAAACCTTCCAGAAGAAATAAAGGCGCCCGATACATTGATCTGGTTATTAAGCAGCAAAGCCGCAAGAAACACATCAATCATATCAATAATAATATTAATTCCCACATTTCCGTCTTTTCCTTCGATGCGACTGGTTCCTGTAATAGGTCCGCCTACTGAAACACGAAAAGCTCCGGGTGTCACAAATACTCCTATAATTGTTATTTGGCCAGTTAATAATAATATGGCTGTTACTACATCAAGATCTCGTTGAATGGCAAAGATAAGTTCCCTTTCTTTGTCAAAGCCGCTTTTCCATTCCACATTCTCCACACCCTTAGCACATACTATTCTAAACACGTGTAAGTGTTATTCTAATTCTGCTTTTTCTTTTCTCACTCGCGCTCAGAAAAGTGTAAAACAGATTTTACTGCGTCTTCAATTTCTTTATATCCTGTACATCTGCATATATTGGAAGCTAACCACTCCTTTATAATATCGTCACTGCCTGAAGGATGGCGTTTGGAAAGCAAATGAGCATTCATAATAAAACCCGATGTACAATAACCGCACTGAAAAGCAAAGTGTTCAATAAAAGCTTTTTGCATAGGTGAACTCTTCAGTCCTTCTATAGTCATTATTTCTTTCTCTTCTGCTTCTGCCGCTAACATGAGGCAAGATTTCATTGGCCGCTGATTTATCCCTACTGTACAAGCTCCGCAGTCTCCATTTAAACAGCCTGGTTTTGCTCCGGTAAGGGCCAGCTTTTCTCTTAATACGTAAAGCAGCGTATCTGCTGTTCGGATATCAACCATTTTTTCTTCCCCATTAACCTTTAGCTTAACTGTTATTCTATACCGTTCATCTCTTAGCACATTACATTCCTCCCAGCTCTTTGAAAATATCAAACAATAAATTTTTAATCACAAATTTGCGATATCGATCCGATCCTTCTCCATCATTTAAAATTGGAGCCGGTATATAATCAAGAGCCGTTTGAAGTCGATCTTCTAATGGAGTGTCTTTATGATTTAGGACTTCTTCTATTTCAGCTGATCGAAAAGGAAACGAACATACTCCGCTGAAAGCTACTCGAATGTTTTCTTCTGTTTTTAAAGCTGCTACTGTAACTAGTGGATATCCTGTATCCCACTGCTGGCGTTCTTTTATACTCATATATGGCAGGTCAGCATACTTCGTTTCAACAAACACCTGAACAAGAAGTTCTCCGTTTTTCAGCTGCAAACGCCGGTTAAAAAGGTCGTGAATCGAATAGATATTTGTTCCAGCAGGACCTGCCACCGCAAGTTGACTATCCGTTAAAAGCAGCGGCAATACCGCTTCTCGATAAAAAATATGCCCACAAATATTTCCTCCTAGTGTTATTTTATTTCGAGCCGTGTGATCAGCCACTTCGCTAGCAGACTTACTTAATAAAGGAAACAAATTTTTATCTTCCAGTTCAGTTAACGTGACTCCTGCACCAAAAATCATCCAATCTTCATTAGCTTCGGTTTGTTGAAATTCAGGTATATTTTTTATATCAATAACAGCATGGGTAACAAACAAACCCAATCTACCTAATGTCAGAACTTCGGTGCCGCCAGCATAATACCGCGGCTGTTTGCCTTGATTCTCTAACTCTTGAAACAAGGCAACTGCTTCTGAAACAGTTGCAGGTTTATAATATTCAAAGTCAAACGAAATCATCTGCATTCCCTTCTTTCATTCTCCAAATCAATTCTGGAATAAGAGGAAGTTGATTTAATTCTGTTTCTGCTGCCGTAGTTAAGCTGTTTCCTAAAGAAGCAGGCATCCCAAGCAGCCCGTGTTCTCCGACTCCTCTAGCTCCGTACGCCGCATCTAATTGAGGTGTATGAACAAAATCTACTACGTACTCCGGATGCTCTCCGTAGCGAAGAGGACGATATTTCCGAAGCTGAGGATTTAAAATACGGCCATTTGAATCAAACCAAAATGTTTCTCTGCCTGCAAACGATAGTCCCATACTCATCGCACCCATGACTTGCCCTCTTGCCATTTTCTCGTTTAACACGGTTCCTATGTCAATAACAGAGACTGCTTTTACAATACGATATCTATACGTTCTAGGGTTATATTCCACTTCAACTCCTTCAGCTGCTACCGTCCATTCAGGACCGGGACGCCCAGCTCCCGTTTCTTTATCCAAGTAGGTCATCCCTCTTAAAATATAATTGCCCCTCCCTATGATTTGCCCTCCAATTGCATTTCCGTTCGGATATTTATAGCCATATACAATTTCTTTAAAGGCCAAGGAGGTTTCAGGCTCATCCCGTAAAAAAACTTTTTCATTTTTTATTTCGATATCTTCCTCAGAAGCTCGAAATATACAAGAAGCTATCTTTTTTAATTGGTTAATCACATCTTCAGCCGCTTCTAAAACCGCTCTTCCTGCCATAAAAGTGCCTCTGCTAGCCACCGTTTTCCAATGTTCAGGAGTCGTTTGAGTATCTACTTCCATTCGCACATGAATACGTTCCACACGCATCTGCAATTTTTCAGCCAGTATTTGCGCGAGCACTGTTTTTGTCCCTGTGCCTAATTCAATAACGCCAGACATTAAATTCACGCTTCCATCAGGATTGAATGTGAGAATAACACCTGAACTTGCATTTGTTTCAATAGTGGAGGTTTTCCAGACGCAGCTAATCCCTTTGGCAGTAATAAGGCCGTTTTCATGAACTATTCTCTGCCCTTCCTCCCATTTCATTAGCTGCTTCAAGCGACGAATACATTCCGGTAAGTTACCAACGCTGCTAGAAGTTAAACGTACTTGCGTAGGCGTAGTATCACCCGGCAGAATAGCGTTTTTTTCTCTAAACTCCAAAGGATCTATACCTGCTTTTTTAGCAAGGATGTCCATCGTGCGCTCAAACGCAAATAATAGTTCCGAATGGCTAAATCCTCGAAAAGGGGAAGCGTAAGGGTGATTTGTATATACACATAATGAATCACAAAAAACATGTTCAAGACGATAAGGTCCCGTACAGTCAGCTGCTGCTGCTTTACTCAAGTCCGTTCCTTTATCTGCATAAGCACCGCTGTCAAACAAATAAAGAATGTCAGCAGCCTGCAAGAGTCCCTCTTTAGAACAACCTAGCTTGATTTTGGCATCTAGGCCGATATGAACAGGCGAAGTAAGCATATCTTCTTCTCTTGTGTTCAATATCTTAACCAACCTTCCACCCACGGCTTTTGAAGCTAGATAAGCAAGCAGCTCCAGCTGAACAGCTGCTTTTCCTCCGTACCCTCCTCCTACTAGCGGTGTTTCAACGATTACTTTTCCTGCTTCAATTTCAAAGTACTCACTGATTAATTTTTTCACCATAAAAGGAGCTTGAGAAGAAGTGATAATTTTAACTAATCCATTTGGAAGGATTTCAGCAGCGGCGCTTCTTGTTTCCATTGCCGCGTGATCTGAAGGAGATAGAGAAAATGTTTCTTCAACTATTAACTCACTTTTTTGCCAACCTTCTTCTATATTGCCTTTTCGTATTTTAACTCTGTTTGCTACGTTGGTGCCGGGCTCTGGATACACCGTTTCATCATGCTTGTAGATGTGCATATGTTCATGCACTAAAGGAGAATCAGGCTCAATAGCGGCGCTAGGAGAATGTACGACAGGCAATAGCTCATATTGAATATGAACGGAACTCGCCGCACGCTCAGCAAGTGCAGGAGTTTCTGCTACTACAAGGACTACCGCTTCTCCGTGATACCGCACTTTTTCAAACGCAAGCGGTCGCCGGTCACGAACTCCTTCCCCGGTTAACGGCAAATGCTCACCCGTCACAACCGCGTGAACACCAGGAATAGCAATCGCCGCTTGGACGTTTATGGCTTGAATCCTTGCATGAGCGTAAGGGCTGACTACTATTTTGGCATGCAGGGAGCCTTTAAACATGTAATCATTTGTGTATCGAGCCGTCCCCGTTACTTTTTCCAATGCATCTTTTCGAATCACGCTTTTTCCAATAACATCCACTCTTTTCACCTCCATCAATCAAACCCGTCTACATTTCTCTTTATATATCTTTTTAATGCGTTTATACGCTTGTTTTGTATCAACATCCATAAAAAGGGAAGCGTCGGTCCATTCGTAAAATATTCCATTTTCAGGTCCGCTTTGTCTTATGATTTTTCTTGCCCCTTGATCTCCTTGCAGCTTATCCAAGCTTGAAAACATTTGTTTTGAAAATAAAACCGGTGCTCTGGAAATTCCTTGACAAAAAGATGAAATAAATGGAACAGAAAAATATTTTTCAAAAAGAGAAACAAATGTATCTATCAGTACGATGCTTATAAGAGGCTGATCTGCCAACAGCACAATAATAGCATCAGCGTTTAATTCTTTTGCTTTTTTTAATCCGCACTTTAAAGAGGCCGACTGACCTTTTAAGGCGCTACTACAAGAAGTATGACTCCACTTCTGCTGATATGCTTCTGAAAAAAGAATAGGGTCAATCCACTCAAGATGATCTCCTTTCTTAGTTACTACTATCGTATGATTTACTTTTGAAGAGACCGCTTTTTGTAAGGCTTTACTCCCCAAACATCCATTCCCTAAAGGCAGCAGCAGTTTATTTCTTCCCATCCTTTTACTAGCTCCCGCGGCAAGATAAACAGCAACAATATTTAACCCGGACATTTTCGCTCCTTTTTTTCATCATGCATTCGGAGGTTTTGAATTAATTCAGCAAGAATACTAACGGCAATTTCCTGCGGTCCTACCGCTCCTATAGAAAGTCCTACCGGAGAATGAATGCGTGAAGAAATATCAGTATTCAATAATCGAAGTGTTCGCTTTTTAGATCCTAAAACTCCTATATACTTTACAGATTTTGATTTTAATAGCGAGAGAATTTCTTGATCGCGATAAAAATTATGCGTCATGATCACAACAAAATCATCGCTTTGTATGGACAGCTGTTCGTCTACTTCCTCTGGAAATCCAATATGTATTTCCTCTGCTAGCGGAAAATGTTCCTTATTACATAAAGCCGGTCTCCAGTCGCATAAGGTAACAGAAAACCCCGTATTGGCAGCAAGTGATACTACATATTTTGCATCGGCACCTGCTCCCCAGATAACTAGACGAGGCCTTGGTTTATATAGATGAGCATATGTGAGCAGGGAGCAATTTGAAAGTTGAATACCGCTCTTTTCCCCATTCCAATCATCTGTTGCAAAAGATGATGCGTCGCTATTTCCACCAAATGTTTCGCCCGTCTTTTCTACATAAAAAGAGGTTGTTTGAATAATGTTTTTTTCTAATTTTTTAATATGCAAAACAGGATTTCGGTTATCTAAATGACGTTTTACCCGCAAAAGATTTTGCTTCATCCTCGCAGTTACAGGTTCTAGGAGAATATACAGGATTCCATTGCAGCCTGCTCCTTGTCCCCATCCTGCATCACCTTCTTCTTTTAAATTGTACGTAACGGTTAATACGTGCTCAGTGTCGAACAACTCTTTTACGCGCTCAGCAATATCTGCTTCTACACAATCAGCGCTTAACATCCCAATATTCTCGCCATTTTCTTGAAACAGCATGGACGTTCCTTCTTTTAAATAAGAGGATCCTTCTACATGAATAATCGTTGCCAACACGCTTTTTACTGTTGATCTTTCTACAGCATGTAAAATGTCATGCATTTTTATTATCTCCTCCTTTTACTACTGATTTTTTAAAATCTTTTCACGTTTTGTGGAGAACTAAAATACGCTACAGTAGGCTACTTCTGCTCTTGGAATGAATCCATGTATTATTCATATTTTCAAAGAAGCTACAATAAGCTTTTAAAGACTTAGAAGAACTGTCGTTTGAAAGGAGAATAATATGCTATTCGACTCAACAAAAATCAACCTAGGAAAATTGAACGTTCGCAGTGCTGATCAAGCAAGCAGTATTTCTATTGGAAATACGTCAAAAGTTACAAGATATGTCACAGCAAAGAAAAATCAGGCCTTCGGACAGCAGCACGCTGATCAATGTTTTACAGCGGGATCTGCTTACAAAACTGTAGATAATGATTATGTGGATGCATTTGCAACAAAAAATGATAAATAAGGAGGAAACCATATGATTTTTTCGCCTATGGTCATTAACTTACAAGCCTTCAAAGTGAACGTTTTGGATAATTCATCTGTTTTAAGCATAGGACCTAATCAGCAGCTTGATGTGTTCGTATCTTATAAACGTAATCAAGGTCTAGGAGAATCAAACGGAGATTTTTCTCCGAACGTAACTCCATTCTCATGGATTATAGACTCAGATGTAAACGATTCAAACTCAGTTAAAAATAGCGTAATTTAAATTTTTTCATTTCCTCTACTCATCTATTCGTCTATTAGCATTCAATCGGAAGCCTAATAAATATAACCTGCATCTGAACTGGCTATATTTATTAGGCTTTTTCTATGAAATGGGCACTTTTTGAAAAGATGATGGGCTGTCAATTTGATCTCGATCATCGACACAGCTTCTCGTTCCTATAAAGCCGCTATCATCACCAAAATTTTGCCCAAATCCCTGTGTTTTTTTATCTGAATTATTCCAGTCTGCTAGTAAATTCTGTCCGATATTTACTGCAGACGCATTTTCAAAGGAATTTATCTTTAGCATTAAAATATTAATATTTATAGATGCACCTGCCATTTAAACCACCCCCCTTTCAAACTATATTCAAATTCCATCTTTTTATGATGTGTGGTAAGGAGGAAACCATATGGATTTTGATAAACTTATGCAGTGGATGGAATTTGCTAAAAAATATCAAACAAATGACTTTTGGAACGGTGTTTTTGATCAAACTGCTTTTAACGAATTTATGAAAGAAAATATGGATATGAATGCTCCTGATTCATATCAGGCACCTCAGGCTTCTAAAAGTAATTTTCCACCTGTTGACATTTACGTTACCCCACATGAAATCATTATTATCGCTGACTTGCCCGGCTATCTAAAAGAAAATTTGCACGTGTCTGTTTCAGGCAGCCGGCTTTTGTTAAAAGGCTCACCGCACCCTCTCATCACAGGACAGCCGGTTGTACAAGAACGACCTTCTGGAGACTTTAACCGAATTATTGAATTGCCAGAGGCTACGGATGCGCATCATCTGCGTGCGAAATTTGAAAATGGACTGCTTATTCTTTCTTATCACAGGCAGTTTTTCCAAGAAGAACGTATTCACATTGAATAAGGCTTAGTAGTTTTATGAATGAAATTCAATAGTTCACATAAGCATTTATAAACGCAAAGAATTTAACGTGAATTTCCAAACTGGACCAATATATATTTATCTAACTGTTATTACATTGGAAATAAGCCCAAGATGAGGAGAAGCGAAATGTCTATGAAAGGATTTTTCAACCCCAAACAGACTAACCAACAGCTTCATACTGAGCTAGAGGACTTCAAACATCAAATCAAGCGCATTAACACGCTTGAAGTTCACATGAACCGTTTTTTAAAACTCGAACCGCAAATTGGTTCTCTCATAATGCTCAAAAAAAAGCTGGAGGCTCAGCACTCGCACTCCAATGATTCTTCACCTTCACAAAGAAGCACTCATAAAAATGCTGAACAAGCATATGCAAAAGATAAGAAAGAGATTGCTAACCAGCTTCAATTTTTAAAGGAAAAAGTAGCGCAATTGGAACAAGTGATCTCCACGCAACCCCCTCGCGATAAAAAGATAGAAACTGTACCTTATCCGGATTTAACTAGCTTGGTAGAACAATCTGTAGAGAAAAAAATGGCTCCTTATCTCGAAAGAATGACCGAACTAGATGAAAGAGTTTCAGCATTAGAGCGCAGCTTGTCGCTTTTAACTGAAGTACAGGTGGACATGCTAAAACGAACGTCTTCCCTTCAAGAAGAAGTAAAATTGATTCACCAAAGAGGCACACTTTTAGAAAATGCTCCCCCGCCTATCCATATTGATAAATTTTTTCTTGATAAATACGAACAAAACAACAATATTGGCCAGGTTGGCATTAAAGAACTCGGCGGTACTTTAAATATCGGAGCTACATACGGAAGCGGAGCTATACCAAAGGATTTCACGGACCAAATCCAAAAAGACATGGAAGAGTTAAAAAACGCTAAATCAGATATTTCTTCTGGTAAAACGAAGCCTGCACAAGAGGAAAAAGAGAATTCTTCTTCCTCTTTCGAAAAAGAAGACACGTATACGGAAGTTCCTATTTTTGATGAAGATGATCCAAAGGAAGAGTCAGTCTAAAAAGTCATAAAATTATATTTAGTTATGACTAGAATTTTTGCAAGCTATTCTTTACACTATAGGTAATAACTTCAAAAAAGGAGATATGCTGATGCCAAAGCTTTTATGGAGAATAGGTGCTGTCATGTTGCTAATGTGTGGAGGCTTTATCTTTTTATTTATTGCTGCTTCGCAAATGATGGTTCAGCAATACAAACCTTTTTTTAGACGCGAGAGTGCATAACTCTCGCGTTTTTTTATTGAACATTATCCTATTTATGGTAATATATATATATCAAAAAGATATAAATGAGGAAAATAAATGAAGGAAAATCAAACAACATATGCAATTTTAGGACTGCTTACCACGGAATGCAGAACTGGTTATGAAATTAAGCAGTTAATGGATCGAAGTTTAAATCATTTTTGGAAAATTAGCTATGGCCAAATTTACCCCACTTTACAAAAGCTTGTGAATGATGAACTAGCAACGGTCAATTCCGTTGCTCAAACTGATAAACCAGATAAAAAAGAGTATGTAATAACAACTAAAGGAAAAGAAGTTCTGCAAGATTGGCTACGTGAACCTATTAAGCAGCTCCCTTCCGAAAGAAATGAAATTTTGTTAAAACTCTTTTTTAGTAGTCAGCAAGAAAAGCAACTCACAATTTCCCAGTTAAAAAACGCTCAGCAGAAACTAACTGAACGTTATCACATGTATTGCGGAATCGAAGACAGCATTTCTAACAGCCCTTCTCCCGACAGAACGTATTGGCTTATTACCCTAGACTACGGTAAACGAACAACGTCTGCTTCGATAGAATGGTGCAGAGATACGATTAATAAATTATATGATGAGGAGGCGCATAATTTATGATTCATTCCAATCGTGTTATGGCTAAGCCCGGTCAAGATTTGGTCGTCTTTGTTATAGGAATGCGTATTAATAAATGGACAGCCGTACACAAATGGTTCCCTGTATTTAAAGCAATGCCTCCTATGATTCGCGAATTGTATACAAACAAAAGACTTGGCTTTTTATCTTTGCAAGGATCTTTTAATTTAAGAACCATCACGCTGATTCAATATTGGGAGTCAGTTGATCAATTGACCTCCTATGCCAAAGGCCCTCAGCACTTAAAAGCTTGGAACTCTTTTTATAAACAGGCTTCAAAAACGAATGCAGTTGGCATTTATCATGAAACGTACGTCATTCCTGCAGGAAATTACGAATCAGTATATGTAAATATGCCTTCGTTCGGTTTAGCTAAAGCGCTTGGATGTGAAACCATAACGAAGCATACTCAAACTGCCAAAAAACGTTTGAATGTTAAAAGAGGTTGAGACATGACGAAATGAATCCAATCAACTGCTGAAATGAATGAAACAGATGAAACCTACGTTCACCCTGACAAAAAAAAACGAACCACTCATCAAACATGTTGATCAAGGGTTCGTTTTTCACTTCGGCTAAAATACTTTTGTCCCAGCTTCTTCATTACATTTGTTATACATATATTTTCAGCATTTGATTGGCACCTTTTTGAAATTCGTACGGGACGTCTGCTATTTCTGTTCCTTTTACTAGAGGCGCAATCTCTTCTAACAGCTGCGGCAAATAGGTAGAAATCTTGCCGCTTAAATTCGTTAAAGGAAACAAACGTACTTCCTCTTTTGTAACGCGTATCAGTTCTTTTAAAGCCTCTAAATGAAACGTATAATCTAAACGGTCACTGTACATAAATAAAAAGTTTGCACAAAGCGTTAAATCAAACTCGTTCTTTTGAAACGGCAAATTAGGAAGTGCTCCGTACTGATAGGCTTCGGGGTTCTTTTTCATATGAGCAATACAATCTTTTAATGCCCTTTTTCGATGTTCAGTTAAATCATCAATAGACGAAAAATACTTCCACACATACTGTTCCTGTACGTGCTGCATTTGATTCATCGTATGAATTAAATCCAGGCTTCCTTTCTTTTCAAGCTCTTCTGCCGTAAATTTATAGGCAATATCACAGCTAGTAGCCTCCGTACCTTGCTGCAAGGCATGAGCAGTAAAAGAACAGGCCCCGCTAGCACAATCTAACACTTTTTTTCCTTTTAAATACTTTTCATTCAAATTAAACATAGCTCTATACTCTTCAAACGTTCTGCCGATAAAAACAACTCGGTCAATTCCTAACTTTTTCTCTGCTAAACTCAACTCTACTCAGCTCCTATCTTTTACTTAGACTTTCATTTTACAGAAAATTGGATTAAATTCCAATAATTTATGTAGTAATTAGTCTAATCACCATCTTTTGAAGCACTAAAAACAGGCCCCAACACATAACTCCTATCGATAAACTCATAAACAAATGAAGGGAGTTTTTCAAACAAATATAAACGACAGCAAGTAGTAAAATAGTGCCTGGCAGTCCATAAAGAACGCCGAGTGTAAACTGACTAACTACTTCCTTTTTTTCTCCTTGCACTGATAACCATACAATACTTAGTAAGCTCACAATTGGAAGGGCAGCCACAATTCCACCGTATGCCGGAAATCTTTTGGCCATTTCTGTTACCCCTGCAATAATAAGAGCTGACATTAAAATTTTGATGATACTATACATGTTTTGCACGCTCACTTAATAACTGAAAAGCCTGTTGAATCAGCTGTTTTTCAGATACTGTCATTTCACGTAAAATAGCTGAAATTTTTTCTTCGTCCAAGCTTGAATTTCGCTTTAAGATGTCTTTTCCTGCTTCTGTTAAATGCAGAATTACTTTTCTTTCATCCTGTATATCTCTATTTTTATACACATATCCTTTCTCGATACTTCTCTTTACATGTTCAGATGCCGTATTATGTGAAATAGTTAAATAATCTGCGATTTCTCTTATTCCAACCGAAGATGATTTATCGATATGCTGTAAAAGACGTATGGTTTGGTGCGTAATTTTCTCTTGATGCGTATAGTGCAAATGATAATAAATAGATGTCCAATAGCCGTTTAATTCCTCTACTTTCATGATTCTGCTCCTCTATATCGTATTTTTAGTTATTATCGTATCATACGATATATATTACAGAAACGACAGCCAGTTTTCAATGCTACCTTCTTTTTATCTTGTATCTCACATAATAATACGATTTAACAGTTACACTAATTGTACACACTGTGAAAGGCGGTTGTATGACATTGATTCTTCGACTGTTAAAATGGGTTCCGAATCTCTTTACGATTGGAAATTTGCTAAGCGGCGTATTTTCCATAGCCGTTAATATGAACAGCTACGAACGCTTAGCTGCTCTTTTTATTTTTCTAGCCGCTTTTTTCGATTTATTTGACGGCAAAATTGCGAGAAAGCTAAAAGTTAACAGTGAGTTTGGTGTAGAGCTAGATTCTTTGGCTGATATTATAAGCTTTGGCGTAGCGCCTGCAATGCTATTTCATACTCTTTCTCCCCACTCTTGGCTAACGGTACTCGCTTTTATGATTTATCCAAGCCTGGGTGCATTAAGATTAGCTAAATTTAGCGCAAATCCAACCGTAGGTTACTTTATAGGGCTTCCTATTCCTTTTCCAGCTCTAATTATCGCACTGCTTGGTATGTTTTATTATGTGAATCCTTATCTTATGATTATTTTAGCTATTTTGATGGTTAGTCCTATCAGGGTCATGAAAATTTAGATGCAATAAAAGACAGACAAAATGCCTGTCTTTTATAGTGCTGTCCATTCTTCACACAGCATTTTATGCTTGAATTTCAGCTCATGTTCTCTTTTTTCAAGCTGAGCTTGTAAAGACAGCCACTCGCTATTATCAGGTGCTGAGCATAATTTTTCTTCAAGAGACAGTAAGGAATCCAGTACGTCTTCAAGCTGAGCAGCCACTTCTCGTTGCTGTTTCATGTTCATTTTTTTCAACAGTAGTTTTTCATTTTTCTTCATTTTTTTCACCTCTCTCTTTTCTTTACCCGCTGATAAGTGTTTTAGTATGAAAAGTATATGATTAAAAATCGTTTTATCGTAGTAAAAGCTTTTTAATAGCCTATTTTTTATTTTTATTGATTATTTAGAACATAGTTTAATAAGATAAAATTACAATTAGTAATACTTTTACAAACCGTGATATACTTAAAAAAAGAAAGGATGATGAATAGAGAATTATGCTGCAAAAATTTGGTTTTTCTCAGTATGAAAGTCAAGTATATGAAGCGCTGCTTGCGAATGAAGGTCCGCTGGATGCTAGTTCGATTGTCACGTATTCGCATGTTCCAAAAGCAAAGATTTATGAAGTACTTAATCGTTTAATTGATAAAGGCATTGTAGTAAATACATTGTCTGGGAAAAAGAAACTTTATTCAGCGGTAGCCCTTCAAACCGTCATTCAAAAACTTACTGCTGACTTTGAAAATGACATTAATGAATTAAAAACATATAAAATTAAAAAAACGTTTACAGATGATCATGTTTGGAGTTTAAAAGATAAATCCTCCATTTCTGCTCACATTGAACAGTTGATTCATGAAGCGGAATGTTCTATTATTTTATCGGCTTGGAATGATGAGTTGGAACATTACCGCTCATTGCTAGAAGAAAAAGAGAAACAAGGCGTAAACGTCGAGGTCTTAACCATAGGAAACTTGCAGACTGCCCTCAAACATTTACATACATTAAATCCAATAGATGATCATAAAAACCTTGAGCCGTCGCAGTTGATTATTGTGGACGATGCTTACCTTTTATTTGCGGGCATTGAACATGACACATGGAAAGCAATAAAAACCATGTCGCAGCCGCTTGTAAAAGTTTTTGCTGACTTCTTTTACCATGACGTCGCACTTACCCATATTACAAAGAAATATCAAGAGCAGCTTCTTCAAGATTCTGAAATCATGGAGCTGCTTACTCGACTGCGTTATTAAAAAGGTTACTAATTCATTAGTAACCTTTTTTAATATTACCTATTGAAATCCTCTCCTAAAAAGGTTACTATTCTAGTTGTAACTTTTTAAAGAGGGGGTTTTTTGATGAATAAAAAAGTTTACATACTTGCGATTGCTTCCTTTGTTGTTGGAACGGTCGAATTAATTCTAGGAGGCATCTTAGACTTAATTGCCGATGCATTTCATGTATCATTAGCAAAAGCAGGTTATTTAATCTCTATTTATTCGTTTGTTTATGCCTTGTCTGCGCCGATTTTACTAAATGTGACGGCTAAGATAGAGCGTAAAAAAGTATATATGTGGACATTATTTATTTTCTTATTGAGCAATGTATTTTCAGCCTACAGTTCGGGCTATTATATGCTATTAATCGGGCGTATCCTCGCTGCTGCGAGCGGTTCTTTTATCATTGTATTATCTACCACAATGGCTTCTAGAATGGTAAAGCCTGAATATCAAGGCAGAGCGATTGGCATTGTATTTATGGGAATTAGCGGCTCACTTGTTTTAGGCATTCCTCTTGGTATTTTGATTGGAAATGCGCTTGGCTGGCGTCAAGTATTTGTTATGATTGCAATTTTGACTGCCATTATTATGATTACCGTTTGGTTTACAATGGAGCGTCTAGCTCCTGCTCCAATTGTACCGTTAAAAACTCAGGTAAAAGCTTTACGCAATAAAAAAATGCTCGCTATTCACCTAGCAACATTGTTTGTACTTGCGGGCCATTTAACGCTTTATGCGTACTTCACACCATTTCTACAAGAAACGCTAGGGTTAAATACAACGATGGTGACCATTATTTATGGTATTTTCGGTCTGGCTGCCGTGGCAGGAGGAGGACTTGGAGGAGCTGTTTCTGATAGATGGAACCCTTCTTCTTCTGTTATCACCATGATTGCTCTCTTTTTTGTTAGCATGATTGCTATGCCTTTTGGC
This sequence comes from Priestia sp. SIMBA_032, assembly GCF_046535215.1. NCBI lineage: Bacteria > Bacillati > Bacillota > Bacilli > Caryophanales > Bacillaceae > Priestia > Priestia sp. SIMBA_032. The sequence goes on along the minus strand of NZ_JAWRXD010000003.1, from coordinate 41,883 downwards.
GTTCATTTGCCATTTGTTGTGTTCTTACTTCTTATGATCATTTGGAGTGCACTCAGCTGGGCGGTCTCACCAGCTCAAAGCAATTTAATTATTCATAGTGCACGCGAAACGTCGGACATTTTAATCAGCACTAATGCAGCGATTTCACATGTAGGAATTGCGATCGGCTCCTATGTTGGAGGAATTGTTGTTAATCAATACTCTGTTATTTATAACGGCTGGGTCGGGTCTATTTTTGTTTTGCTTGGTCTTTTCTGCTCTCTTTATGCGGTAACACGAACAGAAAGCACAGCAGATACGCTTCACAGTAAATAAGCTTTTATAAAAAAAGCGTACACACATGGTGTACGCTTTTTTTGATTATGATTGGTCTCCATGCATTTCAGCTGCAAATTGAGATTCGGACATAACGATAAAACCATGCTTTCTTAGCAACGCAGTCGTTACCCCTTCACCGGCTAATTTAACATTTGAAAATGCTCCGTTATATATATGTTCACTTCCACATGAAGGGCTGTTTTCTTTTAGTACAATAACAGTAGCTTTTATTTCTTTTGCGATGCTCAGTGCCTTATAGGCCCCGTCTATGTATATATCTGTCACGTCTTTTCCCGATTGTTCAATAACTCGCGCATGTCCGTTTATTACGTCTATTCCCGTTCCTTTTATAATTTCTGCCGGTTCTCTAGGCGTGTGAAATCCACCTAACAGCTCTGGACACATCATCACCGCTTCTTTATTTTCAACGAGCGCTTCCATTTCCTTAACTAAGGCACTGCTTCCATTATATCTGCAAGCTTGACCTGCTAAGCAGGAACTAACTAAAATCACAGAATTCTCCCTCCCCTCCAAAAAAACACTTCTCATTCATCATACAAAGAATATATGATGAATGGAAGTGTTTACCTTTTATATTTTATTCAAGATCACGCTTTGACTCCTGCTCTTTGTCTCGATCCGTTTTCGCTTCAAATTCAGATCGAGTCATTACGTCCTCTACATGCATATTTACTTCTACTACCTCTAATCCCGTCATATCGTGAACTGATTTTTTTACGTTATTAACAGTTTCAGAGAAAATGGATGGAACATTTTTCCGTATTCGACAATTACTTTTAAATCAAGGGCAACTTGCTTTTCTCCTACTTCAGCGTTAATCCCTTTTGTGATATCTTCAGTGCTGCGGAAGCGATCTGTTAACCCGCTCATAAATCCGCCGCTCATTGATAAAATTCCTTTAATTTCATTAGCTGCAATTCCAGCAATTTTTTTAATGACCTGATCTTCAAATGTTAATGTATTTTGATTTGTATTTTCCTGAGATTTTACTGCTGTATTTGTTTCATTAACTGCCATAACGAACATCTCCCTTAAAGTGATTTTCTATCTTCCTTTAGTAAAGAATCCTACCCAAGTATTCAGGTCTAAATGACCATCTCGCCACTTCCCGATTACATAACCAATTCCCATAAAAGCTACAATTAGCAGCGTGGGACCAAAACCAATTGTTAATAGCAAAATTGCCAACACTAAACCTGCCAGAATACCAAGTACCCGGCCACGGTACGGAATCAATTTATCTGGAGTACTCATTATGTCCCTCCTTCATCACACAACACGCTCTTTCTTTCGTGTTTGTGTATCTGTTAAGTCAATACGGACGGAGTGAACGGGAAGCTCCAGTAAGGCCTCCACGGCGCGTTTTGTTTCAAGCTGCATCTCTTTTCCTAGTGTCGGTAGTCCATCTCGTCCAAACAACGAACAGTTGATATACAGACTAACTTTTTCTTTGCGAGAATGAATAGAGGCCTGGACTTCAGGAGAGCGTATTCCCTGAAAGCTTCTAATTGCTCGTAAAGCTGTAGATTCGATCGTTGCTTTAGAAATTGTTATTTTGCCTTCACCAGTTACAATTGCCAAATTCTTTTTAGGCGGTCTGCTAAATATGCCTGTTAAAAGAAAAATAATAAAAATAACTGCTAAAAATGCGCTTATTGATAAAATTGTGTAGTAAAACCATTCCTGATGCTTCCACTTTTCTAACCAATTTGAAAGGTGAGGAACCCTATAAACCATCAGTGCTAACATACCGGAACAAATCAGTCCTGCAATTCCAATAATTGCGATTAAAAACCGATTAAAACTATTCAATTTTCCACCTCATCTCAACGTGAACTCCTACTGCTTTTTTGTTGTGTGTAAAGGAAAGGCAACGAGATATTCAATAGTTACCTGCAATATTTTTTGATAAACTTTCTAACTGTAAAACTGAATATAAAGAAAATGACTAGGTTTCCCTAGTCATTTTCCTCATCTCTATACGTTGTCTTGTGAGTTTTGATGAACTTATTAGCGTTTATTAAACCGCCAATCAATAAAATAGCGGCCGTTAAATAAAACCAGACCATTAAAATAATAATACTTCCAAGCTGACCATAGATTTGCGAATAGCTTCCAAACTGGACATAGTATCCGAATCCGGTAGATACAACTTGCCATCCTAGCGTGGAGAAAACAGCCCCTGGAAGTACATCTTTCCACGTTACTCTTGCGCTTGGCATCAGTTTGTAAAAAAGAATGAAAAAGCCTAATAAAAATAATGTCCCAATTCCCCATCTAATTGTCGTCCAGCTTTGAAACCATATATCAGGAACATGGACTTTTGTTAGGACCAAATGTCGAATGACCTCTTCAATAATTGGTACAAACAATGAAATAGCTACCACAACCATAAAACCAAAAGTCAAAATTAAATCATTGATTAAACCGCGCAAAAACGTTTGTTTTCTTTGAATGTGATACGCGTCATTTAACGAGCGAACCAAAGATTGTATAGCCATAGATGCGAGCCAAAAAGTCGCCAATAAACTAAAAGATAAAACTTTTTTTCCGCTATTGTTAACTGTTTCAATTGACCGTTCAATTACGTCGTAGGCGCTTTTAGGCGTAAATGGTTCAATAAATATCAGCAAATTGTTTGTATCAATTGGAAAGAAACTCAGCAGAGAAAAAAGAAAGATAATAAACGGTACAAAAGATAACAAAAAATAGTAGGCAGTTTGAGCAGCCTGATCAAAGAAACGCTCCGTAAAAAAACGAGCGGCAACGGTCTTAGATGTTTGAATCATAACAGCGTTCTCCTTTACTTTCGCTTCACCCTTTAGTGAAATTCATATTCAATTTTTATGTTCAACATGGATTGGATAAGTTTCGGCTTATAAAGCTTTCTTTTTCCATTATCCGCCGTTAACAAAGAATTTAACCCGTAAAATTATACAGCCGGTTCATAAAGAAGATATTATTATAATTGCATCTGCCATTACCACCATATCAATAGATCTTCTTTTTCTTTCATAAAACCGTAAATTCTTTGGGACTGCATTCCCTTTTTTCTTACATTTTTATGCAATGTTAAAAAAGTAAAACATAAGAGCCCCGATCAACATCAGCATAATCATTGAAACAAAAATAACCAAAGCGTGAGAAGATTGATACGTTTGGCTGTTAATTTTTTTGCGCGTTGAAAAATAATGATAGGTTGAGAAGAGAAGCAAACCCGCACTTGCAGCTAAAGAAAAGATGATAACAGCAATAATAAGAGTATCGGCTGCTTCACTTAATTTTTTTCCGGAATTGAAATGCAGGCCGCCTGCAACAAAACCAATGCCGAGTGTAGCAATAGACGTTCTAATCCACGCTAAATACGTTCGTTCATTTGCTAAATGCTGCTGAATATAAATGGATTCATTTTCTTTTTTAGTCATTTACATACCACCGTCCTTTTATCTGTCTTCTATTATGAGTAAATGTTCGAACGAAAATAAATTGAGGACGCTTCACGCCACATTATACCCGAAAAGAAGGAATCATTACCATCTTCAAGCGGCTAGAAAACCCTAACGTAAAACTGTACCCCTTTCTGTTTTCATTTCACGTTAATAGTTCACTAAGTAAATCATTTTATTTTTAAATATTTCTGATATATGGTATAATTTAAACCGATAAAAAGATGCTGCATGTATGCTAAAAGAGCAGGCCGTATGGTTTCGCTCTTTTGTTGTTTTTACGCTATGCCGCACAACGAAAGAAGGAAATAGAATGGAATTATGGAAACGAAACTTGTACATTTGCTGGTTCGGTTCTTTTTGCACCACAGCCGGGATGAGTTTAGTTATTCCGTTTTTACCGCTTTATATTGAAAAGCTGGGAGTTCACGATACGAGCTCCATCAGCAGATGGGCTGGTATTGCGTTTGGAGCTACTTTTTTAATGGCAGCTATTGTTTCTCCTTTATGGGGGAGTTTGGCCGATAAATACGGGCGAAAGCTTATGCTCCTTCGCGCAAGCTTGGGTATGGCAATTGTTATGACTTCTATTGGTTTTGTGCAAAATGTCTATCAGCTTGTCGGACTGCGCTTTTTAATGGGCGCCGTTTCCGGCTTCATCTCTGCAGCCATTACGTTAGTAGCGACTCAAACACCTAAAGAGCACAGCGGTAAGGCATTAGGTACGTTGTCTACAGGTGCTGTATCAGGATCTTTATTAGGACCGCTAGTAGGCGGCTACTTAGGAGATACAATCGGATTGCGTCACGTCTTTTTCGTGACAGGTGCATTTATGTTTTTGTCTTTTTTAATTGTAAATTTAATTCAAGAAGACAAAAAAGAGACGGCGAAAACGACGAAAGAATCTAACATTGGGTTACTTTCTCTTAAGAATTCAAAGACCGTGATTGGTGTATTTGTTACAACTTTCTTACTGCAGCTTGCGGTTATGGCTATTCAGCCAATCGTTACACTGTATGTAAAACAGCTGTCTACTCATACTGATCACCTTGCCCTTATTTCAGGTTTTGTCGTGGCGGCAACAGGAATATCAAATATTTTAGCTGCATCCAGACTTGGCAAAGTCAGCGATCGCGTTGGTCCTCAAAATGTGCTTCAAATATGCCTGCTCATCGTAGCGGTTATTTGCGGCTTACAGGCCTTTGTGCATAGTACTTGGCAGCTATTCTTACTTCGTTTTTTACTCGGTTTTGCAATGGGAGGATTGCTACCTTCTATTAATTCTTATTTGAAAAAAATTGTGCCGGACTCGATTACAGGTAAAATGTTTGGCTATAATCAAACAGCACAATACTTCGGGAATTTAGCCGGTCCAGTTATTGGCGGACAAATTGCCGGAGCTAAAGGAATTCCTTACGTATTCTTAACAACGAGTGTTCTTCTACTGTTGAATGCTGGATGGGTGTATTATCAGCGCCATCACGGACAACAGCTAGACGGTAAAGCCGCATAAAAAAACCTTCCGTTTTAACGGAAGGTTTTTTTATTACCACAAGGGTTCTTCTTCGCTGCTTACTTCATAAGAAAGTGGCATCATAACAACCGCTGCTATGAAGAAAATAAGCTCCGCGACAACAATGGATGGAAAGGAAAAGTCAAATAGTGAGAGAATAAGCCAAATAATAAGGGGTGCAAATGAGTAGATTGATAATCGTTTTTGGGATTTTGCAGAGATATACTGTTGTTTGTCACAGTGTGGGCATTCTAAAACGTTTTTAAATGTTAACAGTTGTTTAAAGGTTGTCCTCCAGTTCCATTTATGATTACAATTTTGACAGGTGGCCATGGGCATCACGCTCCTAAAAAGATTTATGTACATATAAAGTATACGTACAAGTCGGTAAAGAGTTTTATTTTTATGATTAAAAACGTTTTTACTATTATAACATAAAACAAAATAAAAGGCTTTTTACAAGAAAAAGCCTTTTATCTCAACGTTTATTTAGATATAGCTTCATTCGTTTGAGAAGTTGTTTTTATTTTTATAACCATAATAACGAAAGCTAGCAATCCAAGAATCGCTGCTACGAGAAAAGGAGCTTGAGGCGCTACGGCATTGCCGATAACTCCTGATAATAAAGGAGCAAAAGCTGCACCTAACCATCTTAAGAAATTATATCCTCCAGATGTAATTCCTCGTTCGTAAGGAGATACTTCCATGACATGACTCGTAAACAATGCATTATTAAGTCCTGATACAAGACCTGCTGCCATGATTAAAACAATGCGCAACCATGTTGCATCAAAGGCAAATAAACAAATTAAAATAAGTGAAAAAACAATTAAGCTAACATGTAACACTTGTTTTGGTTGATATCTTTTTTCTAACTGATGTGCTAAAACCGCTGAGCCATATGCTAAACATAATCCCCATCCAAAGAAAACAAAGCCAATTTGAAGAGCTCCGATCGATAGAATAAGCGGCGTATAAGCTAACACTGTAAAAAATCCGTAGTAATAAAGCATGCCTGATACAGCGCCTTGAGTAAATGGTTTTAATTTATAAAGTTTAACCATGTCTTTAAAACCCGCTGCTTTACGAGGCTTAGTGCTTGTAGGCTGTTTAACAATCGTTAATACTAAAATAAAGGCGATAAAAATTAAAGCACTTGTACCGAAAAACGGCAATCTCCAAGAAGCATTTCCTAACACGCCTCCTACAAGCGGTCCTCCGGCCATTCCCAAACCAATTGCAGCTTCATATAACCCTACTGCTTTTTTCACTTCACCTGATAATGCAATAAGCAGCGTCATAGCTGTTGCAAAGAAAAACGAATTACCAAGTCCCCATCCTGCTCGGAAAATGGAAAGCTGAGGAATATTGTTAGAAAAACCACATAGCGCTGCAAAAATCGTCACAATGATAAGTCCTGTTACCATCAAACGCTTGTCTCCTATACGTGATGCTAAGATGCCTGCTGGAATCATCATAATAGCCATCATTAACAAATAGGAAGTAAATAACATTTCTACTTGCCAGTGGGAAGCTCCAATTTGCTTAGCAATCTCTGGTAAAATCGGATCTACTACCCCGATCCCCATAAACGCTAAAAAAGTAGCTACTACCGTAATAATTTGACCTAATCGGTTATTTGAATGCTGTCCTTCCACTCTTTCATCTCTCCTTTTGTTTTTGTTTTTTCATGTATTGCCATAGCAGATTCTCTCATTTCTTTTAATTCTGTTTTAAATGCCTGCATTTTTACGACTTTAAAATCAATCATCTTGATTTGATTTTCTAGCAAATCTTCTATTTGCGTTATCTCTTTCACTGACAATCCTTGCCGCTCACTTCTTTCTTCAATCATTCTTTTAAGCGACATAAACTGCTGCAGCTCCTGTAAAGAAAAACCGAGAACTTCTTTTGCTTCTGCTACTTTCCTTAGTTCTTTTACCTCTTCTTCGGAATAAATCCGTGCATTTCCTTTTGTGCGCTGCGGGGGTAAAATGAGTCCAATCTCTTCATAATAACGAAGAGCACGCTTGGTCAAACCTGTCATTTTCGTCACGTCATCGATTAGATACATGTTTTCCCCTTCACATCCCTTTAACATTAACGTTAACGTCAATTCTATATTATCATTATAGATTAACGTTAACGTTAATGTCAATAACACCAATACATTTTATGTAAATTTAAAAAATATGTGCATCAAAAAACCTATTGATAAATCAATAGGTTACATCAATATGTCATATAGCTGCTGTGCTGTTTCTCCTGTTACTTTACCGTACACTCCTCGTCTTTTAGAAGTAAGTTCCGCACTCTCAGAGGTGAATCGTACATTGTATACGACTCCTTCATAAGTAAGCTGTACATCTGGGTCAAGAGCGACGCTGTAATCAGCTTTTTTCCATTGAATTTGTTTCATAATTGATTCTACAGCTAAAGCATCTTCTGAACTTAACGTTTTATCTCCTGCTTTTATAGGCTTGCCCTCCCTTTTTTTATTAAATTTTAGTTCAGAATGAGAAGATGAAAATTCAAGTTGGTTTTTATCATGCGCTATGAAATCTTGGGGTAGTTCTACATAGCGGACAACTTCTCCTTCATCTACAAACACAAGCATTTGATTAGCAGCAGATATTTTTTTCATTACCTCTTCACTGATCGGTGCGTTTACAAGTTTTTCTACGTCGGCTTTCTTGCTTTTGTTTGTGAATAAATATCCTTTTTCCCATTTAAAATCACTTAACTTCGATACATCCACTGAGTTTACACCTTTTTTCGCAAACGATTGCTGAATATTCTGCCCCATTTCTTTGTCATTGGTGACTTGAGCATTAGAACTGCACCCTACTAAACAACAAAAAATAATGCCTATTGCTATAATAGCCTTCACTTTTGCCTTCCTCCTCTCTACCATTCTTTTAGACAATTCCAACTTTGTACCATTTTAACATATAATCCCTATTTTTTCGTGAAAAGAAGAAAAGAATACGCTTACATAATTTCACGCATATAAATTTAATTTATTTATAAGTTTTTTCTGAATGTTTTAAGAAAATTTTAATATTTTATTTAGTTCGTTTTTAAACTTTATCTTTAGACTAAAAAATAAGTTAAAAATAAATAACGCAGGAGGAAAACAATGACTTGTCTATCTGAAGTTTTAAAGTTTAATGAAAAATTTGTAACAAATAATCAATTTGAGGCTTTTCAAACATCCAAATTTCCTAACAAAAAAATAGTCATCTTAACTTGTATGGATACACGTTTGTTAGAATTACTTCCTAAAGCTATGGGGCTAAAAAATGGAGATGCAAAAATAGTTAAAAATGCCGGAGCTGTTATCTCCCATCCCTTTGGCAGCGTCATGAGAAGTATATTAGTTGCCGTCTACGCATTGCAAGCTGATGAAGTATGTGTCATCGGTCATCATGAATGTGGAATGACGGGCATGAAAGCTGAAGCTATTTTAGCCTCTGCTGAACAAAGAGGGATTAGCACGGAACAAATTCGTAATCTAAAATATGCTGGTATTGATTTAGAATCATGGCTGACTGGATTTGAATGTGTAGAAGATAGTGTCGAAAACAGTGTGGATATGATTCGAAATCATCCTTTATTACCAAAAGACGTGCTTGTTTCTGGAATGGTCATTCATCCTTCAACAGGAAAACTTGACGTCGTTGTAAACGGCTATTCCCAAGACCGAGCTGAAACCGTAAGCTCATGAAGGAGGATTTTATCGAATGCTAAAAGATAACCGATTTCAAGGCTATTCAGCAGGACATTTACAAAAAGACATTATCGCCGGTTTGGTTGTTGGGGTCGTTGCTATTCCTTTAGCAATGGCCTTTGCCATCGCTTCTGGTGTAAGACCTGAATACGGGATTTATACAACCATTATCGCAGGGATTATGGTTTCAATATTAGGCGGATCGAAATTTCAAATTGCAGGCCCAACAGGTGCATTTGTTCCGGTGCTGCTTGGAGTTGTCATGCAATATGGTTATGAGAACCTCATTATTGCCGGCTTTATGGCTGGAATTATGATTACGCTTCTCGGAATATTTAAGCTAGGCAAATTTATAAAGTTTATTCCGCGCCCTGTGACGATTGGATTTACAGCAGGAATTGCGATTATTATTTTCTCAGGTCAGATCGCTAACTTTTTAGGACTAAAGGGAATTGCAAAACATGAGGAATTTCATTTAAATATGATTGAAATCCTACGAAAAATTGCAACGATTAACATTTACAGCGTCATCATAGCCGCTATTTGTTTAGCTATCGTGATTATAACGCCAAAGTTTTTACCTAAAATTCCCGGTGCCCTTCTAGGTCTTCTTGTCTCCACACTTGTAGCCATTACACTGTTCCCAGGAAAAGTTGCAACGATTGGCTCTACTTACGGTGCCATTCCGAGTAAACTACCATCTTTTAGCTTCCCAGATTTAACATGGGATAACATCGTGATGCTATTTCCGGCTGCCTGCGTAATTGCGATGCTTGGAGGTATTGAATCTTTACTATCAGCTGTTGTTGCTGATAATATGGCCAAAACCAAGCATAATAGCAATAAAGAGCTTGTGGGCCAAGGAATTGCTAATATCGCTACCTCGCTATTTGGCGGAATTCCAGCAACTGGTGCCATTGCCAGAACAGCGACCAATATCAAAAACGGCGCAGCTTCTCCGTTATCAGGAGTTATACACGGCTTAGTTGTTTTAGTGGTCCTTGTGATGCTGGCTCCTTATGCATCAAACATTCCGCTGGCAAGTATGGCACCTATTTTAATGTTTGTGGCTTGGAATATGAGTGAGCGTAAAGAATTTGCGCATATTTTAAAAACCAAGTCAGCTGATTCATTTGTACTTGTAGCTACGTTTTTATTAACAGTTTCAATCGATTTAACAACAGGTGTAGGCGTGGGTCTACTTTTAGCTATTGTTATGTTCGTGAAACGAATGAGCGGATCACTGAAGATATCAAAGGTTTTAGCGGAAACGTCTGAAAACGCTCACAAATCTGAGTTGATGGAATATACCATGCAAGGATCTCTTTTCTTTGGATCAGCTGAAGTATTAGAAGATTCCTTTGATAACATCGCTGAAGCGAAACCGAAAGTTTTATTGCTTCGAATGAGCCAAGTCTCCTTTATTGATACCTCTGGAGAAGCTTTACTATCGAAGGTGGTCGAACGTCTGAAAGATTCGCATAGCCAAGTCGTTATTTCTGGCTTACAGCACCAGCCGAAAGAAATGTTAAAGTCAACCGGTCTATATGATAAAATCGGTGAAAAAAATATATTTTCTTCCGAACCTCCCGTGAGTAAGATTAAAGCTCGTCATAGAATCGTTACTACGTAATAAAAAAGAGATCCGAACGATTAATCGTTCGGATCTCTTTTTTTAAATATTAAACCGGTACCCTGCTCCCCAAACCGTTTCTAGGTACTGAGGATCCGCTGGGTTTTCTTCTAACTTTTCTCTTAGTTTTCGAATGTGAACTGTTACGGTTGAAATATCTCCTGAGGAATCAAATCCCCAAATTTTTTCAAATAGATGTTCTTTACTTAATACTTGATTTGGATGAGAAACGATAAACTTCAGCAAATCGAATTCCTTCGCTGTAAAAAACACTTCTTTGTCATTTACAAATACTCTTCTAGCGAGCGTGTCAATCGCTAAGCCATGAATGCGAATCATACGCTTTTCCTGCTTATCAGAGAGTCTTTCATATCTCGCTAAATGCGCTTTGACTCTTGCGACCAGCTCTCCAGGGCTGAATGGCTTGGTAATATAGTCATCTGCACCTAGCCCGAGCCCTCTAATTTTATCAATTTCTTCTTTTTTAGCTGAAACTAAAATGATTGGAATATCTTTTGCAGCTCGAATTTGCTTGCACACTTCAAATCCACTCACTTTAGGGAGCATAATATCCAAAATAACCAGGTCAAAATGTTCATTTAACGCTTTTTCTAATCCCTTATCCCCACTATATTGAACGTCTATTTCAAAATCGTTAATTTCTAAATAATCTCTTTGCAATTCAGCAATACTTACTTCATCTTCAATTAATAATATCTTCTTCATGTGTATCACCATTTTCATTCATTTTTTGCAAAGAAAAGAAAATACTTGTTCCTTCGCCAAGCTTACTTAGTGCCCAGATGTCTCCCCCGTGGCGTTCAACAATTTGTTTTGCAATGGCCAGTCCAAGTCCACTTCCTCCAGTATTGCTATTGCGGGACTGTTCTGCTCGATAAAACCGGTCAAAAATATGCGCTAATGCTTCCGGTGAAATCCCAGAGCCGTTGTCTTTCACTTCAATAATGAGTTCACTTTCGGTAGCAGAAAGAACGATATCGATTCTTCTTCTTTCTTTATCCATAAATTTAATGCTGTTGGTTGTTAAATTTATTAAAACTCTTCGCAGCTGCTCAGCATCTGCCTTTGCATACAGTGTCGTTAGAGAATCATTAGAAAATAAAACATCAATATCATGTTCGCTCATTTCAAACTGAAGTTCTTGCACATAACTTTCCATAAAGGCAGAAATATTAAGTTTTTTAAACACAAATGGAATTTCGTGCAAATCCAATTTAGAAAATAAAAACAGCTCATCGATTAACGCATTCATGTCTTTTGCTTTTGTTGAAATCGTTAACAAATATTTAGAAAGCTTATCTGGCGTATTAGCTACTCCATCTTGAATTCCTTCTACATATCCTACAATGGAAGTAATAGGAGTTCGTAAATCGTGTGAAATACTTGAAAGCAGCTGCTTTCGATTATCTTCATATTGAATTTGCAGTTCAACAGAAGATTTTAGTTTTTGCCTCATTTCTTCAAAAGCTTGCGTTAATTCGCCTATTTCATCCTTTGAATTAGCAGAGATCTCAAAGTGAAGATCACCTTGTTTTATTTTTTCAGCCGCTTCTTTTAATTCACGAATGGGTTTAATAATGCTTCTTGAAACAAGATAGTTTAAAAATCCAATAATAACAATGACTAAAATTAATAGTAGAAAGATTAAAAAAGGGAAAATTCGATTAATAATACCTACATAAGGGCTGATTTTTCGCAAAACGTAAATGCTTCCTTTTTCTTGATTCGAGAAAGGAAAATCAAGGTTGATATATGTAAAGTACTGCTTACCTATGCGCAGCATGTCCTGCTGATACGAATGATTTCCTTTACTTTTTTGATGCTTTGGCAAGTATTTACGAAGGTTTTCTCCTTTAATGGATTCTGAAGCATATACAATCTCTGTGTTTTTTTGAATCACAATATCAATATTTTCAAATTCATATTTTTTAACCGTCTTCGGCCGCAGCAGCTGTTCTGGTTTTTTTTCACTCAATAACTTTAAATCTAAGAATGCATTTTCTTCTTCTGGTGTTAACAATTTATACTCATAGGAGTGGCTGTACAGTTTTCTTACAAAATCGGCATCTCCAGTAATAGAGAAGAAAATGAGAAAGCCCGATAAAAAAAGCAAAATAATAAAGACAAACACAATACTGATATACGTTAAAACAAAACGCAGCTGAATTGACATTTCTTACCCTATGCCCCTTTGGCTTTAACAAAACTATTTGATAGACTAGTAAAGGTGAATAACAAATAGATCGTTAGACATTATACATGTAGCAAAAATTAAAACAAGAAAACAAATGTATATTCTCACTTTACCGTGATAGAGTGAGAATGAACACCACCTTTTTTACCATTTTATGAATTACTGGAAAATTATGATCTATTTTTCATAATATTCTTAGGCTGAAAGGTATACTATATGCCTTAATATTTTAAAAAAGGAGACTTTTTAATGAAAATTATTAAAGCTACTTCCTCTCACATCCCTTCTGTTGCCCGTCTGTACGTAGACAGCTGGCGCATTACATACAAAGAGTTAGTACCTGATGCTTATTTAAACAACTTGTCTTATAAACAAAGTGCAGAAAAATGGTCCCTTTTTCTTACCGATCCTTCTCATTTTATTTTGCTCGCTATCGATGAACGAGGAGAGATTGTCGGCTTTTCAGCGGGTAAGCCTCATTTGTCCAGCGCTGAAATATACGCGCTATACGTTTGCAAGGAAGTGCAAAGCCAAGGAATTGGTCATCTTCTATTTTCTCATTCAGTAAAAGAATTTGCTGATCAGCAATATACGTCTATGATTATTTGGGCTATGAAGAAAAATAAGAAAGCGACTCAGTTTTATAAAAGATTAGGCGGCAAAAAAATCTTGAATCGCACAAGTCAGTTTGGAGAAACTAAAGTTGAAGACGAAGCATACGGTTGGGAACGTCTTCCTTCTAATAAATAAACGAGCACACTAGTGTGCTCGTTTATTTATTAGAAGATAATATTATTGAGCTGTTGTCTTTTTATCGGTTGAATGAGCTTTATTACAAAGCCCATTCCAGTGCCAAAAACAATTCCCTTGACTCACTATAAAACAATCCAGCCATTTTTGAAAATTCATATGTAATACATGTGCATCTTGAAACGATGCGTTCCGCTTTTTTACTATTATATATGCAGAGTGCGCTGATTTTTTAGAGTCAATGATAACCTCTTCTTCTCCAACAGACCCAATTGTCATATAGAGACTCTGACTTTTATAAGCTCTTTCTCTTACATCTTCTAAGCTATAAAGATTCCCTGTTGTTTTTTTGTCAGCATCAATGAACAAATTACATCCATTTGTTAGCTGCAAAAACTGCTTGTAGTCTTCAGGAAGTGATACATGCATTTCTTCTTCAAAAACATTCAGTTGATTCTTGCTTACTCCATCAAAAAAAGTACAAGTGGTTCTGTATACTTCTCCTTCATTTTTACACACTTCTATAACATTATTGTTTTCCCAAAGCCGCTTTCGAAGTGAATTTATTATTTTTTCAATCATACTCTTCCTCCAAGCGTTGGATTTAAAACGGTTACATTACATTAATTAAACAATAATGTGCTAATTCCTTCTTTCCTACTAAATTATACGACAAACTTTAGAAATTCATGTTCAAATAACATAGAAAAAAGCAGCGAATATCGCTGCTTTACAGGTTATACAGGTGCTTTTTCTTCCTGTTCAGGATGGTGATCGTAATCAATAAGCGCTTTTGGAAGGCCCGTATATTTAGCCCAATAATAAATCCCAAGTGATACCACCGCTATGATAATTAAGTCTACAGGCGTATCGATCAAACCCTTCCCTCCTCCGAACGAACCAATATAAGAAATAAAGAGCATGATGATATAATAAGCAACTAACCACCAAGTTGATTTAATCTGCTGACGAAGACTTACTTCGTTTTTAGGCACATATTTAGCAAAAATCAAATATATAACAAACATAACTAGTTGAGAAGTTAACAGCCATGAAATGGTCTTCCATCCTGACCAGTAGACAATAAAGGAAGCAAAAATAAAGGATAATGGACCAATTATACTCATTCCTCTTAATTTAAAAGGCTTTTCCAAATCTTTTGCGTTCACCATAAAGGCCGCTGATGAAATTGGTGCAATCGCGTAAGAAAGAATAAGCGCAACAGAGCATACGTTTACGAGTGCATTCCATGAAGGAAATGGCAGTGTCCAAAAAATCGAAAGTCCTAATGAAAGCCATAGAGATGATCGAGGAATTCCTGTTTTTTTATCCACATGAGCAAACGTTTTAAATAGCGTACCGTTACGAGACCAAGCGTAGATAAGTCTAGATGTTGTATTCATAAAAATATTACCGTTACCACCCGGTGATAAAATAGCGTCTAAAATAACAAGTGTTGCTAGCCAGCCAAGACCAAGAACAACAGCGATGTCTTTAAATGGCAGTGAGAATTTATCTTGAATGCCGGACCAACCGCCTTTAATCATGTCAGATGGAATAGCTCCGATAAACAATATTTGTAGGGCAGTATAAATGAGAGCTGCTAGAATGATACAAATTACAAGCGCGATTGGAATATTGCGCTGAGGATTTTTCACCTCTCCAGCTACCGATACAATTGGATGAAGGCCTAAGTAGGCAAACATAACCCCGCCTGTGGCAATGGCGGCCTGGATACCATCAAACCCCCCGGGAGCAAACTCTCCCATCGTAAAGTTTCCTGACTTAAAATAAAATGCCAGCGTTACGATTACTGTAAGCGGTACAAAATATTTAAAAATAGAGATAATAATATTCGATTTCGCAAATGCTTTTACACTCCAGTAATTGAGTAAAAAGAATAAGCAAAGCAACACAAATTGTAGAATCCATCCGGATATCGTCGGTGAATCAGATCCAGATTTTGTTAAACCCGGAAACCAATAGGCCACATACTGTCTCACTGCTGTTACTTCAATAGCGATTAAGCTAGTGTACGCTACAATAGTAATAAATGAAATCATATATCCTACAAGATGACCGTGTGAATAAACAGGATATCGAATAATTCCCCCTGTACGAGGCAAGGCAGCCCCTAGCTCAGCGTATACAAGGCCTATTAATAAAATAATAACTCCACCAATAACCCAAGAAAAACTTCCTGCAGGACCTGCTTGCGTAGCGACATTACTAACGGCAAACAGCCAAGCAGATCCAAAAATAGCCCCCAATCCAATTAATGTTAAATCTAATAGGGATATCGTCTTTTTAAACGGACCTTTATTCTCCATAAGCTTCCTCCTTTGGATGAATCATCACTTTTGTTGGTTTTTTTGACAACATTCATATATATTCGATAATATGTGTCAAAATTTTTATTACTATACCCATTCAAAATTACTTTGAACCCCTTTTCTTTACTTCTATAGATTAATTAACAGAAAATTTTTAAAATTAATTCTTATGTTAAAGACACACTAAAATTTTTTCTTCTCTTCTTTAATAGGTAAAATACTCAATAAATGAAAGGAGTTAGATAAATGACTTTACCAGAGAATTTGCCTGTTGATTTTACAGCTTACAATCACTTAACATTCCTTCCGCTCGGACGCAAGAATAAATCGATTCGATCCGTAGGAAGTAAACATGCTAAAGGGTTGCTTGGACGTTTAAATGACTACTTTGAGCGAGCAATGAATGAGTTATCTCAAGAAGATATAGTCCTTTTTCAAACGTTCTTATATGGAAGTCATAGGGGCGGTTTTCCCGTCGCAATTGATAAAAATGAAGACGTTTATCCTCACTTTTGGAAACCAACTTCATTTCTATGGAAAGAATATAATAAGAATCGCGGCATTCCTATTCATCATGATGAGTTTTATTCTCAAAATTTTACGGTTTTGACTAAAAATGAGTTGGAAAATTACCTCGAAAGCATTATGAAAGATTACATGTTTTGCGCTAGGATACATGATTCTTCAAAAGAAGAATGGATTCAACATATTAATAAGTGTTTTTTCAAACATCCGCTCATTTCCCTTTATCATCGAAATGCAAATGTGATTGAAGCAATTGAACAATCAAAAAAATCACCTTTGCTTTTTATTATGAAAAACCCTGAGCAAATTGCTTTTTGGCGCAATCGGATTGAAATCATTATGAGACCTTTTCGCTCTCTTTCTTCCACCGCCTTTGAGAGAGGATTTTCAGATACGGAAGATACGGTATTAACTGTTCATGGAGAAAACGAGATCATTCGCTTAACTTCAGAAAACAGGGGTCTCGCCGTAACATATGATGTCACAAATGATGCTATTTCACTCGATGATGAGTATAATGTAGTGCTAGCAGCCAAACGCTTAGCCACAACTCAGCGGCAGTTCGAAGAGATTATAGATGAAAATGAAGAAGTGATTCAAAAACTGCTTGTCTTTTTTAAATGGAAAAGTCTTTTAAAGCATCATGAAGTGCACATCAAAAAAATCCAAGATAAATTGTGCAGCCTAACCACTTATCAACTTAATCAAGAACAGGTTTTACAGGAAAACGATCCCTTTCTTTCCTTCATTCAAAACGTATTACAAGTAAAAACACCGAATGCCAATCTCAAAGTTGGTTCCATTCAATGGTTTTCGCAATGGGATTTTCCAGATGTCACCCTGCTGCAGGAAACAAACAAATTCACATGTTATATGGACCCAAACGAAAGAGAAACGAAGCTGACAGAAATAAGCGCTAAGATAGAAAATGAACTTCATAAGCAGCGTCAGGACCTGCTTTCGACTCCGCTAAAAATCGGTCAAACAACTTTTGATTCAAACCAAATGTTACAGTTATTAACACTTATAGATGCCTTAAAAAACACGGAAACTCAGCAGAGTTACGTACAAATTTTAGAAGGCGTTTCTACTAACAGCATTCGTCAAAAAGAGCTCGATAAAATACCCGCATTTGGATTATTAAATTCCGTAAAGCGCAAGCGCATTGTTACGTATTTACAAGAATTACAAAACTGTCAGCTGCTTAAAAAAGAGAAAAAAGGATTCAGCCTCACTCCAAAAGGAGAAGCCATCCGACGTCTATTTGAAGAAGAATCACGGAGAATATGAGATTGTATCTCACGTGATTCTTCTTTTTTGATTTTGAAGACTACTTTCTCTATTAAATGCTTATCATAATTAGAAATCTCCATTCATATAATTATTACTAGATTAGCAAAGTCCTTCATACCTATTAGCCTGACGCTGACATAGAGAGGAGATTTCGCCATTGAAATCTAGTAATCGCGCCAATTTTGTAGTGTTAACATATAAGATGGTTCTTGTTATTTTATCCGTTGTTTTAATGACATCATCTATCATTGTTCTAGTAAGTTACTCAGCATTTAAAGAACAGTTCAATTCTTCTATTGTCTATCAAACGTTATCAAAGCATAAAGCAGAAAGTCTTTATTATTTAATGAGCCAAGAAAACCATCATTTTTCAACGGCTTTTGATAAAAACTACTCGCCTCCAGGTCTTTCTTCTACACTGCTCGAGTTATCAACAAGTATTCGAGCAGAAGACGCGAGAAGCTTGTTTGGTTCCGAACTTCCTGGATTCAGTATTTACGACTCCAATATTATTATCGCCGGTGAAGGCACAAATTTCACAAACTTCCCTAGAGAATCTGCACCGCCGCTAGATGAAACGCTAAAAGAAAGAAATTCTACTACAAAAGTTCAGCAGCCTAAAGAAAACAATGGTACGAACGCTCCAAATAATAATACAACTGGCGGAAAAAAGGTATTTTATATTTATCATACGCACAGCTGGGAATCTTACTTGCCTCTGTTAGGACTTGAAGGTGATCCAGATGCTAATAAAGCAGTGGATAGCAAAACAAATATTAATATTGTTGCAAATATGCTAGGAAAAGATTTAGAGGCTCAGGGAATTGGGGCAGAAGTAGATCAAACCAATATTGGACAGAAATTAAAAGAAAAAGGTTGGAACACCAATCAATCGTACGCCATGTCTCGCACAGTAATTGAAACAGCGATGACTGAAAATAGAGATTTAACGTATTTTATCGATTTGCACCGAGATTCGCTTCGAAAAGATAATACAACCATTAAGATTAACAATAAATCATATGCAAAAGTTGTGTTTGTTTTAGGGAAAGCAAATCAAAACTTTGAACAAAATTTAAAAATGGCAAAAGCGCTTCATGAAGGTCTTGAAAAGAAATATCCCGGCTTAAGCCGCGGAGTTATTGGCAAAAACAAATCCAGCGGTAACGGTGTATATAATCAAGATGTTTCTAAAAATGCGATTTTAATTGAAGTGGGCGGAGTTGATAATAACTTTGATGAACTAACCAACACAACAAAAGCACTGTCTGATGTCATTAGCCAATTTTATTGGCAAGCTGAAAAAGTAGATGCTCCTGCTCAATAAAAAAAGCCCTCTTCATTGAGGGCTTTTTAAAATTCAATTCCTTTTACAGCAGGAATTCCTTCATCATAATAATGTTTATGAGGCTTCATTTCCGTCACAAGATCTGCTGCTTCCATCACTTCTTTTTTGGCAGAACGCCCAGTAATGACCAAATGCATATGCTCAGGGCGCTTTTGAATAAGGTCAATTACTTCGTGTAGCGGTAGCACATCATCAATAGGAAATTTCTCGATAGCTAGTGCATTATTTAACTCGTCTAAAATAACCACATCATATTCGTTCGAGAAGACTTTTTCCTTCGTGAGCGCCCAGGCTTTTTGCAAAGCTTCACGATGTTCAGGCGGTGTTTTTGTCCACGTAAAGCCGACTCCTGTTTGAATCATTTCAATTCCTATTCTGTCAAACATCAGCTTTTCTCCATATGTACGCTGAGGAGATTTAATAAATTGAATCATTAATACTTTTTGTCCGCGTCCCGTAGCGCGCAACGCAAGACCTAAAGCAGCGGTTGTTTTCCCTTTTCCGTCTCCGGTATAAATTAACGTAAGACCACGTTTGTCTTTCAATCTAAAAACCTCTTTTTCTTCGAATTTCAGTTTACAGCCATGTTGTTTTTTCTGTAAACGATGTTCTAGCAGGCTCTTTCATTTTTGTAAGAGACTCTTCATTTGGATAGCCTAAAAATACGTTTCCTACTACGACTTTACCTGAAGGCTTGCCGATAAACTCATGTAATCTCTCGTCTCGAACAAGACCAACACCTCTTGTTCTCCAAACGAATCCAAGTCCTAGTTCTTTAGCCGCTAGCCACATGGAATGAATCGCGCATGAAACCGCATATTTGTTGTCTTCAGTGGCTTCGTCGTCTCCTTCAACTGTATCAGCTGTTACGACAATATGTACAGGCGTATTTTTCACTGCTTTTAACGAACTTTCTACTAAATGAGGCTTTGTAGGAAAGCGCTCCTTTAAATACGCTTCAGCCAGTTCTTCATACTTCTTTTTTGCTTCTCCTTGAATCACATAAAAACTCCAAGGCTCTCTCATTCGATCATTTGGAGCCCATGTCGCTGCTTCAAGCAGCTGTTCGATTTTCTCTTGTTCCACTTCACGCGGTTCATGATCTCGTACCGCTCTTCGTTCTTTTAGCTGTGAAATAATCGTCATATTGTCTCCTCCTTTTAACGTTAAAGCAGAATATTTTCCGCTCTTTCTTCGAACCATTTTATTTTTTCTCTAATTGTCACAACTTCACCTACAAGCACGATGGCAGGATGAGCAATTTCTGCTTTTTTTGCTATTTCTTCGATTGTGGCAAGTGTTCCCGTTACGGTGCGCTGATACTTCGTCGTTCCCCATTGAACAAGCGCTACTGGCGTATGCTTATCTCGTCCATGGTGCATCAACTGCTTGCATATATGAGGTAAATTTCCAACGCCCATATAAAACGCAATTGTATCTATTCCTTGAGCAAGCGCTGACCAGTTTAAATAATCTTTTCCTTTTTCTTCTCTTCCATGCCCCGTTACAATGGCAAAAGAAGTGGCATAATCTCTGTGGGTAACAGGAATTCCTGCATACGCTGGAGCTGCAATTCCTGACGTGATACCAGGCACGACTTCGTAAGGAATTCCTTGAGTAGCAAGTACTTCAGCTTCCTCTGCTCCGCGGCCAAACACAAAAGGATCGCCTCCTTTTAAGCGCGTCACTACTTTTCCTTGAAGTGCTTTTTCAACAAGCAGTTCGTGAATACGATCTTGGATGACTCCGTGCTTGCCCGGTAATTTTCCGCAAAAAATAAGCTCCGCATCTTTTTTAGCATAGTTTAACAACTGTTCGTTGGCTAAGCGGTCATATAAAATGACATCCGCTTCTTGAATACACTCCATTCCATATACGGTTATTAGCTTCGGATCTCCTGGTCCGGCTCCTACTAAATATACTTTTCCAACTGTCACACGGCATCTCTTCTTTCTTTTTTTACCGCTTTACACTGTTCCACCCAGTTTTCTACCATCTTCGTAGAAGAGCCGAAATGAAAGTGCGTATAGCCGGCAATTAAATTATTGTTCATATAGCCTTCTTCTTTCATTCCTCGCATCCCTTTTGTATCATAGGCAGGCGAAAACTCTTTCTCTGAATGAAAGGTTGAATAATGAAATTCATGGCCTTTAGCTTGTATATCGCCTTTAAATAAAAAATTCCCTGGCTTTCCCGTCACTTCCCGGTATCCTAACGCAGCTAATTTTGTCTGCATTCTTACTTGTCCGGGAATAAGCCCCACCATTTCATGGCATGTATCATCTGTTGTGACAATAGCATCTGTTAAGAACATAAAGCCTCCGCACTCAGCAAGTGTAGGAATCCCTTTTTCGATGGCTGCTCGAACAGAATTTTTAACGTCAATTTGCTGAGCCAGCGTTTCAGCAAATTCTTCTGGAAATCCGCCTCCTATGTAAAGGCCGTCAGCATCTTGTGGGACCATTTCTCCTTTTAAAGGTGAAAACTCTACAAGCTCTGCTCCGTAAGCTTTTAACAATTCGAAATTTTCTTCATAATAAAAGTTAAAAGCGGCATCTCTCGCTACTGCAATTTTCACTTGAGGTACGGACGGCTTTGTAAAGATAGGCTCATTAATTTCTATTTTAGGAGCTAAAGCCAGTTCATATACTTTTTCAATATCAATTGTATCATGAACAAGCTTTCCTAACTGTTCAAAAAACGGTGTTAACTCTCCCCGTTCAATCGACGGGATGAGCCCAAGGTGACGTTCAGGAATCGTAAGATCATCGTTTCTTTTCAAGTAGCCTACTACAGGAATACGACATTCCTGCTCAATTGCTGCCTTAACAAGTTTATAATGTCCTTCACTTCCAACTCGGTTAGCAATTACACCGACGATGTTCGCTTCCGGTAAAAATTGCTGAAACCCTTTTACAATCGCCGCTGCACTTCTAGCCATGCTAGCACAGTTGACAACTAAAAGGACAGGGCTATTGGTGATTAAGCTGATTTCTGCTGTTGTTCCTTCGTTCGTTAACGGATTTTTCCCATCGAAAAATCCCATAACTCCTTCCATAATGGAAATATCAGCATCTTCACTAGTACGAGCGACAATTTCTCTAACCATATCATGCTCAAGCATCCAGCTGTCTATATTTCGAGACGTTCGTTCTGTAACAGCCGTATGATACGTTGGATCAATATAATCGGGTCCGCATTTAAACCCTTGAACTCTGTAACCAGCTTGTCTTAAGGCTGCCATCAGCCCGATTGTAAGTGTTGTTTTCCCTACGCCACTTCCAGTACCGGCAATGACGAGTCTTCTGTTTGACATGTTGTTCTCTCCTTTAGTCATATGGAATAAGCGCCACTGAAATGGTGACATTCCCTGACTTTTTCTTCACAAGTTCAAGCTTATCAGCACCGCTGTATAACATAGCAGCAGGTTCACTAACACCATATGCACCTGTATATTTAAAGACAGTATCTGAAGGCTGTTGGATACTTATGCTGTTTAGCTCTTGGGGCGAATAATAGACAAACTCCCAGCCGTACTTAGACGCCACTTCTAACAGCCCTTCTTCATCTTTCTTTAACTCTATTGTACATAATGCTTTTACACTTTTCATTGAAAACTGAAGTTCAGCAAGCGTTTTTTCAATAACGGTTTCAATTTCCGCTGCGCTTGTTCCTCTGTTGCACCCCATCCCAATCGCCAGTACTTTTGGACGGTAAAGAACACCGTTTTCTAAAATCATTTCTTCCTCTTCTTCTAAATTGCGATGCGTTACAACCAAGGCTGCATGTGGCGATGCTTCAAGAGCTGTCTGAATCGATGAATACGTTTTAATGTTAGCTGGAACAGGGTGCTCATAATGCCACCAGTTCTTTTCACCTGATTCTTGAACCACTGCTATTTCTTCTTCATTCACCACAGAAGCGCTGACAGGCGTTAGTTTTTCTGCTGACTCCCACACCCATCCAAAGCGCTTACCAAATAAATCAACCGGAATTGTTTTTTGCACATCGGATGCTGTTGTAATGACAGGATGAGCTTCAAGAGCTGCCGCAACTTCACGCGTAAGCTCATTTGCTCCTCCGATATGACCTGAAAGCACGCTGATGACATTTTCGCCTTTGTCATCAATCACAACAACCGCGGGATCCGTTTTCTTATCTTTTAAAATAGGTGCAATCATACGTACAACTGCTCCCAGTGAAATAATAATAATAAGTCCTTTATACGATTCAAAAAGAGAAGGCAAAAGCATCCGAACGCTTCCTGAAAACAGCTGAATGTTCTGCTCTTGTTCGTCTCCTTTTTCAAATTTGCTCATGTAATACACGTCGGACTGCTGAAAGATACGACCGAGATTTCTTGCAATTTCTACGCCGTGTTTTGTGATGGCTACAACGGCATAATCTCCGCGCTGTGTAATGAGAGCTTTTTTTCCTTCTTGGAGTTGAATCATTCCGACTTCACTCCTCTTCGAAAGCCGTGGGTAAATGTTTTGTCATAAAGTTTTGAGCGATAATCTTTGTCATGAATGTGGGGGTCAAGTGCCCAGCCTGCCAAAATCATCGCCTGCTTGCGAATGCCGTTTGTTCGCATAGCATCATCCAGGTTTTTTACCGTTGTGCGAACAATTTTTTCATCTGGCCACGTTGCTTTATAGACTACTACAACCGGCGTGTCCTCACTCCAACCCGCGCTTATAAATTCTTTCATTACTTTTTTTGTGAGCGTCGCGCTTAAAAATAAAGCAATGGTACATTTATGTTTTGCTAAATCAGTTAATTTTTCAAACTCAGGTACAGGCGTTCTTCCTTCGGCCCGAGTTAAAATAACTGTTTGAGTCAAATCCGGAATGGTTAATTCTGCTTCAGCCGCTGCAGCAGCAGCGAATACGGAGCTGACGCCGGGAACGATTTCAATATCAACGCCTTCTCTTTTTAAAAGCACCATTTGTTCCATAATGGCTCCGTACATAGCCGGATCACCCGTATGTACCCTTACAACCATTTTTCCTTCACGCATGCGCTCAAGCATCGTACCGACCATTTCTTCTAAATGCATACCCGCTGTTTTTAACACTTCAGCTCCTGGTTTAGACTTAGCAACTAGCTCTTGACTTACGAGTGAGTCCGCGTATAAGACAACGTCTGCCTGCTGAAGTAATTTTAAGCCTTTTACTGTAATTAAATCTGGATCTCCGGGTCCAGCTCCGATTATGTATAACTTCATTTTCGCACCACCATTAGCGTTAAGTATTGTAAATCGGCTCCTTCTAGTTCTGAAGCTTTCCAGATAATCTCTTCATCTGACGTTACTTTTGTCACAACTGACGCTTTTTCAAGCAGATCAAGTTCTTTTAAAAGACCGACCATAAAATCGATGACTTTGGCCACTTTAATAAAAATGACGCAGTCGTTTTCCACTAATACTTTTTTCATTGTTTCATAATCTTCACGAGCAGGAACAATGGCTACGTGTTCATCACCGTCTGCTAACGGAATACCTAAGCGAGATGCAGCTCCATTAATGGATGAAATACCAGGAATTACTTGAATCGGAGCTTCAGGGTGACATTCTTGCATTAAACGCATCATGTGAATAAACGTGCTGTAAAGCATAGGGTCGCCCTCTGTGACAAATGCTACATCTTTTCCTTGCTGGAGCTTTTCCCATACTCGTTCTACCGTTTCGGTCCATTTTTTTTCTAAAATAGCAGGATCTTTTGTCATTGGAAACACAAGGCCCAGCATATCTTTTTCATTTGCACTGAAATAGATATCAATAATTTTTTGGGCATAGCTTTTGCTTCCTTTTTGCTTTTTAGGATACGCAATAACGGGTGATTCTTTTAATTTACGAAATGCTTTTACTGTAATTAGTTCTGGATCTCCCGGTCCAACTCCAAGTCCGTACAATGTTCCAATCATATTCATTCTCCTTTTTTAGCTGTAATAATATAAATAGGGTTTAAAGCGTCAAATCGTGTTAAATGTAAAATGGGCTTGCTTCTTGAAATTTGTGCAAGGGTAACAGCAGTCTCAAATCCTCGCTCTTTAAAGGCTTTCATCGCTTCTGCCAAATTTTCAATCGTTACGGCATTTAATACGATGCGTCCTCCTGCATTTAACCGGCTGCAGCACACATCTAAAATGGTTTCCATGCCTCCTGCTGTACCTCCAATAAACACCGCGTCAGGATCAGCAAACTCACTTAACCCTTCCGGTGCTTTTCCGTGAACAGTATGGGCATCTACTCGAAATTTCGCTAGATTTTCCCTGCAGTTTTCCAAGTCTGCTTCATTTTTTTCCACGGCAAAAATTTGTCCTTCGCGCGCAATTTTAGCCGCTTCAATCGCGACTGAACCTGTACATGTTCCGATATCCCATACCACGCTGTCTTTCTTTAGCTGCAGGGCGCTAATACTAAGTGTACGAACTTCTTTTTTAGTAATAAGTCCTTTATCCGGCTTGCGTTGAATAAATTCACCATCTTCTATTCCAAGCGGCCAGACTGGACTTTTTTCTACCTGTTTTAATATCACAACATTAAGCGGAGAAAAGAGTTGATTTGCCGCTTCTTCCAGCGAAAGCAGCTGACAGCGCTCCGTTTCTCCTCCTAAATTCTCTGCTACAAACATCTTGTATTCCGTCATGCCGAATGATAATAAGTAGTTTGCCAGAGCACTAGGAGAATTTTGCTCATCGGTTAAAATCGCCACTGTTTTATAGCCGTCAATGCGCTGAGCCAGCCCTTTTATGCTCCTGCCGTGCACACTTGTAAAGTAAGCGTCTTGCCATCGCTCTTTTAGGCGCGAGAATGCAAGCTGAATAGAACTTAAATAAGGATATATTTCAACGTCTAGCTTCGTAGAAAGATAGCTTCCAATTCCGTAAAATAACGGATCGCCTGAGGCTAACACAACCACGTTTCCTTCTTCGTTTTTTAAACGTTCAACAAGAGAAGAAAGCCCTCCTTCAATCGCTACTTTTTCTCCTTTGACATCTTGAAAAAAATCAAGGTGACGCTTACCTCCAACTAGCACATCGCTTTCGTAAATCCACTTTTCATACATAGGGAGCAAACTTAACTTTCCGTCGTCACCAATTCCAATAATTTTAATTGCCATGTTGCACCGCCTGTCCTAAAAAATCTCCTTTTAATGTGTAAAGAGACGTATCGACATCGATTCCGTCCCCTACTTCCTTTAATGCTGATAAACAGCAGTACTCGCACAGTTTTTCAAAAAACTGATGATGACCGCTTTGCATCATTAAATCTCCCACTTGAGAAGCTGTGTTTGCACCTTTTATCTCCTCTACCAGTTCAGCAGAAGCTCCTGACTCAGAAGCTGCTTTTGCTAAAAAATTAAAATCAATAGGTGCACTTTTTGAATGAACCATCATAACGCCTTGCGCGACTTTTGAAAACTTTCCCATCATGCCTACGAGCGACACTTTTTTCATTCCTTGCTTTTTACATTGTTTTAACGTAAACCCAACAAAATCTCCCATTTCTATAAATGCTTCTTCCGGAAGTTCAGGGAACTGTTTCATTCCATACTTTTCACTTCGGCCCCCTGTCGTAATAACAACGTGCTCACAATTACTTGCTTTAGCAACGCTGATTGCCTGCACGATACTTGCTTTATAAGCAGCTGTTGAGAACGGAACAACAATCCCCCGCGTCCCCAGTATCGAAATGCCTCCTAAAATACCTAGACGCGCATTTAATGTCTTTTTCGCCATTTCTTCTCCTTCAGGAACCGAGATGACAATCTTAACGCCTTTTTGTATATTGTATTGGGCTAGAAGCTGTTCAGCCGTTTCTTTCAGCATCTTTCTTGGAACAGGGTTAATGGCTGCTTCACCGACAGGAACTGGGAGGCCGGGCTTTGTCACACGCCCTACTCCCACTCCTCCATCAATGATAACGTCTGCACCATTACACCACGAAACTTCAGAAATAATCAGCGCTCCGTGCGTGGCATCGGGATCGTCTCCAGCATCTTTAATGATACTGGCTACAGCGCTGCTTGTGCGATACTCGCATTCTTCAAGATGAAACGTAGCAAAGCGGCCGACAGGTAAGTAAATCGTTGACTCGTCTTGCACTTCCCCTGAAATTAGCGTAAGCAGAGCTGCTCTCGTAGCTGCCGTTGCACAAGCGCCTGTCGTATAGCCCTCTCTGAGTTTCTTAGGTTCTTTTGGTACTTCCTTCATGTGTTACACCTGATCTGCAAGAATTGAAATTGCATTTAGTGCAGCAACCGTTACCGTACTGCCGCCTTTTCGCCCGATGTTTGTAATAAACGGCACGTCAAGTTTTGCAAGTTCTTCTTTAGATTCAGCTGCTGAAACAAATCCTACCGGCAGACCAATAACAAGCCCAGGTTTTGCTTCTCCTTCTTTAATCAAACGAATTAACTCAAGTAAAGCTGTCGGTGCGTTTCCAATTGCAAAAATCCCGCCGTCTGCTTCTTTAATTGCTTTTCGCATAGAAATAATTGCACGCGTTGTATTTAAGCGCTTTGCTTCTTCCATTACGTCCGGATCTGAAATATAAACTTTGATTTCACCGCCATGTTTTTCAATTCGCTGCTTGTTTGTTCCTACTTGCACCATTTGTACATCTGCAACCACTTGCTTGCCGCTGCGAATAGCTTTAATTCCTGCTTGAATCGCATCCGGATGAAACAGCATGCTGCGTCCAAGCTCAAAGTCTGCAGACGCATGAATTACGCGCTGAACAATTGGGTACTGTTCGTCTGTAAACGGATGAGGCCCAAGCTCTTCTGTAATCATCTCAAAACTTTTTCCTTCTATTTGCTGAGGCTGAACAGTTAACGGTTTAAATTCTGTACGAAAATCCATCTCAATCAACTCCTAGTTTGGTTTACTAAAGCATGAACCACTTCTTCAAACGTGGAATACACGGTCCCATACTCAATTTTCGGTCGCCCAATCATAATAATATCTAAGCCTAACTCTTTAGCTGCTTCTACTTTTTCATCCACAGATCCAACTTTTCCGCTTTCTTTTGTGACCATAACCGTCACTCCGTATTGCTTATACAGCGCTCGATCAAACTCTTTTGTAAACGGCCCTTGAATAGCAATAATATTTTTTTGCGGAAAGCCTAATTGCTGGCACTTTTCCATATTATCCAGCCTTGGAAGCATACGAGCCACAAGCCGTACATCTGAAAGAGGAAGCAGCTTTTCTGTAAAAACCTGCAGCGTCTTGCTGCCTGTTGTCAGCATAATAACTCCTTTTTTCTCAGCTGCTACTTCTGCTGCTTCTTCATACGTAGAAACCATCGTCATATTATCATAGGCAAAAGCCTGCGAAGCCCGCTCATAGCGTATGTAAGGAAGTGCTGTTTCAGCAGCGGCGCCGATAGCATTTTTAGATGCTTCTTCCGCAAAGGGATGGCTTGCATCCACAATAGCTTTTACACAATGTTCGGTTACAAAATCCATCATATCTTCTTTTGTGAGGCGTCCAATTTTCACTTTCACTTCTGCCCGCTGTAATTCGATTGCTGCGTTTTCGGTTACAACCGTTGCCGTAACGTCATGACCTGCTTTTTTCACTTGAACGGCTAATGCACGTGCATCGCTAGTTCCGGCTAACAATAAAATCATTTTAGCCCGCCGACCTTATCTTCATGGTGGTCGTGCTCATGATGGTGATCGTGGTGATGGTGTCCGTGATCATGGTCATGATCGTGATGGTGGTGGTGATCAATATGCTCCATAATGCCTAGGCGATATTGACACGTATCGCAGTTCATTTTCACTTCACCTTCTAATCCTTCTTCAGCACGTTCTTTTAAAATTGTCTGCAGTTTTGGATGAAAACCGAAATAGCCGGCTAGCTTAAACTCGATGTTTTCATGCTGCATTTTATACTGCTTCACCATTTCTTCCAAACGCTTAATTAGTACTCCTGTAAATAAGAAATACGGGAGAATAACCACTTTTTTAGCGCCCAGTTTTAAACATCGCTCTACCCCTTCATCAATCAGTGGAGCAGTCACGCCCATAAAAGAAGTTTCAACGATTTTATAGTTTGTTTTTTCCCAAAGAAGACGCGTAATTTTATATAAATCACTGTTTGCATCAGGATCACTTCCTCCTCGCCCTAAGACAATAACAGCCGTGTCTTCAGCTGGAGTTTCTAAATTCTCTCCTGATTCTTGTAATCTCGTTTTTAAAATTTCAAGGGCTTCTTCATGAACGCCAATGGGACGTCCGTATACGAAGTTTACGTGTGGATACTTTTCCTTAGCCTCATCTATAGCCGCCGGAATATGTATTTTAGAGTGGCCGGCAGGCAAGAGCATAATTGGAATTACAACTACATCTTGTGCTCCTTTTGCCACACATGTATCAATGCCTTGACTTACATTTGGGCGTTCAAATTCTAGAAAACACGTTTCTACTAAAATAGATGCGTCCCAATCATGCTTCATAGTCGAAATAAATTCGCGAATTTGATCGTTCCCTTCAGGATCTCTGCTTCCATGACCGACAAATAAAACTGATTTCATATAATGCCCTCCTATTTTTTAATCTCCACACGGAGCTGGTTCTATTTTTATTTTTGGTGTTATATCTTGATAGTCGAATCCGTAAACGTTCTTCACACGCTTAAAAAATTTATGAAATCGCTCATTAGGATGACCTTTTTCTTTATACTCATGGACAATGTTTTCCACTATTTCAACAATGTCATCAGGTGCTATGCCTTCCGCCACGATTTGACCTGAATGCGCATTGCGTCCAACCGTTTTAGCTCCTAAAAATAAATCAAACGCACCTTTTCTATAGACAATGCCGATATCTTCTTGAACAGCACCGTAACAGGCCATACCGCATCCATTAATACCAAGCTTCAGCTCTTTTGGCATGTCCATTCCCCCGAGGCGTTTTTGTAATTCTTCCGTATGTGGAATAGCATCGCTTTTTTCTCCGTCACAAAAATCACACGCTTTGATTGTGAACACATCTCCGACCGGAGATAGTAAAAAGGAAGCTGCTTGGAGCTTTTTAATAATCACATCTGGCTGAGTCGTTGGAATTTGCAGTTTGATTTGATGGTCAGGTGTATACTCCATCGTACCGTTTTCACCAACAACGTCTGCTAGTGTTGTCATTTGAACAGGCGTAAATTTCTTATTTGCAAGTCCTGGACTAACCGCCACTTCGAAAATAGACTGTATTGGCTGATGTACGACCGCAGAAGTAGGTTCACCTAAAATTGCTTGAAGCGCTTCTTCTGCAAGGGCTCGTGAAGTTGCTGTTTCTTCTGGTTTGGTCTGAACAGCTTCAATAGCTGAAGCTGTTTGCTTTACAGTCTCTTCTTGATCGAGAGCCCATGGTTCCGCTTCTTTTCGAAGTCGCTGATGCGGTCTTAGCGGCTGCTCCGTTTGGTTGAGGGTATATTTCCGCTGATATCCGCGCGGTGTAATCATTAAATCGTCGTAAAAGAACGTAGATGAATTCCCGACAATAACGGTAGTCAGCATGCCAATTTCATGATTTAACATGTCTTTTAAGTTGGTCATTACGACTTCTTCACGGTCACGATAAGCACTTTTCACAAGACCAACAGGCGTATCAGGAGAACGGTACTTTAATAGAATTCTCTGCGCTTCAACAATTTGTCTTGTTCGTCTTCCGCTTTTTGGGTTGTAAAAAGCCACTACAAAATCTGCTTGTGCAGCTGCTTCGATTCTTTTTTCGATTAGTTCCCAAGGCGTAAGGTGGTCACTTAAACTAATTGTACAAGCATCATGCATCACGGGCGCTCCAAGGAGGGATGCGCATGAATTAATAGCCGAAATGCCAGGAATTACTTCCAGCTCTACGCCCGTTTCTTTTTTCCAGCCTTTTTCAATCAACACTTCATACACAAGGCCTGCCATTCCATATACTCCTGCATCTCCGCTTGAAATGACAGCCACGGTTTTTCCTGCTTCAGCTTGCTTTACAGCTTCTTGTGCACGGCTTACTTCTTCGGTCATTCCCGTACTAATAATTTGCTGATTCGTTAACAGTCCTTGAATTAATTCCACATAGGTTTTGTAACCGATAATCATATCACTTTCTTGAATGGCTTCTCTTGCTCGCTGTGTAATATGTTCAAAGCTTCCCGGCCCAAATCCGATAACTAATAGTTTACCTTTCATGCTAGCTCCTCCTTTATGCGTTACTTTTTACTTTGTCAATTCCTTCTATGGAGTCACTGTTTTCCGGAGAAACGAAACCATTTTGATCATATTCATAAATAAGCGATTCCTTTATACTGCAGCCTCCTGCTAAATGTTCTTCGACAATCCGGTGAGCCACGGTTTCAGTGACCTGCTTGTACCAATCTCCTGAAGGATACACAATAGCTACAGGAGCATCTTTACATCTTCCGTTACAGCGTGTACGCGTTGTATGAACCGTTTCATCCAAATCCAGTTCCGTCACTTTATTTCGAATAGCTTGGGTGGCTTCTTCTCCACCTTTTCTCATACAGCTGCTTCCATTACAAATCAATACGTGATGTTTTGTTCCATTTAAGTTCCAAGTCGTCACACTCATTCGCTCCTTTACTAAAAAAAAGCGCCTCTATCATTGATAGAGGCGCAGAAAAATTCAAACTAAGTTTTTGCACTTCCACCTATATCCCGTAGGGTAAGCTTCGCATTAGAAAAAGGCTGGTTTCCTGACTTCGATTCATCACTTGATTACGCCTTCCCGAATACAGTGGCATATGCAATCAGCTCATCTTCACAGTGGCGGGTACCGCGCTGGCTTCACACCAGACTTCCCATTTAACGCAATGTAAACATTGCGCACCTTTTTTGCACGATATGTAGTTTTGCGACATGAGAAAAACCCGCTTCGCTAATATGCGAGCGGGTGAAACGTCAGAATAAGAGTGTACACGAATGCCACTTTAAGCCAACGTTTCCCTTCCCGCTCCCCGGAGAAATAGAAACTTCACAATAAAGACAGGTCTCCTGACTTGTGTATCATTCTACTTGAGAACCTTCCCGTGATTTTTCCACAGTGGTTATACTCGTTCGTCCACACTTACAGTTGCGGGGGCAGTACTGGTCTTTCACCAGTTTCCCTATTAAGCCTTCTTGGCATCTTTACTGTTGCTGTTTGATATATATGAACCTTTTAAACTATCAGAATAATAGAAGTAACTACCATATCATAGCGTACATTTTTTTTTATTTCAACTCTATTCTTTTCGAAGGATACAAGCATCTATAAAAAAACAAGAGCATAAAGCCAGCTCTTGTTTTTTCATTATATAGCAACTAATGTTAAATGAGGATCGTTATAATACACGACTTCTGAAAGAACTTTACAGCCATTTGTTTTGGCAAAAGCTTCTCTCGCCTGCTTTTCAGTATCAAATTCAAACATTTTCATTTCTTTTCCAGCATATACCGTCAGTACCCACATGAAAAGATTCGCCTCCGATTATTGTAGTGATCGCTATATCCACATTATGACGAAACCATTTCCTTTTGAAAACCCATTCTACAAAACTTGTCACAAGAAACTTTTAAAAATTTAAAAACATTTTAACTTCTGTAAATGAACAAAATGTACAAAAGGTTTAAGCAGTATTGTACTTTTTTAAAAAGGTGCTTTTTTAACCAACTGTTGATTCACCAGTAAAAAATATATAGTATTTATAAAAAAAAGAAGCCGGACAGCCGGCTTCTTTTTTAAGAAAGGAAAGTACAGACATCGCAATCCCGTCCTGTTCTTTCCTTTGCATAAAAATACACTAATTAAATATTCCTTTCTTAAAGCAGAACCATGTTCGACTGCACATAGTAATAGAGAAGCTTATACGTATGATTCAATGAATCTCGATGCGTTCTCTCAAACGCATGAGAAGAATCAATTCCTGGACCAATTAAGCCGTGTACGATATCGTGTCCGGCACGAATAGCAGCAGAAGCATCTGATCCGTAAAACGGATAAATATCTAATTTGTACTGAACATCATGCTGCTTAGCTAGCTCCACCAAATGTTTTCTCAAACCGTAATGATATGGTCCGCTTGAATCTTTTACACAAATAGACACGGTGTATTCATCAGTAGATTGTCCATCTCCCATAGCACCCATATCAACCGCTAAGTATTCTACTGTTTGAGGCGTAATGTTCGAATTTCCTCCGTATCCAATTTCTTCATTATTTGAAATGAGAAAATGCGTAGTGTATGGCAGTTCGATCTGTTCTTCTTGAATTGTTTTCATGAGCTGAAGCAATAAAGCTACGCTTGCTTTATCATCGAGATGACGAGATTTAATAAAACCGCTTTTTGTTATTTCTACACGAGGATCAAACGAAACAAAGTCGCCGACTTCAATTCCAAGGCTGCGAACATCTTCTGCGCTATGTACTTTTTCATCCAATCGAATTTCTATATTTTCTTGATTCCGCTCAGCTTTCCCTGCATTTTTATACACATGCACAGATGTTTGATGCATAAGGATGGTTCCTGTAAATACTTCTCCTGATGAAGTTTCAATTTCACAATATTCTCCTTCAATAGAATTGTAGCGAAACCCTCCAATCAGGTCGATTTTCAGACGTCCACTCGGTTTGATTTCTTTTACCATAGCACCTAATGTATCGACATGAGCCGTCAGCATGCGGTGGTGATCTGTATCTTTACCGGGAATAGTAGCGACTAAGCCTCCTTTTCGATTACGATACGTTTGAATATTTAGCTCTTTTACATAGTCTTCGACAAATGAAATTACCTTTTCTGTATTTCCAGAAGGACTGGGAATCGAAACAAGCTTTTTAATTAACTGAACAGTTTCCGTCATTATGACACTTCCTTTGTCTCTCATTTCTTTTATTTTACCATATGTTTCAAAAAAGATAACAGGCAGCCCCAAACAAAAAAGCCGGGCAGCTGCCCGGCTTTTTTGTTTTAAGCTATGTTTGATTTCTTTAATTCGTTTGTGTAATTTAATGATTTTTGCTTATCAAATTCACCTTCAGACTTCGACATCACAATCGCAGCTAAAGCATTTCCTACTACGTTAACTGTGGTACGCATCATATCAAGAATGCGGTCAATTCCTGCAATAAATGCCATGCCTTCAAGAGGGAAGCCCATGGATTCAAGTGTAGCAAGTACAACTACAAACGATGCCCCTGGTACACCAGCCATTCCTTTTGACGTTAACATTAGCACAAGAAGGAGCTGAATTTGATCCATAATGGAAAGGTCGATGCCGTACATTTGAGCAATAAACAGCGATGCCAGCGCCTGATAAATGGTTGAACCATCTAAGTTAAACGTGTAGCCCGTTGGAATTACAAACGATGTAACCGACTTAGAACAACCGAAGTCTTCCATCTTTTTGATAAGAGAAGGTAAAACAGCTTCTGAACTTGCCGTTGTAAATGCAAGAAGCAGCTCGTCTTTTAACACTTTTATGAGCGTAAACATGCTTGTTCCAGCCATTTTAGCAATAATTCCAAGAACCACAAGCACAAAGAAAATCATGGTGAAGTAAACGGCGAACACTAATTTTCCTAATGGAATAAGTGATCCGACACCAAACTTTATAATATTAACACCAATAAGTGCAAATACACCTACTGGAGCAAATTTCATCACCAAATTAGTTACCCAAAACATTGCATCCAAGACGCCTTCAAAAAAGGCTAAAACAGGTTTTCCCCTCTCTCCAATCGAAGCTACGCCTACACCAAACAGTACGGAAAATAAAATGATTGGTAAAAGATCGCCTTCTGCTACCGATTGAAAGACGTTTGTCGGAACGATATGAAGAAGCTCTTGAGCAATCCCTGTACTTTCAGACGTTTTTGCCGTTGCCTCATATTGAGAAATATCGCTTTTTTCAATATGTCCCATATCAACCCCTGCACCAGGATGGAATAAGTTCGCGGCAATAATCCCCACTACAATCGCAATGGTTGTAACAATCTCAAAATAAAGAATTGTTTTTCCGCCAAGCTTACCTAATTTTTTGATATCGCCTACTCCTGCGACCGCTACGATTAATGCTGAAATCACGATCGGTACGACAATCATCTTAATTAAATGAATAAATATGTCTCCAACCGGCTGTAAAATAGAAATGGCCGTATCGCTTCCGTAAAAGATAGCACCTACAGCTACGCCTAAAATCAGTCCAATTAGAATCTGAGTTGCTAGACCTAACCTTTTCACTTTCTTGCTCCTTTCGCACAGTTGACTTTCATCCATCGAGCATATGCGGTTCAACGAACCGTGTATAAATATACATCCTTACAGCACCTTATGTAAACAGTTCTTTCCTAATAAGGATGTAAGGCCGCACATGCAAATTTTTAAAAGCCACGGTTCTGTTTTATCATATCAAATAATTGTTGTATACTGAGATTTTTTTGCTAAGTATTTTTCTATTTTTGCTATTTCAGCGAATAAATTAAAAAAATAAAATTTTATATTGAAATATGCATTTTAGGTTAGTATAATACGATACATGTTTATTTTTATTATTCGAATATAAAATTCTGAAAATTTTAATTATTCAACACGATAATAAAAAGCATTTATAATTTTGGAGGTTTTAACGTGTCAAACAAAGTTCCTTTTTCATTTATAGTGGTTATTGGCTTTATGCTTTTTGCCCTATTCTTCGGCGCAGGTAATTTAATCTTCCCTGCAATGTTAGGTCAGTCTGCCGGAAGCAATATTTGGTCAGCAAACGCTGGATTTTTAGTAACGGGTGTAGGTCTGCCTCTTCTAGGTGTTCTCGCATTTGGTTTTTCCGGAAAAGAGGATCTGCAGTCTTTAGCTAGTCGCGTACACCCAGCTTTTGGTATTATCTTTACTACGATTTTATACTTGGCAATCGGACCGCTTTTTGCGATGCCAAGAACGGGAAGCGTTTCGTTCGAAATTGGCGTTAAGCCTTTTTTATCAGAAAATTCAGGGCACCTTCCCCTTATCATTTTCACGGTAATTTTCTTTACTATTACCTGCTTTTTTTCGCTAAACCCTGCGAAAATTGTCGATTTAGTAGGGAAAGTTTTAACACCTATTAAATTAACGTTTATTGGAATATTGGTAGTTGTAGCCGTTGTGAACCCAATTGGAAAATTTGAAGCACCAAGCGAAGCTTATACAACACACGCATTTTTTAAAGGCTTCCAAGAAGGCTACTTAAC
Organism: Priestia sp. SIMBA_032; assembly: GCF_046535215.1. Classification (NCBI taxonomy): domain Bacteria; kingdom Bacillati; phylum Bacillota; class Bacilli; order Caryophanales; family Bacillaceae; genus Priestia; species Priestia sp. SIMBA_032. The sequence goes on along the minus strand of NZ_JAWRXD010000003.1, from coordinate 5,539 downwards.
AATGGATACACTAGCATCATTTGTTTTTGGAATTATTATTATTAATGCAATTAAAGAAAAAGGAGCAAAAACTAACCGACAAATTATCACAATTTGTGCAAAAGCTACGGCTATCGCTGCCGTTATTTTAGCTCTTATTTATAGTGCATTGTCCTATATGGGTGCTTCAAGCGTATCAGAGCTTGGACGTCTTGATAACGGAGGTACGGTTTTAGCTGAAGTATCAAATTACTACTTTGGCTCTTACGGTGGAATTCTTTTAGGTCTGATGATTACCGTTGCTTGTTTAACGACAAGTGTAGGTCTTGTAACATCTTGTTCATCTTTTTTCCATAAGCTGTTTCCAAGTGTTTCTTATAAGTTGATTGCTGTCATTTTATCAGCGTTCAGCGCCGTTGTAGCAAACTTTGGCTTAACGGAATTAATCGCTATTTCGGTTCCGGTCTTAACAGCTATTTATCCGTTAGCTATTGTGTTAATTGCTTTAACATTCTTACATCCTTTATTTAAAGGACGTTCTGAAGTTTACCAAGTAAGCCTTCTGTTCACGTTTATCGTTAGTTTATTTGATGGCTTAAATGCTGCTGGATTTAAAATTGCGGCAGTAAACGATTTGTTTACATCGATTCTACCTATGTATGGAGTGGGTCTCGGCTGGGTAGTTCCTGCTATTGTAGGAGGATTAATCGGTCTTGGCTTTACCTTCCTTCGTACAAATGATAATACGAACAGCAACACTTCAAGAAAATTGATTAAATAAAAAGAGGATGCGAGTGCATCCTCTTTTTATTATGGCGTCTTATGAGTAAGGAGTTTTTTTCTCCATTAACTTCACTTCTTCTTTTAACACACGTTTTTCGTATAGATATTTATCCGTTCGTTGAAAATGATATTTATCAGCTTTTTCTTTTTCAGACGTGGTCAAAAGCACTCGACGATCAGAAGCATCTGACACACCAAACGTTTCATTTTGATAAGTAGCATACGGAGCTACAAAAAACACTTCTTCAACAGCATCACGAGGAACTTCTTTTGTAAAAGTCGTGTCATTGTATGGAATGAATCCATTTGCTACATCGTCTTTATCATAGCTAATCAGCTTTATACACCCGTTTTCCGTTTCATAACATTCGTAATCTCGTTCATTATATGCTGCATATAAACCTTTTCGAATCACAAAAAACCAGTCCTTTACATTGGGTTAGCAACCGCTGGTACAAATCGTTTTTCTTCTGCCACATAGGTAGCCAAAAGTACTTCTTCCCCATTTACCACTTGGTATAGTTCCGCTCCATTTGCTGGTGGATAATAGTTATCAAATTTGAACTCTGGAACGGTTTCCCCGTTTCGAGACCCTGTAAACCCATTAAGCGTACATGGAGGTCCATCTGTTGTTTTCCCTCCGAACACAGTTCCGTAGGGAATATCAACGTGGCTTACCGCTTGCGATTTAAATTTGATTACACCGTACGTCGATCCTTCTTCAGGAAACGGCCTTTTGCCTGAACCATCTGTATAATCTAAACGTAAGCTTTCAACAAAATCTTTGTACGAAGTAATATCATGAACATCTTCAGCTTTAGCTACATACCCTCCTAGCGCTGTATAAGATCCATCTACATACTTTTCAATATCTTTAGCAGGGATCGTTTTTTGCAGTAGCGTATCTTTTGTAAGGGGCGAAACAGAGTCACGTATAGCCTTCATTACTTCTATTTCATGAGAAGTTAATGTTTTAACATCCTTTAATTTTAGTTCATTAAACTCCTTTTTTGTAAGATTAACGCGCTTCAGCACTTCATTAATTTTTTGATCAAAATCTTCTAAGCTTTCTAAATCTGAAGCCGTATAATGAGCATCAACTGTCCTTACATCTTTATGTACTTTTTTAACTTCATTTAATTCATACTGTTCTACTTCATCAGCCGTTTTAAACGTTTCAACGCTTGAAATGGTTTCGCCATTCGTATCAGCTACAACGTAACCGTCTTCAGCTTTTATCACATATCCGACTTCTCCGTTACCTAACGCAATTAAGTCTGACTGTTGAAAAGCGGCTTTCTCTTTTTCTTTTTGAAATTCTTTATCTGTCATTCCCTTAGTAACGAGAGCTTTAAGTTCTGATGTGTCTTTACTGTCTTTTTGATTTGCTTCTACTTTCTCAGCTGTAACTGATGAAGTTTCTGTATTAGATGGAGAATGAGTGACCGTCCCGATGACAAAAATAAGACCAAACACAATCCCTATGCCATACAAAAATTTGCTTGTTTTATGAGCTCTAAATAAAATTCCTAACACAATACAAACAATACCTGCAATTAAGCTATCTACTAATAATAGATGTCCCAACCAAACCCCTCCTCTTTAATTCTCGTTTATGTTAAAAAAATCCATAAAAGAAGTCAATACAATTAATGTAAATAAAGTTTTAAATAGGAATATGTTCATAATTATTACTAATTAATCCCTTTTAGTAGGTCTCAAAAATAAAACACACCATCTAAAATAGATGGTGTGTGAAGTATAGTAAGTAATTAAGAAATTTGTTTAAGTTCTGATGAGAGTTTTAAAAACTCTTCTTTATTTTTCATCAATAGCGTGCGGTCGATTTCTTCTTTTAGCTGTGCTTTACGAAATTCTGCAATCGCCTTGTCTAAAATCATCTCAGCGAATAATGCATCAAGCACCTTTCCGTTGGATTTTTGCGGTGAATTAAGTAAATTCTTTTTCATAAGAAATCAACTCCTTGGCTTTTTTATAATATAACACAAATATTCTGACTTTTCAATCATTTAAACCAAGTATTTTAAATCTATTTTTTTCACATAAAAAGGCCGCCCTTTTGTTATAAAGCGCGGCCTTTTATTACGAATCTGAGGCTTTTTCTTTTACTTCCGCATAGTAGTTTTCATATTCAATAAATTCAGGAGCTTGATGAGCTGCCATGATACCGTGGTAGCTGATATCTAAGCCCACTTCTTCTTCTTCTTCCGTAGATCGAAGCGGAACCACCAAAGAAATAACCTTTAACCCTATCCACGTCGTAACAAATCCCCAAGCGCATAGAGCGATTAACCCAAGAAGTTGAACTCCAAGTAACGTCCAGCCTCCTCCTGTAAACACACCGCCGTCTGTAGAAAACAAGCCCACAGCCAACGTACCCCATATTCCCGAAGCAGCGTGTACAGGAAAAGCTCCTACAGGATCGTCGATTTGACGTGCTTCGAGCCAGTTTGTAGCTGCCATCATTAATAAGCCAGATACAGCTCCAATAAAAATAGCAGATGGTGTGTTAACAAAAGCGCACCCGGCCGTAATGCCAACCAGTCCAGCAAGCGATCCATTTATTACAGAAGGTGCATCTGAACGGTTGTAGCGAAATAAAGTATAAAATAAAGTAGCTGCTCCGCCTGCTGCTGCTGATAACATTGTGACAATAGCAATGTGACCAATTCTAACGTCAGTGGCACTTAGCGTACTTCCTGCATTAAACCCGAACCATCCAAACCATAATAAAAAAGCACCCACTGATGCAAGCGGCAAATTGCTTGGAAGAGAAACAGAACTAATTCCATTTTTCGTGAACTTCCCTTTTCTCGGTCCAATCATTATTGCAGCTGCTAAAGCTGAAAAACCGCCAAGAGCATGGATAACTGCCGAACCGGCAAAATCAAGCATCCCTAACTTACTAATCCATCCGCCTCCCCAAATCCAGTGGCCGGCTATAGGATAAATAAATGTAGTCATCAAAATCGCATATAAAAGATATGCGCGGAAATTAATTCGTTCTGCCACCGCTCCAGAAACGATAGAAATGACCGCAATAACAAACGCACATTGAAACAGCCAAAACGTTTCAAGCCCAATTGGAATGTCAAGGTGCGATAAATTACCTGAGAGCGCAAAACCGCTTTTACCGACAACTCCACCTAAATCATCACCGTACATTAATCCAAAACCAATTAAATAGAAACAAAGCGTTCCTATTGTAATATCAGCGAATACTTTCATAATAATATTCACGCTATTTTTATAGCGGACAAAACCTGCCTCTAACAAGGCAAAGCCGCCTTCCATTAACAAAATCATCGCCGCTGTTAACACGACCCACGTTGTATTTATCCCTAAACTTAGTTCATTAACACTCATATCCCAACGCCTCCACTGCTTTTTAATCGTTTTATTTCTTGTACAATAGCAGGCGAAAGCGTAATTTCACTTGTTTCTTCATTTTCCGCTTTTATTAATTCAAGAACTTCATGAAGTTCTCGCATTTGTGCTTTAAGGTAATCAATTTTTTTAAAGCGTTCCTTTACGTATACCATATACTCGACCGCTTGATGCTGACTTAAAGGACGCCCGGTAAAAAATTTACGAAACGGTGATAGTGATTGATACCAAGCTTCTTCAGCACGTTTCTTCTCTTCGTATTTACTAATTTTCGTTTTTATATCTTCTATTTCTTGTGCTTTAGCTTCTTTTAACTTCATTATAAATTCAATTAATTTTAATTGAGGCAATGTAATGACCACATTATGATAAAGTTCATCCACTATAACCATGTTATATCTCCTTACATAAGATGTTATATTATGATTATATGTAGAACACTATAGTAAGTCAATGTAATTTTTTGAAAACTCTTTAAATAGTAAATGCGCCCTATCTTTTTAATACTTATAGAATATTAAGTTCGTATGTGTTGAAATATGACGTTAATTGTTTTATCGTAGGAGGAGGAATCATGTTAGTTCCCTATTTTAATTTTATTTACCTAGGCAATTATTCGCTTTATTTCTTATAAACTTTTATTAAACAAAGGGTTACGAGGTTCTTCACTTATTTTTTCAACGAAATGAGTTGATTTTATCTCGTATTAAAATTAAAATAGAATTATGTGCAAGATTTCACAACTTCACAATGTAGTTTGAAAGTCTAGCAGATAACTAGGAACTACATATGCAACAGTATCCAGCAAAGGAGGACTTTTCATGTCTCAATCAACTATTCAAAAATCAGCTGCAGAGGAAAATGCTGCTGTACAAACAGAAGCGGCAGTTAACAAAGGTCAAGCGGATGTGTTAGATCAATTGTTAAAGCCTGAAGTACAAGAAGCTCTTACTGTTCTTGTAGATAATTTACCAAAATTATCTGAAATGGTAACGGTGCTTACAAAAACTTACGACGTTGCGCAATCATTATTAACTGACGACGTATTAAAAGAAGATCTACTTGGTGGAGTAAAAGAATTTATCGAGCCAGTAGAAGGAACAGTAAAAGGTCTTGCAGCTACTGCAATCGAAGCAAACGATCGTGCAGAAGCAAATGCTTCTAATTCAATCGGTTTATTCGGTTTATTACGCATGCTTAAAGATCCACAAGCTCAAAAACTATTCCGCTTTGCACAAGCGTATTTAGACATTACAAACGAAAAACAAAAATAATTTTCATTAAAAAGTGTGGACGGAGGATCGACTATGTCAAAACATATTTTAATTTTAGGCGGCGGTTACGGTGGTTTATTAACTGCAATGACAGC
>NZ_JAWRXD010000039.1:0-19379 GCF_046535215.1 Priestia sp. SIMBA_032 | reverse complement strand
CGCTTGCCACCTACGTATTACCGCGGCTGCTGGCACGTAGTTAGCCGTGGCTTTCTGGTTAGGTACCGTCAAGGTACGAGCAGTTACTCTCATACTTGTTCTTCCCTAACAACAGAGTTTTACGACCCGAAAGCCTTCATCACTCACGCGGCGTTGCTCCGTCAGACTTTCGTCCATTGCGGAAGATTCCCTACTGCTGCCTCCCGTAGGAGTCTGGGCCGTGTCTCAGTCCCAGTGTGGCCGATCACCCTCTCAGGTCGGCTATGCATCGTTGCCTTGGTGAGCCGTTACCTCACCAACTAGCTAATGCACCGCGGGCCCATCTGTAAGTGATAGCCGAAACCATCTTTCAATCATCTCCCATGAAGGAGAAGATCCTATCCGGTATTAGCTTCGGTTTCCCGAAGTTATCCCAGTCTTACAGGCAGGTTGCCCACGTGTTACTCACCCGTCCGCCGCTAACGTCATAGAAGCAAGCTTCTAATCAGTTCGCTCGACTTGCATGTATTAGGCACGCCGCCAGCGTTCATCCTGAGCCAGGATCAAACTCTCCGAAGAAATGTCTGACTTGCTCATTTAAAAATAAAAAATTAACGTTGACATTTGTCGCTTTGTTCAGTTTTCAAAGTTCAAGCGTTGCTCTGAAGCAACTTTATTAGTATAACATTCTATCGTTTTGATGTCAACATCTTTTTTTAAGATGCTTCTCTCAACTGCGCTGTTCATCAGCGACATTTAATAATTTACCATATATAATATATAGAGTCAATCGTTTTTCTAAAAAACTTTATAAATAAAAAAGTTAATGAAGTAAACCTTCAGTAAAATGATTGAATAGTCTCTATTACAATAGCTATCTAGCCGCTATGCAGTTTTCTTATCTTACCATAAAAAAAAAGCCCAGTCATTAAACTGAGCTTTTTTATTTAAACTATTCTGCTAAGAACGCGAAATAAAGTATGAAGATGATACAGAGAGCATACATAATGGGATGAACTTCTTTCCCACGCTTACTGCATAACATTGTAATAGGATAAAAGATAAAGCCAACCGCAATGCCTGTTGCAATACTGTACGTTAATGGCATCATGATCACTGTGAAAAATGCCGGAACTGCCACTTCGAACTCTTTCCAATTGATTTCTCCTAAGTTTGACACCATCAGAGCTCCTACCGTAATTAAAGCTGGCGCAGTAACAGCTGGTGTTACGACCGCTAACAACGGAGAAAAGAACAGTGCAACTAAGAAAAACGCTGCCGTTACGATGGCAGTAAATCCTGAACGTCCGCCCGCTGCTACTCCAGCCGTAGACTCTACGTAAGCTGTTGTTGATGAGGTACCAAGAACAGCACCAACTACAATCGCACTAGAATCTGCCAGTAACGCTCTGCCCGCTCGCGGAAGCTTATTATCTTTCATAAGCCCTGCTTGACTCGCTACAGCAACCATCGTACCTGCCGTATCGAAGAAATCAACGAATAAGAAAGTTAAAATGACGACTAGCATCTTTACAGTAAAGATATCACCGATATTTTGAAAAGCTGCCCCAAACGTCGGGTCAAGACTAGGAACTGATGAAACAACTGCTTTAGGTGTATCAATTAAACCAAAAGCCATACCCGCTATAGCCGTTACAATCATACCGATAAATACAGCCGCATTTACTCGAAGCACCATTAATACAATAGTAATGACAATACCAAAAACCGCAAGTAAGGTTGTTGGGTTAGTTAAATCACCCAGTCCAACAAATGTGGCATCATCTTTGACGATGATTCCGGCACCTTTCATACCAATAAAACTAATAAATAAACCAATACCTGCTCCAACAGCCATTTTTAATTCAATAGGAATAGAATTAATAATTTTTTCTCGCAGGCTTGTTAATGTTAAAAGAATAAAGATAACACCTGATATCATAACACCCGTTAAAGCCGTCTGCCATGGAATTCCCATCGTCAGAACAACTGTATAAGCAAAAAATGCGTTTAATCCCATACCTGGAGCTAATGAAATTGGATATCTGCCAAGCACTCCCATAACAATTGATCCCAAAGCTGCCGCTAAAGCAGTAGCTGTAAATACAGCCCCTTGGTCCATTCTCATACTGTCAGGTAGATCCTTTACATCACTTAGTGATAGCACAGATGGATTAACAAATAAAATGTAAGCCATAGATAGAAAAGTTGTAAGGCCAGCTATAAACTCTTTTCGATAGCTAGTACCCAGCTCTTCAAAACGAAAATACTTCTTCACGTTTTTTCCTCCCTTTATAGAAGCCGCATGCACTTAGGCAAGCCATAAAAAATGCCTCTACACTATGGCGCGTAAAGGCATAAAATCGACTAAAAGAGAAATGTATGAGCAAAAAAAACCAAAAGATTTTTATACATACATGTATTACTTTCTCGTAGTCAAGCCATTTACGGTAGCTCGGTAGAAACTTTTGGGCCTTATCCCCAAGATTATACGACATTAAAGCTATATCTCGCTATTTTATGTTACTATCCTACCATTAACTTTTTAAAAAAGTCAACAAAAAACGAACATTCTTATAAAAGAATGTTCGTTTGTTCGGTTTTCTTACATATTATTCCCATTCAATTGTTGCAGGTGGCTTACTTGTAATATCATACACTACGCGGTTAATATGCTTAACTTCGTTTACAATACGCGTTGAGATAACTTCAAGCACATCCCAAGGAATACGCGCCCAGTCAGAAGTCATACCGTCAATCGATGTAACAGCACGAATACCGATTGTGTAATCATACGTACGAGCATCTCCCATTACACCTACGCTTCGGATGTCAGGAAGAACCGTAAAGTATTGCCAGATATCGCGCTCTAAGTCAGCTTTTGCAATCTCTTCACGTAAAATAGCATCCGACTCACGTACAATTTCTAACTTCTCTTCCGTAATTGCACCAAGTACACGAATACCTAGACCTGGTCCTGGGAAAGGCTGGCGCCAAACGATGTTATCAGGAATACCTAATTCAGAACCTAATGCACGTACTTCATCTTTGAATAGCGTGTTTAATGGTTCGATTAGTTTGAACTGCATATCTTCCGGTAATCCACCTACGTTGTGGTGAGATTTAATCGTTTGAGCTGTAGCTGTCCCACTCTCAATAATATCTGTGTATAGCGTACCTTGAGCTAGGAAATCAAACCCTTTTAATTTAGCAGCTTCGTCATCGAATACATAAATAAATTCATTACCGATGATTTTACGCTTTTGTTCAGGATCTGATACGCCGTTTAATTTTTCTAAGAAGCGATCTTTTGCATCGATTTTAATTACGTTCATATTAAAGCCTTCGCTAAATGTTTCCATTACGCTTTCCGCTTCACCTTTACGTAATAAACCGTGATCTACGAACATACATGTTAACTGATCACCAATTGCTTTGTGAATTAATACAGCTACTACTGAAGAGTCTACTCCGCCGCTAAGTGCGCAAAGTACTTTTCTATCTCCAACTGTTTCACGGATTTTATCCATTTCAACTTCAATGAAGTTCTCAATTGACCAGTTTGCTTCAGCATGACATACTTCAAACACGAAGTTCTTTAAGATATGGTTACCATGCACTGAATGGCGAACTTCTGGATGGAACTGCACTCCGTACATATTCTTTTCTTTGTTACTCATTGCGGCAATTGGACAAGATGGGCTAGTTGCGTCCACTTCAAAACCAGCTGGTGTTTCTACAACTAAATCACCGTGACTCATCCAAACAACTTGTTCTTTTGGCAACTCATGGTACATTAATGAATCGTTTTGTACGTTAATCGCTGCTTTACCATATTCACGATGGCTAGCACCTTCTACCTTCCCGCCAAAATGATGAGTCATTAATTGCATTCCATAACAAATACCTAAAACAGGAATACCTAATTCAAAAATGTTTTCATCGCAGTGAAATGCGTTTTCACCGTACACACTGTTTGGGCCTCCAGAGAAAATAATTCCCTTTGGATTTAATGCTTTAATCTCTTCTGCTGTAATTGTGTGCGGATGCAATTCACTATATACTCCGAACTCGCGAATGCGACGCGTAATCAGTTGGTTATATTGACTACCAAAATCTAATACAACAATCATGCCTTCCATCTTGTTCACCTCTCCGAATGTGTAAATAATCACTTGTTATTATGCCCTAAAATATAAAAAAAACTAGACTTCTCCCTCAAAAAACAAAGGCAGAAGTCTAGTTGAGCACGACGTTTATCGTCAAATAGACTGTTCTGCCTTCATAGTCAGATCGTTTAAGGTGACCCGGTAGAGACTCTCGAACCATATTATCGAGGATATATGAAGGTATACGAAACATTTATAGTAAGTTCGACAATATTCTATCAATCCGTGAAACAATGGTCAAGAACTCGTTTTTTTGATTAAATTTTCCCACAATTCAATCGACTCTTTCCATTCTTTTATGGAATCTGCATTTCGATACAAAACCCGCTCGTATTTTTCCGTTAATTGTAGCATATTTACCGTATTTAATTTTTCGTCTACTTCTCTTGCAAAGTCGCGCAGCGTTTGACTTTCTTGCCGCTTTAGTCCATTTGCAGCGAGTCTTTTAAGTAAAAAAGCATACGCTGATTGAAAGGTTTCCACACTCTCTTTCTTTTTATAAAAAGAGATATAAAAAGGTAAAAACCATTTAAATCGATTGAGATATATTACTATTAACATAACTACCATCAGTCCGTAGAAAAACACTTTCCACTTCATAGACAGCTTAGCATTTTGAAGAGAAGCTGTTTTTTCTTTCGCTCTTTCTTCTTGTGCCGGAAGCTCTTTTTCCTTAGGCTGCTCCTTCACCTGCATTTCTTGTTTCTCTTCTTCCCTTTGACTATTTTCACTAGAGTTGTTAGGTTTATCTACAAAATCATAAGGATTAGAAAAACTTTTTGTTGGTTCAAAAGGTACCCAACCCGCTCCTGGAAAATAGACTTCGACCCAAGCATGAGCATTATTTTGTGTGATTTCATAGGTTGTCCACTTACTACTTCCTGAAATAACGGTGGCATCACCTTCTGTATAGCCCTTTACCCACCGAGCAGGAATATCTAATGAACGAAGCAGCACGACCATAGAAGTAGAGAAGTTATCGCAGTACCCTCTTTTTGTATCAAATAAAAATTGATCCACATAATCTTTATTTTTCGTAGGAATTGGAACATTTTCAGTATCATATACATATGGATTTGATCGGAAGTATTCTTCAACGGCTTTCGCTTTTTCATAACGATTGTTCTTATTTTTTGTTACCTCACGAGCTAAATCCTTTACTCGTTTCGGCAAGTTAGCAGGAAGTTGTGTATACCTTGCTATAAATTCGTTATTATTCTCTAGACTCTCTGCCTTTTTTTCCTCTGCTTGCTGAAGAAGTCCAATATCAAATACGGGATATTTATACGTCAGCTCATACGATTGAACAGTAACAAGCTTGTCATTTTGATAAGGATATAATTTTTCATTTGTCGGTGTAACATCGGTTTGAATGCCATTTTTTAAGGTTAGCGACAGCAGTTGAGGAACATGCATAAGATGAACAGAAGGCTGCGAATAGGTAACTTCCGCTTTTCTTACTTGTCCTGCTGCATTTGCGTCATATTGAGGGAGTAAGTTTTCATTTCCTTTGAAAGGCACTTTTTCTTCCTCTTTAGAAAGCTCCCACCCCTTACCTGTATAAACATCCTTCGTTTCAATACGCCAATAGTGCTCATCCTCTACTTTGGCTGTAAACACAACCGTATCATCATTAACAAACGATCCTCCCAATTTAGAATCGTCCATATCATAGCCAATTCGTTGACCGCTTGCAGATTCTCCTTGTCCTTGATTTGTTGTATGCGCTGTGATAAAAGGTACGGGATCTGGCCACTGTGGCCCTGGTTTAGGAGCGAGATAAGCCAGCACAATGACGATAGCTAAAAAGCTGCCTAGAAAAAGAAACGATCGTTTTCTATTTTCTAAACGCTCAGTGCTCGCAGCTTTTATACGTTCAGGATTTATGCGAAGCATGGCTACTAATAAAAATCCGATAATCATTACGCGAATAATAGCAGCTCCCGCATCGTAAGTAGAAAAGGTATCCAACACAGTAATATACAAAATGGTTAAGAAGAAAAAGAAGAAAATTCTTTTTTGATAAAAGATCCAATATCGAATTAAATAAGCCATAATCCAAAGCAACACAAAAAATAAAGTGCTCCTCATTTCAAATGATAAATTCGCTATATCCCACTGCATAATACTTTGTACATCCGACTGAAGAATTTCCAGCAGTCTCGGAAGCCAGTCTGAAGAAAAGAAGGCCCCTTGAAAATAAAGATTGTGAAGTGAAAACAAAATAAACAACATGCTCCCTAACGTCATCAAGATAAACGGCAAGCGAAACGTTAAGCTCAAAAAGCAGTAAGCAACAAACAGGATAAAGTATTGAATTTGATTGGTATCCGTTACTTCGTTTAAAGGGAGAAGCCATTCCACTAATAAAAAGAAAGCTCCCGCGTACAATAAGATATTTTTTACATACCAAGCTGATTTATTCACTTATTTCCGCCCTCACTTCCTTTAGATGATAGAGAAAGTGGAATATTAATGACTTCAATCGTTAAAGCAGAAGATTGTATTCCATTTACAATAACGGCCTCTTCGTCACTAAGCCCTGCTCCTGCATCTTTAACAACAATTAGTGACGCCTTAGCATGGAAACTCAGCTTAGATTGAACCTGCCCAATAAGAGTCCCGGTAACTTGACTGACAATGACCATAAAAGAATGCTGCTTTTGAATGGCAATATTCTTAAATTCTGTTTCGAATGTTCGATTGCTACTAGGCTGTGCACGTGCTAAGTGATGCAACAGGTTATCAGTCTCCTTTTGTTCAGAGGTTTTTGGCGAAAAAAAGGCATCTCCAGCTAAAAGAAAATCGACTTTTTTACGCTTGGTTTCTTCATGAATGAGCATGGATGCTAGAAAGCTCATTCGCTCTTCAAAATATAGAGGACTCATAACATCTGCAATGATAATCATGCTTCGTTCATGATAATGACCGAACTCTTTAGAAATCAACGTAGCTTTACGGGCCGTCGCCTTCCAATCAATAGACCCTAATCGGTCACCCGGCTGATATTCTCTAATGCCTGTCACTAACGTAGTAGATTGATTTCCCGTCGAAACTTCATTTTTCCCTTCTTCTATTCCCGCTAAAAGAAACGGGATATCTACCTCATGAATTTGAGGATAAACGATAAATCGCTGCTGCAGCGGATAATACGCCTTCTTTTTTACAATTCCTAACAAATCACTCATTTCAATCGAAATCGTAAAAAATTCATATTCTCCTCTTTCTACAAACGATCTTTCATACGGAATAACGGCGTTTCGTTGAAAAAGCGGATAAATTGTTCTTTCTTCTTGATCTAAAAAGTTACTTTCCTCTTTCACCGCTGCCATATAAACAGGAAAAGCCGAGGAGCGTGTAATGTGAATATCATACGAAAGATGGTCTCCAGCGAATCGAGGCTGTAGCTTCATGTCACGAGTAACATTCCACTTCTTCAACGGATAAAGCAAAACGGCTACCCCATATAACCCAAAAGGTAAGAAGCTATAAAATAAAAACCAGCTGACAAAGCCTCCTTGAAACATAGCGTAAGAAAACGTAGCAGCAAAGATGCAGAATAAAACGAACCAGTCTCTACATTTATTCCATATCACTTTTATATACTGTTTCATAAAGTACCTCTTACCTTTTAACAGGTACTTTCGTGTCAGCCATAATTTGCTTCATCACATCACCCGCTGTTAAGCCGCTGTACTGGGTATCAGATCTTAGCGTTAATCGATGTACACACACATACGAAGCAAGCTCTTGAACATCATCAGGAAGACAGTAATCTCTTCCCTTCACTAAAGCATATGCTTGAACGGCCTTCATAAAGGAAACCGTTCCACGAGGACTGATACCTAACGAAACATGTGGATGAGAGCGCGTTTTGCGAATGATTTCGATGATATAGTGCTTGATCGTATCATCTACATAAATACTGCTTACAGCTTTTTGAGCCTGTACTAATTCTGGAACGCTCATAACGGGTTTGACATCTTCAAGGTTAACTTGAGTCGATACGCCATTTAAAATTTGAAGCTCCTCTTCTTGCGTAGGATACCCCATGCTTAGTTTGAATGAAAAACGATCCAGCTGCGCTTCCGGCAAATGATAGGTCCCATCAAAATCAACAGGATTTTGAGTAGCCATCACAAAAAAAGGCGCTGGAATTTCCCGGGTGATACCATCGGTTGTTACATGATGCTCAGCCATTGCTTCTAAAAGCGCCGATTGTGTTTTAGGAGAAGTCCTGTTAATCTCATCAGCGAGCACAATGTGGCTCATGATAGGACCTGGACGAAAATGAAATTCCATGTCTCTTGGACTGTAAATAGAAACACCTGTTACATCGGACGGCAGCAAATCAGGCGTGAATTGAATTCGTTTAAATTCTGCATCAATCGATTTGGCCAGTGCCTTCACGAGCATCGTTTTCCCCACACCCGGCACATCTTCAAGCAAAATATGCCCCTTTGCAAGCAAAGCAACCAGACTCAACGTAGATACATGACGCTTTCCAATTACAATTTGATCGATGTTTTCTAATACTTGATTTAATTTATTATTAATATGATCGAGCTGAATCAACGAAGCTCCCCCTTAAAACTCAGTTAAGCCTTGAGTTTAGTATGTTTTCCAATAAACATAGTACTATCTTAACAAATTTTAAAAAAATCTGAAAATATTAACGCACGCAAAAAAGCGACCAAGTGAGTACTTGGTCGCTTTTTCAGAGAGGGCAATGATTACATCATGCCGCCCATTCCACCCATGCCGCCCATGTCAGGCATTGCAGGTGCTCCGCCTTCTTCTGGCTTGTCAGCAACAACTGCTTCAGTTGTTAAGAACATAGCCGCTACAGAAGAAGCATTTTGAAGAGCTGAACGCGTTACTTTTGTTGGGTCAACGATACCAGTGTCTAGCATATTTACCCACTCGCCAGTTGCAGCGTTGAATCCAGTTCCAACTGCTTCGCCTTTTAGACGCTCAACGATTACTGATCCTTCTAAACCAGCGTTGTGAGCGATTTGACGTACAGGCTCTTCAATCGCACGTAATACGATGTTGATACCTGTAGCAGTGTCACCGTCAGCTTCGATGCTTGCTACTTTATTATAGATATTTACTAATGCAGTACCACCACCAGCTACGATACCTTCTTCAACCGCAGCACGCGTAGAGTTTAATGCATCTTCAATACGTAATTTACGTTCTTTTAACTCAGTTTCAGTTGCCGCACCAACTTTAATTACAGCTACGCCACCAGCAAGTTTTGCTAAGCGCTCTTGTAATTTTTCACGGTCAAACTCTGAAGTTGTTTCTTCAAGCTGAGCTTTGATTTGGTTTACGCGTGCTAGGATATCTTCTGCATTTCCTGCACCGTTTACAACTGTTGTATTTTCTTTTGTTACAACAATTTTAGAAGCGCGACCTAATTGATCGATGCCTGCTGTTTTTAAGTCAAGACCAAGCTCTTCAGTGATTACTTCTCCGCCTGTTAAGATCGCAACGTCTTGTAGCATTGCTTTACGACGATCACCAAAACCAGGAGCTTTAACAGCTACAGCTGTAAATGTACCACGAAGTTTGTTCACAACTAATGTTGCTAAAGCTTCGCCTTCTACATCTTCAGCGATGATTAATAGAGGCTTGCCTTGTTGAACAACTTGCTCTAATACCGGTAAGATTTCTTGAATGTTACCGATTTTTTTGTCTGTGATTAAGATGTATGGATCATCTAATACAGCTTCCATTTTATCTGAATCAGTTACCATGTAAGGAGATGCATATCCACGGTCAAACTGCATACCTTCTACCACTTCTAATTCAGTTGTGAAACCTTTTGATTCTTCAAGTGTGATAACGCCGTCGTTACCAACGCGCTCCATTGCTTCAGCGATTAGTTGACCTACTTCTTCGTCAGCTGCTGAGATAGCCGCTACTTGAGCAATTGAATCTTTACCTTGAATTGGTTTAGAGATTGCTTTTAGTTCTTCAACCGCTACAGCTACTGCTTTTTCCATACCTTTACGGATACCCATTGGGTTAGCACCAGCCGTTACGTTTTTAAGACCTTCTCTGATCATTGCTTGCGCTAAAACTGTTGCAGTAGTTGTACCGTCACCAGCAACGTCGTTTGTTTTGCTAGCAACTTCCGCTACTAATTTAGCACCCATATTTTCAAATGCGTCTTCTAATTCGATTTCTTTTGCAATTGTTACACCATCATTTGTAATAAGCGGTGAACCGAATTTCTTTTCTAATACAACGTTACGACCTTTTGGTCCAAGCGTTACTTTTACAGCATTTGCTAATGTATCTACACCACGTAGCATTGCGCGACGTGCTTCTTCGCTAAATTTAATGTCTTTTGCCATGTTCTTTGACCTCCTCAAGATGTTCTTAATAATCTATTTTTTACGTATGATAAGTTTGTGGTTAAAATTAGCCGATTACAGCTAAAATATCGCTTTCGCGTAAAATTAAGTATTCAGTACCTTCGTATTTCACTTCAGTACCCGCATATTTTGAGAAGATGATACGATCGCCCGCAGCTACTTCTAAAGCTACACGCTCACCGCTTTCTAATACTCGACCTGTACCAACAGCAACAATTTTACCCTCTTGTGGCTTTTCTTTTGCACTGTCCGGTAACACGATACCGCTTGCTGTTTTTTCCTCAGATTTTACAAGTTCAATCACTACGCGATCACCTAATGGCTTTAACAAGTGAAACAACCTCCTCAAATAATATGTTTACATTTTTATTAGCACTCAACCTCAACGAGTGCTAACACAATTATTATATTAAAACAAAGTGGGTTTTTTTTGCAAGTATTAAACAAAAAAAATTTAAAATTTACGACAACTACATATAATAGTCTTAGATTTCGACGATTTTGAGAAATAAAGCATTCTTTTCTCTGTTCAATAATATGTATGTTACAATACGAGCAAGAAGAAATTGCTAACTTTACAGTACTTCTTCGACATATATACATAAAAACCTTTTAAAGGAGTATAGAAGATTGGAAAAACGTTATTGGTATGTTATCCTCACCTACATCCTTATGCAGTTTTCAGGAGTTGTTGGTATACCGCTGTTAAAATTAACAGGAATGTTTGATCAATATCCAGTTCGAACAGCGAATGTCATGCTTTTGACTTATTGGACCATCATTAGCTTTATCCTTGGTTTACTTATTGTCTTACTGCTGCTGCGCCGTGATATGTCCATGCGTATAGAACATGCGGGAACAACGGTAACTGTGGTCTGGTCAGTCCTTGGGGTGTTCCTGGCTATGGCTGGTCAAGCTGTAGCAGGTATGATTGAGCACGCTCTTGGCATTACCCAAGTATCTGAAAACACACAAAATATTGTTAATCTTGTTAAAGCAACACCGTTCCTTATTGTCGTTACGTCTGTTATTGGACCAATACTAGAAGAGATTATTTTCCGAAAGATTATTTTCGGCTCTCTTCACAAACGATACAATTTCTTTATCTCTGCATTTATTAGTTCCCTTATTTTCGCTGCGGTACACTGGGATTTTAAACATTTACTTGTGTATACAGCTATGGGATTTGTATTTGCATTCCTTTATGCAAGAACGAGACTAATTGTTGTACCTATTATTGCTCACGTGTTGATGAATACAATCGTTATTTTATCTCAAACTATTTTTGCAGATAAAATTATAGAAATGCAAAAACAAGCAGAACAAATGCAGTTTATTTTTGGAGGCATGTTTTTATGAAGAATATCCCTTTAACACGAGGGTTTATTTATATTATTATGGGGGTTTTATTTACTTACTTGGCAATTCAAAATGCTCAGGAAACCGTTTGGAATTTCCCCACAATCTTATTTGCACTCGTAGCCGCATTTGATTTCAGGTTTGCGGTTCGCATCTTTATCTTGCACTACAAAATTAAAAAATTGCAGCAGCAATATAAAAATCAAGATGATTCATCTAAATAAAAAAACCACTGTTTCAGTGGTTTTTTTACATACTAACATCTTCTCTTTCTTGCTCTGCCCTTGCCTTTAACACTTTGCGATACGAAATGCGGGAAATAATGATGCTGATTTCATACAAAATTAAGAGCGGCACTGTCACCATCATGTGCGAGAGCAATTCCGGTGGTGTAATAAGTGCGGCAATAACTAGCAGTACGAAATAGGCATATTTTCGAATTTGAGATAAAAACATAGGCGTTATAATTCCTAATCTCGTCAAAAACATTACGACGACAGGAAGCTGAAACAACAGGCCAAAAGGCAGTGTGAGCTGCATTAAAAAAGAAAAGTATTCACTAATGCCAATCACTTGGTTTACATTCAGCTCATCAGAAACGCGCGTCATAAAATCGACGACAAATGGAAACAACACAAAATAAGAAAAAGAGACACCGCCTATAAAGAGAAAAATGGAAACAGGAATATATCCAAGCGTTACCTTACGCTCTTTTTCATATAAACCAGGACTAATAAATGCCCAAAGTTGATACAGTGTAACAGGAGCTGCAAGTACACAGCCGATAATAACAGCAAATTGCATATAAATCTTAACTGGATCTGTTAGCCTAAATGCATTCATCGTTAAATTTTTTGCCTCATCAGCATGCTGTAAATAGACAATGACCTTATCTGCTATAAAAAAGCCGCCAATTGTGGCAATCACAAAGAAAAATAAAACAATTAAAATGCGTTTTCGCAGCTCTCCTATATGATCATATATTGACATTTCTTGTTCGGTCATACTATGATCACCCTTTTACTCTTTGTCATCTACTTGACGCTGTTTATCTTTTTCACGATCTTCTGATGCACCGCTAGCGGCATGCTTAAACTCTCTAAGCGTTTGGCCCACTGATCTTCCTAGCTCCGGTAACCGTTTCGGTCCAAAAATAAGCAGTGCTACAATAGCAATAACAATCCAACTGCCTGCTCCAATCCCCATATTCCCACTCTCCTTATTAATTTAGACTTAAGGAAATCGTAACACAGTCCGTCTTATTCAACAGGATAATTTTTCAAAAAGTAGACGAGCGACTGTAATTCTACAGCAAGATCAATATGATGAAGTCGAATCTCATCCGGTACGTTTAAGCGTGCAGGAGTAAAGTTTAAAATCCCTTTAATTCCGCAACTCACTAAACGATCGGTAATTTGCTGAGCAACAGTGGCAGGAACGGTTAAAATCGCTACTGAGATGTCATCACTCATATAATCTTCCAATTGGTCAAGATGATAGACCGGCACGTCGCCTACTTTCGTACCGACTTTATCTTCTATCACATCAAAAGCGCACTCAATTTTAGTGTTATTATTTTTAATAAAATTATAATTTAAAAAGGCCGTTCCTAGATTCCCTACGCCAATCAGTGCTACTTTCGTTACTTCATCTTGGTCTAACGTTTTACGGAAAAATGTAAGTAAATAATTTACATTATAGCCGTATCCCTTTTTTCCTAATGCACCAAAGTAAGAAAAGTCCCGACGAATAGTAGCAGAATCCACTTTCACTGCCTCACTTAACTCTGCTGACGACACACGCTGTTTACCAGAAGCATGCAAATTTTTCAAAAAACGATAATAAAGCGGCAATCGTTTAGCCGTTGCTTGTGGTATTTTTAATTGTTCAGTGTTCACGTTGTACCCCCTCAGTTCATGTATGTCATTACTAACATTTTTAAGTCATATTGCATTACCTTTCACAAAGCATCAACCGCTTTGAGGTAGCGCTTCCAATTCTCTCTCTTTTCTCTTGTTTTATATATACTCCGCTTCACACCTCGACGGCTTTTGTCTATCCAGCACTACTTAAAGTCGATAGCTAGAACGAAGCAATTAGCCCTTCAAAGGATCCGTTTGGTAGTCATGACGGATTTTTTACATCCATCATATATAAGTTCAGAGATGCACTTATCTCTTATTTTAACATAGTATCCTGTATAAAATGTGCAGGTAAAATCATTTTATTTCATGAATCAAAACATTCGCTTCATCATTTGTCCTTGTCCCTCTGCAAATTACAAACGCTTGTAGGAAGAACTTGTAGTTAAAAATATGTTAAAATACACTATGGATATACTACTAGAGGTGAAAAAATGATTATTCTACAATTGAACGGTATTACAAAATACTATGGGGCAGAACCCATTTTATCGAATATAAAGTTAGAAGTACAATCAAAAGACCGCATTGCCCTAGTGGGACGAAACGGTGCTGGTAAATCAACTTTATTAAAAATTATTGCTGAGCAGCTTTCCTATGACAGCGGAGAAATTATTAAACCTAAGGGTGTTTCCATTGATTATATGGGACAAGATACAGTTCTTGAGTCAACACTCTCCATATGGGAAGAAATGATGACTGTCTTTGCTCCATTAAAGAAGATGGAAAAAGAATTACGTACGCTTGAAACGAAGATGGGTGATCCAGACATTTTTAATGATTCAGTTCAATACGAAAAACTAACCAAAGAGTACGATCAGCTTCAAGTAACGTTTAAAGATTTAGGCGGCTATCAATATGAAGCAGATACCCGATCTATTCTTCACGGTTTCCGTTTTTCAAACTTTGACTACAGCACCCCTATTTCCTCCTTGAGCGGTGGACAAAAAACGCGCTTGGCTCTTGCAAAACTGCTTTTAACAAAGCCTGATTTGCTTATTCTGGATGAGCCTACCAACCACTTAGATATTGAAACTTTAGCATGGCTGGAACAGTTTCTGCAAGGGTATGAAGGAGCTATTTTAATTGTTTCACACGATCGTTACTTCCTTGATAAAGTCGTAAATCAAGTGTATGAAGTCACACAAAAAACAACGGTCAAGTACACAGGCAACTACTCTAAATACCTTGTACAAAAAGCAGAGCGATATGAAAAAGAATTGCGTCAGTACGAAAAACAGCAGGATGAAGTCGCAAAATTGAATGACTTTATTCAGCGAAACATCGCCCGCGCATCGACTACAAAACGTGCGCAAAGCAGACGTAAACAGCTCGATCGAATGGAGTTAATAAATCGACCTAACGAAGGCGAAAAATCAGCTAGTTTTTCGTTTGAAATTGAGCGCCAAAGCGGAAATGAAGTCTTAAATCTCGAAGATGTGTCTATCGGATATGATGAAAACAACTATGTCGTCCAGCAGGCAAACCTTCGCATTAAAAAAGGTGAAAGCCTCGCGTTGGTTGGCCCTAATGGCGTTGGGAAATCAACTTTATTAAAAGGTATTGTGGATAAACTCAGCTTCAAGACTGGAACTATTTCTTTTGGCTCAAATGTAATGGTTGGTTATTACGACCAAGAGCAAGCCAATTTAACGTCTAATAAAACCGTTTTAAATGAGCTTTGGGATGACTACCCATCCAAACCTGAAAAAGAAATCCGTACAGCGCTTGGAAACTTTCTGTTTTCAGGTGATGATGTACTGAAAATCGTTTCGACGCTTAGCGGTGGTGAAAAAGCACGTTTGGCTCTTGCGAAACTTATGCTTCAAAAAGCTAACTTCTTAATTTTGGATGAACCTACTAACCACCTTGATTTAGATAGCAAACAAGTACTAGAGAATGCGTTAATTGATTACCCGGGGACTCTATTATTTGTTTCACATGACCGTTATTTTATTAATCGTATTGCAAACAAAATAGCAGAGCTATCTCCTGAAGGGGTAGAAGAATTTCTTGGAGATTATGACTATTATGTAGAAAAGAAAGCAGAAATAGAGGAAATCAAAGAATTAGAAAATATAAAAGCAAACGAAGAACGCACGGTAAAAGTAGATAAACAGTCCTATAAACAAGATAAAGAACAAAAGAAATTGATGAGACAGCGAACGCGCCGCATTGAAGAAATTGAAACTGAAGTAAACAAATTAGAAGCCGCACAAGCAGAGAATGAAGAACTTCTTTGTGACCCTGAAATTTATCAAAACCACGAAGAAGTATCAAGATTAAACGGTGAAAACGAAAAAATTTCTTCACAGTTATCCACATTAATGGAAGAGTGGGAAGAATTACAGCTTCTTCTAGAAGAATAGTCTATATTTTTTTCGTATTTATTCATCCTATTTACTTGTTCGTGCGCTTTAGAACAAGCTTTATCCACTCTGTGAATAAATAGTGGATATCTGTCTGATTTTCATAATTAAAACTTGTTGATAACAGGTCCGTGTACTGAGTGCACGGACTTTTCCACATAATTATCCACAGTTAATTCTAAATTTATTGAATATTGTTGATAAATTATTTTTATCCACAAAAAAAGACGAATGAGAACTAAATCTCATTCGTCTCTTACTCTTCCAAGTCTAAACCGGGGTTTGCGTTTAATGACATATCTGAACGTTTTCCTTGAGCAAATCGTACACTTGCTGCTGCTCCAATCATTGCGGCATTATCCGTGCATAGAGATAGCGGCGGGATAATAAGTGCAATGTTTGATAATGGTGCAAATGCCTCTTCTAGCGCTGCTCTAAGTCCTTTATTAGCAGCAACTCCTCCTGCTACTAACACTTGCTTAACGTTATATTCCTTTGCAGCTTTAACGGTTTTAGTTACTAACACATCAATAACACTCGCTTGAAAGCTAGCAGCAAGTGTTTGTGGAAGAATTTCTTCACCTTTTTGCTTCGCGTTGTGGACAGTGTTAATAACTGCTGATTTTAACCCACTGAAACTAAAATCATAGGATCCTTCTTCTAGCCAAGCACGCGGCAAATCAATTAATGGCTCTCCTTCATGTGCAAGGCGGTCAATATGCGGTCCGCCTGGATATGGAAGGTTTAACGTGCGGGCTACTTTATCGTAAGCTTCTCCTGCTGCATCATCTCTCGTTTCACCAATCACTTTAAACTGACCGTGACTTTCCATGTATACAAGCTCCGTATGCCCTCCAGATACAACTAACGATAAAAGCGGGAATTCTAATTTTTTGATTAGCTGGTTTGCATAAATATGTCCTGCAATATGATGAACACCAATTAATGGCTTTTGATGTGCAAATGCTAGCGCTTTGGCTGCATTTACGCCAATAAGAAGTGCTCCCACAAGCCCTGGTCCTTCCGTTACAGCTATTGCATCAATATCTGCAAACGTCAAGTTCGCTTGATTTAAAGTTTCTTCAACTACCACCGTAATTTGTTCCACATGATGACGGGATGCAATCTCCGGTACGACACCGCCAAATCGTTTATGACTTTCTATTTGAGAGGCCACCACATTGGCTACAATTTCATGACCGTTTCGGATCACGGCTGCTGCTGTCTCATCACAGCTTGTTTCTAATGCTAAAATTAATTGATTTTCACTCATAAATTCACCCACATAACTAATGCATCCTCATTGTTATCAGAATAATAATTCTTACGAATACCTCCAGGTTTAAAACCTAGCTTTTGATACAATGATTGTGCAATATGATTAGATACCCTAACTTCTAATGTCATTGACGTAGCACCTAGTTTTCGAAGAACGTCCATCACGTTGCGCAGCAGCAATTCACCGAGTCCCTTACCTCGGTAGTCTGGCAATAGCGCAATGTTGGTTACATGTGCTTCGTCAATAACAATCCACGTTCCGCAATACCCAATAATATTTTCTCCTTCTTCCATTACAATGTAAGTTGAAAACTGATTATTGGTTAACTCATTTTGAAACGCTTCTGAACTCCAAGGTGTCGTAAAAGACTTCTCTTCAATTTTCACTACTTGATCAATATCTTTAACTTCCATTAAACGAAACTTAATTGTTAGTTTCATGTTTATACCTTCTTTTATCCTTTTTGCTGTGAAGCAAGCCAGTTGGCTTCGGCTTCAGCTAAACGAATGTAGTTCGGAACAAAAGTATGCACAGACTGCGGCTCTTTCTTCATTCCTAAGAAAGCCAATTCACTTGGTCTTGGATTAAACTGCTGAACATGGGCAAATACGGCTTGTTCACCCAACACTTCTTTTAACGCCTCTTCATGCATAGAAAGATCATTGCCTATGAATAAAATAGGTTTGTTGTATGACTTTAAATGTTCCGCCCAGTCTTTATTAATAACAAGTCGATCACTTTCAACTTCTAGAAGACCTCGTTCGTTATTCCATTCATATAGTCCTGTATAAAGCTGTTGACGACGCGCATCAAATAACGGAGCAATATATCCATCAAAATAGCGACCGTTTGCTGCTAGTGCCTCAAGGCTAGATACACCTATTAAAGGAATATTTAAAGTCCAAGCAAGTGTCTTGGCAATGGTAACGCCAATGCGTACACCTGTATAAGATCCTGGACCGTGTGCCACTACAATACGGTCTATCTCGCTAGGCGCAATATCACAATCCTTTAACAAAGATTCCACAGCGTTCATCACACGAACAGAGTGATTCTTTTTTAGATTCGTAATAATTTCTCCAATTACTTTGTTTTCTTCAACGACAGCAACACCCATGACAAAATTGGATGTATCAATGGCTAACATTTTCATCTTTTAAAAAGCTCCTTACATATTTCAACGTACCGACTGCCTATTGCTTTTACAAGGATTTTACGAGTCGTTTCGTTTTCATGGTAAATATTGATTTGAATATATTCATTAGGAAGCTGCTCTTCAATCAGATGAGCCCACTCCACGACCGTCACGCCATCTCCTTCAAAATACTCATCAAACCCTAGGTCTTCAAATTCATCCCCTAGACGGTACACATCCATATGATAAAGAGGAAGGCGACCGCTTTTGTATTCTTTAATGATAGTAAATGTCGGGCTATTCACATTGCGTTCAATTCCTAATCCTTTAGCTAAACTTTTTGTGAATGTTGTCTTTCCAGCTCCCAAATCACCTTCAAGCAGCAGCACATCACCAGCTTCTAATAAAGTTGCTAGACGAGCAGCCAGCTGATTAGTTTCATCAGGAGACGTAGACATAAAAGTAAATTCGTTAATCTCTGTCATTCATTCAGAACCTCATTTCAATCTGTATATATATATTGTAAACGTTGTGGACTATACATATCCAGTAAGAAATCCAACAATCTTTAACATCGCAATTCTATAAAGAAATTTCTTTGTATATAAAAAATTCCTTAGGATTGCTCCTAAGGACGGTAAAGTTTTATATAAAAATGGTTCAAACAATAAAAAAGACGAAACACATTGTTTCGTTTCTAAAACATGGCGGTCCCGACGGGAATCGAACCCGCGATCTCCTGCGTGACAGGCAGGCATGTTAACCGCTACACCACGGGACC
>NZ_JAWRXD010000837.1:0-264 GCF_046535215.1 Priestia sp. SIMBA_032 | reverse complement strand
CGTTGTTGCGGGCCCCGCGGATCGACATGCGGCACACGGTCATCGACCGTCCCGGTGGCGCATCGATCGCCGTCTACGAACATGGCCCGACCGACGCTGACCCGGTGGTGCTCGTGCACGGTTTCGCCGTCAGTGCCCGATATTGGAATCCGCAGATCAACGGACTGTCGGATCGATTTCGGGTGATCACCTATGACCAGCGTGGGCACGGTCGGTCTCGCCTCGGCACCGCAGCCATGATCAACGATCACCTCGGCCAGGACC
>NZ_JAWRXD010000836.1:0-264 GCF_046535215.1 Priestia sp. SIMBA_032 | reverse complement strand
AAGGTGGGGGTGCCATTTGTATAGACAATTGATAGCCATTCTACTCTGTTCTTCTATCATGTTTCAAATGCGCCAATTACTCCTCATGAAGAAAAAACGAGAGCTTAGTGAGTATAAAGCAATATATATGATTAAAGACTATTTTCTTCTTCTATTCCAAACTATTCAAAAAGACACCCAAGAGCTATCAAAGGTGTTACTTCGCCTGTTCAATCTCCTGCAGCAAAACGGGCGGAAATCTCATCGATATGAGAAAAAAACGGT
>NZ_JAWRXD010000835.1:0-264 GCF_046535215.1 Priestia sp. SIMBA_032 | reverse complement strand
CGACTGCTGTGTCTATCCCACTCAGAATCCCGCTTGTCACCATCTGTGTGGCGTAGCCTTTAATAGCGTTTTTATTGGTTGCCGCTTTCAGACCTGCACCAATATCTCCGCCGCCATTGATAGTGCCCACGGCAAAGTTGCTGGCCATAGCTCCAGCGAGAGGTCCAAGGTAGAAGCTGGCGACAATTGAAATAATCAGAGCAGGTGCGGCACCTAATCCTGAATGTTTGTAATCCCAACTTTCATGGATCTCCTTCACGACTC
>NZ_JAWRXD010000834.1:0-264 GCF_046535215.1 Priestia sp. SIMBA_032 | reverse complement strand
GACATATCCGGGCTCGATGACTATCACGTCGATGCCGTACAGCAGCAGCTCGCGTCGGAGCGACTCTGACAGGCCTTCCAGCCCGTGCTTCGATGCTGCATAGGCACCCAAATATGGGAACGCCATCTTCCCGCCAACGGAACTGATGTTCACGATGCGACCCGGTCCGCCTCGCCGCGCCTTGTCTGTTCCCAGCAATGGCGCAAAAGCCTGGATGACGCGGAGCGGCGATATCAGATTAACTTCAAGTTGCGTACGTACGTC
>NZ_JAWRXD010000833.1:0-264 GCF_046535215.1 Priestia sp. SIMBA_032 | reverse complement strand
TCACTGCCCGGCTGTATGCGCGAGGTTACCGACTGCGGCCTGAGTTTTTTAAGTGACGTAAAATCGTGTTGAGGCCAACGCCCATAATGCGGGCAGTTGCCCGGCATCCAACGCCATTCATGGCCATATCAATGATTTTCTGGTGCGTACCGGGTTGAGAAGCGGTGTAAGTGAACTGCAGTTGCCATGTTTTACGGCAGTGAGAGCAGAGATAGCGCTGATGTCCGGCGGTGCTTTTGCCGTTACGCACCACCCCGTCAGTAG
>NZ_JAWRXD010000832.1:0-265 GCF_046535215.1 Priestia sp. SIMBA_032 | reverse complement strand
TGTTATTAGTATGGTTTTGTTTAAAATTTTATTTTGTGGTTTTTCAATAAATAATAATTTTTCCAGTTGATTTCTTTTAAAATCATACCAATGATAATCTGCTATTTTTTGTCCTAAATCATATTTTCTTCTATTGACACTTATTAAAACTTTATTATCTTCTAGAGTGTCCCAATAATACGAATACTTCGAATTTAATTCTTTTTTAATGTTATTCCTAAAATCATATAGAATCATTGTTTCTAAATTGCCATAAAACAAGTAT
>NZ_JAWRXD010000831.1:0-265 GCF_046535215.1 Priestia sp. SIMBA_032 | reverse complement strand
CAGGGTGTGTTCACGCGGGACTTTGCCGGCGTGTTCTTTGGTAGCCATATCCGCAACATCCAGGGAGCGGAGATTACCGGCCAGCGTTATCCCGAAGAGGGCTCGTATGTGCCGGACGCTCGCGCAGGAACGCAATTCAAGGTGAGGTTCGCTTTCAATATGAACCTTATTCAGGGCGCGTATTTCGCTGGTGGCGGCGTGTGGTCGGCGGAGGAGCCGGCATGCGCACATCGAATTGTGGATGCCGTGATGTTCCGGATCACGC
>NZ_JAWRXD010000830.1:0-265 GCF_046535215.1 Priestia sp. SIMBA_032 | reverse complement strand
AGGAGATCGACCGCTTCGACGAGGCCTGCCTGGAAGGCGAGATCTGGGACGCCATCGAGGAACGCTACGGCGCCCGCCACACCACGCCCAGCGTTTGATGCTGTCGCAGCGGAGCGACCGCGTTATCTCTCCGCCGTCATTGCCGGACTTGTTCCGGCAATCCATCCCCCAACTCGCATGAGCCCCAGCGCGCCAGGAGCGCCAGGTCCGGCGCGACGTCCAGGTCGAAGATCCCGCCGGCGGAGCGGAAGGCGTTGGCATGGCA
>NZ_JAWRXD010000829.1:0-265 GCF_046535215.1 Priestia sp. SIMBA_032 | reverse complement strand
AAGGAGGATGGCATTCAGAGGCTTTCGCCTCGCGGGACTACCTTGTCGCCGAAGCGGAGGACTCGATGTGCTACAGGATCAATCGCGAGCGCGTCTCGCCCCGGAGGAAAGGAGCAGCAATGGTTTCTCCATGGGCTTCTTGCCTGACACGGCCCAAATTGTCGTAGACATTGTGGGCGCAGGCCTCGTCGTTACCGCTACAGGGTGGCGATCCGTTCCTTTGAGCCTGGCGTCCCCGGCGCCACGCTTCGAATATCATTCGGAA
>NZ_JAWRXD010000828.1:0-265 GCF_046535215.1 Priestia sp. SIMBA_032 | reverse complement strand
GGCCAATGAAAATCTTCCGAAAGTATCCAACTGGTGGGGATTGCTTACAATTCCTGTAGTTAGCTGGTTTGTGCTTTCAATTATTCAAAAAGGGAATCTGGACGAAAACAATGAATACACACCAGTTTCAAAATCCCAGCGCAATGGATTCATAGGGGCTTTTTTATTTGGCGTGATAATAACTGCTTTGTTTTACAGTCCATTGGACATCCAAAATTATTTTTTATTACTAACGTTTCTTGTGGCTCTGTTTTTACCTATTTAC
>NZ_JAWRXD010000827.1:0-265 GCF_046535215.1 Priestia sp. SIMBA_032 | reverse complement strand
AGATGTTTTCGTTTGCGACCGGGAAGTTTGGATGGCTTTATCTGATTGCGGGCTTGATAACTGTACTATTCCTCCTGTGGATGGCGTTCGGATCTTACGGTAATATTCGTCTAGGCCGGAAGAGTGATGCCCCAGAGTTTTCCTATTTCAGCTGGGTCGCAATGATTTTCTGTGGTGGTATTGGTATAGCCATTGTTAATTGGGCCTGGGTTGAGCCGATTTATTATTTTAACGGACCACCACTGAATGTAGCCGCTCACAGCCG
>NZ_JAWRXD010000826.1:0-265 GCF_046535215.1 Priestia sp. SIMBA_032 | reverse complement strand
CGCGGATTCTCCGGCTGACGCAGCTCTCGAACTGCTCGCCAAACTCCGCGCCAACGGACGCCTCGTCGACGGACGCACCGTGCCCGATCCATCCCAGCGGGTCTCGCTCTGGCGGATTCGCGAGGACGGCGCAGGCCTGTCGTCGCGGCTGGTCGACCCCGAAGACGTCGCCCCCGAAGAAGGTGGACACGGCGGCGCCTACGAATCCTGGCCCGGCTGGGAGGATTCCGCGGTGGCCCCGGAAAACCTGGCCGAGTATCTCGAG
>NZ_JAWRXD010000825.1:0-265 GCF_046535215.1 Priestia sp. SIMBA_032 | reverse complement strand
ATATTGGTACGGCTCTGCCCTTAAAAACTGTGCAGCTCAAGCTTTGAATCCCCAAAGTTCTGCCACCACCTTACAAGTAGTTGCAGGTGTAATAGCTGGCATCAGATGGGCCTTAGAAAACCCAAGACATGGAATTGTGGAGGCGGAGGAAATCGATTTCCAGTTCATACTCGGCATTGCACAACCCTATTTGGGAGAGCTGGTCGGCGCATACACAAACTGGTCACCTGATTACAACGCAAAGGATAGCCTTTATCCCTCAACC
>NZ_JAWRXD010000824.1:0-265 GCF_046535215.1 Priestia sp. SIMBA_032 | reverse complement strand
ACTTCATCAAACGTAAAAGATTTAGAATCTAGCAATGGACGAAGTTTTCCTTCTTCTACAATTTGCGTTATTTTCGTTAAGATTTCTCCGCAATCATTACGCTTATCTGTATGTAATATTTTTAACGCCATAAAAGTAACGTGCAGAGAGAGGCCTTTTGCGTGTAAAGAAGAGAGGTCATGGGTTGAACGAGCTGCAATTGTTACGACGGTTCCATTGACTGCAGCAGCTTCAAAAGAATGATCGAGATTCTTGCCACCTACTG
>NZ_JAWRXD010000823.1:0-265 GCF_046535215.1 Priestia sp. SIMBA_032 | reverse complement strand
AACAGTCGTTCGTAAAAACGAGTCTTTGGAGGATGCACTTCGCCGTTTTAAAAGATCGGTTTCTAAAACTGGTACACTTGCTGAAGCAAGAAAGCGCGAGTTTTATGAAAAACCAAGTGTAAAACGTAAGAAGAAATCTGAAGCGGCAAGAAAGCGTAAATTCTAAGAGAGGGTGTAAGTTATGAGTCTTCTCGGTCGTTTAAACGATGATATGAAACAAGCGATGAAGAATAAACAAAAAGAAAAATTAACCGTTATTCGTATG
>NZ_JAWRXD010000121.1:0-486 GCF_046535215.1 Priestia sp. SIMBA_032 | reverse complement strand
ATCCATGTAGACCGAGAATTTTCAAAATCTACATTTCCTGAGTTCAGGGATTACTGCTTGCACTATCGTGACCAATACAGTCGCGAGCCCAATTTCGGTCGAGCTCTAGAAAGTTTCTCAGCGCGAGAACATGTAGAGCGCTGCTTCGACGGATTGAGAGCACTGCAGGCTTTTCACCGAAACCAATCAGCAACTTGGTATTACCTAATCTCCTGTATTTCAAATTACAGAGGCCACCCAATACTTCGTCAGCTTATTGTTCTTCTCTGTCATATCCCGGGGCACGGAGACATTTTCTGGGGCAAGCAGAATATTATCAGTACCGAGGTTCGGCGTAGAGCCCTACTCCTAATGGCAGAGCGCTTTGATCGCAGAGATGCGATCACATTACTCTCTGCGATAGATGAGGCGGGAGTAGATCGGGGAACAATCGGGCAGTGCGTGCATGCGCTCGTCGATGTTATGGTGGATGTCGTGGGCGTTATG
>NZ_JAWRXD010000822.1:0-265 GCF_046535215.1 Priestia sp. SIMBA_032 | reverse complement strand
ATATTAAAGTAGATATGTTAAAGGTCGCTACTACAGATATTGAATATAATTTTATATTAAGTTTACCCTTACCTAATCTAGATATTTTGGATTGGCGTGTTTTAAATTTTGAAGAATGTTTATATAAACATTCTGCTATTTTAGTAGATGGTATTTTGGTAAGTAATGCAGATTTGAGATATGAATTCGATTTTAAGCGGGATTTCATTAGAAATGGTATAGTAAATTTTGTAGGTTCAGAAAGGCCAGACATTTCAGTAGACAG
>NZ_JAWRXD010000821.1:0-265 GCF_046535215.1 Priestia sp. SIMBA_032 | reverse complement strand
GGCCGCTCCTGGCGGATCACCTGCAACACCCGGGAGGTCAACGGAGTGCTCGCCGCCGTGCGCGCCGGCATCGGGGTCGCCGTCTTCCCGCGGTCGCTCATCCCGGCGGACCTGATCAAGGTCACCAACCGGTTCGGCCTTCCCGAGCTCGGCCATGTCGATTTCACGCTGCTCTCGAACCCGTCCGCGGCGCGGGAGCCGGTGGAGGCGCTCACCACGGCCATCCTGGCCCGGGCGGTCAGCCGGGTGGCCTGAGCGCGGACCC
>NZ_JAWRXD010000120.1:0-487 GCF_046535215.1 Priestia sp. SIMBA_032 | reverse complement strand
CAATTCTTAGTACGATTGCTAAAAGAGTACCGATCAAAATAGCTTTATTTCGTTTCGATTCAGGTAAATTTCAGCTAGCTAGTGCGATGACGATTGCATTGTCACCACCTAATACAACATCGATACCGACAATCATTAGTACGGATGTTAAAAACTCTAAGTCCATTCGTCTGCCTCCATTTATGATGTTTTAATAAGCGAACTGTATGTATGTGATGAAGAAAGTTGTTGTTAAATAATCTCTTCTAATAGAAGTTTCACCTTATTACAGTGTACGGGGGAATGTGGAAATGTATGTCCAAATTTTTTGTAAGTAAGAAATCGCTATAATAATATATTTATGTAGTTGATCGAGTAAAGATAGGCATATAACTATTTTTGTAAAATAAATCGATTTTATTTCCATCCTGGAGAATCTTATCATAAAATGAGAGTACAAGAATCTATTGATTTGTCATATGAGTGGGGAATCCCTTCATAACAATTC
>NZ_JAWRXD010000820.1:0-265 GCF_046535215.1 Priestia sp. SIMBA_032 | reverse complement strand
GCAAAAGCTTTTCGACCAGCCTGGGAAGCACGATCTCAGTTGACAGTGCCTGGGAAACCTTGATCACCGTAGCCAGATCCAGACGCCCGGTTGTGACGGTGTCCAATGAGCCCGCCATTACCTGTTCTTCCATCATGTGCGGATGAAGCCGGTCGAGTTGCCGGACTTTGCCATCTGCTCCCCAATCCAGATAATGGCTCCGGGCATCGCGTAGATATGCACGCGCCGTCTTGTCGGACCCGCATGCTGCGTAAAAACGCGCAGC
>NZ_JAWRXD010000819.1:0-265 GCF_046535215.1 Priestia sp. SIMBA_032 | reverse complement strand
CTGCCGGTCGCGGCGTGGTGGGGATCGTCGACTTCGAGATGGCGGCCGGACATCGCGAATGGCCGCAACGTTTCGCGGCCGGGACCGATCGGGTACGGGTGCAACCGGTCACGTACGCCACCACGCTCGACGAGGTCCTCGCCGCCGGCTTTCGGACCGGCGACCGGTTGATGGAGGATTCTGACCTGCTGACCATGGGTCCGCTGAAGATCTTCTCCGACGGTTCTCTCAACACCCGCACCGCGCACTGCTGCCAGGCCTACGC
>NZ_JAWRXD010000818.1:0-265 GCF_046535215.1 Priestia sp. SIMBA_032 | reverse complement strand
ATTCTATTCCAATTCATGATTTGTTTTTAAAAATGCAAAAAGAAAGAACACATATTGCTATATTGATAGATGAATATGGTGGGACATCTGGACTTGTTACTGTTGAAGATATTTTGGAAGAAATTGTTGGAGATATTCAGGATGAGTTTGATACGGATGAGCAGCCAGAAATTCAAAAGGTTAGTGAAACGAAGACGATACTAGAGGGAAAAGTACTTGTTAGTGAAGTGAATACGTTATTTGGTTTAGGGATTGATGATGATGG
>NZ_JAWRXD010000817.1:0-265 GCF_046535215.1 Priestia sp. SIMBA_032 | reverse complement strand
AATGCCTCTTTTACAAAATCACGAGGTCCTTTTGGTCCCATATTATCATGACCGCCATCTCCTGCATCTGCGCCATAATCTGCCGCATTACCAGGAACTGTCAACCACTTTGTTACTGTGCCATCTACTGTATAACTACCACCAGATTGCTCTTCATAATATTGTTTAAATGTTGGTACTTTTGAACCGTCAAAGAGTGTAAATGGCTCATTACCAAATAACATTTTTTGATAATGTTCTGGATTAAAATCATTTGAATACATAT
>NZ_JAWRXD010000816.1:0-265 GCF_046535215.1 Priestia sp. SIMBA_032 | reverse complement strand
AGGTGATGGACACAGAACTTCAACGGGTCGTGCAAACGCTCTTTGAGAGCGACGCAAACCAGATGCTCCTGAACAGCAGATTTCTTGAGTCCAAATTCGGCAAAGCCATTGATTTCGCAGGTTGAAATTCAGCGTACGTCGTTACCGTTTGTTGTTTTACGCTAACAGCCGCCATTGACGGCCTTGAGGAGAAGTGAAATGCCATCGATTATTGACTTGCTCGACCAGCTGAAGGAAGCGGGTGTTCTCATTAGCGGCGAAGCGC
>NZ_JAWRXD010000815.1:0-265 GCF_046535215.1 Priestia sp. SIMBA_032 | reverse complement strand
CCTGTCTGAAGGCCCGGGTGGTCCCGGTGAACGTCAACTACAACTACACGGCCCGTGAGATCACCGAACTCCTCGACTACATTCGTCCGCGCGCGGTCATCTACCACCGCTCATTCGGGCCGGAGTTCGCCGAGGCACTGACCGCCGACGGGGTCGAGGTCCTGATCGAGGTCGACGACGGTGGCGATGTCCCACGCGTCGAAGGGGCTCTCTCGCTCGATGATGCGGTGGCGCAGGGGGATCCGGACCGGGTGCTGCCCTCATC
>NZ_JAWRXD010000814.1:0-265 GCF_046535215.1 Priestia sp. SIMBA_032 | reverse complement strand
GACACCAGCGCTTCGTCAGGTGGATTCGACGTTTCGAGTTCGGCCGCCTGCTGTATCAGTTCGTCCACGTTCATGCGCAGCAACGCTTCGAACAAGGCTTCTCGTGTCGGGAAATGGCGAAATAGTGTCGCCAACCCGACGTCGGCCCGGCGGGCGATATCTCGCATGGACGCCTCGGCACCATGCTCGGTGACGACGTCACGCGCGACTGCAAGGAGATGGTCGTAATTCTTTCTGGCGTCAGCTCGCATAAATTGCCTTGACA
>NZ_JAWRXD010000813.1:0-265 GCF_046535215.1 Priestia sp. SIMBA_032 | reverse complement strand
CACATTTACAGATAACGTATTTGAAGGAAATACAGCAGCAATTTGTATTATGGAAGAATGGTTTTCAGAAGAGATGATGCAAAAAATTGCAATAGAAAATAAACTTTCTGAAACTGCTTATGTAGTAAAAGAAGGGGAGGTCTATAAACTAAGATGGTTTACTCCTGAAGGAGAAATTGATCTTTGTGGACATGCAACTTTAGCGGCAGCATACGTAATTGCTAACTATTATGAAAAAGAAGCCGAAGAATTTAAGTTTCTAACA
>NZ_JAWRXD010000812.1:0-265 GCF_046535215.1 Priestia sp. SIMBA_032 | reverse complement strand
CCCGAGTGTCGACGAGACGCCTCCGACACGCACGTCCACGTCACCGGTATCGACGACAAAGCACCATCACTCGCCGCGTAACCACATGCCGTCATCGGCAGCTCGAAGACAACGCGTCACGTCTCACCGGTCTCCAGCTCAACACGCGCAAACTCGACCTAGTGTTACGCGGGCCGGGTAACACCGCCGGTAGGGAGACTGCGGTACAGCTGCGCCACCTCGGGGGCTGGCAGCTGGACGGCCAAGCGGGGTGTGATCGCGAAGG
>NZ_JAWRXD010000038.1:0-21501 GCF_046535215.1 Priestia sp. SIMBA_032 | reverse complement strand
TTATAAACACCTCATTTTTTAAGTTGAACTTATATTCAACTTATTGTACTTGATATAGGATAAATATTCAATATGTGGGAGCAACTAAGTTATCTACAAAACATTACATCTATCAACAATTATTCAAATTAAGTAGAACTTGTATCTATAAACAATATTCAGACTCAATACCTTATTTGCCTTACTTTATAGCTTCAACATAAAAAGAGCCTGCATCAAAAATGACGCAGGCTCCCCTCTCTTGCTAAAAATAATTCTCATGTTCATTTGCCCATGTGAGGCCCTTTCGTTACGTATAACGGTTCATAACGAGAGTACCATTCGTTAAATCACAATAACCTACTTGTCAATTGGGGTAATACATTTGCTGAAGTCGCTGTTACGTCTTTCAAAACCGAACCAGTCCCTTCATTAAGCTAAGTATTTAACCTTTCACAGTATTCAATTCTACATGATATTGATACTGTACTATATGTGTACCACGTCTTTTAGAATTAAAACATAACGTATTTTATTCTATTTCCTTTGGTTGTACTTTTACAACGAAAATGCTTTGTTTTTCATTATAGGTATTTAGATAAGCATTCATAACTAATTTTTTACTCTCCTAATTCTATACCTTCCTGCTTTGTCTCCTCTTTTAGATTATATAGAGGTAATATAAAAAGCAAACCTATAATAAACAAGACTGCTGCTGCCTCAAATATGGCAACCAATGAAAACTGCTCTTTTAAAACTCCAGCTATACTCATCGTTAATACCATGGATCCCGTAAAGAGAGGACTTAAAATCCCATTGACTCTGCCAATAAAAGCAGCCTCCGTTCTCTGTAAGATCATCGTATTAATACCAATCTGAATACACGGTAACATGAGACCATTTAGAAACTGAGCTCCCAGCGTCAGCCAAAGGTTTACTGATAATCCCATTATGGCAAACCCTATTGCATTACCAACCATCCCAAATGCCAGCAGCCTTTGCGGTGCTACTGTTTTGGCAAAGATCATTACTACTGCTCCGCCTAAGATCATGCCAATTCCATTAGCTGTAAGTAACCACTGGAGATTTTCTTTTGCTAAACCCAACTGCTCTGTTACAAGGAAAATGGAGAGAGGCTGAATAAACCCTATTCCTAGTCCAGCTGCTAAAAAGCATAGACCTAACAGGCTCAACTCTTTCTTCCCCAAAACATACTTAACACCACTTTTCATTTCACTTAGCAGTGATGTAGTTCCATTCTCTTCTTCCATCTTTCGATCAGAAGGTAGAAAAGTGAGTGCTGCTGCTGAAAGTAAAAAGGCTGTACCTGTGATCGCAATGGAGAGATTTATACCAAAGGCTTGAAAGGAAAATGTTCCTAGTATTGGTCCTAGAACCATGAATATCGCAAAGACCGTTTGATAGACTGACATCCCTACCTGCATTTGCTCCTCCGGTAAATGCATTTTAAACAGTTTCATCCCTGAAGGCTGAGAGAATTGGGAAAGGATTGCAGAGATTAAAGTTGCGAAAAATACTACGTGCCAAGATCCAAGTATAAGCGTGATAAGCACAGCAAATACAGATATTGAACTTAAAATATCACACCACACCATAGTACGTTTTGGACGCCAACGATCTGCAAATGTTCCGCCAATAAAGGAGAAAATAAAAATTGGTGCAAATTCTGCTACAGATATTAAAGATACTGCAAATGGGTCTCCGTGTGTCTTCTCCATTATGAAAAGAAGTACAGCAAAATTCCTAACCCATATCCCTATTTGTAAGAATAACCCAGAGATAATAATAGCTTGAAAAACACGATTTCCAAACAACTTGGTTGAATGGTTTACGGGTAATTTCTCTTCCAAAGCAAAAAACCTCCTGCGTATTTTCTGAACAGGGGGAAGTACAGTACAACAATATTGGCATGACATTCCGAAAGAAAGGAATACAATGATCAATTTGATTTGTATGTAAAAGTACAGTCTAATCCTATTCAGAAAAAAACAATCGTATTATTTAACGAATTTTTTCTTAGAAAATAGGATTAATTAATCATTGTTTCACGTCCACCCTTCCTTTTTTTACTAGTATTAGGATAATTTATTATTTGTAATAAATCAACGCTTTTCGAACCCGAAATTTCTACAAAATATTCGTTTCACTCATCATCAATCTATTAAAAATCAATAACTATTTTTTGGGCAGGTTTCTTCTATTAGGTATTAAAGAGAGATAGCTTACAGTAAATTATCTACGTCTGTCAGGATGATTGCTGTAAATACAGATATTGCATTTGATGCTTCATTTTTTTCTTAATTCGGTAAAGCGCATTATCTACTGTTTTTTGAGAAAGATGTAGGTTCTGAGAGATTTGCATATATGTTTGACCCTTCCTATATAGAGCGAATACATCTTTTTCAATAGGTGACAGTATTTCTTGTAAAATCTGTTCCCTTTCTCTTTTATTTTCTTTTTCCACGGTAGCTTGTTCGGGGCTTACAGTACGTGGATGAGGAAGCATCTCTATAAGAATCAAATCATCTTCCAATCGCTTTGAATTCTTAGGTATGTTTAAAGAGAGGGCATTATTTAAGGGGGAATGTTTTTGACGAGCACTTGCCTTTATAGCTGTAATAAGTTGACGTGTAATGCATAGATCAGCAAATCCCCTAAATGAACTCATCCCTTCTGTTTTAAAATCGCGAACAGCTTTATATAATCCTAGCCTTGCTTCTTGTAAGAGATCTTCTCGATCTCCTCCTAGTAGGAAGTATCTTTTTACCTTTAAACAGATCAAATACTCATATTTATTTATGAGCACGTTGAAAACATCTTCGTCACCTTTTTGAAATGCTTGAACAATCTCTTCATCATTTAGGGTCATCTTTTCTTCTCTTATTTCTACACCTGCTACCCTGTTCATCTGCGTTCCTCCTCGTGTCTTATGCCTTCTATGTACTTTACATTATAAAAAAGAAAAGGCATAAAAAATGTCGAAAAAACAAAGAGTAGAAAGAATATTTAGGGAGAAAGAAGGGAGACATTACCTCAAACCTTATATCATGTATATGCCCTTTATAATATAGACTATTTTTAACCTTGTTTACGACTTTAAAAAAGCTAACAGGTGTTTTCTCCCACGCTTTACCCGTCGCCATTGAATCAAGAGTTTCAATATAGTCATTGTGCAAATAAGCAAGGTTGTTGGAGTACTTATTAATAATAATTAAATCTTAATTCGTTGGTTTGCTTGCTACTTCTTCCCTTCTTCTACCTTTCCAATATGAAAAAAGAAGACTCCTTATCCTTCATTTCGCCTCCAAACTTTTGCTTTTTTTAGCGTTCCATTTCTTATCCTGCATTTCTTTTGTTGTAGAATGTGCTCCATTATTCCGTGTAAAAAATTACGTAAACCCATTTTATAATTTCTATTTTTCTCCTTTGTCATCATCTTTTATCTCTCTCAGTATCTCCCCCCTTTGCAGGACGACTTTTAAAGAAATCTTGGCAGGAAATCCCTTTGTTCTTTTTCTATTTCATCTATTTTTTCAACGGAAATTGGATCTATATTTTATAAAAACATATCCATGATAATCGTTCCTTACCTGTAAAGTGTGGTTCCATACTACAAAAGAGAGAAGAGCATAAGGGGTTTTTGCTATCACAGGGTGTGATAGGCTAGGCAGAGCCTAGCAAAAACGTGATAGCAAAGAAAGTCGCTTAATGTCCCCTTTGAGTCCCCTTTTTTGGGTATACGTCCCTTTTACGTCCCCTTTTAAAATCCCGATGTCCCCTTTATGTCCCCCTGTTTTGGAGCCATGTCCCCTTTGCGTCCCCCTGTGTTTTTTCACTTCATGGCTAAATCTTGTTGCTTTTCATTCAATTTTTGGAGCTTTTCTTGTAAACTTTTTTGTTCATCTTTATAGAGCTGAATGCTTTCATCACTCGATTGAATGGCATCCTTTTTCATCGCAATTTTTGATTCAGTATCGGCTTTTTCCTCTTCCACTTGGTACTTCATATCACGTTGTAGTTCATTCATTTCTTGTTGGATTTGACGCTTATGTTTGGCCTCTATTACACTTACTTTGTCATAGTTTCCCATCTTCTTTTTGACAAACTGTTTCCCTAAATCATTGACCAAAAGCGCATATTCTTGTTTAGCTTTAACTCCTTTTCCTTCTTTACTTATCGTTTTTCGTTGATCCAAATAGAGTATTGTAATTAACGCATAAGCGTCTATTTCCCTCATCCAATCTGTATTAGAATAACTAATTAAATCATCCACTTATGAATTTAGTTCTTCTTGTGCTACAAGTCTTACCTTCATTTGTCTGATAAATTTTGCTCATTCTATAAAATTAATCTGTATCCAAATAATACACATGTATTTTAATAATCAAGGCTCCTGTAATATGTTAGAGAAGATAATTTGATAATCAAATTAGAACAAATCTTAGGGCCTAACTCTCTCATTTAAATACAATTGACCTAAAAATATTTAATAATAACTAAATTGAATTAAATTGAAGTTAACTTATAACAAGTTGAATTAAACCGCGATACGATAGATCGTTTCAAAAAAACTTAATTAATAATTAATTAAGTTGGATTTTTTCATTAAAATCATCTCTTTTATATATCCAATCTAATTTAATTAAAAAGGATTCAATGGAATCCTTTTTAATTAAATGAATGTATTAATTTAGACTCAATTGAGTCACTTTAAACACTACTGTAAAATAAGTTCATAATTTAATTAACTCCAACTGAGATTAAACCATCTATAATGTAGTGGAGCTAGTATAGATTCATGGACACGATTTAATTAAGTTCTTAAAATGATTGTTGAGAGGATGTGTCCGAAATGGAACGTAAACGTGCAGGCAAAAAAAGATAATGATGAGTTTAAGAAAACGATTGTAGATTTATATCATGTGGGAAACTCGGTTAAAGATTTAAGCAGCGAATACGTCTATCAGTTCAGAAGAAGGCTCTCTAATACCGAAAGAATCAGCTGAGATTCAGTAAGAAAACCTTCGGTTAAAACAAGAATTGGATATTCTAAAAAAGGCTATGGCCATATTCGAGAAAAAGTAACAGAAGCAGAGCTTAACCATTTTATCGAAAAATATAAAGAACAATACAGCGGTCAGAAAATGTGCGTAGTGTTAACAATTCCAAGAAGTAGCTCCTACCACTTTTTCAAAAAGACGGTATCAAACCGCGAATAGAAAAATCATAAGCTGACGAAAAAATCCAACGAATTTATGTGAAAAGTAAAGCGCGTTATGGTGCTCCCAAAATTCATAAGATTTTAGTAAATAACAGGTGTTATCTAAGTCTAAAGCGTGTTCAGCGCTTAATGAAACGAGCAGGAATTCATTCGATTACGAAGAAAAAATACCGTCCCTATCCGTCAAAAGACAAGGTCGTACAACTGACTAATCTGTTAAAAAGAGATTTCTCTACATGGTGATTTTGCATAGTTGCATTTCTTTCAAAAAAGAAAACAGACTAAATTGTCTCCAATATCCATAGCTATTCCATATTGGAGAATAAATTCACTTTAGGTTTAATTCAAAATCCGTAAATTTTTTATCAGGATGATTTAATTTCTGCTTCAATCTCTAATAACCAAAAGATAGCATAGAGTTTAGAGGCTTTATATTCTAAATGTTTAGATCACAATGTTTTTCCTGATAGAATTAAATCACTCCCTATGTATAAGATGAAAACCCCAATAGTTAAACTCCTGTTAAACTCAACAACAACTATTTTAGACTCAAATCAATTTAATTGAACTAAATTGATTATAAGTTCATCTTATATATTCAAAACCATAGGATACTAAAATTTAAGTTAAACTTAAATTCTATTTAATTTAACTTAATCTCATCCTAAATGAATATATTTATAACATAAAAAAAGACTCTATAAATACATTTATTTTTACTTTCTTAAAGGATATTCAACTAATACTTAATTGAACTGAATAAGATATAATAAAATTAATTCAATTATATATAAAACCTGATAAAATAATAAAAACAAGCTTTAAATAAGTAGTATTTAATTGAATACGATTAATTAAGTTAGACTCAATTGAATCGTTACAAATACTATATACAAGAAGTTTCTAACTCAGTTAGGTTGAATTATCTGTGATGGAGGTGTAATTTTGAGCGAAGAAACAATGGTCATTTCAGAAGTTGCTAGAAAATTTAATATAGAAAATCATCAATTACGTGACTGGTGCGAAGTGGGTTTGGTACGTCACAAGAGAATAGGAAGAATACGCTATATTTTCACTGAAGAAAATAAAAAAATAGAGAAAATTATCGAGCTAAAAGAAAAGTTCGGCAAGCATGCACCAAATGAAATGATTCGTGAAGAATTAATTAAAGCAAATTTAATGAGTGACGAACAAACAAAAGTAATTGACAAAGATATAGATGAAGATGATATAAACGAAAACTCATTTAAAGAAGCATTTTTATTACTAGCTAAAAAAATAGAAGAGATGGATAAAAAGATAGAAAAGAAAGAACAATTAAAACTTCCATCTGAAAATTTAGCAGCAAAAAAAGATGTTATAGAGATAAAAGATCAGATGAATAAGCTTGAACAAGATAATCAGCGTTTAAAAGAAGTGAATGATCAATTACTAAAAAAATTAGATTCTATTCACTCTACTATGACCGAAATTCAAAAAGAACAAGGAAAAAGCATATGGAAAAAGCTGTTTAGCAAATAATAAAACAGCTTCTAACTACTTGTGAGTAGGCAGAAGCTGTTTTATTTATTATCCTTTTATTATTTTTTGTATGATGCTTTTCTCTTTCTACCTTCATCAAAAAGATTTACGAAAATCCAACTCCCTCAAAATAACAAATTTATATATAATTAAATAAATTTATTATTTAATAAAAAGAGTTAAAATAATTCTTTTGAGATATATTACTGATTTTTATTGAATTATGAGATTAATTAACGCTATAATAAAACTAACAAAAATGACCGGAATAGAAAAAAGACTTCAACTGTTTAAGAAGTGTTGGTAGCACTCTTAAACCGTTCCCCCTAAAGACGGTAGGGAAAACACTTGTCGAAGTCTCTTGTTAATAGAGTTAGTTTTTCTATAAAATAAAACTTATGCTTTTATTTTATATGAAATTAACATCTATTTCAAGGGCTTAGTTCATCAAATTCAAGGCATTGTTTTCCTTTTTCGAGGGAAACAATGTCTTTTTTGTGTTCCTTAAAGGAGAAGATGAACAAATGACAAAGATATTAACCTGCTATTTAAAAGATGTAGATACCTTCAATGGACGGTTCAAATGGTTATGGACCCACAAGTCCACGCTTCGGAAAAAGAAAGAAGAGTTTTTAGACATTCTTTGTACCCACTTTAAACAACAACAATCTGCTATACATAAAGAATTTCCTAAAAAGCGAATGGAAATGCTCGATCATGTCATCTATAACCTAGTGGCTACGGGCATTCAAGCGATCCGTTCTGAAACGCTTATGAAGAAATTTAATGTATCCAAAAGTACGGTTTCTCGTTTTGTACGCTCGTTAAAAGCGACTCCGTTTGTACTTGTCGCACGATACATTAAAGAGGATGCAACAGGTACTCATCCTGATAGTTATGTATTTATCCTTAAAAGCCATAAAAACTTTCATCAGATTTGCGACGAAATCTTTTTTGCCCATGATACAACAGGTGTACAAACGCTTCAGCAAGAAGAAATGACCACTCCTGTGACACGTCCTGTGACGCATCCAGAAAGCGCTGAAAACGTTGATATACCAAGCTTAGAGCCCGATAAATCACCTGATGCCTTTATTAACCTTGATTTACCTGTAAATCATATAAATAATCATTTAATGTCTGTTTCACAGTCCTTCACCTATATCAAAGGTGTGCCTAAGAAAGTCAATCAAGTCTATGCAGGTAAATATGGCCATCAACTACAAGACTTTTATGCTCGTATTCAAAATGCTGCAAAAGCCGTAAAACGAGATACAGAGATTGAAATTAAAAAAGAGCAAGTACATGACATTGCGTATACATCCATTGTGGGATTAGATAAATATGTCCATGAAGCTAATCAACAAGGCAATCCGTTATCCCTACGGGATATGTGTCGATTAATCTATCAAATTGCGAAAAATCAATTCTATGAATTAACAAAGCCTAAAGAGCAGGATTATTCATCAGTATACGCAAATCAACAAGAAGTTATACATAACGAAAGTCAAACAACAACATTAGCTACACCAAAACGGATTATCCGTAAAGAACTAGTTCCAGATTGGTTAAAAGCAGAACAGCAGCAACAAAAGGGTATACAGGAAACAGACATTACAGTAGATCAACAGCTTCAAATGATTCAGTTAAAGCAAGATTTAGGACAAGAGCTAACACCAGAAGAAGGGGACTTGCTGCAAGAACACTGTTCTACGTACAGTTCATTAGAAATGGCGGAACTGAAACAAGATTTAAGACAAGCATTAACACCTGAGGAGCAAGACTTATTGCATCAAT
Organism: Priestia sp. SIMBA_032; assembly: GCF_046535215.1. Lineage (NCBI taxonomy): Bacteria > Bacillati > Bacillota > Bacilli > Caryophanales > Bacillaceae > Priestia > Priestia sp. SIMBA_032. The sequence goes on along the minus strand of NZ_JAWRXD010000038.1, from coordinate 12,962 downwards.
ATGCTAAATTAAAGGAACCAGCTTCTTAATTTTTAAAAATAGTTAAAGCATAGCAAGGAGTTTCACTATTTCTAATGTATTCAGTGTTTTAAGAGAGGACTTGGCAGGATTGAACCTGCAAGACACCAAAGTTGTATAGTGTAATACGACTGGCTGCTCTACCATTGAGCTACAAGTCCACACTACAAGTATGCACATAGTTTCTGGTTATATGTACAATACGAGAAAATGTAAAAAGTGAAGAAATCTCTTAGAAGCTAAATTATCATTAGAATATGTTTATTTAGAACACTATTCTAAATAATAATTAAATTTATATCTACGCAGGAGGAGCACATTATGCCACATAAAATTACGTTAACTGGATCAGCCACAGGACCACTACGAGAATATGATCGCTACGTTGCCTTTGATATGCGTGAAAAAGGGTCACCATCTGCGCCTAAAGGATTAAAGAAGAGTACCTTTATTTCGTATACGGTGTTTGTTGCGAAGAAAGCCTTTAATAAAACAGGCCTCACGAAGAAAAGCATCATGCATGAAAAGATTTTAATTCAAGGGGAACCTACGTTGGATATTCCAATTGATGAATGTCCCGGTGAAGTAGGGGTCATTTGTTTTCAAATTACCGTTCTCCCGAATAAAAATGACAAAGAGAAGAATGAGTCAGATGCGAAAAAAGAACCTAAAAAAGAGGATTCTGCGCCTTCTCAAGAACAAAAGAACACAGAGTCTACTAAACAGGGAGAAGAACAAGAACCTATTTCTCAACCTGTAGCAAAAAAAGAGAAGAAAGCTGAAACAGTACAGACAGAAGTAAAGGAGGCGCCTGTTCAAGAGAAAAAAGTGGAGCCACAAAAGACACAGATGCCAATTCAGCCAAAAGGGACACAGGATGTTTTAAGCTTTGATGACATTATCGTGCCTGAAGAGTTCTTAAAAACACGTCCAAACCCTGAAAAAACACAAAAGGTCATCGATTTTGTGAAGCGTACAGGACGACTAGATGAGCCATTAACGATTGAAAAAGGATCCAATGTCTTAAAAGATGGTTACCGTCGTTATGTGGTGGCCAAAACCGTTAAAATGGATAAGGTTCCGGTTGTTTACGAATATCAAAAGTAAGAATGATGGGCTTCTTCCTATGATTCGTTAACCGATATATCAACGATTATTTTAAACTAAAATATGTTAAGGAGAAGCCTATATGAAAACATCAACACCTTGTCCAGGGTGTCAAAAACCTATTACAATTGAGCATTTTGAAGATTTCTCAAGCCCTTTTACAATAAAATGCCCACATTGCCGAGCAAAATTAAAAGAAACAAAAATGACACCCTGGTTATTATTACTAGCCGTAATTGTAATTCCTTTATTAGTATACTTGGGTATTAGCGTAAAAAGTTTCTTGGCAGGTCACTTTCCCATCGTAGAAAAGGTACCTACAATGATTGTATTTACTGCTTTTTGTTACCCCGTGTATGCTCTATATGAAGCTTATAATGCTGTTATTATTTTTAATAAAGGAAATCTACAATTGAAGAAGATTCAGTCATAAAATTTGTAATTTAATAGATGCCGTTTTAAAACGTGCCAATGCCTAGTTATAGGCCAATTACATCTTGTGCTAGGGATTGATGAACAGAAAAGGGGAACCTGTGAGAAAGAACAAGAAAATACTACTAGCTGTCGCTGTAAGTATCCTTATCCTATTGATGGGCGGAAAATACTTATTTGCAATGACACAAAAGATTGGATGTAGCGATGAGGTCATTCAGAAGATAGAAATGAAGAATGGCTATAGCATAAAGGTCCATCAGACAAACTGTGGAGCTACTACTGATTTTGGATATAAATTAACTCTAACCCATCATGATAAAGGTGAGAAAGAAATCTTTTCTTATGGAATGCTTGAAGGTGATTCACATATTGATGAAAATGTACACAATAATCAGCTCGATGTCACGTATGCTCCTTCGACCATCGTTTATAGCAAGGGAGCCAATTACAAAGGAGTACCCATACATTTTGAACGAAAGGGCGGAAATATGTCGGTCCCTAAAAGTTTTAAAGATCAGAGAAAAAGTTTCGATTTAGATATGGCTGACCTTTTTGCTAATTCACTAATCGTATACAGGAACGAAGAAATTCCTGCAGGACAAGTTCATTTTGCCGTAAATGAAAAAGGAAACCCTTCAAAGACGTGGAATAGGCACTGGTTAGTTATTGGCGCCATTGAATATACGCTGCCTATCTTTATCCATGGTAATGAAGAAAACTCTCCTGTTTATGTAGGACAAAAAGAAAAAAATAGTTCAACTTGGAAGGAAGTAAAGATAGCATCTACTTATCGAGAATTTCAAGAAGATTTGAAATTGATAGATGATTCATCAGGAAACCGTTCCTTTCCAGAGGATGCTAAAACAAACCCTCTTCCCGAAAAGAAAATTAAACATAATCTAAAGGTGATAAATAAGGGGAACATTGACCTTTCTTTTTGGAACGATTGGATGAGAGGTAAGTCTCTACCTGACAAATACATGGAATAACCACAACAAAGACCGCCCATTACTTATTAGTGTATAAGGCGGTCTTAACTGTATTCATGCTATATGATTATGACCAAAATATCGACATTATTCTAAATAATTATATAGATCAAAATTCATTTATTTTTCTTTTGTACTTTATTATATGATGCATTTAAATTATATTTCCTATTTCTTTAAGAAAAATTCGAATACTTTTAGGAAAAAGTGGCAAGCCTTCTAAAAAAGGAGGTTTTTAAATTGTGGAGTGCTGGTAAAAAAAGAAGTAAGCTTGGCAGATTTCTAGATAGAAAGGGTTATTCTCAGACTGAGTTAGGTAAAGTTTCTAAACTTAATAAGAATACAGTAAGTAGAATTTGCAATGATTCAAATTATACTCCTTCTATAGTTACTATAAAAAAAGTAATGAAAGCTTTAAAGAAGCTTGATCCTAAATTGAAATCTGAAGACTTTTTCGATATATAAAAGGTACAATTATTGTGCCTTTACTTACTTTCTTTGTGTTAAAAAGAGTGCCCCCCTATATCAATAGAAGGGCAACAAACTGTGCCTGCCTGTCACTAGTCAACCTTTGTAAGGTGACATCTCTAGTCTTATCCAACCTAAACATAATCTAAACTTTTTACTTTAATATATATTTTTATTTTCAATTCACATAAAAAAGATTCCATATTTGTTATTGCAATTAAAAAGCAGATCTTATCCAAGGATAAAACCTGCTAAAAAATTAAAAAGAAGTGATGAAAATATCATGATTTACTCAATGATTCGTTGTGTAAAGAAAGAGTGTAATTCCCACTAGATTTATTCCCCAGAACTTCTCTTTAATATTATTGTATCTTTTTCCTTATCTATTTTCTTATGAATACGTAGATAATAGTAGGCATAGCATCCAATTGCAAATGGGATACCACAATATAAAGCAGCCCTGAGAGAATCAACAAAAGCCATACTAACAATGACTACTAAACAGAGCATAAAGCAGGTAATTGGAACAATAGGATACAGAGGTGTACGGAAAGTTAATTGATTAATATTATTTCCTTCGGCAATATAAGCTTTACGGAAATTTAATTGAGATAAGGCAGTTAACATCCAAACAGTGATACCAGCTAGGCCAGCAATTGATACTAAAATGAGAAAAACAGTATTAGCAGCAATGAAGCTTGTTAAGAGTGATAGACATGCTACTAAAAAGGTTACGCTTAATGCACGTAAGGGCACCCCTTTTGGGCTTAATTTCGAAAAAGATTTTCCAGCGAATCCTTCACGGCTCATAGCCCATAACATTCGTGTGGATGCATATAAACCTGAATTTGCAACCGATAAAACTGCGGTAAGGATAACAAAATTCATCACATCTGCGGCATACGGTATCCCAACATTGTCAAAAACATAAACAAATGGGCTATCCACTGTTCCTGCTTTTTGCCAGGAGATTAAACTAACGAGGATAAGCATGGAAATCACATAAAAAAATACTGTTCGCCAAACTGTATTTTTAATAGCCCTAGGGATTTCTCTATGTGGATTTTCAGATTCTCCAGCTGCAATACCAATTAATTCGGTTCCTTGAAAAGAAAAAACAACTCCAATCATGGCAAAGAAAACACTACTAAATCCATTTGGAAAAAGGCCGCCATTATTCATTATGGTAGAAACACTTTGAACTGGATTTTTTGTCCCATGAGTATCAAGAAACCCAAAAATTATACCTGCCCCAATTATAATAAATAATAAAATGGTTACAATTTTAATGCTTGAGAACCAAAATTCTGTTTCTGCAAAACTGCGAGTAGACAGAGAGTTAATAACAAACAAAGAAGTTCCAAAAATAGCACACCAAACCCAAACAGGAATGTCAGGAAACCATCTCTGCATTAACAATCCGGATGCTGTGAATTCAACACTTACTGTAACTGCCCAATTCAACCAGTACATCCATCCCACAGTAAAACCTGTTCCAGGTCCTATATATTTTGTTGCATAGGCTTGAAATGACCCTGTCACCGGCATAGATACGGTCAATTCACCAAGGCACAGCATAACTAAGTACATTAAGAAACCTACAACGAGGTAAGCTAATATAGCCCCACCAGGACCAGCTTCATTGATAATATGACCCGAATTTAGAAAAAGGCCTGTTCCAATTACTCCACCGATTGAAATCATAAATAAATGTCTGCTTTTCATATTTCTTTGAAGCTCATTGGATACTTCTGTTTTTTTACTATGCATGTATAACCCTCTTCCTAATAGTATGATTTAATTATTTTTATGTTATAAGCAGGGTTCTCCTTTAAACTAAAAATTTAAATGAGCAGATCGGTTGGAGATAATTTAAAATATCTATTAAAATCTCAAAAAATATAATCTAGCTTTCCTTTCCAAGTTACTATAAGTCTTTCCAATACAAAAAAACTTCGCAAAAATACTAATTTCCTTTTTGCCAAGTTCCATTCTATAAACTAATAACTAAATTGGAGTCTTGTTTTATTTACTTAACTACACCTAAATAAACTTATATAAGTAATATTTTTAAGTTTAATAGGTATCTGATCTACTCTCTTGGAGAAAACCCTATTCTAAAAAATAACATCATACCTGATTTTTATATTTCCATCTTTTTGTTAAGATCCTCCAGTAACTAAAATTTAATTCCTCCACTAAAGGCTATATTATCTAGAATTTTCAGAATTATATTCAGTATATCTACCGAATAAATAGTTGTCAACGTAGAAATGTATGCGCTATCAAAAGCTAGATTGACAACTAATATACCCCTCAGTATATACTAATCTAGTAGTAAGGGAAGTACAAAGGGGGAACATCTTATGAGCAATCAGGTTAAACAAAAGAATAATTTTTCAATGGGTAAGTTAACTTCTTTATTGGTTCTCTTGCATAATACTGAACTGGTGAAAGAAGTTGAACAAGAACTGGACTCAAGGGGTTATAACTATACAGTTGGAAAAGTCGGGGCTATGGAGCTATCAAAAGTAGTTGCTGCTGTTGAAACAAGTGCCAAAAATAACCATATTATAAATGCTAATTCGTATAGGGAAGTCCATGCTCTTTATCATGCCATATTGGAAGCAATTCAGGGAGTAAGTAGGGGGACTTTACAGTTAGGAGATATTTTACGTACAGTTGGTTTAACTTTTTCAATTGTCAGAGGAAATATTGACTCCTCTGGTTATGGTGGAGAATGGATTAGTGTGTGTGTCTATGGAACTATAGGGGCCCCAAAAAAAGGGTTTGAACATGATGCATTAGGGTTTGGGTTTAACCATATCTAAAAAAAATCTATTCAAAGTAATTTAAATAAATATTTTTAATTTTTTTTAAAAAATAATTGACAAATTATTCAGATAAAGAGATACTAGTTTCAGATACATTAGTTGCTTTAAGTTTTAGATCTTAAAGTATAGATTCATTTAGCATTTTTAGTTATGTATGTTTTAGATATTTAAAATTGTATTTAAAGCCCATAGTTTATTCAGTTTAGTTTATAGGGGGCTATATCAAAAAAGATTTGTTTCTTTTTTGATATAGCCCCTTTTTATGTTCAAAAAACAATAAGGTTTTTAATTTAAAAAGGAGTGATTAGAATGTTTGTTCAAATAGATGGTAACTCATTAACGTATGAACAAATTCATCAAGTTATTTATGAGGGTTATTCTGTTAAAATTAGTGATCACGCGCTAGAAAATATCAAAAGAAGTAGAGCTTTAGTCGAGGATAGTATTACCAATAACAAGGTAATTTACGGTGTGAACACAGGGTTTGGAAAATTCAGTGACACAGTCATTTCAAAGGATGATTTAGCTGACTTACAAATTAATTTAATTCGAAGCCATGCTTGTGGGCTTGGGGAGCCATTTCCTATAGAAGTAAGCCAGGTTATGTTACTTCTAAGAGCTAATGCATTAGCGAAAGGCTATTCAGGAATTCGTCTAGAAACACTGCAGTTATTAATAGATTGTTTAAATCAAAATGTCGTTCCAGTTATTCCTAGTCAAGGATCGCTAGGAGCAAGTGGTGATCTAGCTCCTCTATCGCACTTAGCCCTATTATTAGTTGGAGAAGGAGAAGCCGTCTTTAACGGTGAAAAAATGTCAGGTGCAGAAGCATTGAAATTAGCAGGCCTTCAACCAATTAAATTGCAAGCTAAGGAAGGGCTTGCTTTAATCAATGGAACTCAAGCTATGACTGCTGTAGGTGTGGTTGCTTATATGGAGGCTCAAAAGTTAGCTGACCTTTCAGATGGAATTGCTGCCCTAACATTAGAAGGTTTACAAGGAATTGTTGATGCTTTCACACCAGAATCTCATTCTGTCAGACCTTACCCTGAACAGAAACAAGTAGCCGAACGCATTCTTTCTTACCTTGACGGTAGTCAACTAACCACTACTCAAGGACAAATTCGGGTTCAAGATGCGTATTCATTACGATGCATCCCCCAAGTTCATGGTGCTATTCAACAAGTTTTAAATTATGTAAAAGAGAAACTATCTATTGAGATAAACTCAGCAACAGATAATCCACTAATCTTCTCAGACAGTGGAAATGTTATTTCCGGTGGAAACTTCCACGGACAACCTATCGCTTTTGCGATGGACTTTCTTGGAATTGCAATGTCTGAAGTAGGAAATATTTCTGAAAGACGTATCGAACGATTGGTGAATCCCCAACTAAGTGATTTACCGGCATTTTTAAGTCCAGACCCTGGTCTTCAATCAGGCTTAATGATTACTCAATATGCTGCTGCTTCATTAGTTTCGGAAAATAAGACATTAGCTCATCCTTCTAGTGTAGACTCTATACCATCTTCTGCTAATCAAGAAGATCATGTGAGTATGGGAACAACTGCTGCTCGCCATGCTTATCAAATTATTCAAAATAGTAGAAGGGTTCTTGCCATCGAAGCTATCTGTGCTGCTCAGGCTGCTGATATTAGAGGTGTAAGTAAGTTGGCTCCAGAAACAACGAAACTTTATTCGAGAATTAGAAAATCTGTTCCAACAATCACAAAAGATCGAATCTTCTCACGTGATATTGAAAAATTGGCTGCTGATTTAAAAGGGGTTGTAAAAGAAGTTAATTACGAAATGGTACGTTAATGAACGTGTGAAGCCATTTTTATTATAAAACTCTAGCATAAACTTATTAAAATATTAGGGTACCAAGCTTTCATTTTCTCAATTATGAAGATTTATGAGATTTCCTGCGTAAAGTAAACCGTATGAAATCTGGCCCGATTATAAGTAATTATCTATAAGAATAAGTTTTAAAAACAGTTTAAAATTATTTGAATTTATTTACAGGGGGAAGAAATATGACTACTGAACAAAAAGTAATTAAGGCGCCTCATGGAAAAGAATTAAATACAAAAGGTTGGGTACAAGAGGCAGTTCTTCGTATGTTAATGAACAATTTAGATCCAGAAGTGGCAGAACATCCGGAAAAATTAGTTGTATATGGGGGAATAGGGAAGGCAGCTCGAAATTGGGACGCATTCGATCGTATCGTAGCCACTTTAAAAGATCTAGAAGAGGATGAAACACTATTAGTACAGTCTGGAAAACCAGTAGCTGTTTTTAAAACTCATAAAGATGCACCACGTGTACTCTTGGCTAACTCCAATATTGTTCCGGCCTTTGCAAATTGGGAAAAATTCCATGAACTCGATAAAAAAGGATTGATGATGTATGGACAAATGACAGCCGGTAGCTGGATTTATATTGGAAGTCAAGGAATTGTACAAGGTACGTATGAAACATTTGCTGAATGTGCAAAACAACATTTTAATGGTAGTCTCGAAGGTACCATTACCGTAACAGCTGGATTAGGAGGCATGGGAGGCGCTCAGCCATTAGCCGTTACAATGGCAGGGGGCGTAGTCATTGGAATTGATGTTGACCGAACACGTATTGAAAAACGAATTGAAACACGCTATTGTGACGTTGTATTAGAAAGCTTGGATGATGCCATTGCTTTAGCACAAGAAGCAAAAGACTCAGGAAAAGCGCTCTCAATTGGTTTGGTTGGAAATGCAGCTGAAGTGCTTCCTCAAATGATTAAACGTGGATTTATTCCAGACATTGTAACGGATCAGACATCCGCGCATGATCCATTAAATGGATACCTTCCAGTAGGCTTTACCTTAGAGCAAGGGGAAGTATTACGTACCGAAAACCCTGAAGAATATGTAAGGAAATCTAAGGCTAGTATGGCTGTTCATGTTCAGGCTATGTTAGATATGCAGAAAGAAGGAGCCATTGCTTTCGATTACGGAAATAATATTCGTCAAGTAGCATTAGATGAAGGCGTAAAAGACGCGTTCAACTTCCCAGGTTTTGTACCTGCTTATATCCGTCCTCAATTCTGTGAAGGAAAAGGACCTTTCCGTTGGGTAGCTTTATCAGGTGATCCAGAAGATATTTATAAAACAGACGAAGTTATTTTACGTGAATTCTCATATAATACTCATCTTTGTAACTGGATTAAAATGGCGAGAGAAAAAATTGAATTTCAAGGATTACCGGCGCGTATCTGTTGGTTAGGATATGGAGAACGTGCACGATTTGGAAAAATCATTAATGAAATGGTTGCATCTGGCGAACTTTCAGCCCCTATTGTTATTGGTAGAGATCATTTAGACGCGGGATCTGTTGCTTCGCCAAACCGCGAAACAGAAGCGATGAGAGATGGCAGTGATGCTGTAGCAGATTGGCCTATTTTAAATGCACTAGTTAATACAGCTGCAGGGGCAAGTTGGGTCTCCGTCCACCACGGTGGTGGCGTAGGTATGGGATATTCTCTTCATGCAGGTATGGTTGTAGTAGCAGATGGCACGGAAGATGCGGCTAAACGTCTTGAACGCGTATTAACAACAGACCCTGGTATGGGGGTAGTTCGTCATTTAGATGCAGGCTATGAATTAGCCATTCAAACTGCCAAAGAAAAAGGCATGAACATTCCAACATTAGACTAAAACAAAAGGAGTGAGAATTATGTCATGTATTACGTATATTAAATGTGCCTCACAACTGATTACAGTTAGAGGTGGAAGTAAAGAACCAAAACGTGCTCAAGATATGTCCGATATCGGTATTATCGAACATGGCAGTGTTGTAGTGGAAAATGGAATGATTACATTTGTTGGATCGGATGTTGAAGCAGAACGCTATGTTCATACGTTGAATGGACATATCAATACGATTGATGCTTCAGGAAAAATTGTTACTCCAGGTCTAATCGATGCTCATACTCATATTGTGTTTGGGGGAAGTCGTGAAAAAGAGCTAGAGATGCGATTAAACGGAGCTAAATATATTGATATCCTAAAGGCAGGCGGCGGAATTCTCCAAACAACAACAAGTACAAGGGAAGCAACAGAAGAACAATTGATTCAAGAAACCTCCAAACGCCTGAATCGTTTTCTACAATATGGAGTTACGACGGTTGAAGCGAAAAGTGGATATGGTTTGACACTGGAAGATGAATTGAAACAGCTACGAGCAGCAAAAAAGCTAAACGAAAAACACCCTGTTGATTTAGTTTCTACCTTCATGGGAGCGCATGCTGTTCCAGTTGAATATAAAGAAAACCCAGACGAATTTGTTCGTTTGGTGATAGAGGAAATGATTCCAAGAGTTGCAGAAGAAAATTTAGCTGAGTTTTGCGATGTTTTTTGTGAAGAAGGAGTCTTTACAGTTGAACAGTCGGAGCAAATTCTTGAGGCAGGAAAAAGGTATGGTTTAAAACCCAAAATACATGCAGATGAAATTGTTCAATTTGGCGGTGCAGAGCTTGCAGCCAAGGTGGGAGCAGTTTCAGCCGATCATTTATTACAAGCATCGGACGAAGGTATTAAACAAATGGCTAAAAGTGGTGTTATTGCAGTCCTGTTACCAGGTACAGCGTTCTTTTTAATGGAGAAGCCTGCGAATGCAAGGAAGATGATTGAAGCTGGGGTGCCGGTCGCTCTTTCTACAGATCGGAATCCAGGGTCATCACCTACTGAATCGTTACCTTTCATTATGAATCTAGCATGTCTTACGATGAAGATGACGCCAGCTGAAGTTCTCACAGCATGTACAATTAATGCAGCTCATGCCATTGGAAAAGCTGATGAAGTGGGAAGTATTGAAGTAGGAAAGAAGGGGGATCTTGTTTTATTTGATGCACCGAATTATCAAACGTTGCAGTATAACTATGCAGTGAACCTCGTAGATACTGTCATTAAAAAAGGACAAGTGATTGTGGAAGGTGGGGTTTTACGTGATGTACCCGTACCCACAGCTTAATCGCCCCTCTTTCCATTGGGAAAGACAGCGTTCAACTGAACCTAAGGTAAGTGATTGGATCAAGACTTTTGAAGTGCAGGATGAAATAGATTTTCAAGCTGTAGATGTAACCGTTTTGGGAGTCCCTCTTTCGAGATCTTCTATTAGTGCCTCCGGGGCAAGTGAAACACCCCTTGCTATGAGGCAACTATGGAAATCGTTTAATCCGTATCACATTGAATATGATACGGATTTGACCTCCTTATCGGTTTTAGATTTAGGCGATGTCAAACAGCATGTAACAGATATTTCACTTTCGCATCAGTATATTAAAGAAGCCATGATTTCAATGCGGAAATATCACCCCCATACACTGCCTATCATGTTAGGGGGAGATCATTCGATTACGGCTATGTTAGTAAAAGGCTGGAAGGAGTCGCATCCAGAACAACGTATAGGGATTCTTCAATTCGATACACATTTCGATTTACGCAGTTTAGAAGATAACGGACCATCAAATGGAACACCCATTCGAAACCTAATTGAGAGTGGTACGGTTGAAGGCAAAAACGTTTGGAATATTGGCCTGCATGGGTTTTATAACTCGAAATCTCTCAAAGAGTATGCAGATACCCACGAGGTTAATTACGTGACCTTACTACAAGCTAGAAAAACAGGACTCTCTAATACAGTTGAAAAAGCCTTAGATGATTTAGCTAAGAAAGTGGATGTCATCTATCTGACGGTAGATATGGATGTTCTTGATGTGGCCTATGCCCCTGGTGTACCAGCAGGAAATACAGGAGGAATGAGAACGGATGAATTGTTCGAAGCAATATATATTGCTGGTTCACACCCATTAGTCCAAGCGATGGATATTGTATGTTTAGATCCCTTACGTGATAAATCAGGAATTACTATTAAAGCAGGAGTTCATGTATTCTTAAATTTTTTAACAGGCTTTGCAAATAGAAAATAACGAAGGAGAAAATGTTATAAATGGTCGGTTACTTTGTTTGCTGACGAATCGCTTCTCCTTTCAAATTTAACGTTGTAAAAGCACCCTCGTATGGGGGTGTTTTTTTCTTTTAGATATAGTTATAAAGAGAACCTATAATAATGAATATAAAAGGAGCTTGACTATAACCTTTTATTAACGATTCATTACCTTTGTGTATAGTGCATATTTCATGAAGAGTTCCCTCTCTTTTGGGGTGCTTTTCATTTGTCCTACTCTAGTGAGGTATCTATTTATATATCACGAGCAAGCATGTGAAGTTATTAGTTGTACATCTTGTAATGCGTATCTTCGCCTTAAAATATGGCTATAAAGGTCTAATATTCTGTTTGTTTTTAAAATATTAAATGAAAAATATAGAATTTTTGTAATAAATTCGATATAGTTTAGTTGCTATAACGTTCACATTTCAACGAGTGTGAAAGTAAGAAAGCTGTCTCTTTCCCTGTTTTGAGACAGCTTTTTATGTTGTCCTCTATTACGTAAGGTTAATTTTAATCCCGCCAGAAGAAGCTAACGGTCTTGACCTTGCTTCTTTTATTTGTTTCGAAGAATCCTTATGTTTCTCCATTAATTCATGAATACTTGCTACCTGTATAATGCGGATGTGATCAGAATTAACAGCATAACGAACAGGCGTAATCAAGATAACAGAAGGGAAGATGGCTGCCCGATCCTCTCGCTGCCAATGCAATGTCTTCCACTCGTCCGAAAAGAAAAATTCCTCATAAAGATGGATTTTCTCCCGCATTTTCTGTTCTGAATACTGATTTCGTTGAATTTCAATCCAAAACGGAGATCCTTTAAAAATACAAAAGAGATCTGGTTCAATGCCTCCTTTTTGTCCAGTGGGCTTATCTTCGACAATAATCTGTTTAGGTGTGCTATACGTACACATTTGTTTATAGACATCCAAGATAGAAAGGAAATGTAATATTTTTTGAGAGTTCTTTTTGATCTTTACATCCACGGGCAAATAGACGGTGGGAGAATACTGCTGTGTGCGTTCAATGAGTCCTAATCGATAAAACGTACCATGACGCTATTACAAGCATTTACGGGTGATTTGAGCTGTTTAAAGAAGAGGTTAACTAATGAGTCCCT
>NZ_JAWRXD010000811.1:0-265 GCF_046535215.1 Priestia sp. SIMBA_032 | reverse complement strand
AAGCACGCACTCTCTACAACAACTTATCCCTCATATTCGCCGCACAGGTTCAACTACCGTCGCAAAACCCGACATCACCGGGATTACAAACCTTCCCGGACCCTGCAAATACTCGGTCAATCCTGAGCAGGCGTGGTATCGATGAGCCTATTGGCACTCCACCACGCAACAAGCGATAACGGGCAAACGCCGAAGCGTAGTTTCGCATCGGTTCAATCTTGGTATCCCATGGTAAAACCGTTATCCGCACGCCGTTAGCGACATC
>NZ_JAWRXD010000810.1:0-265 GCF_046535215.1 Priestia sp. SIMBA_032 | reverse complement strand
CTCTTTAATAGATTGGTTGATGAGATAAATAAAGGCAACATAAGTTTCGATGATGCAAGAAATGTGGCTGGATTCCTTGCAGGCACAAAAGAAAGTCGTTCTACTCTTCACGAGTATGCGAATGAGAAAAACCTTTTCAAGGCAGTTAAAGCTTACCTAAATCAATCCGAACTTTCTTTTACGAAGGTTTTTGAAGTACACTGCCCTAACCGACGAAAAAAGCTTGAAGAAAACTCCCTAGCCTTAAGTAAATAAAGACGCAAAC
>NZ_JAWRXD010000809.1:0-265 GCF_046535215.1 Priestia sp. SIMBA_032 | reverse complement strand
AATTACATTACGTCTTTGTGAAATGGCCACAACAAGGCTGCCCGTCTGCTTCGCTACACGTTCTGCTGTTCGGTGACGCATACCGGTTTCAATAGAATCAATAGATGCCTCTGGAACTAACTGTGCATTCGCTATTAAAATTTTACTTCCCGTTTCATTTAAAATAAGTGCCCCGTCCATTTTTGCTAATTCATATAAACTAGCAGGAGAGAATGCACAATTAATGTGAAAACCACCATCCACAATACTTTTAATCTGCTCATTA
>NZ_JAWRXD010000808.1:0-265 GCF_046535215.1 Priestia sp. SIMBA_032 | reverse complement strand
ATACTTCGGCGTGCTGCAAGTGCATACGCGCCGCCAATGGCTGGCCGAATACTCGCTCGCTGGCACGCAGGGCACCTGTCTCGGCAAAGGTATCGCCATGATAGAGACGCGCCTCGGGCCAGCGTTGCAGCAGTTGATCGAGCTGGCGCTTGAGCGTGGGCGAACTGCTGGCTCCACACACGATGTGCAGGCCCTTGCCGCGAACGCCATCCAATACCTGCTGCTCACGCGACAGCGCCGCGCGGACCTGCGGCCAACTGGTTTC
>NZ_JAWRXD010000807.1:0-266 GCF_046535215.1 Priestia sp. SIMBA_032 | reverse complement strand
CCCCAGGGCACCGATCGCGACAGCAACGACGTCGCCCGGATCAACGGCATCCCGGTGACCGAACTGGCGCAGACGTATGGAACGCCGCTGTTCGTCATCGACGAAGACGACTTCCGGGCCCGCTGCATCGCGATGGCCGAGGCGTTCGGTGCCCCGCAGCACGTGCACTACGCGTCCAAGGCGTTCCTCTCGTCGGAGATCGCCCGGTGGGTCGATTCCGAGGGGCTCTCGCTGGACGTCTGCTCGGCAGGGGAGCTGACCGTGGC
>NZ_JAWRXD010000806.1:0-266 GCF_046535215.1 Priestia sp. SIMBA_032 | reverse complement strand
GAGTGCATCGGCGAGCGCGTCGAGCCGTCCGACGTCGAGACCGGTCGTCAGCTCCGTGAGCGCCGACGAACCGATCTTCACAACAATGCTGCGGGCACCCGTGATCTGTTGCCGGGTAACGCTGGTCACGATTCGTCCGGATCCTCGAGTTCCACATCGAGGCCACGGCGCAGGCGCCGCGCGATCTTGCGATCGGCGGCTCCGATCCGATCCGGGCGGTCGAGCCGGATGTCCGACCCACGACCGCTCATCGGGAAGTCTTCTGC
>NZ_JAWRXD010000805.1:0-266 GCF_046535215.1 Priestia sp. SIMBA_032 | reverse complement strand
TACTTTTCTTACTTCTATAAACAAAGAAAAAACGTAAGGAATCCCTTACGTTTTATTAAATATACGAATACAAATGAAATGCTACTTCATCCATTTCTCAGCCCAATTTTGGACCTCATCCATAACACTTTCTAACGCTTTTCCCTTGTCAGTTAAGCCATACTCGATTCGAACTGGTACTTCTGGATAGACATTACGAACTACAATGCCCTCGCTTTCCAATTCCTTCAAACGCTCTGACAACATACGATCGCTCATATTTGGGA
>NZ_JAWRXD010000804.1:0-266 GCF_046535215.1 Priestia sp. SIMBA_032 | reverse complement strand
GTAGGCCTTGGCATCGCACTATATCTGTTCAACATGCCCCATAGAAATGTCGTGGGTTCCAAAGCGGATTTCAACATGACCGCTTCAGCAATTGTCCATGAATACTTGGACAACCCTACTGCTGCCAATGCCAAATACCTCAACGAAGAAGGGGAATCCAAAATCCTTGCGGTCACCGGAACGGTCCGATCCATCGATGAGGACATGAACCAACAAAAGGTGATACTCCTCATGGAAGCCAATGACAAGGCCGGGGTGAGCTGCAC
>NZ_JAWRXD010000803.1:0-266 GCF_046535215.1 Priestia sp. SIMBA_032 | reverse complement strand
GAAATAGATTTCCCTAACACTATTGCAAAAATAATCGTTATAAGAATAATAGGGACTAAAAATTTCAAGTGTTCCCACTTAACCCCTGCAACACCACCAGCATACCAAAACGCTAAATCCTGGCTTAAATCATAATAAATCGCAACACCTGAACTTAATGAATGTAAAAGCGCTGCCATAACCGCTCCAGCAATCGTTAACCTGATTGGTGTTAACCCGCCTGATGTTGCTGATCCAATAACAAAAATAAGTACTGTACTTAAGAC
>NZ_JAWRXD010000119.1:0-491 GCF_046535215.1 Priestia sp. SIMBA_032 | reverse complement strand
ATATATATGTTAGAATTTTTAGACAATAAAAGGAGCGTAATATATGCATCAAACATCTTGCACTTGGCAGCAGTTAAGTTTCTTTTTTTCATCTCAAAACGTACAACGTTATCTTGCCCGTTGTTATGAAAAATCCTCTATTCAGGATGCCGAAAAAAAAAGTTTTGAAAATTGTTATCCCTTTATTTATTACTTAGAACACGGGAAAAATTATTATGAATTATATAAGACAGCTCCATTTTCCATTCAACCAATGTTGTTATTTTATGGAATTAGCCAACTTTTTAAAGCATGTCTACTAACCATTGATCCTAACTATCCTGAATCCACTACTGTTTTAGCTCATGGCGTTACAACTCGCAAACGAAAAAAACAAGGGTATCAATTTTTAGAAGATGAGGTGAAGGTACAAAAAAACGGATTGTTTACTCATGTTGCAGAACAACTGTTTCACATGAAACACTTAGAAGCAGAAAAATTTAACATGTTAG
>NZ_JAWRXD010000802.1:0-266 GCF_046535215.1 Priestia sp. SIMBA_032 | reverse complement strand
AGGTCACTTCAAGTAAGGTCCAATATTCAAACATATGATTCCATTACGCCAACTTTTAGGGCTGTTGGAGGAACAACCCAAGATTTTTTCATGCTTTCCATTGAAAGTCCTGCTTTGCTTTATAAGACAGGTGACAAAGGACAGATGGAGTTGGTATACACCGAAGAAGGCGAAGGTGTTTTTTACGACAGCCTTGCTTTTTGGAACGATTCCGAAGGAATTGCCGTGGGGGATACCGTGGATGGATGTATTTCTATAATCATAAC
>NZ_JAWRXD010000801.1:0-266 GCF_046535215.1 Priestia sp. SIMBA_032 | reverse complement strand
CTGCAACACTTCATAAAAAACAGGCTGTCCTAAAATAGTACAGCCTGCCAGATTATTTATTTAATCGTGTAGATCAGCATACTTTAACAACATCCATATTAAGGAGTTTTCCAAGTTTATCAATTTTATCAGCGATATGCCCGATACCAACTGCGCAATGGTGAGCAGGGCCATAACTGTTCCATGAATTAACAAACCCTCTTGCTCCCAGTGGAAATTTATAACGGCTATTGGTATTCCCGATTTGCAATATAGGACCAGGTACC
>NZ_JAWRXD010000800.1:0-266 GCF_046535215.1 Priestia sp. SIMBA_032 | reverse complement strand
AGTCTATTCAACAGCAAGAAAAATCTGTTCAAGAGATTTCGGTTTCAATTGAACATATGCATAACGCAGCAGGAAAATTAAAACAAATAGTTGCCCAATTTACTCTTCAAAAGTAGTAGCATATTTGAGTGTTAATAAATATAAAAAAAGCAGCCTCTTTTAATAAAAAAGGATGCTTTTTTTATTGCTACTATTCATAGACTTCGGGGATTTTCAAGGTGATGATTTATGCATACTAGATTTGTATATTACTTGTTTTTTGACAG
>NZ_JAWRXD010000118.1:0-491 GCF_046535215.1 Priestia sp. SIMBA_032 | reverse complement strand
TCACCTGTATTCTCGTTTTTTAATACAAACTTTTGCTTGCTGTAGTTATCGAGAATAAATTGATCAAAGGTACGTAAGTCTGTAAATAATTCTAGAAATTTCTCTTTACGCAATTTATCAATATGCGCTAAATAAGGAATACCCTCAATGCTTTGGAATGATTCACGACTATTGGCAGCTTTCAACCCTTCGGGAAGAATAACCACATCAATGGAACCACCACCTATATCCACCATCACCGTTTCACATTCTACATATTCATTTGCATCTTCACGGTCTTGAAGAGTTAAGTCTTTTTTTAACGCAAAACGTGCACTTTCTCCCTCTTTTAAGCACGCACTTTCTTCTACTACTACCTTTAACGTATTTTCAAAACCAGGCGTATGCACAGTAAATGTATGATCGCCTAAGAAGCGATTAGCCATGGCTTTTTGAGCCGCCCCAAATGTGCTCTCTTTCTTAAGAAGCCAGATTGGTAACATGGTAGAAAA
>NZ_JAWRXD010000799.1:0-266 GCF_046535215.1 Priestia sp. SIMBA_032 | reverse complement strand
CGCGACGCGCTATCCGGAATTCGCGGAGCGGGTCGAGCCCTACACAGTGGACGAGCTGCGCGGCGCCTCGCTCGCCTGGATGACCTTCCTGAACAACGCGGCGTACTTCCTGGACGACCTGGAGGCCACGGAGACGCCGTTCGTCGTGACCCTGTACCCGGGCGGCGGTCTCAACCTGGGCGACCCGGAGGCGGACGCCAAGCTGGCGGCCGTGCTCGCGTCTCCGATGCTGCGGGCAGTGATCACGACTCAGCCGCGTGTCACCG
>NZ_JAWRXD010000798.1:0-266 GCF_046535215.1 Priestia sp. SIMBA_032 | reverse complement strand
AGAAATATTTGGATCAACTTTTTTGTGAAATACGACCCCACTTCTGCTAAAAAACATGAAACAATTAAAGGTTAGTTGGAATAGTATTTTTTAGTAAATCGTTGGATGTCCATTTCTAGATCCAAGGCAGTATTCTTTTCAATAAAATCAAATAATTGTCTGGATGCCGAGGGTCCAATAAGCACTCCTCTGGAACCAAAACCATTCAATACATAAAAATTTTTATGCTCTGGATGCTTACCTACCAAAGGTCTGCGATCTACAAC
>NZ_JAWRXD010000037.1:0-21743 GCF_046535215.1 Priestia sp. SIMBA_032 | reverse complement strand
AGTAAAAGTGAAAAAAAATAAGTATAGCTCTTCAGACAAAGATGAAGTAAAAGTGAAAAAAAATAAGTATAGCTCTTCAGACAAAGATGAAGTAAAAGTGAAAAAAAATAAGTATAGCTCTTTAAGTAAAAATAAAGCAAAAATAGAATCGGCACACCAAGAGTGTATTGACCGTGCTTATCGTATTCCCATATTTTTAAGTACGACAACTCATTTAAATGACAACCAACAACGGTTTCTAGACCGTCTAATTTTAGAGATTGAGAATGCTTTGCTTTTTCCGCGTACATTACCTTTAAGCGAAAGTTATCCCGAATCCATTTTAACTGATATTCGTCGGCTAGTTTCATCAAGCTATGGAATGTTGGCCGTAAACCTTCGTCGTTTTAAAATTCAAACAGTTGACGTCAATACAGGACCCCTTCCACCATCCACTCCATTCTGGGTAGGATCAGTTTATTCACAAGTAGAACCTTCAATGGCTTTTCAATTTGGTCTACCCTTATTATTAGTAAGGGAAGAAGATACTGACGCAAATAATGGAATTTGGGCAGGAGGAATTGCTCCACTCAACCTATTTATAGTTTGGCATTCTGAAACTCAAACTGTAGATGAATTCTTTAACACTCCTGAATGGAAATCAGCCTTTGCAAATTGGAGTGCACAAGTAAGAAATGCTTTTTATATTCAGACCAAGCCTAAGTTCAAGTACAGTTGTGAATGATAAACCGGTACTTTTGCATCAAGTCGAAAATATACAAAGTTTTGCTCACCCTTCTAGAAGCTAATCAGCTTGAAGTTGATATCAAATTACCTTAAATTAGATGTTTAATTCAGATCCTTGGTTAACAGTAGGAGAACGTTTTTTACTTTTGGTTTGTTCTAAGGCTTGAACAATATGTATCCATATAAAAAAACATTGGCTGAGACTTAGTCAATGTTTTTTTATTTGTTGAATTCTTTATTTTATCTATTATGCTTAATTGGAGGCATTGATCTTTCATTTTAGAAATGGTACAAAAACGTTTTTTTCTGTTCTCGTTGTTTAGATCTGACAGTCTGCACCTTTATGTTGCATCTGTTGGTTCAATTTCAAAAGAAATTTCTTTTGCTGCTTCTAAAGCTATTTTTTTAGCCTCTTTTTTATAATGTGATGATGTTAAAATATATCCATATCGATGACCCATTGAGGTAGGTGGCCTTAGAATCGCCCCTTTTCTTGGTTTTATATAAACTTCTTCCACCCCCGGATAATTAGAACTACGTTCTTTTCCTGTAACTTTAATTAGTTTTCCTTTAGAATGGACTGTTAAATAATGAGCATATACATATTTATAGTGATTTTTAGTCAAGGAAGGTTCATTACCTAACATTAACTGCATAGTTTCCTTTACTAAGTTAATTCCATGTCCAATTTCAATCATACGATTCATAGCTCCGCCTGATATTCTTGGATTTATCTCAATTAATTTCCAACCATCATTTGCTCTACGTAACTCAAGATGACAAGCTCCATTTTTCATATCAAAAGCCTGTATAATAGAACTGACAGCATCGAAAAGACTATGATATAGTCTATCATTTAATTGTCCTAATAAAGAATAACCTGTGACGATAAAACGTTTGAAAATTGTGATCTCCTGTTCAATCACAGCAATAATATAAATCTTTCCATTATGGACTAACACCTCAATTAAGTACTGGGGTCCATCCACATATTCCTCAAGTAAAATTTCTTCATTAGGTAATTTTTTCAAAAGAGTTTTCATAGATGCATGTAACTCAGTTTTATCCTTTGCCAATAATACATCTTTTGATCCTGTTGATTTGGGGGACTTCACGATAAGAGGAAAATTTATTTCTTCAGCTTTAAGAAAAGATGACAATGATTCTGTTGGTTTGTAAATTAAATAATTAAGTGAAATGGGTAATTCCTTTAGCACATTACGAGTCAATATCTTATCTTCCATATGATAGATTGCATCAGTGGATATATCACTCTGACAGAATTCCTCTGACAGACGTGCAGCTACATAAACAAAAGGATCGATAAAACTAAAAATCCCTTGTATATTTTTCCCTTCCTTTTTTAACTTTTTTATTATTGTAACTAAATTATTATAATCGTTTGTATCAGTGAAAATCATTTGATGTACATCTGGGAATTCATTTCGTTCCTCAAGAAATTTTTTTCTGCGAGTTAACAAAACCGTAAAGAAATTAAGATTATTTGCTGCCTTAATTGCTTCCCGACTCGATCCAGATTTATTTGTTTCAATAAGTACAATAGTATCCATAAACATCTATCATCCTATTCTAAGATTTCATCGTATGAAATACATATATTTCCTTCTCTTAATCTATAATATAAAAAAAGGACAACCAGGGTTCATCAAAAACAAATAATATATGAAATTAATGAATATACCTAAACAATTAAGAGTAAGGGAAAGGATGGTTTTTATGACTTTAATCGGCATGCTTCATCATCGTAAAGACCCAATAAATGCAAAAAAAGCTTATGCTTTTGCTGTAGTTGCCAAAGGTGAAGGAATAGACTTTTTTTATTTCACTCCAGGGAAGGTGGATTTGAAAAAAAAAGTTATTTTAGGAATGGCCTACGAAAAAGGCAAATGGGTTGAGAGAAAATATTCTTACCCTGATGTTATTTATAATGCTAGTGCCCCTGTAAACGATAAAATGGCAAAAATAACTCATGAATTAAGCAAGATTATCCCATTCACTAGTCACTCCGTTGGTGATAAATTAACCGTTTATAATAAGGTGAATCAGGCTAAGAAATTTACCCAGTATCTTATTCCTACTTCAAAACTAACTAGCTATAAGGTCTTGTTAGATATGGTTGAACGCTATAAAAAAATAATCGTAAAACCTTTATCTGGACATAAAGGGGCAGGTATCTTCTTTGTAGAGAAAACGGATAATTATTATAATATTAGTAAAAACGAACAAAAGTTAAAACTTAGTGAAAACCAACTAATAGAGTTTATCGAAAGTCAGATAAGCGAGGGTACTTACTTAGTTCAGAAGTTTATAACATGCAAAATAAAATCTGGAAACGTATATGATTTTAGACTACATGTGCAAAAAGATGGAAATGGCAATTGGGTAATTACCTCAATATATCCAAGAATAGGTAAAAAGGGAAGTATTGTATCAAATCTAGGTAACGGCGGTTATACTTGCTTTACCGACATCTTTTTAAAACAGGAATTTAGTGATAACTACTATAATATCCAAAAACATCTCGAACAATTTGCCCTACAGTTTTCTAACCATTTTGAGTCTCTATATGAAGATGTATTATTTGACGAGTTGGGACTTGATGTGGGACTTGACAAAGAAAACAAATTATGGCTTTTTGAAGTTAATTGGAGACCAGGTACTCCTATCATTAGTAATGGTGAATTGAATGTAGTAAAGAACATGATTCAATATGCTCGATATTTGGCTAATAAAAGCAAACAGGATTAGATGTCTTTTATTTATATATAGATATTAGCATTTTTAGTTTATATAATTTACATTCTGTAATCTTAAAAAAACTCTCTACTGCTAAAGGAGTTTTTCTTTTACGTATCAAGGTTTCATGACTGATATTACAATACAATATCAGTAAATCGTGGAATAGATACATCACCAGTATAGTTACCTATTTCAATCACCTCTTTTCTTTGATTCTTTATGTTAAATGAGAATCAAAGAAAAGAGGTGATTGCTTGTACAAGTGCTGATTTTTTTAAAAAGGCTTTTTAGTGGCTGTACAAACCTCAAAGACCTTTCTAAGAGCAAATTAACTTAAAGTTAATATAAAACCTTAAGAAAATAAAAAGGGATTATAAGGCTATTACATACCCAATTCAGGTCCCTGGCTTCTGTTTGTAGAAATCGCCCGAAGAAGTTTTTTAGTTCTGTCTTGCTGTTCATCTAAGCTTTAACAATACTTTGAAGCCCTTTTAGGGCATTTTGATTCGTCTGAAGCTGTTCTCCTCATGCGTAGATTTTCAGTCATTGTTTATTTAGAACACAGTTCTAAATAAACAAAATCTATCATTAATTCATCTTCTAAGAGAAAACTAGTTTAAATATCTCGAATTTTCAGTGGCAACATTCTTTTCAATACCCTTCTCTAATAATCTTTGATGATGTTGATACGTTTGCAAAACTCGTAAAATACCCTTGAAGATATAGGGTGTAGCTTGTTATGATATACCCCGCGCCCTCCGTGTTTGGTTTGAATATACAAGATTTCAACGATACTTCCGATTTTTTCTTCTACACAAGCGACAGAACAAGCCGTATAGACAATTCTTTGGTCAATAAACCCTTTGCCAATTACTTGATAGTACACGTCTTCCCTCTGAGGAGAGACCTTTTTGCCACATGAGGGACAATCCCACACCCAGGGATGGGAAAGGTGTTTCTTTTCCAACGTTTTTGCTTGAAGAATAATGTCCACTTGTGACAACTCCTTTAGCTAAATGTCACGCTAGTTTGAATTGGTCCTTTCCAGTTATTCTCAATAGCTTGTCTAATTGTCGAAATTAATTCGTTTCCGCTTGTCTCTTTATTCGCGTAGTTCATGAAAACACCTGAATCTTGCATGTACTCAAAATGTTTATCGTTTCCGCCTAATACGTAAATAATCAGTCTTTCCACTTGTTTACTTTCCCCTGTTAGAAGGCCGTCTGACTCTACATTTAATGCATGAATAGAATCAAGGAATTTATGGTCTTTTGCCTCTAAGCTGTCTAAGAAGTTTAATAGTTTTTCAACCATGATAGGCCCCTTGTTTTGCTTCTAAGATTCATTTATATAAAGAGAGGTATAAAACCCTCTCGGCGCTTATTCCTCTAAAGTAAGTTCAAAAATAAGCTGGTAATTACGATCCGTTAAGTCGATTTCAATGATTTGCAAACCTTCCCCGTACCAATCCGTTCCAGTAATAATTAATTTGGCCGTATTGAAATAAAATTCCTCCGAAAAATGCGGACGGAACGTATTTCCTTCCTCTTTCTCTAAAGCCTCATACTTTTTGACTTCTCGCAAATAGAGATCCGCATAGAACGGATGACCTTTCCAAAAGGCTCTAGCGTTCTTTTCAACATGTGATCGAATATAGGTATGACACTCTTTAGTGCTCATTTTTCTTATATGGCGAGGATAGTCTAAAATGCGACTATCAATAAATGATCCCTTTTCATCATGAAAGAAATCACCATACAGCCCTTCAATCGAAAAATCATCAATATGCGCTCTAACACTAAAATCCTCTTGTTCTTCTAGTTCGCGGTTAACAAGAATAGTAATGACTTCTTCTTCGTTCTCTGCTTTCGCAACGGCAAAAAGGGAATCCCCTGCATTGATAGCGAATAGTTTTGTCACATTGTGCTCCCCCTGGATTTAATTTAATAGTCTTTCCCACAGTATTCAAATTTTCCGCTATAGGTGATTGTTTTAGGGTGTACTTTTAAAGCAAGGGAGGGTAAGGTCCCCCCTTCCTATTTAGGCATTTATTATTTAGGAATATATTTTAAATAAACTTACTCTATTAATACTTTAGCTTCTAAGGGATTTCTGCACATTTTAATTAGGAAGCTGTGTCTTTCAACTGGTCATGTTGACGCAGTAAAGCTTGCTCCTCTGGGTTTAGTACTTTCCCTATATCTTGTTTCAACTGTGCCATTTGTAACTTACTGTACATAGAACTGTGCTCTTGGAGTAAATTTTCTTCTTCTGGCGTTAGTTCTTGCCCTAAATCTTGCTTTAATTGGATCATTTCAAGCTGTTGCTCCAGAGAAATAGCTGTTTCCTGTGTACACTCTTTTTGCTCCTGTTCAGCTTGTAACCAAGCAGGAACCAATTCCTTACGGATGATATGTGTAGGCGTAAATAGAGCTGTTTCAGCTTCAGTATGTATGTCTGACTCAGATGATTGTTCTTCCTTATTCCCTTTTAGTAGATTGGTAAATTGATTAAAAGCAATTTGATAAACAAGACGGCACATTTCATCCAGTGATAGGGTAGTACCCTTATGATTTGCCTCATGAACATATTTATCTAAGCCTACAATGGCTGTATAAGCGACCTCATGTACTTGTTCTTTGATAATCTCAATCTCTGTATCTCGTTTTACAGCTTTTGCCGCATTTTGAATACGAGCATAAAATTCTTTTAGTTGATGACCATATTTACCTGCATACACATTATTTACTTTTTTAGGCACACCTTTGATATAAGCAAATGACTGTGAAGCAGATATTAAATGATTATTTATATGATTTACAGGTAAATCAAGGTTAATAAAGGCATTAGATGTTTTTGGGCCCTCTAAGCTTGGTGTATCAACGTTTTCAGCATGTTCAGGAGTTGTCACAGGAGTTGTCACAGGAGTTGTCATTTCTTCTTGTTGAAGCGTTTGTACACCTGTTGTATCATGTGCAAAAAAGACCTCATCGCAAATTCGATTAAAATTCTTATGACTTTTAAGAACAAATACATAGCTGTCAGGGTGAGCACCTGTTGTATCTTCTTTAATGTAACGTGCCACAAGTATAAAGGGTGTATCTTTTAATGATTTTACAAAACGAGAAACCGTACTTTTAGATGCGTTAAATTTTTTCATCAGTGTTTCTGAACGGATCGCTTGAATACCCGTAGCTACAAGATTGTAAATTACGTGATCGAGCATTTCCATTCGTTTTTTAGGGAATTCTTTATGTAAGGCTAGTTGTTGTTGTTTAAAATAAGTACGGAGTGTTTCCAGAAATTCGTCTTTTTTTGTACGAAGGGTAGCTTTTTGTTGCCATAACCATTTTAATCGTCCATTGAAGGTATCTACATCTTTTAAATAGCAAGTCAATATCTTGTTCATCTGTTCATCTTCTCCTTTAAGGAATACAAAAAAGACACTGTCTCCCTGATGAAAGGAAAACAATGTCTTGATTTAGATGAACGAAGCTCTTGAAATAGATGTCAATTTCATATAAAATAAAAACATAAGTTTTATCTTATCGATAATGAAACTATTAACAAGAGACTTCGACAAGTGTTTTCCCTACTGTGTATAGGGTGAACGGTTTAAGAGTGTTCCTGCACTACTTAAACAGTTGAAGTCTTTTTTCTATCCGCACGTTTTTGTTAGTTTTATTATAGCGTTAAGTAGTCTCATAATTCAATAAAAATTAGCAAAATATATCAAAACAAGTATATTTAGCTATGAATATTGTTATAAGGCTGTAGAAATCAATTTCGCTATATATAACACTTCAAGCTAAGGAGAAGAGTTATGCATACATATACATGGAGTTTTCAGTTAAGATTCTAATAAGTCTAAACTTACTTGGCTTTTATGGTATTTTTTATAGACTTTGGCGGATTAGCTGAAGCCTATGGTTGAAAGAAGGGATAGCTATATCTTAATTCATCCGACAAGTTCCTCGACGATTTTAAGATGTTTTTTTGCTTAATCTGATAGTGTAACTTTTGAATTAAGTATAGTAAAAGACATTATTCTTTTGTAGATGCTGCTTCTTGCATTGTTTTCTTTTTCTGAGTTACCACAACATCATGATGCAAAATCTTCTCTTTATTTTTTCCTACGTACGCTTGCAAAGCCTTCGCAATCTTTTCGGCTTCTTCTTCACTTTGAATTTCAAAGTATTTCTCGAAGATTGCGCCGACTTGAATCAGTCGTCTTGTTCTTTCTTTTCTCTCCTTCTCTTTTTTACGCGCTTCAACTTGTTGTTTCTTCGCTTTCATCTTCTCAATTTTCTCTTCTAACTCCTGAAGAATTTCCTCATCTGTTCGTTTCTTCGGCACCCATTCTCATCTCCTTTTACTGTTCTCTAATGTTTGTTTTAATTGTATCAAAAATTGAGATAAATTGGTATCATTAGCATAGATTCTCTCACCAGAATATGGTATAATTCCCTTAGATCGAAGAGATAAGGGCGCACTTATACATCGTACCGATGTGTGCGGTTCCTTCGGAACGAAAAGACAAAACCAAAGACCCATTCGCCTAAATGACGAATTTCATAAAACCCGTTTGCCTATCGGCAAAGATGAAACTACCATCTGACACCTTCGGTGTTCAGGATGCTGATTTCATCAAAAGCGTTGATTAGCGCACCTTGTGCTCTCATCAACTTATTCCTAACTCACTAACCCATTCTCAAGAAAGGAGGAGAGAATTATGGCTATCTACCATCTATCGATGCAAATCATTAGTCGTTCAAAAGGACAATCGGCTGTCGCTGCAGCTGCTTATCGCAGTGGCGAAAAGTTGCATGATGAACGTACAGACGAGCAAAAGTTTTATGCTCGTAATGTTCAACCGGAAACCATGATTCTGACTCCTTCCAATGCGCCAGAATGGATGAAAGATCGTAACCGTTTATGGAATGAAGTTGAAAAAGTAGAGAAGCGCAAGGACTCACAACTGGCACGCGAATTGAATATTGCTTTACCCATTGAACTAAATCATGATCAACAAAAACAACTCATTCAAACTTTTGCTCAAAACCAGTTTGTTCAAAAAGGAATGGTTGCTGATATCGCTATTCATCGCGATGATACAAATAATCCTCATGCTCACATCATGTTAACCATGAGAAATCTAAGTGAAGATGGATTCGGCAAAAAGAACCGTGACTGGAATGCAGATTTTGCGAATGCGAAAGAAAACAACCGTGGGTACGTCAAAAACAGCGAAGGCTGCTTATCCATTCGTGAACAGTGGGCAAACTATGCCAACAAAGCCCTGGAACAAGCTCAAATCAATGAACGTATTACCCATCTTTCTCATGAAAAGCGTGGACTCGAAACCTTACCAATGGTTCACCTAGGCCATGTCGCACATGACATGGAGAAGAAAGGGAAGAAAACAGATCGTGGCCAGATCAATAGGGAGCGCCAAGACTACAATAAGGCCGTGGTTGATTTACAGGCCTACCGTCACCAAAAAGAAGAACACTTAAAGAAAATGAAGGAAAAAGAGAAGCAATTCAGCTTTTCTACAGATATAGAGAAAACTTATATTCAAAAAGCTGCGTCTCTTGTAGGTCAAAAGGTTATTACCTTAGCAGATATTACAGCACGTCACGAAGAACTACGCAAAATGAGTGATCGTCATGACCCCATTGAACGACACTTCCATGCACAACAACAGCAATTCCTGAATGTCAGCAATTATTATGATCGTGTGAGGGATTTAGAACGTGAAATCCAACAGAATGAAGAAAAAGTAGAGGAACTTAAGAAGTCCCTTAATCCGTTTAAACTCAAAGAGAATAACATGATGAAACGACGTCATCTTGATAAAATTTCCGATTTAGAAAGTAACAAAGAAAGCTATGAAAACAGCATTCAAAAACATAAAGAGCCTCTTCGTTTTTCAAGTGAAGAAGAGTTCTATCAGCGTTACCAAGAGTTCTCTCAAAAGAAAGAAAATCGACTTAATCAAATTAAATATGAGAAAAAACAAATTCAAGTCGAAACTAGGGTACTGTTGCAAGCTGAGGAAGCTATTAAACAAGCCAAAATCCGCGAGATAAGCTCTTATTATCCAGATCTTAAAACAGCTGGCAAGTATCTTACCTACAGCAATGCATTAAAGCTTGAGCAGTATCACGGTACTGCTCAACAAAATCAGTTTAGACTATCTAACATCAAACAAAGTCTAGATGCTAACGAAAAGAAGCTAGACGAGTTCAAAAAACATCAGAAAATGGTTCGTATAGAGAAGGAACATGTCTCAACTATGAGTAAAGAAGTAGAAAAGCTCAGCAGCGTGGAGAAAAAGCTTGATGAACTAGACAGAAACCCTGGAGAAAAAGCCAAACGGCTTGTCTCGAAAAAAGCTCGTCAAGATTATGAAGAATTGCAAAGTGAAGCTAAATATGGACGTGAAAATCTAAAGGAGCTGGGTTATAAAGGACAACAGGATTTACAACAACAACAAAGCCGTATGAACACAATGGAGAAAACAGTAGTCCCATGGCTAGAAAAAGAAATAAAAACATATGAAAGCAACATAAACGCCTTAGATACGGTTTTTAAGGCTATTCAACAAGCTACTCGTAGCCAAGAGCAAGCCCAACAAAGACATCAATTAAGAAGCATGAGATCTACAACTATAAATAGAGCAAAGAATAAAGGTCCAGATCTTAGCCGTTAAACATATAAAATTGCCTTAAGGCAATTAGAAACAACTTAAAGTTGTTAGCTTTTAAAGGGCTTCTTCCTTGCTAAGTATAATATAAATAAAAAGAAGGAGGCCTCCAAAATATAGTTTTGGGGTCTCTCCTTCTTTGACAAGAGTTACATACTCTGTATCGGCGATACATTCTTATAATAGTTAGAAGCTTAACCAGCTTTACTTATTTAGCAACTGCCGCCACTAAAACAAGAACGACCAATGATAACTAATAAAATAAAGAGGACAACAATTAAAGCAAAACTACTGCCAAAGCCTCCTCCGGAACCATAACCATAGCCCCCACTATAACCTCCAAAACAACACATATCCTTCACCTCCATACGTTTCTACTTTTAAAATATGTACAAGCAGGAAAAGTGTTCGTCCTAAACTGGTAAAAGTAGAATTATCCACGCCTGACCAATTTCTATGTCTTTATTAGTATTTTAAGAAACCTACATAAAAAGACCTGTTACTTGGGCGGTGTTAGTAACAGGTCCTGGTGAAGAAATATGAAATAGGATGTCTTTATGTGATATAAGGATATCCTATGTAAAATTAGTAAAATGGCTTAGACTAATGTCTATAAAATGATCAAAAATAGTAGGAATTTTAAATAACATTGGCGCTTGTCCAAACCCTTTTCATTACTTTGCATACTATAAAATTGAGCATCCTCCTGCTCTTCCAATAGATTTCGGCTCATATATTGCTACTAGAAAGAAGCCCATGAATTAATTCATGGGCTGTTGCCATCCTTACAAAGGATGAAAATAGAGTAAGAGTTGTGGTATTTGTCATACATAATATATGTTGCTGCCCATTACTAAGCAAATTGTCCAGATGAATAACACAAAAATAATTAGAGCAAACTACTCAAGACGTTCTGCAATATCAGCTAACTATTGATTACCATTCATGAAACAGAAAAAATTCCTGAACAGGTCACAGGAGTTTTTTCTGTTTTTGGACTGTATATTCTATACAACTTTAGTTAACATAATGGATGTTATTGGAAACGAAAAGACCCCAAGAACTTTATAAAGTTCTTGGGGTCTTTTTTAAATAAATTTTATTTTACTTATTTGACACATATATCATTAAATGATATATATTAATTAATGATATATCATTTAATGATATAAGGAGGTTTATAATGCCAAGAAACGATTCATTAGAAATGGGAGAACTAACAGACACCTCTTACTATATTTTATTGTCCTTAGTAGAAGCTAAACATGGCTATCTAATTATGAAAACAATTGAAGGTATGACAAATCATCAATTCTCAATTGGACCTGCATCTATGTATACGACTATAAAAAAGCTCTTATCAGCGAAATTAATTACGTTATGTGGTGAAGGAAATGACAAAAAGAAGACCTATGTAGCAACTGATAAAGGCATTGATTTATTAAAGAAAGAGGTTCAGCGTAGAAAAGCAATGATTAAACACGCTGAAGAGATTTTAAGCCAAAAAGGAGGTCTATAACGTGAAGAAAACCAAATATATAATGAGTGGTGGAACTGCATTTTCTGAAGAAAAAGATTTAAAAAAACTTAGTGACTATGCAAAAAAGGGATGGATTTTAGACCGTTTTGCTTTATTCGGTTATAAATTAAAAAAGGTCGAACCACAAGAAATACAATATTCAATGGACTTTCAGCCAGATGCAGACGAAGAGTATTTCATGTACTTTGAAGAGGCAGGATGGTCACATGTTTGCTCAGTGGGAAATCAAATTCATATCTTCAGTGCATCTATAGGAATAAAACCAATTTATTCAGATAAAGCAACAACAATTGAAAGATATGAAAGAGAAAAAAAGCAAATGGGTAAGGCTACTTTAATTACCCTTACTATAAGTGTAGTATTTTTATTATTTAATCTCATGAGCTCATATGGTTGGTTGCCTGCAGTCGTAGGAAATATTAGCGAGATTTTATTAATCATTTCAATTATCATCCTTGTATTCCCTGGTCTCCCTTACCTATCTTACCTGCATAAATTAAATAAGTTGCGTAAATTCTGAGAAGAGAACAACAAAAGTTCTGTAATCATACATTGAACTTTTGTTGTTTTTTATAGTTATA
The DNA here is from genome assembly GCF_046535215.1 of Priestia sp. SIMBA_032. Taxonomy (NCBI): domain Bacteria; kingdom Bacillati; phylum Bacillota; class Bacilli; order Caryophanales; family Bacillaceae; genus Priestia; species Priestia sp. SIMBA_032. Next base: position 9,427 of record NZ_JAWRXD010000037.1, on the reverse strand, counting down.
TAATGACTATTACTTAACCTAATGTTCATTCTAGGTCCTCCCTCATCAATAGGAATTTTGTGGTAATATATAGGTGGATTATTTTTGAAAAAAGAGGGATTATCAAGATGAAAAAAGGAATTATAACAGGAATAATTGCACTACTTATTGTACTAGCTATTTCTTATTTTTCAGGAATTTGGAGTTTTGTTTATTACTTATCGGGATCTATAGGGTTAGTATCTATTGTACTTTCTATAGATTTCTTAATTTATAGTTTAGGTAACAAACAATTATCAACTTCCAATGAGAGAAACCATAAAAGTCGTTTAGAGGATTCAAAAAAGTTTATTTCAATTGCTATTCCTAACTTAATAGCAGCATTGGTCTATATAATAAACTAATAAAAACAGCACTATCCATTGAGGTTGGATAGTGCTGTTTTTTCGACTATTTGCGATGTATGTTATATGCATTTGTAGTTAACATAATGGATTTTATAAGAAATAAATAAAAAATAGTAGAACTCTTAGAAGAAGTGAACGCCTGTCCAAACCTTTTCCATTACTTTGCATACTATAATATTGAGCACCCTCCTGCTCTTCAAATAGATCTCTAGTTCATATATTGTTACTAGAAAGAAGCCCATGAATTAATTCATGGGCTGTTTGCCATCCTTACAAAGGATGAAAATAGAGTAAGAGCTGTGGTATTTGTCATACATAATATATGTTGCTGTCCATTACTAAGCAAATTGTCCAGATGAATAACAAAAAATAATTAGAACAAACTATTCAAGACGCCGTGAAAGGGTCATTTATGATTTTGACTCAACGAATAGAAGACAATTTCCTTAAATTGGGAAGAGATTGTCTTCTTATGTTTTTTTAGATATATATCATATATATGTTTAGTTAACATAATGAGTTTTATGAAAAGTGATTTATATTTCTTAATACTTTATTTTATGGTTCTTTAATAAGGCATATTTAATGCTTTTTTTGCATTTTTCACATCATTCATACGAAGAGTTGTGAGATCATAAGCCGGATAGTACCCTTTTCGATACATATAGGTAAAGACTTTATAGTGTAAGTTAATAGCTTTTTGTAAATGACGATTAAATATCTCATGTAACGATGGAGTAGCTGTTTCTGTAATAGCCGCAGCATAGGAGCGAACAGAAGTTTTTGTAAAACCTAATAAACTTCCAGAAAAGAAAGCTGACTCATCATTTCTCACTTCATGATGTTCTTCGGGGTACGGACCATACTCATAAAATGATAGTAATTCATTAAGGTTCCCTTGTATTCCCTCGATCGCTTCTAAATATAAGCTCTTTAATTCTCGATCTTGAATTTTTCTAACTGCCTTTTTAAATTGAATTAAGCAATTAGTTTGGAAGGCAGTTAACTCATGTAATTCGAGCGTTTCATGCCAAGCTAATTGCTGATGGTTTCGTCCATCATCATAAGGATAATAATTCATATACACACCTCTTTTATGTTATGAATTACTATACTCATGGATGATTACATTGGATAATTGTCCATATACAAGAATAAAGATTTATATCCTGAGCAAACTACTCAAGATGTATAAAATCATCACGACTAACTTCTAATTACGTCACGAAAAAAGCTATTGGTCCCTGATTAGCCAGTAGTTTTTTTCTGTTTCCAATAAGTATTACTAAAACGAAAGCACCCTGACTATGTTTTAAATAGTCAGGGTGTTTTCTTTCTACTTTTGAATGTTGAGTCCCAAAAGAAGATTAGCTTTTCCGAGTTCTATAGTATATGAAAATCAGCAGTAGTTAAGAACCAGTATTTATAATACAAAATGAATTTGCGTAAACTATCTACGATGCTATAATGCATTAAATAAATACACCTCGTATAAAGCCAGTGAAAGAAACACTTTTTCAACTGGTTTTATATATTGGTACAGGTTATAAAGAGAACAAACGTACATATTCTTATAACAAGAAGTAAAATTAACTTCGGGGTTTTATAAATGAACTAAAAGAAAGTCTACTGAGATCCCCAGTAGACTTTCTTTTTTATTATGTATAGTTACTGACTATGTTAAGCAAACTACTCATGATGCAATGAGGCATCACTCATGAAACCCAATTACGTAACAGAAAAAACCTACCTCTTTTGACTGGAAAGAGGTAGGTTTTTTCTGTTTTTATGCTGTATAGCATATACAACGTTAGTTAACATAATGTCTCTTTCCGGAACACACCACAAAAAAGAACCCTTGTCGCAGAACGGTTCCGCCGAGGGTTCTTTTTCCGGAGTATGCAGCTTTTTATACATCCTTGATAGACCAACGTTTTTTCAGTAAGCGATTAGTGAAAGAATGAATAAAAAGCGCACCTTTTATTCATATGCTTCAACCTCTAAATAATTGATTTTTTATGTGAATATGTTATAGTGACAGTCCAGCTGATTTCCCAAGTTGGATGTCATTTAACCCTATAATTGTAAATGTAACTAAATGGCCACCTCTCTTACCACACACTCAAGAGGTGGCTTTTTAGTTTGTTAACGATAAAAGTAATGAAAGTGTCTTCTTAGACTGATAATACCACTATTTACGGAATTTAGAGATTACCTGCAGGTGTGTGAAAGTCTTTTCAAGGCGAAAATACTGATACACAGGGATCTCAACACTTTTATTTTTTTTGATTAACCCTATTTGTGAATCCCTGCTATTAGTCACACTTTGAAAGGAAAGCAGGGAAAAAGTCTTTTCTCGTTGAAGGTTACTGCTTGAAAAGTGGTGGCATTATGGCTGGATTTGATGAAAACGATCGTGACCCTGAGGTTGAAGTACTAATTGACCGATACCCTGAGGAAAGAGACATTTATCGTTATATGCGGGATGAGTTTAATAAAGTTCTAGATTCATATGACCCTGATATTCACGATAGGAAAGTTGCTGTGAAGGCAAGTGATAAGTTTGACGTGTCTGTAGATTACGCACTTGATCTTTACACTAGAATGGTGTTTAAGATTGCGGAATTTCAACAGAGACGATTCAATAAGTCAAAATAGCCGACTAGAAGGCACTCTAAGGAGTGTCTTTTGTCTTGGTTAGCATTTAATATTATCCTCTTATCTAAAACGTCTGCACGAGGCTGTATATACCTCAGATAAGTCCTTTCTCTTTGAACACCTTTCTTAAACATTCATTCACCAGTTCACTTTTAATTCCACTGTCTACATTGTCAATGATCTGTAGTACATCGTTATCCAAATAAAATCCCCTGAATTCTCGCTTTGCTTTCTTCCCAGCTAACAGACGATCAATGTTATCAATTTTCTTTTTATTATTCTTTTTCATATTCTTCCTGATAATAGATTCGCTATCAATATCGCTATCGTTTTCGGGTCTATTTTTATTAACCTTTTGAATTGAACTTGCTACTTCTTTATTAGCCGTCCGAATATTCTTTTTCACCCTCTTTTGAATAGGAAATGTGCCCGTTAATTGTTTAGTAGTTTTACTATTCTTCTTGAATACTTCATCGATGTCCTTATCAAATATAGATTCATCTGTTCCTACAAAGTTATACTTGCCTTCTACACTGTCCCACTCGAAACCTAATTTCTTAATTTTTGTCTGAATAGTTCTGTCTGAAACCTCATACTTTTTGGCAAGATCATTTACCTTTAATTTCTTGTCACTAATAGCTTCAATCATGCCTCTTACTAACATTTTAGCCACCTCATCCAAAAGTGATATTACTAATTCATTTCACCTTAATTTATATTCTTTTATGTTAGAAAATTCACCTTTAATTCCGATAGTAACTTTAGCGTCATTTCTTGAAATGAAACGTGGAAACAGGAACTACAAATCATTGGTATTAGCAAACTGAAAAAATTTTAAGTGCTTTCTTTACCAAGTTGTTATAAAATAAAAAAAGCGTATTGGAGATTGTTTCAAATATTTTACGTCATCTAACCTATTCCCAAAGCACAGGGAGTAGGTTTTTTATGTTCTTGTACTACTGTGGTGAAATTAGTAAGGAAGTAGTTACAAAAATGATGTATATGATATACAAAGTTAGATAACATAGGTGGATTAGATTCACTTAGGTTTAACTTACGCTCGTGTTCCGCTCTTCTGATCGCTCACATAAGTTTGACTTATGTTGAACTAATTGAAAGAACAAAATAAAAATGCCTGGATTTACACCAGGCATTTCTGTTTTTTGCAGGGTTTTTAGCGTGAAATATTGAATAACTCAGTTATCCTTCTCTATTTCATAAAACAATGGTACTGTAATGAAATAGACTGTTTATTTTCGGCGCTTCTATGCTTGTCTTAGTTCCCAAAAAGACGAGCAAAGAAGCCTTTTTTATTTTCTGTCTCTTTTTCCTGAGCTGTCGCTGCTTCTAGTAAATGTTGTTGCTGCTGTTTTTGAGATGAGCGGATATATTCCATCATTTCTTTATCGCGGCTCTCTATATGTTCTTTCATCTGTTCAGCCTGCTTATCAAAACTGGCTTGCAGCTGCTCCAGTTGCTTGCTTGTTTGCTCGCGATCTGCTCGCCTTTGTTCCTCTAATTCCCTCAAGTCATTTTTAGAATCACTTAAGGCAGCCTTATACTCTTCAATTATTCCTAACAGCTGATTGTTCACCTCTTGTTGCTGTTTAAACTGCTCGGCTATCGCTCCTAATATTTCCGGGGGGAGTGACTTTTCAGAAGCTTGTGGAGCAATTAAAGAGCGGTTATTTTCTTCATTTTCCGTATGCTCGTTATGTGCTCGGCTAGCGGAGCGGTTCCTTTCTAATCCCTCAATAACAGTATTTGCAGCTACTTCTAAAGAAAGATTTTTATGCTGAACCAGGAATTTTAGCTTATGCAATGTTTCATAGTCGCTATGTGTATAGTAGCGCTTTTTCTTATTGTCAGTCTTGAAATCATAACCGCTCTTTGCGAGCGCGGCAGAATATTTCCTTACATTGCTTCCGCTTAATTCCAGAAGCTTTGATATTTCGTCTGAATTCATATAATCATCGTTAATAATCATTTGTGGCCTCCAATCTTATGTATTCGCCTTCCGCTCCTTAAACATCATACAGCGTTATTTTCAATAATTCGAGCAAGAGAATTTTTTTCCTTTCTTTTTTAATTGCTTTTTGTTATTTTTCATTCATAAAAAAAAGAATAAAAAGCTTATTTATCAACAGATATATAAATATTATGTATACAGTAATTTGAATTACTGCACATATAAATTATAATAAAAGTATCAAAAATCAGTTTTAATACATGGGGGAAAGTTACATAATGAAAAAAGTTGTTGGCTATGTTCGTGTATCATCTGATTCACAAATTGAAAATACATCCATTGAGGAACAAATAAAAAGAATAGAAGCTTATTGTATCTCCCAAGAGTGGGAGTTAGTTGAGATTTTTAGAGACGAAGGTTTTTCTGGAAGCAATATAAACAGACCAAGATATAAAAAGATGATGGAATATCTTGCAGATCATAAGGGCGAGCTTGAAAGTGTAGTCGTTTTGAAAATGGATAGGGCGCACAGAAACCAGCTTAACTTATTGCAATTCATTAAGGTTGAGCTAGCGGAATTAAATATGGATTTTGTAAGTATTACTGAATCTTTTGATACAAGTACCATGATAGGGCGTATGATGCTAGGGATTCTTTCTACTTTTGGAGAGTTCGAGAGGGAAGTCATAAACGAGCGGACAAGGAACGGTAGACTTTCTACAGCTTTAAAAAATAAGTATGCAGGCGGCCAGGTTCCATATGGATACGAGGTAGGAAACGGAGCGGTTAAGATAAATAAAGAGCAGGCGGCCATTGTAAAACGTGTATTTGATGAATTTATAGAGGGCCGTACTTGCTACCGAATTGCTAAGGAGCTTAATGAGGAAGGTATTAAAACAAAAAGCAATAAGAACTGGACACCCACTACAATTAGAAGAATGTTAGATACAGAAAGCTATACAGGCTTTAATTCATATAATGGCAGTAAAGAGCAGAATGCCATCAGACAAAAAGATGTTTTTCCTAAAATCATTTCACGCCAAAAATGGAACAAGATTCATGCAGGTGTTACAGCATAAAAAAAGACCAGGAGAGCGGCCCCAGATCTTTTTTAGTTCTTTATAACTACCCTTTCTGAGGTTGCTATAAGTGCCTACAAGCGAATTAACTTTAGTTTTACAGGCAACCGCTCTTTTAGCGTGGCAGGAGCGGAGCGGTTGTTGTTATTATTTAAAAATGTGTAGGTTTTCAATATATTTTTGATACTATTTTATAAAGGTTACAACATATGTATAAAAAGCAGCATATTGGAGAGAAACCAACTCTTTGAGAATCCTTCTACGCCAAGGGTTCTTTTTTGGTATGTGTACAGGAAAGAGACATTATGTTAACTAAATATGTATACCATATACAGGTTAAAAACAGAAAAAACTACCTCATGCGAGTAAGATAGTCTTCTGGTGAATGCTCTAAATAGATGTATTTGACACCTTACAGCGTCTTGGGTAGTTTACTCAATTTATAAAAATTTACCCTAATTTGCGTTTAAATTCTTTACTAGCGAAGAAGTAAGCGATGACCATGATACCTAGGCACCAGGCAAGTGCAATCCAGATATCGTTGCCAACAGCCCCTTCATACAAGAGTGCACGAATCGTATTCACGATTGAAGTCACGGGCTGGTTCTCAGCGAATGAACGAACAATTTTAGGCATCGTTTCAGTGGGAACAAAGGCGGAACTGATAAAAGGTAGGAAAATCAGTGGGTACGAGTAGCCTGTGGCCCCTTCCATAGATCGCGCTGTCAATCCTGGAATAACAGCCAGCCATGTCAGGGCTAGCGTAAACAGCCCGAGTATCCCGGCTACCGCGAGCCAATCTAGGATATCAGCGCTGGAACGGAAGCCGATCAGGAGCGCGACGAGGATAACTACCACGATAGTAAGAGCATTAGAAATAAGAGATGTTAACACGTGAGCCCATAATACTGAAGAGCGCTTAATAGGCATGGTAATGAAACGCGCCATCAGTCCACTCTTTACATCCGTAAATAGCCGTACGGAAGTGTAAGCGACGCCAGATGCGATAGCCATCAGCAAGATTCCTGGTAATAAATAATTGACGTAATTGTCTGTTCCTGTATTTATGGCGCCACCAAATACATAGACAAACAGTAGCATCATCATAATCGGTGTAATCGCCACCGTAATGATCGTATCCGGGCTGCGCATGATGTTGCGCATCAAACGTCCAAGTAATACACCTGTTTTGTTTTTCATTTACATCTCCTCCTTTTTACCGACAATCGCGAGGAAGATTTCCTCCAATGTTGGCTGCTTCTCAATGTATTCCACCTTTGCTGGAGGGAACATCTCTTTGAGTTCGGTAAGGGTACCAGTCTTGATGATTTTTCCGCCGTGCAGGATGGCAATGCGGTCCGCCAATTGTTCAGCTTCTTCGAGATACTGAGTCGTGAGCAAGATGGTCGTACCGCCGTCAGCAAGCTCCTTGACGGTGTTCCAGACTTCAATCCGAGCTTCCGGATCAAGCCCTGTCGTCGGTTCGTCGAGAAAAATGATTGCTGGCGCCCCAATCAGGCTCATTGCTATGTCAAGTCGGCGCTTCATGCCGCCAGAATATTGATCTGCCCGGCGTTTGGCTGCATCGGTCAGGCTGAATCTTGCAAGTAGATTGTCAGCTACTTGATCGGGATTAGATACCCCTCGCAATTTGGCGATCATTATTAAGTTTTCCTTGCCAGTGAGCATGCCGTCTAAAGCTGCGAACTGCCCCGTTAGGCTGATACTCTGGCGAACATCAGCCGATTGACGCTGTACGTCAAAGCCGTAAATACTTACTTCACCGTTATCGGCCTTCATCAGTGTTGAGAGAATATTGACTGTCGTTGTCTTGCCTGCTCCATTTGAACCCAGCAGTGCGAAAATTTCACCACGATGGACCTCAAAATCTACTCCTTTTAAAACTTCTTTGTCTTTAAAAGATTTTTTTAACCCTTTTACAGAAATAGCTTCATTCTTCATACGTTTTTCCTCCTTATAAAAAGCTCCACAAGTTTGCTTACCAGAGCTGTAATTATCCAGCTGAGCGCCTTGCGGAGCTAGATTCCCTATACTCCACTATTTAGCCAGACTTATAATCTGTATGACTTAGTACTGGAGTGGAAAAATAACTGAATAGCGAAAGTGACAATCCACGTTTGTAACTAGCTATTCAGTCGGTATTATTGATTGAATTTATTTTTTCCTAATCGTTCCATGATACTCTGATTCAAATCTTCACGATACTTGGCCATATAGGTTCTAGCATTTGCCACTAGTTCATCAGCAAAGGAAGCCACGTCGTCACCAGTGATTTCCAGCACTTGTCTACCTTCTGCAGCACCTGCTTCGAACAAATCAATTAATTCATACTGCATGTGTAACATATCCATCCCGTTGCCGGATGAGAAATTCCACATGTAGTTTTGAATTTTCTTAAATACAAACTGGTAGTCCTTTGGCAGGGCTTCAACCCGTGCCATCATCATTTTATACTCTTTTTTATCACCAATCATTTTTTTGAATATTTCCAGCATGTCATTTTTCCTCCTTTTTTATAAAGCTTCATAAGATCCTCTAAAAATATCCGTTGTACTATTTTATGAAGCTAGTTTGACTTCAAGACGTTGATTTTTGATGATACAAAATCCCACCTTTTCCAAAACAACTCAAGTTCCTTGCGCCCAGCCTCATTAAGTGAGTAAAACTTGCGGGGTGGGCCCATATCTGATGGTTTTTTTTCTATGTTCACCAGTTTTTTCTTTTCTAATCGTACGAGAATAGTGTAGACCGTTCCTTCCACGACCTCGGTAAACCCAAGCTCGTTCAGGCGGCGTGTAATCTCGTAGCCATAGGTTTCATGGCGGCTGATAATTTCTAACACACAGCCTTCCAGCGAACCCTTCAGCATTTCAGTTAAATTTTCGATGTTCAGAACCTCCCTCTATTTTGTCAGACTTATATTCAGTATAACTTAGTACTGCAACGAATTTTAACTTAATAACTTTTTTAAAAATCAAGCTATTAAGTAATACTTATTATATGTATATTGTATTACTAAGTACTGGGCGTTGCAACTATTTTTAAAAAAATATTTTTGAAACCAGCTATACTCATTGTATACAGCCAATTTTCTTTATAGAAATGTACTGTCAGAGAACATTTTCCTTGTACAAGAATAGATGAGTTTAAAATTTTATGAATACCGAAACGTGTTTTATGTTAACTAACCTTATATATTCTATAAAACATAAAAACGGAAAAAACTACTGCTCCTGCACAGTAGTTTTCCTAGTCGTTGAAATATAGATGTTATGTTGATAATGCTCTATTGCATCTTGAGTAGTTTGCTCAAA
>NZ_JAWRXD010000797.1:0-266 GCF_046535215.1 Priestia sp. SIMBA_032 | reverse complement strand
GGGGGCTCAGGACGCGCGGGCTCAGCACGCGTGGCTCAAGACAGCGGCCGGTCCACCTGGACCGACGACACCCCGTCCACGGCTGCGACCGCTGAGATGAGCCGCTGCGTGGCGGCGGGGCTCGCCCGGACGCCCATCCGCAGTTCGATGCCGTCCGGCTGCGCGATGTGCCGCAGCCCGTCGACCCGGGCACGGGCGCCGGCGGAGTCGCACGCGTCGAGCACGCGCGCCAGCGTGTCGCCTTCGGGCCGGGCAAGCACGATCAC
>NZ_JAWRXD010000796.1:0-266 GCF_046535215.1 Priestia sp. SIMBA_032 | reverse complement strand
GTAACAATGCCAAACATTCAGCAGTTCTATTTAGAAGTGCAAGAAAAGAAAAAGTTTGACGTGTTAACACGCTTACTAGATATTCAATCTCCAGAGCTTGCGATCGTATTCGGTCGTACAAAGCGTCGTGTTGATGAATTATCAGAAGCATTAAACTTACGTGGTTATGCAGCAGAAGGTATTCATGGTGACTTAACACAGGCGAAACGTATGTCTGTATTACGTAAATTTAAAGAAGGTGCTATTGAAGTTCTTGTTGCAACAGA
>NZ_JAWRXD010000795.1:0-266 GCF_046535215.1 Priestia sp. SIMBA_032 | reverse complement strand
AGCCACCAGCCGGTCTTTCGGGGAACTCGGCAATCGGGTCGATCCGGAGTCCCGCGAGAATGTCAGTAAGGCTCCCGACTCGTCACGCCGGCTTCGTCCGGGTGGCGAAGGCAGCACCTTGCTGCATCCGTCGGTTGAGCAGAGCTGTTCCCTGGTCGCCATGGCTCCTGATCTTGGTGCCAGTCTGGCAGATCCGTCAAAGGTCCTTTTATTCCGCGACAGGCATCTCGTTTTCAGAGCGGTGATTGTCAATCGAGAGTGAGAGC
>NZ_JAWRXD010000794.1:0-266 GCF_046535215.1 Priestia sp. SIMBA_032 | reverse complement strand
GCACGGCGACCGCACCGCTGCACGACGGCCGCGCCTGGCGCGAACCGCTCGAGCAGTCCGTCGCTCTCGTGGACGACCGCGGCCGCGCCTCCCATCGCGCGGGCATGGAGTTCCTCGAAGCGCGACTCGACGGCGACGTCGCGGTCGGCGCCTCCCTCGCCCACGCCCACTGGATCGATCCGGCCGAGTCCCAGATCCGGCACGGATCCGGCATCACCGGCGCCGCAACCTCGGCCGGGCGCATCCTCACGGTCTCGCTGGTCCGC
>NZ_JAWRXD010000793.1:0-266 GCF_046535215.1 Priestia sp. SIMBA_032 | reverse complement strand
CGAAACGCGACCTCACGTCCCCCTAGAAGAAGCGCGCCCGAGCTGGGTGCGTGGTCGCCGGTGAGGATCTTCAACAGAGTTGATTTGCCGGCACCGTTTTCTCCCATCAGGGCGACGACCTCGCCTGCCCGAAGTTGGATGGATGCACCCGAGAGGGCGGCCACCGGTCCGAATCGTTTCGCTACATTCACGGCCTCGAACACGACAGGATGAGCCTCGGGCTGGCCGGGTGAGTTGTCTTTCATGCGTACTTCTCCCTTAGCAAG
>NZ_JAWRXD010000792.1:0-266 GCF_046535215.1 Priestia sp. SIMBA_032 | reverse complement strand
GTGTAAGTGAATAAAGGTATAATTCCTATTGCGATAATACTTAAAAATTGAGCTGCAATTCGTTCCACAGGTTCTTCTAAGCGCATGCCGTTTAAAATAGGTGAAACGACGAAGAAACCGATGAGGATAACAACGAAGCTAGCACAAATTGCTAAATAAACTGCTTGTATGACAACGTGGGGAACGTCCTTTTTTTTCTTGGATCCGACGAGTTGTGCAACAATGGGAGTAGTAGCCATTAAAATTCCTGTTAATCCCGTACTAAC
>NZ_JAWRXD010000791.1:0-266 GCF_046535215.1 Priestia sp. SIMBA_032 | reverse complement strand
ATTTTCGTTCGAGTTTTGTAAACTCTTTCATTCCCAATTACAACTTCGTTAAAATGATTGGCCCATCTTTTGTAATCGCAAGTGTATGCTCATATTGAGCTGATAATTTCCCATCCATCGTTCGTGCAGTCCACCCATTTAAATCTACTTTCGAATATCGCATACCTACATTGACAATCGGCTCAATCGTAATCACCATTCCTTCTTGTAACTGAGGCCCTTGTCCTTGTTTCCCAAAATGAAAAATTGCTGGTTCTTCATGAATC
>NZ_JAWRXD010000790.1:0-266 GCF_046535215.1 Priestia sp. SIMBA_032 | reverse complement strand
CATCGACGCGCTCGGCCAATGCTGGTAAGCGGGCCCATATCGCCGGCCCTTGGAAAACTTCGTGAAGAACAAAGCGCATATCGCGCAGCGGTGCGTTGTAATCGGTCATTTATGAGCTCACCGTTCAGAGGGCATTTGCCCGCACGCAGGAAGAATCCGAGGTGATGCAAAAGAGAGCTTGGGCAAGCTGGCTAGGGAAAGGCAGGTAAAAAAAGACTGATCCCCGACGTCAGTTCAATGACGCGGGAGATCAGTAAAGGTACTGC
>NZ_JAWRXD010000789.1:0-266 GCF_046535215.1 Priestia sp. SIMBA_032 | reverse complement strand
CTCGGCACCTGGCTGTACACCGTGATCAGCCGCGACAACCACCCCAGCATCACCCTCCACGGGCTCCTCACTGCCGGCGCCCTCGGCGGCATCGGCTTCACCGTGTCACTACTGATGAACGAACTCGCCTTCGCCAACCACCCCGAAATCGCCGACCAAGGCACCCTCGCCGTCCTCCTCGGCTCTGCTATCTCCATCGTGGTCTCGGCCATCCTCGTCACCAGCCTCAACAGGTACTACCGACGACTCCGCGCACTGCGCGAGAA
>NZ_JAWRXD010000788.1:0-267 GCF_046535215.1 Priestia sp. SIMBA_032 | reverse complement strand
GCTGAACTGCCAGATCATCGCCGGATCGGGTAACGGCCATTCTGACGGGTAAAACATGGTCTCACGATCGGCTTCGGCCCTGAAAAACTTCACGAGTCTTGACGCCGGCGCTGGCACGAATCCACCATTCCACGCGACCGCGGTGTCACGAAGAAACTGCTCGTCGTGTCCCGCGTACGTCATCACGTCGGCAAAAAAAACGAGGTGCCGAGTTCCGTCGAAATCGATCCCGCTGGCCTCAATCGTCTGGTCAACCTGAAGCGGACC
>NZ_JAWRXD010000787.1:0-267 GCF_046535215.1 Priestia sp. SIMBA_032 | reverse complement strand
ATGACGTTGCTGGCCTTGTCGATGAACAGGCCGCCGTCGACGATCTCGGCCCCGGCCGCCGTGCCGACGATCGTCTTGTCATCGGTGACGGTGATCATGTCGCCGTCGCCGACCGTGCTCTCGCCCGTGACGAGAATGGTGAGCGGATCCCCGCTCGACGCGTACTCCGTCAGCGACTCGAGATCGTCCGCGGTGACCGTCTCGCCCGCCGCGCCGCCCGTCGTGCCCTCGGGGAACGCATCGGTCGGCACCGAGGCGAAACCCGTG
>NZ_JAWRXD010000786.1:0-267 GCF_046535215.1 Priestia sp. SIMBA_032 | reverse complement strand
CGTGGCGGCCTCGCCCGGGGTGGCGATCGTTCGCACTTCGTCGCGGCGCACGCGGGCACCGGGGGCGAGCCCGGTCCCGTCCTGTGCCGTGATGCCGAGCTCGAGCTCGCCGTGGAATTCCCGTTCGGCTTCGATGAGCAGGTGCACCGCGTCCTCGTCGCGGGGCGCGATCACGCGTATACTCACGGTGCCGGCCACCGCGTCGAGCCAGCTCGCGGCGACCTCGCCGTGGACGAGGTCGACCGTGCGGCGCAGTTCCGCGGCCCC
>NZ_JAWRXD010000785.1:0-267 GCF_046535215.1 Priestia sp. SIMBA_032 | reverse complement strand
ATCTTCGTCCACTTTACGGTAACGATACACTAAATCATTCACTTTATCCGCAAATGAATTTCTAGTTTTTTCTAATCCGTGTTTAAATTTCTCTGTAACTGTATCCGTTTGTTTTGAAATTTTTTCTTTTAGTTTTTTAAAAAAACTCATACTTTCCCATCCTTCCTATTCACTTGCAATAAGTTCTTCTCCGGCATCTAAACGAACCGAAACAAGTTTAGATACCCCTGATTCTTGCATTGTTACACCGTACAACACATCAGACTC
>NZ_JAWRXD010000117.1:0-493 GCF_046535215.1 Priestia sp. SIMBA_032 | reverse complement strand
AAGCGACATTTAGTTTTGTCTTATATAGGGAATCGCTCGCTTCACTTGCATGGAAAGGTGGATGCTCTGCTTGAATTGCTGCATTATCGTTATCAATTTTTGTTATAAACGATGAACCGATATTATGTGCTTTTTCCCAATCTGTAACTTTGAAGTTATATACACTCATTTGTTTGGAAACTGTGGATAAGGATTCTACATTTTCATCAGATAGTATGAGTAATTGGTATATTAAGCTGTTTGGGAATGGGCTATAACTTTTATATTCTTTCACTTGTAGTTGTAAATTGTTTTGAGTAAGTGTAAGAGTATTTTTCTTTTCTTCATTGTGAAGTGTTCCAATAACTTGATCATCTAAGGCTTTCATAAGAATATAAGATTCATTCTTATTTACCGTGAGTTTTTCCCAATTTAATGCTTTAGCAAGTACATTATAGTCACTTTGTTTAATTGCGTAATAGAGCTGCGTGTTATCTTCAGCTGAAGATACCTC
>NZ_JAWRXD010000784.1:0-267 GCF_046535215.1 Priestia sp. SIMBA_032 | reverse complement strand
CGCCGCGGCACGTCATTGCCGATGATCTGGACCATGACTTCCGCCGTGGCAGGACGCGCCCGGACAAAGGACCGGTCGTTTTCACGCTCGGTTCCCTGCCGGGTCGGGACGGTGACAGGCGCATCCTGCTGCGGCGGACGATCGTTCGAACCGCGTGCGCGACCGGCCGGCTCTACGCGCCGGCGGTTGTTTTGCACGTGCGAATTCATGCTGCGCTGCGGGAAGGGGAAGTCGTGTTAGCATGAATATCAGCTTTTGCGATAGACC
>NZ_JAWRXD010000783.1:0-267 GCF_046535215.1 Priestia sp. SIMBA_032 | reverse complement strand
CCACTTGGCCACCGCGAGCGAGGCTCCCAGTACCTCTCGAACGGCACTGTTTAGGTCGTTCTCAAATCTTGCCTGATCTTCTGGATTTTTCCTGTCACGTAGCATCGCTGCCATGTGCTGAAGGGCGGCGACGGCACGCGAAACTTGTCGTACGAGATAACCTCGGACTCCCCGACCGGTAGGCCCTAGTACCTCACCAACCTGGGAAGGCGGAAGCTCACTTAGCTTTTGTAAAGCAGCCCGGATGGACGAGATTGGGTCCACGTC
>NZ_JAWRXD010000782.1:0-267 GCF_046535215.1 Priestia sp. SIMBA_032 | reverse complement strand
CGGCGACTACAGCGCTAACGATCTATCTTTACGAGAAGCCATCAGCTTAGCCAACGACGGCGATACCATTACGTTTAATTCCAATCTGGCCAACCAAGATACTGGCTTCGGCTTAGGGACGATCGGCTTAACACTCGGCCAGTTAAATATCGATAAATCCATCACCCTCGACGGTCTCGGTGCCAACCAACTGACCGTTAGTGGCAACAGTAACTCTCGTGTCTTCTTAGTTGACGATGGGAACGACAGCACGGCGATCGACGTAAC
>NZ_JAWRXD010000781.1:0-267 GCF_046535215.1 Priestia sp. SIMBA_032 | reverse complement strand
AACCGGTCAGCCGACATCGCCCATCGGACGTTCGCATCACCCATCAGCTCGTACTCACCGACCAACGCGTTGATGGCACCGTGGACGTCGCCGGCTCGGGCGGCGTGACGGGCGGCGTTGGTCTGCTGGGCCAACGACTCCGCCAGTCCGCGAACCACCCCGGCCTTGGATTCGAAATGATTGAGCACCGTCTGGTGCGAGACACCCGAGGCCTTGGCGATCGAGGCCAGGGTCACATCTTCGAAGGACCTCTCCATGAAGAGGTCC
>NZ_JAWRXD010000780.1:0-267 GCF_046535215.1 Priestia sp. SIMBA_032 | reverse complement strand
ATCTTTAATAATATTTCGGATTTCATTGAAATCTTTAGTAACAACCTTGTTATGTTCTTTCGCATCTCCGCCTAATACTACAGCAGTAAAGGTACTTTCTTCAAAAATATCTTTATACTGTCCACTTGTTTCAACGCTGTTATTCTTAAGTAAGGCTTTAAAAGCAGCTTGTACATCTTTGCTCTTAGATGTTGTTTCTAATTTTACATAAATCGTTCTACCATAAGCTACATTTGAAACCATAACAGGTGGAGCCGAATTATTTAC
>NZ_JAWRXD010000779.1:0-267 GCF_046535215.1 Priestia sp. SIMBA_032 | reverse complement strand
GAAACCATCGCGTCGCAGAAGGGCAAGCTCAGCGCGCTGCAGAAGGCGGCCCTCGCCACGCAGGCTTCCGCGGCCAAGCAGCTCGCCGTCGCCCAGCAGAAGGCGTCCGCTGCAGAAGGCCAGCTGGCCAGCATGAAGAGCCAGCTCGCCGCCGCGCAGGCGAAGGGGAGCGGCGGCTCGTCCGCATCCGGCACCACGGCGAGCAGCGGCAGCACGGGCAGCGGCGGCGGCTCGGGTTCCGGCTCGTCCGCCGCCCCGATCACCGCC
>NZ_JAWRXD010000778.1:0-267 GCF_046535215.1 Priestia sp. SIMBA_032 | reverse complement strand
AGCATGTGCTGGGTGCGCTGCCTCCCGACATCGCCGACTTCGTGCTCGACGGCAGTGTCTGCGGCGAGCTGACTCCGGAACTCGCCTCCGCCGTGACCGATCGTCCGGATGCGGCAGAGCTGCTGGAGACGTGCGTCAGGCTCGGCCTCTTCCTCGATCGGTTCGAGGGTCCGCACGGCGTCGTCTACCGGTGGCACACCTCGTTCGCCAAGCAGTGTGTCGACATCGTCGCTCTCGACGCCGCTCGGGCTGCGGCCTGCCATCGCC
>NZ_JAWRXD010000777.1:0-267 GCF_046535215.1 Priestia sp. SIMBA_032 | reverse complement strand
CGATGCCGCCCCTTTCCGGTCCGCAGGCGAACAACCGCTGCCTGCCACAAGCTTTGCGCACGAGGCTCAGGTCGCTGCTGGACTTGGGCTACATGCGGGGCGTGATCGAACAGCTTGACGCCTCGGCAGCAGAACTGCCGGAACTGTATGGCCAACTGATGTCGCTACGCTCGCTGGCCCAGCGCTTCCAGCTGACCGAGTTCGCGCATCAACTTGAACTTTTCTCAAGCGACTCGCATGGTTGAAGAATCCGTTGACCGTATTGAC
>NZ_JAWRXD010000036.1:0-22687 GCF_046535215.1 Priestia sp. SIMBA_032 | reverse complement strand
ACCATATCCTGCTCGTACAACTATAGGCGTAGCATCCCTACCTCTAGGTGCACAGATTGAAATAGAAATGATAGCTAAAAGATCATAAAAATAACGAAGCAGCATCCCTTGATAAAACAAGGAACGCTGCTTCGTATTAATTGTTTTTCTACAAACTAGGCAATAATTAAAGTAATTATAACGAAAATATGTTGATTATTACTTCTCTTGTTTATATAGTTTATATATAAGATGTTTTTTATAAGTTATAGAAATATTAGATATTTGACTATTATTGTTTTTTTACCATTTGATTTGTGCCTTCTAAAACTATAGGCTATTTATTTATAACAAATAAAAGAAGCTACCTCAAAATTAGAGATGAGGTAGCTTTGTACTATATGGGGCAGCGTCAGGAAAATGCAGATTTACATTAGTAAATATCTTTCCTTGATAATTGCTTGATGGTGTAGCTCATGACCCGCAATTATGTACGCCAGTGCACGTACAGTAGTTGGATGATTTAAAACTGTTCCCGTACGTATCCATGCATTGTCGGAAAGACCAGCGATCAATGAAGAGGTGCATTGTCGTACAATTGAAAAATCTGAAAGTATATCTTGGAAATCAAGTCGGCTGAAATTTGCATTAGTCATATATGCATCTATATCAAATGGAGGAAATGAAAGAGTCTCTCCACGAGAAACTGCAAAAATGCGATAACTCAGTAAGCGTTCAGCATCTGCCATGTGACCGAGTGCTTCTTTCAAACTCCATTTTTTCGCTTCGTATTGGTACTCTGCTTGTTCACTAGATATATCTCTTAGTAAATTAATAGTTATTTCCTGTTGCTTCTTTAGAATATCAAGTAATCCTCCATCAGGCACAAGTGTTATGTACCTCTCAAAAAAGGGATGGTATTCGTTCATTTTCGGACGTTTAAGAATTGTAATCGCCTCCATATTGTTTATGTCTTCATATTAACTTCTCTTTGTAGCTAACCAGGAAGATTAAAAATCCAAAAAACAGAAAATGTAAACCACAAGGTTTCAAAAAGGATCGTAATTATTTAAAATCATATAAGTATTTTTTTCTAATCACAATTTCTGCTATTGATAAATTGAAAATCCCACAAATCCATACAGCAATCGTATAGGAAAGACCATAAGAAAAATCTAATCCATTATGTGTAATTGCGACACTAATATAAATAATCATATTAGAAAAGGATAGAAAGAAACTTCGGGTAATCCATTGACTATGCCGTAAGACATCCTTTCTTTTTATATACATATAACCGAATATTGTTGTTACAAGCCATAGTGTGTTTAAGATAAGGAACCCTATTGTACTTGACCAGCCACCTGTCGCAAAGAACGAAATGTATAATCCAGGAATAAAGTTTAACAAAATAGATAAAACATAGACTCGACCATTCCATCGATGAAATGTTAAGGATCTCAAACGTAATCGTTTAATTATTCCAAGAGGTCCTGTAAGTAACGCAATTATTGCAAGAATAATATGAACTCTTATCATCGATACCCATAGCATTTGATTAGAAAGAAGTTCATCTTTTTTTGATAGGAATCCTTGAAAACTTGGATCAACTACAAAGTTCTTTGATAGTGTATGCATTACCCACATTACTGAAATAATGGATAAAATCGTAATTAGGATTTTGCGCTGCTTCATATACCTATCCTCCTCAGTCTTATAAAAGTATAGAAGGATGAGTCATTATAACGAGTGCAAAGAGTATGCAAAAGAATAATGTCCAACTAAACACACTTAAAACTTTAAAATTCTTCTGCAAAAGATCCTCTGGTTTTTCTGAATCCTTTATTTGTCTAAGTCTTTTTTTAATCATGCCCATAAAAGCACTAATAAGCAGTAAAGTGATGCCGGATACTACTACCCAAATTATTGAGGGAAAAGCAGAATATATGACGATCATTAAGCCTCCAGATACTAATAGGAGAATGAGTGAATAGTGACCTGCGCGTGTATACGATTGGATAAAATTAATACGAAGTACCAGGTTGTCTCTTGGAATATTTAGCGTTTTTTTTATTTGCCAAGGTAATGTAAGGTAACTCCCAAGAAGTACGGCACTAATTACATGAACAAGTAATACTAGAGGATACATAAGCATATCCCTTTCTTTTTGTTTTAATAGAGAACAAATAATTAAAGGAAAAGAGCCTCTTTATTCTAATTCAAATAAGGTTCCTGACCTTTATTTGACCAAACTGTTCCTCTACGTTCAACCTCAAATACCTTCTCGATATAGTGAGCAATCTGTGGGCCTAGTTTTTGTTCAATTGTGTAAATGGCAATATCTATACCTGAAGTTACACCACCACTAGATACTAAGTCTCCATCATCTACTATACGAGCATGTACTGGCCTAGCCCCCATAGCCGGTAACGCATCCATTCCCATATGATGTGTAACAGCATGTCGGCCATTTAATAGTCCCATCATCCCTAAAAGGGTAGAACCACCGCATACTGTGGTTAAGGTAATAGTAGGGTTTTGCGCTGCTTTTTTTAACAAAGTTTTTAGCTTCGTTTCAGAAGCTTTCTTTAATTTAGTTACTATCGAATCGGGACCATCGCCATACATATCTCCAGCTCCACCCGGAACTAAAATAACACCTTCAGCGTTCGGATCAATTACTCCTGTGGCTTCAATTTCTACGTTATTAATGCCACTTTTGACTCGCCTTTTCCCTTCAGCCGTTACCAACTCTACTATTACATTTTCAGGTGAAAGAATTGCAGCAGCTGCAAAGAACTCAAAAGGAGCAATTGCATCCATTAAATCGAATCCATCAAATAAAACAACCTGAAATTTCATATTATAAACACATCCTATTTTTTATTATCGAACCAAACCAAACCGAACCGTCCGGTCCGATAATCGTATTATATAGTATTTTGTTTGTTTGTACATAATGAAATTGTGAATTATGTATGAAAAAACCCCCAATAACTTAGGAAGTGGGGGCCATTCAAGAAGAATAGTGATTCAATAAGGCCTTAATTTGTTCAATGCCATAAAAAATATGGTCATTATTAAATGATAAACGACTTGCCATTATAGCGCCTTCCATAGAAGACAGTAGAAATGAAGCCAGAGAAAGAGAGTTTATATCTTTACGGAATTCGTTATTACGCATTCCATCCTCAATAATTGATTGCAAAAACTGAAGTATTTGGTTGTAACCTTCGGAAGCAACTTTTTGAAGATCTGGGTAGGTATTATCAGCTTCAACCGCAGTATTTAATAATGGGCAACCACCTTCAATAGGAGGATTATTGACAGCGTCTTGGTAAATGTGTGCTATCGCTATTATTTTATCAGTAGCCGTACTCGCTTGTTCACTCGCTTGAACAATATGGTTCCAAATAATTTCTCCTGCTTTTTCAAATGTAGCAAGAGCGATTGCCTCTTTGTTAGTAAATCTACGGTAAATCGCCCCTTTTGGTAAAGAAGATGCTTCCATAATATCCTGAATGGAAGTGTGGCTAAATCCTTTTGTGTTAAAAAGGCGTAAAGCAGTCATTATAATTTGATCGCGTACTTCATCATTCTTGCCCATTTTGTTGTTTCCTCCAAGTTCCTCTTTATAACGCTTAATATTATAACTCAAAAAATTTAAAAACTAAACTAACGAATAGTTCTCCTTTTTGTATAAACTTTTATTATATTTCCCTATAAGTCTGATGAAATATTCGAAAACTCCGCCTGCATTTCTTTTAAAAAAACATCAGCAGCAGTGGAAAAAAACTGATGCTTTTTCCAAACAATATTTAAGCCTGATTCCAGTCTTGGCTTTAACGGTCTGAAACAAAGCTTACTACTATTAGATGTATTTACTATCTTATCAAGTGTTATTGCATACCCAATGCCTTCTTCAACCATAATAGCAGCATTATATGCAAGATTGTATGTAGTGACGATATTTAATTTATGAAAGTCTTCGCCAAACCAATCCGCAAATTCATTTTTTGAAAATGTCTGTTTCATTGCCTGTCGTGAACAGATTAGTGGAACTTTTAATAAATCCTCAGCTTGAATGCTTTCTTTGACGGCAAGATGACTGTCTCTTCTCATAACAACGCCCCAAACATCTTTAGCAGGGATATTAAGATAATTGTATTTTGAAATATCAGCTGGTTGAATTAAAATACCAAAGTCAAGCAGCCCCTTGTCAAGCCGTTCTGTTATATCTTCTTCGTTTCCACTGTAGAGGTGATATCGTATATTGGGATAACGTAACTGTACATCTTTTGCTACCCGCGCAATCTGTTTCATGGCTTCTGTTTCTCCACCACCTATATAGACATCACCACTAATTGTTTCTTCCATGGAAGTAAATTCTGCCTCTAATTTACCGACCATATTAACAATTTCTTCTGCTCTCTTTCGCAGTAACATTCCTTCATCCGTAAGAATGATACTGTGACTACTGCGAATAAATAGTTTTTTTCCTAACTCTTGTTCAAGGTCTTTTAATTGTCTCGACAAGGTTGGCTGTGTAACGTGTAAAAAATCAGCAGCCTTCGTGATGTTTCCTTCTCTTGCAACCGTAAGAAAATACCGCAAAACTCGAAATTCCATATTCCCCGCCTCCTTTAACATGTTTTAGTTTATACGTTTTAGAAATGCTTATCAAGCATATCGAGATATAAGATATAAGTATTTTTTATATAAAAAAGGAACAGTTAGAATAAATAATAAAGGAGTTTATTTGATGGCTTATGCCACAGAAGAAAATCCTTTAATTATCCGAATTTGAAAGGAGCTTAAAATGAAAAAAAGTTCTATGATTACACGTGTATTCAAAGTGATAGCCCTATGCTTGCTTGTATCCGCGACCATTGTTTCATCAAAGACCGACGTTAGCGCTGCATCAAAGACCGATGCTGTATACAAACCAGACATGTCCAATGGAGCAGACAATTTTTACAAAAGCAAGAAGGTAACCAAGAAGAAGGTTTCGTTTGAAAATCAATACAACATGAAAGTTGCAGGGAATCTTTTTATTCCAAAAGGTCTTCATAAAAAAGCTAAAAAACCTGCAATCATTGTCGGGCATCCTATGGGTGCAGTGAAAGAACAAAGTGCAAATTTGTATGCACAAAAGATGGCTGAAAAAGGATTCGTTACGTTGTCATTAGATTTATCCTTCTGGGGAGAAAGTGAAGGCCAGCCTCGCAACGCTGTCTCATCAGATATCTATGCAGAGGATTTCAGTGCTGCAGTGGATTTCCTAGGTACCCGGAAATTTGTCGATAGAGATAGAATTGGTGTTCTCGGTATTTGTGGCAGTGGGAGCTTTGCCATTAGCGCAGCCAAGCTCGACCCGCGCATGAAAGCCATTGCGACAGTCAGCATGTACGACATGGGGGCTGCTAACCGTAACGGGCTTAAACACTCTCAGACTGTCGAGCAGAGAAAGAAGATTCTTGAAGAGGCAGCAGAGCAACGCTATGTGGAATTTAAAGGCGGTAAAACCAAATACACCAGTGGGACGGTACATGAACTAAATGAAAACTCTACGGACGTTGAGCGTGAGTTTTATGACTTTTACCGTACTCCAAGAGGTGAATACACGCCTAAAGGTTCGTCACCGGAAGTTACAACACATCCGACGCTTACAAGTAACGTCAAATTCATGAATTTTTACCCATTCGAAGACATAGAGACGATTTCTCCTCGTCCAATGCTGTTCATCGCGGGTGAAAACGCTCATTCTAGAGAGTTCAGTGAAGACGCCTACAAGCTAGCAGGCCAACCGAAGGAGCTCTATATTGTTCCAGGCGCAGGTCATGTGGACTTGTACGATCGGGTGAATTTAATTCCTTTTGACAAGCTTGAGTCCTTCTTCAAAGAAAATCTGAAGAAAAAATAAGACTTGTATTGGAAGAGCTTAGAGAACTTTGCAAGCCAAAGTGAAACCCACTGTGTGAATCCCTGCTTATTTTGTAAGGATTCACACTTTTTTGTCTGAATAGAATTCGTAACTTTAAAAGGAAAGGATATCAAATGAATTTTCTGATTGTATTTTCAGACATTATTTTAATAAGAGTCCTTTTAATGGCTTCTTGGCTTTTGGATATTCTTCTATCTATTTTCGATATTTTAAGGTTACCCAACTTCCCTAAAGATAATTAACAATTTTAATTGGTTTGTTTAATAATGAACGAATTTCATTTAACCATTGTATACATCATGTATCTATTTAGGAATAATAGACTAACGTTAATTAATCAATCGAGATGGTTTTCTTTTAAGTGAACCCATTGATGATTTCAATTTAAAAAATAGTGAAGTAACTCTATCAGGTCAGACAACTTATTTCACAAATGTATGGATAGCATCCTCAATTCTTCATTCTATTTATAAAATGCCCAAATAGAAGGAGGCTAACAAGATGAAAAAACTGTTATGTCTGTCTCTTATTTTAGTAATGAGCTTTGCCCTCGCTGCTTGCAGTAATAATGACAATAATTTATCTGAAACCGACAAAGGTCATAGTGCAAGTGATAATTCAAACCGTGCACAAGAAGAACCAACAGAAGATAGTATTTCAAATATAAGAATAAAATTAACGTTTAACAAAGAGGAAGTATTTATTAGGATGTATGATAATCCAACAAGTAGGGGTTTTTTAGAAAGACTCCCACTAACATTAACATTTGAAGATTATGCAGGAACGGAAAAAATTAGTTATCCATCAAATAAATTATCTACTGAAGAGGCACCATTAGGAATTGACCCTACAGTTGGAGACTTCACTTATTATGCTCCATGGGGGAATTTAGCCATATATTATAAGGATTTTGGATATTCAAAAGGGCTTATTAAACTAGGAAAAATCGAATCGGGAGTAGAGAAATTGCAAGATATCAACAGTGATTTTACAGTTACAATTGAACAAGTTGACTAATTGATCAAGGTAAGATAGCTCCTTAAATAACTTGCCTTTATGCAACAAGAAAATGACACTTTTCAGAAAGAAGGAAATCTATTTTATGTCTAAACAAAATAAGTTACTTATATTTATATTAACCGTAGGAGCTTTCGGTATTATAAATACTGAAATGGGAGTTATAGGGATATTACCCTACATTGCTGATCACTTTCATATCAGTGTATCGAAGGCCGGGTGGCTGGTGAGTCTCTTTGCACTTACTGTGTCAATATCCGGTCCAACTATGCCGTTATTATTTTCGGGAGTCAATCGTAAGAAGGCAATGTTACTTGTACTTGGTATTTTCGTTCTAGGTAACATTGTCTCTATATTTACATCTAACTTTGCCATTGCCATAATTGCGCGTGTGATTCCAGCCATCTTTCATCCAATCTATTTTTCAGCAGCTTTTACAATGGCTGCTAACTCCGTTCGTGAGGAAGATGCTCCAAAAGCTGTTTCAAAAGTCTTTATTGGAGTATCTGCGGGTATGGTACTTGGTGTACCAATCGCAAGTTTTCTTGCTAGTACAATCTCGTTTCAAATATCTATGTCATTCTTTGCCATCGTAAACGCTCTAGTATTTATTGCTACATTAGCATTTTTCCCTTCTATGCCTGTTAAAGAAAGACTTTCTTACGGAGCACAGTTAAGCGTATTAAAAAAACCCATTACTTGGCTTTCCATTATTGCTGTCCTTTTACTGAATTCAGCAGTATTTGGGGTGTACAGCTATCTTGCTGAGTATCTTAAAACCGTTACAAATATCTCTGGGAAATTAATTAGTTTCATGTTGGTCCTATTCGGTGTGGCAAATATTATAGGAAACATTATGGCAGGGAAGTTACTTACGAAAAATGCCATCAAAACTGTAGTAGTTTTTCCTTTTGCATTGGGAGTCGTTTACATCATTTTATTCTTTACAGGACAGTTTACTGTACCTATGGCTATTATGACTTTAGTTTGGGGAATCTTTGCTGGTATAGGAACGAATATTAATCAATATTGGATTTCGTCTGCAGCTCCAGAAGCTCCTGATTTCGCGAATGGATTATTTTTATCATCTGTTAACTTAGGAACAACAATTGGTACAGCTGTAGGTGGATTATTTATATCAGAAATGGGTACGCAGTACGTCATACTAGTAGGAGTATTATCGTTAATATTAAGTGTAGTATTTATTTTACTAAGGAATTACATGGATAGTCCCACAAAGCAACTTGCCAGATAAGGAAGGCACAAAACAGTGTATGATCATTTTTTGATTATACACTGTTTTGCCATTAGCAAGCTTCTAATTTCACATTATTGTTTTTACAGCTATGTCTTGACCCAAGAAAGATGAATGAACATATCGAACTTGGGCGTTAGTACTGAATTTAGGGAAACGATTACGGATTTAGAAGTTGTCTAAACCCTCCAAATAAGATGTTTCAACAACCTTAGACTTTTGAATGAGAAAACTTCCAACTTATGAAGGGTTACGCTTTTTTATAG
The DNA here is from genome assembly GCF_046535215.1 of Priestia sp. SIMBA_032. Lineage (NCBI taxonomy): Bacteria > Bacillati > Bacillota > Bacilli > Caryophanales > Bacillaceae > Priestia > Priestia sp. SIMBA_032. The sequence continues at coordinate 14,226 of NZ_JAWRXD010000036.1, read as the reverse complement.
TTAATATAAAGTAGTAGATGATATTCATCATAGAAATTAAGAGCTGTGTTGGAAGAATGAACTTTTAAAGGAGAGTGTATTCATTGGCAGAGGCAATTCATGTTGGTCAACTTAAAACGTTAAAGAATGATGGTGCAAAAGTTGTCAAGGGGGGGAAACACGGTATAGCTGTATTTCTACATGAAGGTAAATTACATGCTGTCGATAACCGTTGTCCTCATATGGGTTTTCCTTTACATATGGGTAGCTTATGTGATGGAATTCTGACTTGTCACTGGCACCATGCTCGCTTTGATGTAAAGAGTGGTGGTACGCTCGATCCCTGGGCGGATGACGTGCCTACGTATCCTGTAGAGGTAAAAGACGGAGAAGTTTGGGTGAAGCCTACACCACACCATAAAATAACCGTTGAAAAATTACAGAATCGACTTCGAGAAGGTCTAGAACAAAACTTAAGCTTAGTCATCGCTAAAGCAGTTGTCGGTCTAGTAGAGGCGGGTATCTCCTGTAGCGAAATTGCAAAGGTTGGAGTGGAGTTCGGAACAAAACACCGACAAAGTGGCTGGCGTTCTGGTCTGACGATCTTAACAGCAATGACGAATATATTAACTAAACTGGACAAAACAGGTCAGATCCTGGCTTTGTATCAAGGTCTGGTACATGTAGCTCGTGAAAGCTCTGGTATGGGAACTCGCTTTTTACTAGGAGCACTGCCAGTGACCAATGAGATGGAAAGCCAATCTGTTGAACAGCTTGCAAAGTGGTACCGGCATTGTGTAGAGGTTCGTGATACACAAGGCGCTGAACGTGTTTTGTTGACAGCGATGGAATTAGGTAGCACAGATGTACAATTAGCAGACATGATGATGGCAGCAGTAACTGATCACTTTTATATCAATACGGGACATACACTAGACTTTCATAACAAGGCGTTTGAGATTGTGGAACACATCGGAGAAGAATATCGTCCCTATGTATTGACTTCATTGTTGCCTGGTATTTCAAACGTGTCTCGGAGCGAGGAATCCCATAGCTGGCAATCTCCAGTCAACCTTGTCAAACCATTAAACGAAGCTTTTGAAAAACTAGAAGACACCCTCAAAGCTGAAAAGTCAATAGAAACACCCGATTTTGATGAAAGTGCATTAGTTGAACAGCTCTTATCTGACCAACCGATTGACACGATTCAGATGATGATGCAAGCTCTTGAGTCTGGTGTCACACCTGTTCGGTTAGCACAATTGGTTTCATTATCTGCAGCTGAAAGAATTGCACGCTTCCATACACAAAATGATTTTAATGATTGGATTACCGTACTTCATACATTCACTCATGCACATGCGGTACACCAAAGCTTACGACGTTCCACAACTGTAGAATTGACACGTGCTCTATTCCATGGTGCAATGAGTGTTTATCTTGATCGTTTCCTAAACATGCCTGCAGCTAGAAAGCCACAACCCTCTGAAGCTGTAAAAACACTTCAGGATCCTTCAGAATTATTGGAAATTATGAATAAACAGCAGCAAGTGACAGAAGCTGCTCGTTGGGTAATGACGTATTTAGCAGGAGGCGGAGAAAAAGCTACCCTCTTCAATATACTCGGTCATTCCTTACTTCGAGAGGACGCTGAATTTCATTCTTTCCAAATGTATGAGGCAGGTGTTGTTGAGCATGATTATTGGGCTGGAGAAGAATCGTCATTATCAGAACGAGCACAGGAAACAATGATTCTCGCAATGACACGATATCTTGCAGGTCATGCTCCAACCGCAAGAGAAATGCCGCATACAGTTCGGATTGCGATGAGACTCCATGAAGGAAAAAAGCTTTTTGAAGAAGAATGAGGTTTTTTCTATATGTTGTTTAAATATTAAAGGGTGGGATTTTTAAGCGAAAGATCAAAATAATAGTTTATGCTGAAATAAACTCCAGACCATTATTAAATTTTAGCACTCTAACTATCATATAAAATAAATAAAGCATTGAGTTAATTGACTCGATGCTTTATTTATTATAATTTATTAAACCATTCATCATTGACAGGTTCTAACCACTCTGTTTCTCCCGGTGTAATGGCTAAGTGTACAAACCAACTATCTTTTGTTGCGCCATGCTAATTAGTTTAACAAGGATCCAAAAATGATAAAAGTTTTATATGTTTGCTCCATTTGTAGAAATTACATCTTTATACCAATAGAAAGATTTTTTCTTTATACAATCAAGAGAACCGTTTCCGTTATCATCTAAATCAACATAAATAAAACCAAATCAAGGGATAAAAATCGTTAATTTCAAGGAAGGTATGGTATTGATAACATGGCAAAAGTGAATAGATAAAAGAAAAAGCCACCTACGATCAGCACATGACTTTAAAACCTGTATTTAAAGAAGAACTACATATTCTGCCTGGGGACCCTTTGGACCCTTATATTCAATATAAGAGACTTTTTGTCCTATTTTTAATAGACTAGGATTAAAGTTACGAATAGAACTAAAATGGACAAATATATCTTTTCCATTACTATCCGAAGAAATAAACCCAATGCCTTTTTCATAATCAAAAAAACTTATGCTACCTATTTTACTTTCCAATACAATAACTCTCCCACCAGTTTATTTTTACGATGATATATAATATTTTTTTACAGTACAAAAATTTATTTGTTTATTTAAATAAACCCAAATTCACCTTACCTATAATTACATCAGATTACACAACAAAACCGAACACCAGTAAAGGCGGTCGGTTTTGTTGTGTAACAATTACATCTGCAGGACTGTCGAACGAACATGAATAAAAATGTGGTACAGAAAATTGAAACTGCTAATCGCTATGCACACCTATAAGTTATCACAGGATATAAAGGATAGCTAAGACTTTGACAGAACTTCTGACAGACTTTCTAAGCAATACAAAAAGCAAGCATTTCACTTGGAATTTTCTTTATTATCCATTCCCCATGAACTGTTTTTTCTTCTTTCTAAAGTTAAACAGTGTACCTTTTATATAACCTAAAACAGTGATGAGTAAAAGATAAATTCCTCTTCGTATTAAGGGTTAAATCATTCTCTCTCGACGTCATACCAGCATATGATAAAACGTACTAAAAGGAGGAAGAAAAGCGCCTGCTGCTATCATCTGTGTTTAATTACCACAAAGCTAATGGCTCACTAACTCTTGGTTCTGGGTAGAGAGAATCTATTTTTACTAGATCCTCTTCTGTGAGCTGGATGTTTGCAGATTTCACATTACTTATAACGTGTTTAGGATTACTAGATTGTGGAATAGCAATAGTTTGTCCATTACGAATACACCACGCCAATAAAATTTGGAAAATATCTGCGTTATACTTCTTCGAAATATCCAGTAATACCTTTTGTTTTGTTAGATTAGAACCTAAGCGATCTCCTCTTGCTACAGGAGCATATGCCATTAAAGGCATGTTATGTTCTTTCATCATAGGAACTAAATCGAAATCTATTCCTCGATCTCCTAAGTTATAACGTACTTGATTCGTGACACAGTGATGACCGTTGGGCTGTTTTAATAATTTCGTCATATTAGTTACATCAAAATTTGAAACTCCCCAGGCTTTGATTTTCCCTTGTATTTTAGCTTTTTCCATTGCTTCTATTGTTTCTTCAATTGGAATACGACCTTGCCAATGAAGTAAATAAAGATCTAAATAATCTGTTTTCAACCGTTTTAAGGAGCTATCTAAACTTATAGGTAATTGCTTTTTTGAAGCGTTATTAGGAAGAACTTTTGAGACTAGGTATAGTTTTTCTCGTTCAAAAGGTTTAATGGCGTCACCTACTAAACTCTCAGAATTCCCATCACCGTACATTTCTGCTGTATCAATGACTTGTATACCTGCTTCTAATCCCGATCTCACAGCATTTAATTCCTGCGTATACTTTTCCTTGTCATCTCCTATACTCCAAGTACCTAAACCGATTGGAAAAACTTCTCTTTCAGCTATTTTCACTTTTTTCATTTCTATCGACTCCTTCAAAGTTCAATTGTTATAGAATAAATACTCGATTTCCTTGATAGATAAATATTTTAAAGGGTGCTTAGTGCCTCTTCAATTGGTGTTACTCCACCAACCAGATCAAGGGATTTGCCGATTGTTTGATCATTCTCAAGCGAAGCAATAATTGCTGAAGCAACATCTTCACGAGAAATTTGCTTATGTTCAAGGTCATCCGCCACTTTTGCCTTACCAGTCCCCGGATTATTAGTCAGACTTCCTGGAAGGATAATCGTATAATCAAGACCACTGCTCTCTAACCAAGCATTTGCATAGTACTTGCTGTACTATAGACCGGTGAACTGTCTATCCATTCCAAATGATTGTTGGCATGCCATCTGTGAACACCAATTCCACTAAAAATGATCCCTATTACAATTAGGTGAAATATCACCGTTTTCATTGCATTTTAAGAAAGTAACTTTTCAGCCAACAGATTTCCTAGGAAACTAGCTGAACCATATACAAATAACACTACCCTTAATATTTTTCCGGATAAATGAGTAACTTTTTCTATTCTGAAGGACGAATTAAGTACTTATTTCTTATAGAAAACCAGCTAATATTTTGATAAATTAGCTGGTTTTCTATAAGAAAGTAATCAAAATCTATGAAACTTTTATAAACGACTTCTTGGAACACTCAAGTATTGATATAGAATAGACTATTTTGCAACTTATCTCAAAAAACCACTTCAAACTTTAGGCTAAAAAACCTTGCGTGTTTATTCTTCTTCGTAAGCCATTGACATTGAAAGGTTGCGGTAAGCGTCAATTTGCCCTCGAAGTTGAGCAATTTTCTGCTCAGCAAGATCAACAGCGTCTTCACCAGCTAGGAATCGGTGCGGTGGTTGTTCTTCATTTGCAATTTTAATTAGCGCCTGACCAAGCTTTGTGGGGTCACCTTCTTGCTTGCCATTCTTAGAAACAAAAAACTCTTGGAATTCTTCTCTGCGTCCTGTATAGGCCTCGATGGACGGAGTTGCGTAGTTTGTTGATTCTTTGGTGAGGAGTTCTGTACGGAAAAAACCAGCGTTGACAATGGTCGTATGGATACCAAATGGATCAATCTCAGCTTGCAATGACTCCATCCAGCCTTCAAGGGCGAACTTCGATGCGGCATAGGCGGTATTAAATTCGAACCCGACAAGCCCTGCCCCTGACGAGATTGAAAAAATGTGCCCCGAACGCTGCTTCCGCATCACAGGAAGAACGGCACGGGTGACATTCATTGGACCGAAAAAGTTAGTGGTAAGTTGATTCTCAATTTGCTCAGGTCTAAATTCCTCAAAGTAGCCTCCGTAGAAAGAGCCCGCGTTATTAATCAGTACATCAATGCGTCCAAAATGGGCAACTGCTGCAGCCACAGCTGCCTCAGCGTCAGATAGGTTAGTAATATCCAGTTTTACAATCAGCAGATTTTCGTTCTCACCTAAGGCTTTGGATATCGCATCCGTATTACGGCCAGTTGCAACAACCTTGTTTCCGGCCTGTAGAGCTGCCTTTGCGAATTCTACACCCATTCCTCGTCCTGCACCAGTAATAAACCAAACTTTTTTATCAGACATACCTTTTCCCTCCTGTATTTCTAATTTTTATTTCTTATAGGATGAAGTATAAACTTTAAAGTTGGCTTTAACGAAAGGGAAAATATTTGAGATGCTTACACAGTTCTTGGAGTAACGGTGTAAGGTCGTATTTTACTTAGTGAATTTTTTCATTTTATCTCTTCCTTAAGTACTTTGACTAGAACTGGATGGCCTCTATCCTAAAAAGAGAGGTCATTCCAAAATGAAAAACAAGTGTACTAAAAATCTTGATACAGATAAGCTAAACGAAAGAGTTAATCCTAAAGTGCAAGATAAAATTTAGTGAAATTTGTGTACTGGTTAAAAGAAAAGACTTAGCAAATAGCAAGGTACGTTCTTAATCAAGTTTTAAGTGATAAATTTTCTTCCCGATACTGCTTTTCTAAGTTATCGTAGTACTGGATTTTGTCTTCAATTTTTCTAAAAGCTTTATCCAAGTCTCTTTGTTTCTCTATCATTTTCTCTTTATGCTTTTCAAATATCTGTTTGCGTAGGGAGAATGTATATTCGCCTTCTTGTGTTAACTCAACAACTTTACGTAATTCCGAAAGAGCGATATCTGTTTTTCGTGAACATATAATAAGCTCTAACCATTGCAAATCTGCCTTATCAAAAATTCGATCTCCATTCTCATCTCTTTTTACAAAAGGGAGAAGCCCCTCTTTTTCATAATATCGAATTGTATGTGTAGGTAACCCTACCTTTGCAGCAGCTTCTTTTATACGAAATTTCATTCTATTATATCCTCCCTCATTATTTTCGCCATGTTATTCTTTACTTCATTCACATGTAAATTCGGATAATGAAAGCATTCTTTTCTGTGTTATAAGCCACCATATTAGCTCCTTTATTGTTTATTCTAACTGTGCCTTTTATATACACCAAATACTTATATCTTATATCATGATATGCTTTATGAGTATTTCTAAAATGTATATACTAAAAGCGTTTATATGGAAGTTCGATTTTTGCGATATTTTCTTACGGTGGCAAGAGAAGGAAGTATTACAGGTGCTGCTAATTTTTTGCATCTTACACAGCCAACCTTGTCAAGACAATTAAAAGACCTTGAATAAGAGTTAGGAAAAAACTGTTCATTCGAAATAGCCACAGTATCAGCCTTACAGACGAAGGAATGTTACTCGAAAGGGAGCAGAAGCATTGAAAAATTCACAGTTAAATTATCCAACCATACGGTATTAACTCTATAGTGGAAATGAAGACGCTGTGACTAAACGGCTCGACAAAGGATTGATTGATTTTGGTATTTTAATTCAGCCAGCTAATTTATCAAAATACCACCATATCAATATTCCAGCCAAACAAGTTGGGATGAAACGTTTCGTCATTGTTAGTACAATTGATGTTCATCGTCGTGACAAATGGCTAGAGAGAGCAACGTACTATAGTGTAGCCAAACATTACGCGGATTTCTGGCTAGAGAAGGGTGGTCTTGATTATACAATTATCCGTTCAGGTGGACTAACTAACGACCCTGGAACTAAGAAGGTAAAAGTGGTGGTTGACCTGGAATATGGGCAAATTTCTCGCCAAGATGTTGCATCAGTCATTATCGCTGCACTAGAAAATACTCATACAATTGGTAAAGCCTTCGATATAGTTGGTGGAAAGACCTCAATCGAAGATGCATTAAAAACATTGTAAAATTCTATTTTCTACAAGAAAGTTGGGTACGTTTCCTTATACTAATACGGAAAGCGACGGCTGGTATTACTTGTTTACTGATGCTTTTTTCAACATCAAGGCTCTGTTCGTCAAAATACTAACTCCAAATCATTATGAAATTTGGGTATTCTTACTATTATATAAAATAAATAAAGCATCGAGTCAATTAACTCGATGCTTTATCTTTATAATTTATCGAACCATTCATCATCGACAGGTTCTAACCAATCTGTTTCTCCTGGTGTAATGGCTAAGTGTACAAACCAACTATCTTTTGTTGCGCCATGCCAATGTTTTACATGCGGCGGAATATTTACTACATCCCCAGTTTTGAGTAATTGAGCTTTTTTCCCTTCTTCTTGATACCAACCCTCACCACCTGTCACTAACAAAACTTGTCCCACTTGATGAGAGTGCCAGTTATTACGAGCTCCTGGAGCAAAGGTTACATTTCCGATTGGTGCATTCAGTGGTGTCTTATCCGTAAATACCATTTGTAAGTATGCGTCTCCGATAAAGTTTGCTTCAACTTTTTCTCCTAAAGGAAAAATCGTGCTATTGCTTAATTCTTCTTTTGCCATATTGGATCCCTACTTTCTTTTAATCGTTATAAATTTCTTTTGCAATGTTAAATGCTGACCAAGCTTTAGGCCACCCTGCATAGAACGAAAGATGAGTGATGATTTCAGAAATTTCATCTTTTGTTACTCCGTTTGCCTTCGCTTTCTGAAGGTGTGGAGTTAATTGTTCGAAATTCCCGCCAGCAATTAATGCAGAAACTGTAATCATACTGCGATCTCGTGGCGACAGTTCCTTCTCTCTAGACCAAACTTCACCAAATAAGACATCATCGTTAAGTTCAGCAAATTTTGGCGCGAATTCTCCTAACAAATCTCGTCCTGCTGTTTGTTTTTCTGCCATGTTTATCATTCCCTTCATCTCTTTTTTATTTCTTATATGATGTAGTATAAGACTTAAAGTTAACTTTAAGTCAAGGAATAAGAGTGAAAAATTTTTCTATAGCTTAAAAATATCCGTGTTGACTTCAAGTTAACTTTAAATGATAGATTCAATACATAAAAGATAGTGAGGTGAGGAAGATGAATATTACACAGGTGACAAGAAAACTTAATCTAACAGCATCAACGCCCAGATATTATGAACAGGTAGGCTTAATTCCTCCAGTAAGTCGAAGAGAAAGTGGTATCCGTACTTACAATGAGGAGGACATCAAATAGATTGAATTTATAAAGTGTATGAGAAATGCTGGATTAACGATAGAGGCATTAATTGAGTATACAATTTTATCTATTGAAGGAGATTGTACATTAAAAACTCACAAAAATATCCTAGTTGATGAAAGAAATCTACTGATAGCGAAAAGGACCGAGATTGATGAAAACATCCAAAAACTAGATGAAAAAATTAAAGATTATGATGGAAATTTACTTAAAAGGGAGACTGATCTCAAAAGAAGAACTAAAACAGAAACTATTCACTAGCAAAGCATCCCCATCTAACCATAGGAGTTGAATATTGTTTATGCACATGGAGAAATTAAGGCTGTATTCTTTACTGTCAGTTGCATTGTTAATCTCTTCTAGTCCAGCAATTGCTGCAAACATTCCAGCAATTGCGAAAGAATTTACGTATATAGATCCAACACATGTAGGGCTATTAACAACCATCCCTTCCCTGTTTGTAGTTCTCGGTGTTTTAATTGGAAATCGACTAGAACTATGGATTGGAAAGAAAAAAACAATATTAACTGGTCTAGGACTTGTTTTCCTTTCAGGAATTGTTCCTGCGTTAAAACATGATATCTTCTCTTTATTATTTTTTTCACGTTGTATCTTTGGTTTAGGGATAGGGTTATTCAACCGTTTAATCATTCAAATGATTAGTGATCTGTATCAAAATGATCCACGTAAACGAGCAAAAGTAATTGGAATGGAAAGTTCATTTGAAGGATTAGGTGGCATCTGTTTAACCTTTTTAGTAGGACAGTTGTTGAAGATTAACTGGCATACTTCATTTTTTGTTTATGCTCTAGCACTCCCTATTTTTTTAGCTTTCTTTTTCTTTATTCCAGATGATAAAAAGCAATTTGAAAATAAACATGCTACACAAAAAACAACGATATCAGATACTTCCCATGATAGAGGAATCTATCGCTTGGTAATTGGTTTTGGAATTTTACTATTTGTAATAGTAACTATTTTTATCAATTACAATATTGAGATTACTCCTCTAATTTTAGAAAAGAACATTGGTAATGCAACAAATGGTAGCAATATGATTGCTTTTATTGGTTTAGGAGCATTTATTGCTGGTTTTGTATTCGGAAAGGTTTTTCAATTTCTGAAAGATTATACAATGCCTATATCACTTCTACTACTGGGAGTTTTTATGTACGTGGCGACTATTTCAGAAAGTATATTACTAACTACATTGTGTTCCATGGTAATTGGCTTTTCGTTTCGGAGTATCATGCCCTATTTACTTCATACATTTACTCAGCAAACATCCCAAATAGCTAAATTAGGAACTACAATCGTACTGATTGCTTATAACATAGGGGCTACACTTTCCCCTTATGAAGGGCTAATTTTTTCGTACTTATTACATGTAGATAATGTTCAATCATTGATTTTCACAAACTCAATTTTCATTTTAATGATTTCTATTGTTGGTTTAGTCATTGTTTTTGTAAAGGGACAAAGAAATAAGGAGCAACGTATACAAGTTGGAAAACAATAAATTTATATCTATTGACTTAAAGTCAACTTTAAAGTGTAGATTATAACTGTAAGAATACTAAAGGAGGAAGTTACTATGACAAATGTAAAAGGAAAAGTTGTCGTTATTATGGGCGCATCAAGTGGCATTGGTGAAGCCACTACTAAAAAACTTGCTCAAGAAGGCGCAAAATTAGTGATTGCTGCTCGTCGCGAAGATCGTTTAAAAGCTCTTGTTGAAGCATTACCGAATGCAGAAATTTCATACGCTGTTGCGGATGTAACAAATAAAGAGGAAGTTCAAGCTGTTGTAAATCTAGCAGTTGAAAAACATGGTCGTGTAGATGTACTTTATAACAACGCTGGTATTATGCCAACTGCCCCACTTTCAGAAACACGCTTTGATGAATGGCGCCAGATGTTAGACATTAACATCATGGGGGTTTTAAATGGTATTGCTGCCGTTTTACCTATTATGAAAAAACAACAATCTGGTCATATTATTGCAACTGACTCAGTTGCGGGACATGTTGTCTATCCTGGTTCTGCTGTATATTGTGGGACTAAGTTTGCAGTTAGAGCGATCATGGAGGGCTTACGCCAGGAAGAAAGGGAAAATAATATTCGGTCAACTATTGTTTCACCAGGTGCTGTAACTACTGAACTTTATACAACAATTAATGATCCTGAAGGCCGAGAATCGGTAAAGAATCTTATGAGTAAGGGTGAAGAAGGCTTTTCTTTGAAATCAAGCGATATCGCAGATGCAGTAGCATATGCAATCAGCACGCCTGACACTGTGGCAGTAAGCGAAATCTTGATTCGCCCCACGAAACAAATTGTCTAATCGTTAATTGTTCTACGATTAGTTATTTAGAAAAGAGCCAAATAGAATTCTTCTATCACTATTACATGAAGGAGAACGCTATTTGGTTTTTTAATAGCCAAAATCATTCGCCTAAAGCTCACTTTAGGTGTATCTTATGGGTAGAATAACTAGATAAGAATGAGGTGGATACTATTACTTATTCGATTGGAGAATTTGCAGAAATCCTCGGTGTAACGCCGAGTACACTTAGGTACTATGAACAGGAAGGGTTACTTACCCCACGCCGAAATAAAAATAATTTACGTGAATTCACCGATTATGATATCGGCTGGGCTCAATTTTTACTCCATTTGAAAGGTTCAGGAATGTCAGTAACAGAGTTGAAAAAGTATACAAAATGGCGTTCAATGGGCGATGAAACGATTCCCGATAGATTGGATTTACTTGAAAAGCGTAAGCATCTCGTGGAACTAGAGATGCAAGCTTTGCAACAAAACTTGGATATTCTAAATCGTAAAATTGAATTCTATAACGATCAATTAGAGGGGAAAAAATATGAGTTCGTTCTTTATCCAAATGAAGAGGCGGATTTATAAAACAAGCGTATGAGGACGATAGAAGAATTTCTACAAAAGAAATTTTTTCTATCGTCTTCTTTTTATTTGACTTAAAGTCAACTTTAAATTGTAAGGTGTAGTTATAACAATAATAAGGAGGAATCATTATGACAACTATGAAAGATAAAGTAATAATTGTAACGGGAGCACAATCAGGCATTGGCCTTGCAACTGCGCAACTATTCGCTAAAGAAGGTGCAAGTGTAGCTTTAGTTGACATAAATGAACCAAAGCAAGAAGCTCAGGACTTAGTAGATGTAGGTTATAATGCAATATCTATTCGTTGTGATGTTTCAATAGAAAAAGATGTTGAAGTTATGGTCGAGAAAACTGTTGAAGCATTTGGAAAATTAGATTACGCGTACAATAATGCCGGTATTCAAAGTCCTGTGACTGATACTGCTGATCTAACTGAAGAAGAGTACGAGAATGTAATGAGTATTAATCTTCGAGGAATCTGGTTATGTATGAAATATGAGTTGCGTCAATTGAGAAAACAAGGTACAGAAGGAGCTATTGTTAATTGCTCTTCATTAGGAGGTTTAGTGGGTATTGCTGGTCGTTCTGCTTATCATGCTTCAAAGCATGGTGTTTTAGGTCTAACTAAAAGCAGTGCTTTAGAATATGCTTCTAAAGGGGTTCGTATTAATGCGGTTTGTCCAGGAATCATTGAAACGCCAATGGTTGAAAGTATGCTAACTACTGAAAGTGATGAAATGCAAGAATTGATGAAGCAAGTCCCAATTGGACGTCTAGCAAAACCGGAGGAGGTTGCTTCGGTAGTTCTCTGGCTATGTAGTCCTGCTTCAAGTTATGTAATCGGTCAAGGGATAGCAGTTGACGGTGGCTATACAGTCCACTAATTTTATTCCATTACTAAAAGCAACTTGAAAAAAACAATCAAAAAATCTAGAAGAAGGTGTTGAAGAAATGAAAATAAAATTAACTATTGGACAAGACGAATATATGGCCACAATGAATGACAGTAAAGCAGCAAAAGATTTTATTGCTCTACTTCCAATGACATTAACACTTAAAGATTACGCGGAAACGGAAAAGATAAGTGACCTTCCAAAACGGCTATCTATTGCTGGTTCTCCGGACGGTACCGCAGCTTCTATTGGCGATATCGCGTACTATGCTCCTTGGGGCAACTTAGCAATTTTCTATCAGGATTTTGGTCATGCATCAGGTCTCATCAAGTTAGGTAGTATTGATAGTGGTGGTAAAAATCTTGCTTCATATAAGCAACCTATAGAGGCGCGGGTGGACCTTATCGAAAAGTAGAATGATACTCATTGCAAGGACAAAGTAAAAAAGGAGCATTCTTGACGCACTTATTTTGCAATGTTACTTTCATTATTACGTCCATAGAGACTATTTCTATGAGGACTAGCATATGTATAAAAGGCGCATGAAGAATAAAACGTGACACGTTGAGAACCCCAGTGTGCAGGGGTTCTCTTTTTCCATGTGTACCGGAAAGAGTGATTATGTTAACTAAAATTGTATAGCGTATACAAAATGTTTTCTAGGGAGAAGGAACCATTTTAAATACATATTTCAATATAATTGAACTAATTCCAAAGGGTACTGAGCAACTTAAGGCAAGAATAAAGAACAAGCCAAATTCTGGAAAGACACTTATGCCATCACCTTAAGCAAGTATTAATAAAATGATTGCTGTACCTATTGCTCCAAAAACAATGTACAGTGATATTTCAATCAAATGTCTATACTTAGTTTTTAGGTTTCTTATTATGGTATCAATCATGATTGATGAAGGAATCCCAAATACTATAACAATTGGTAAGATATATATCATTCCAAATACTAAATCCCCTATAACACTATTAAAGGTTATTTGTTCATATTGAGGATCGAAGGACCTTGCTTCAAACATCAAGCTACCACATAAGGTTGCAACAAATGTTGATATAATTTTTTAAATCATATAAATTAATCTCCTGGTAAGTTTATTAATTTATATTAGCATTTTAAGTAAATAAACACTCTATTTTTATTTACTACCGATAAAGAACACTATGTTAACAAAAATTGAAAATAAAATATCGTCTATAAAGGTTAATTACTTTTTGTACATCCATAAAGGTTAATTTTATTGACTAAATAGACGTTTTGTTATTTGATTCCAGGTAGTATAAAAAGGTGTACCTTTTAGGACTATCTATATTGAACAATCTCGATCATAAATTAACTATACAAAGTTAAGGGGATTCTGATGCAAAAGTGTTGAAATGTTGTTACTGAGAAGCTACCAGAAAAAGTATCCTTTATTTCGCAGTTAAATGTCCATTTATTGCAATTCTGAGCGTTTCTCATAATACTGTTTTTAGTGAAGGAGTTGGGGGGATTGAAAAAAATCATCTACTGGATTATTTTTATTTTTTTGATTGTAGCTTATGTGACGGACATAGAAAACATTGACTTAAAGGATTTATTCTCTTCATCACAAGAAGGTACTACCTTCTATGATAAATAAAGGAACTCGCCAAAGTAGTAGCAGCTTTAAGCCTGTTGCTACATAAATGTTTCATAGCTAGAGAAAAATTTATATGGATGGTTTATATCTTAATTGAGCAAACTACCTAAGATGAATGAATCACCACCTTATAAGTAGTGATATGTAAAACAGAAAAAACCACTAGGATGGATTCTAGTGGTTTTACTGTTTAAAAATCGTTATATTCTTCTAAGTCGTCATCGTCTA
>NZ_JAWRXD010000776.1:0-267 GCF_046535215.1 Priestia sp. SIMBA_032 | reverse complement strand
CCATTTTAATGGGAGGAAAATGGCGTAGCGTCATAGATAATGAGGTACTCCCTCTTGCGCGTGAAGGAAAATGGGACGAAGCATCTAGAATTGCTTTAGCACAAACAGATTATGTAAATGATCTTTTAGGTCGTTTTAATAAATATACAAATGAAGAAAATGAGAAACGTGACGCATTAATTGCTGATGTCGAGTCTTCTTCATCACTTATTCAATATATTATTTTCTTCTCACTCATTACATGTACATTAACGTCTATTTTATTAG
>NZ_JAWRXD010000775.1:0-267 GCF_046535215.1 Priestia sp. SIMBA_032 | reverse complement strand
ACGGACGTGGACCTCGCCCGCGAGCTCTCCGGCATCGTCGACGCACCCATCCATCTCATCAACGACGCGGACGCGGAGGCCATCGCCGACTCGACCGCCACCGTCACCGCCATCGACGAGCCCGGCGCGGACGATTTCGGCGCCAGCCAGCTCTTCGTCTCGTTGAGCACCGGCGTCGGAGCTGCGGTGATCATCGACGGCGTCGTTGTCGCCGGCGCGTCGCACCGCGCGGGCGAGATCGGCCACGTGCCCGTGCTGTTCGGCCCG
>NZ_JAWRXD010000774.1:0-267 GCF_046535215.1 Priestia sp. SIMBA_032 | reverse complement strand
AGAAATCTTCCTTTATATTCTTTAATAATATTAAAGGTAGGACTATTTACAACTCTTTTCACTCCAAGACCTTTTGCTAGTCCCTTTGTAAAAGTCGTCTTACCAGCTCCAAGATCTCCTTCTAAAATAATTACATCTTGTGCTTCTACGAGTTCACCTAGTTTTTCTGATAATCTTTGTGTTTCCGCAGAAGATTTTGTTGTTACTTCATATTTTCTCACAGACTTCACCTACTTTACTCACAATGTTCTCTGCTCTTTATTATAC
>NZ_JAWRXD010000773.1:0-267 GCF_046535215.1 Priestia sp. SIMBA_032 | reverse complement strand
AAAAAAGATCAATTTAAGTCTTTTGATAACTTAGATTTTCCTGGTAACTGGGTGCTTGAGCTTTTAGGAGATCATGTCAGGGATTGCAGGTTGCTAAAAACAGAACAAGAGTATGCACTGTTTGAAGCGCTTTACGGGGTTGCCGCTGATTATTATTTGGCATGGTACATGGGGCAACCTTTGATAAATCTTAGATTTGACTTTCGTTCATGTTTTGAATTTTGGAAAGTGGGTGGTGCAGGGTATCTGTTTGAAGATAAGTTTGTT
>NZ_JAWRXD010000772.1:0-267 GCF_046535215.1 Priestia sp. SIMBA_032 | reverse complement strand
CCATGACCGAGCCCAAGATCCTCACCGAGCGGCGAGGCCACATCCTCCTGATCGGGCTGAACCGCCCGGAGAAGCGCAACGCCGCCGACTTCGAGCTGCTCAGCCTCCTCGCAGACGCCTACGGCGAGCTGGAGCGCGACCCGGAACTCCGCGTCGGGCTCGTGCATGCGGTCGGCGAGCATTTCACCGCCGGGCTCGACCTGGCCGATCTCGGGCCACGGATCGGAGCGGACGGGCTCTCCTTCGTCGGCCCGGACGGGGTCGACC
>NZ_JAWRXD010000116.1:0-494 GCF_046535215.1 Priestia sp. SIMBA_032 | reverse complement strand
AGGGCCGGTAGTTTTTCAGAGCTATGAATGTTCAACTTTTGTTCATTTTGGTATAAAAACTCTTTAACAATTTCATCATATCACGCCCCGATGTTCTAGACAGTTTATCATTATCTTCATGCGTACTCACATACCAGCTGCCCTTGTCATCTTCATTTAATCTATATACCTTACCGTTTCTACTATCTGTATAAAAGTCTCCATCCTTCAGTCTCAAACGATCCCCCCTCTACCACGTATATACCCTGTATTGTACCCAAGATATCCATTTTATAAAAAATTTCATCTACACAAAAACAGCAGGGCTTTTAACACGCTTACTATTTTGTATGTAAGCTACATATGTGGAAAGTCAATTGAATTTATTTACTCCTAGTAGATCTTAAATTAATCTTTTTACAATAGGATTTCACGCTTGAAAGGGTCACTTTTCCTGTATTTGCTATATTCGGTTTTATATGTTACGATTAAGTTAATTATTTTTGTTCGGTGTA
>NZ_JAWRXD010000771.1:0-267 GCF_046535215.1 Priestia sp. SIMBA_032 | reverse complement strand
CTGTGACGCGAGAGCGACCCATCGGTGGATGCGGCCCGGGTTCGAGGGTCGTCGAGAGCACATGGATCGGCATTCCTTCGTAATAGTCCGGCGCCGACTCCCGCATCACCTCGAACGTGGTGCGCCCCATGGCGAGCGCGTCGACGGAGGTGAAGAACTCGTCGTAACCGGTGTTGTCGAACACTGTCAGCCAGTCGAGTTCGCCGTTCGGGCCTGCGATGTACCCATCGAGACTGCAACCCAAGAAGGCATGGAAGGTGGTGTGGA
>NZ_JAWRXD010000770.1:0-267 GCF_046535215.1 Priestia sp. SIMBA_032 | reverse complement strand
GTCTGCTGCGAGGGCCTGCGGCGGTGCGCCAGGGGAAGCCTAACTTAACCGGTTCATCTGTCAAGACCGACTTCGCCTCGTTCGAGGGTATACCGTCCGGTACCCCTCCCCGACCGCTTGAACTCCCTTCGCCGAAGTGCACGTCGTTGCGCTCGCACGGCGTGTCGCCCGCAACAAGGTGCACCTCGGCCAAGAGGGATTCGTGCGTGCTGCGGGAAATCGGCGCACTTTTCCGCCGGAATGGGCAACAAAACGCTTGCGATCCCC
>NZ_JAWRXD010000769.1:0-267 GCF_046535215.1 Priestia sp. SIMBA_032 | reverse complement strand
CGATGTGCTGCTGGGTCAGCATATGCCAGGGACTGATCCGGCACATCGCAGTCTGTTTGCCGGGCCCCATGCCGGTATCGACGGCACGCCCTGGTTTGTGTCGTGGAATGAGCAGCAGAATGGTGGAGGTATCCGCACGCCCGTGCAGGATCCAGAATTACTCGCGCAGACTATCTTTGGCACCGTCAGTCGAGAGGTGCGTGAGCGGCAGACACGAAACAGACACGTCTTCGAGCCGGTGCTGGCGGATATCAATGAGCTGCGAGG
>NZ_JAWRXD010000768.1:0-267 GCF_046535215.1 Priestia sp. SIMBA_032 | reverse complement strand
GCGTCGGACATAGCTTGACTGGTCGTTCATCCAGCGACGAGAGATTGCCGCGTCTGGAACGTCGTGATCGAAGCCGTGATAAGCGCCAGCCACGTGATGCAGTTCGAATTTTACGCCGGCCGCGAGAAGGCGGGTGGCGTAATCGAGCGCCTCGTCGCGAAGCGGATCAAGCTCGACTGCGAGGATGTAAGCGCTCGGCAGGTCGGAGAGGTCTTCGGCGCGGCCTGGCGCGGCGTAGATGGAGGCGTCTTCGGGGAGCGCCAGGTA
>NZ_JAWRXD010000767.1:0-267 GCF_046535215.1 Priestia sp. SIMBA_032 | reverse complement strand
GAATTGAATCTTTTTCTTCGTTTAAATATGAAACGAAAGCTTCGATTCCTGTTTCATAATGAAATATATCTTCTAAATCATTACGTTCGTCTTTTATCGAGATTTTCATTCCTTTTAATAAGAATGCAGATTCACGTAATCTCTCACATAATGTTTCATAATTGTAATTTGTCGTGCTGAAAATCGTTGTATCTGGTTTGAAGTGCATTGTCGTACCAGACTCTTTTGTTTTCCCGATTTTCTCTAACGTCGTTGCAGGAACGCCAC
>NZ_JAWRXD010000766.1:0-268 GCF_046535215.1 Priestia sp. SIMBA_032 | reverse complement strand
CCCGCGGGCGGTCGCGGCGGGCATCCCGATCTTCGTGCCGCCGGTGGAGCAGGACCTGTTCGCCCGCGTCGACGAGATGTGGTCCGCCCGGGCCCTGTACAACGACTACAACCTGCGGCAGGACCGCTTCTCGCTGCTCGACCCCGTGCCGATCGCAGGCACCGTCCCGGAGTACCGGACGGCCCGGTTCGGCGGGATCGACGTCCGCACCCTCCCGACGCCCGGTCACACCATGGGGTCGGTCAGCTACCTCGTCGACCGCGGTGAC
>NZ_JAWRXD010000765.1:0-268 GCF_046535215.1 Priestia sp. SIMBA_032 | reverse complement strand
TAAATTTATGAAACATTATATGAAAGTTTTAATGGGATTGAGTTTTATGTTTGGTTGTATTTTCATTACATCTGGAAATGCTGAAGCTGCATCGGGAGGATGGTATAAAGTGACAGCTGCAGGTAACAATTGTAAAGCTAGGGTAAATACTGATCAAACTGAATATAAGTCCAATAATAAAACCGTAGGCATGCAATTAGAGGCAGAAGGAAATTGTAGTAACATGTATTATGATGCGGCTTTATCAGATAGAGGCCTAGAGTCTGTA
>NZ_JAWRXD010000764.1:0-268 GCF_046535215.1 Priestia sp. SIMBA_032 | reverse complement strand
ATTACAGCTAAAACTCAATCAATAGATGATGGCACATATACAACAAAAGAGATCACAGACGCATTTCCTGTAGGAACCCCCATAACTACTTACATTCAAAAAGAAGAAAAACTGAACGTAAAACATCTCACCAATATTTCACTTACAGATGGTGGCGTCGGTAGGGTTCTGGAAGCAACAGATGGTTTTGTTGTCGTATGTGGGAATGAAAAAGGAATTTTTGATGTGTTAATATTTAAAACCATGGAAGATGTAAAGAAATATGAAC
>NZ_JAWRXD010000763.1:0-268 GCF_046535215.1 Priestia sp. SIMBA_032 | reverse complement strand
CGTGTCAGCGTGCCTCGGGCTTGGCAGCGGATGTTCTTCTGACATTTGTCGTCCTGCAAGAAATGGCGATTGAGTTGGGGATGGAAGAGTCGTTCATCGCCCGCTTCGGCGCACAAGGTATGCGAAGGTCGGTCATTGAGTTGGTTCATTCGGCACATCCGGACAACCAAATTGCGGCTCCCGGCCGCTCCCTTGTCAGGGCACTGTCGTCATTGCTGAACTCCAATACTGCTCACATCATATTGGGGATGAACCCTTCGGATCCACC
>NZ_JAWRXD010000762.1:0-268 GCF_046535215.1 Priestia sp. SIMBA_032 | reverse complement strand
GCATCGAAGCGGGCGCACCGGTGATCAAGAGCGAGAATGCCCGTCTCAGCGGCTGGGTCTATGTCGATATCGCTGGCCGTGACCTCGGCAGCTATGTGGAGGCCGCCAAGCAGCGCGTCTCGGAACGGCTCGAGCTGCCATCGGGCTACAGCCTGGTGTGGTCCGGTCAGTACGAATACATGCAACGTGCCGCCGAGCGCCTGCGTCTGGTAGTGCCCGCCACGCTGGCCGTGATCGTCATGTTGCTGTATCTCGCCTTCAGACAGGC
>NZ_JAWRXD010000761.1:0-268 GCF_046535215.1 Priestia sp. SIMBA_032 | reverse complement strand
AAGCTTTTTCCAAAAAACAATAATGATTGCAAAACTCATTAAAAGCCAAAGCCAAAACAAAATCGCATCACTGTAATAACCACGAAAGCTTATTTCTTTGTAATAATACAAGAGACCATTTATTACAAAAAGCAAACTTAGAATTAAATACAGTCGTAATAATATTCTTTTAGTTGAACTCATAATTTTTTTGAAATATAGTTTAAAACAAATACAGTAAAAATGGCTAAAATTAAAATAGGTAAAAACGAAAGCGAAAGTGTGTAGA
>NZ_JAWRXD010000760.1:0-268 GCF_046535215.1 Priestia sp. SIMBA_032 | reverse complement strand
CTTTGAGCATAAATAGCCTTAAACATATTAGCAAATTTTGACGGGCTCATGTTGCAGCTTTTAGCCAAGTCATCTATTAGCGGAAGCGCTAGCTCTAAATGATCTTCTATATTTTTTTTGGCATCAATAATACTCATCACCTCATTATACTTTAAAGTTTCTGAAGAACTTGAACCATCAGCTTGTTTGTCTAATGTTAATGCAATTAAACGTTTGACGTATCCTTTATAAAAAAGTTTTGTTAGAAATTCTGGAGGAGTACAGGAAA
>NZ_JAWRXD010000759.1:0-268 GCF_046535215.1 Priestia sp. SIMBA_032 | reverse complement strand
AACTTTTTGAAAAAATATGTTGTAGCAGACAGAAGTGTACGTTCTAAACAAAAACCTATTTTTTATCCTATATATCAAGAAGAGATAGATGAAGCAGAAAACTTATTACAAATGGAACTCCCAAAAGAACTGCAACGTTTTTATCAAGAAATAGGCTGTGGTTTTTTAAAGTCTGATAAAAGAATGTTTTTCAACAGGTTTATGGACCCGATTTCAGTTGCGGATTTTCGCTTAAGACAGGATATTTACGAATATAATCCAAACCTAG
>NZ_JAWRXD010000758.1:0-268 GCF_046535215.1 Priestia sp. SIMBA_032 | reverse complement strand
CGTTGATGCCAAGGCCTCGATGCTGGACAGGCCAGGCACATATGAATAAGAAATAGTTTTTCTTGGCGGTGACTACAAACGCATCTTTTAGCTCAGCATTTCCACCCTCGGGCTCACAGGTATCGGAAAGGATAAATTTTTTACCGCTTTTATCAATCAAAGCGCCAGCAATCGTTTCGCCACGACTGGTAGCTACGCCTGTAAACTCTGCCTTGAGTGCGCCATTGAAAACCGGGCTGAGATCATAAGTTTTATTTTCCGCACCCGC
>NZ_JAWRXD010000757.1:0-268 GCF_046535215.1 Priestia sp. SIMBA_032 | reverse complement strand
ATATAGTTTTTTATATAATGATTTATACAAGTACACAAGAAAAACTCCTTCTTATTTAGAAAGAGTTTTTCACTATCCATGTTTCATATTTTTTCACTTCTAACGGAAGCTTATTTGTTTTTATGTAACTAACAGCACTATTACTCATGTTTTAACTTTTCCTTAACCGCATCATAAAATTTTCGTTCTTCATCAACATTTAAGTGCACACGACTTACTGTTTTAGAAAATCCATATAACAACTGTGCTTTCACTGGCTCTTTTAATG
>NZ_JAWRXD010000756.1:0-268 GCF_046535215.1 Priestia sp. SIMBA_032 | reverse complement strand
GGCCGTCGCCGCGGACGATGTCCACCACCTCGACGAGCATGTTCGTGGCGGCACGCATCTCGAGCGACTGCAGGATGCGCTCCGCGCCGATCAGGTCGCGAAACCGGGCGGGCAGGCCGACGGCAGCGTCCAGGTCCATTCCTGCCACGGTGCCGCTCGCCAGGTCGAGGTGCTGCGTGAGCTGGTGCTGCGGTTGTTCCAGGACGATCCGACGCTTGATCCGCGCGACGTGATCGTGATGTGTCCCGACGTCGAAACCCATGCGCCA
>NZ_JAWRXD010000755.1:0-268 GCF_046535215.1 Priestia sp. SIMBA_032 | reverse complement strand
AATTTATAAAATTTGATTGTATGTATGCAATACAATTTTTAAATTTAAAATTTTACATAGCTAGCTTATTAATAATTAAAGTTAATTTATAATTAAGTTAATTTATAATTAGAGTATTTTTTATTATTATATTTCAATTGGTTATATCTGTAAAGGTGGAGGTTTTGTCATTGATAAGTGGAATACATGTCACTAATAAGTGGAGTATTAGTCATTGATAAGTGGAATACTTGTCACTAATAAGTGGAAACAAAATCACCTAAAAGTG
>NZ_JAWRXD010000754.1:0-268 GCF_046535215.1 Priestia sp. SIMBA_032 | reverse complement strand
CGGGAGGCCGCCGACGCGGCACTCGCGCGCCTCCAGCCGCTGCGCGACCGCCTCCGCGTGCAGGCGGTGCACGGCGACGTGACCGACGACAACATCGTCCTGGGCGATGACGGCCCCGGCGTCATCGACTTCGGCGACGTCTCGGACGGCTGGCTGGTCGCCGAGCTGGCAGCGACGGTGACGAGCGCGCTGCACCACGTTCCGGACGAGCCGCTCGCGGTGCTCGACGTGGTGGAGGCCTTCCATGCCGAAGCGCCGCTCGACGACG
>NZ_JAWRXD010000753.1:0-268 GCF_046535215.1 Priestia sp. SIMBA_032 | reverse complement strand
CGGCGACGTCGACCTGGCCCTGATCCGCGGTGGCCTCGAGCGCCCGGGCCTGGCCATCGAACACCTGTGGGTCGACGACCTGGTGGTGGCGATGTCGCAACGGCACCCATTGGCCGGAGCCGCCGAGGTCGGACTGGAACAGCTCGGCAAGTACCCGTTGCTGCTGCCGTCGGCGCGTGACCAGGTGCTGTTGCACAACGTGATCCGTGAGGCCTTCGATCGCCACGGACTCGACCGTCCCCGCCAGGCGCCGCCACTGCCGGTGGAC
>NZ_JAWRXD010000752.1:0-268 GCF_046535215.1 Priestia sp. SIMBA_032 | reverse complement strand
CCGATGGTCACGCCCTGGGCCGCGTTGCCGGTCGCGGTCATGGCGTCGCCGCCCTGCGAGAACGCGGCGGGGTCGATCAGGCCGGCGTCCCACATCTTCTTGAGGAACGCCAGGCCCTCGCGCCACCCGTCCTGCATCGTCTGCATCTGCACGGTGTCGCCGTCCATACCGAGCGAGACGGGCTGGCCTGTGGATCCCGAACCCGTGTTGAACGCGTTGTAGATGAACGCGTTCATGATGTACGGGATGAGCGACTGCTGAGACGAGC
>NZ_JAWRXD010000751.1:0-268 GCF_046535215.1 Priestia sp. SIMBA_032 | reverse complement strand
CTGGTAGAGCTCGCCCTCATACGCACCTGGATCCCAGGCCTTGGGCAGGGCGGTGGGACTGCTGGCGGGATGCGCGGTCGATTCGGTCACCGGCCAATTCTAGGCAGTCGCCCGGCAAGCGAGAAAAGCGCACGTCGGGTATAGCGGTCCAGCGGCTGATATGAGGTCAGTGAACGCGGAGCCGATGCAGGTCTTCGGGCGCGTTCACGTTGGTCAGCCAGGCCGGATCGCTCAGCGTCACCCGGTGGGTACGCAGGGCGTCGACGGC
>NZ_JAWRXD010000750.1:0-268 GCF_046535215.1 Priestia sp. SIMBA_032 | reverse complement strand
GCGTCACGTCGCACGATTCGTCCGGCAGGAGGACATTCCTTCTCTCTCGGCCATAGATGCGACTGCACGGACCGCTTTCGTGCAGACTGGTCGCGAAATACGTCTGCTTTCCCGCGCGAAAGGGGCGGCGAGCCTCGCGGACGTCCGCTGGATCCTTGATCCGCTCTTCCAACCGGATGACGCCCGGCATGAGGCAATCCGCGATGCGTCCGCCGATACACGCACCGAGTTCCTGCGCGTGCTTGCCGCTCGCCTCGTCGCTATCGAC
>NZ_JAWRXD010000749.1:0-268 GCF_046535215.1 Priestia sp. SIMBA_032 | reverse complement strand
ATCCTCTCCTCGAAGTCGAATGACCGTTCCTGGCGGCGACCTGCGTCCAACGCGCTCTGCTCGATGCGCCCCTCAACGTCCGTTCGACCCCGCACCACATCAACGGCGGCTTCCAAACTTCAACTGCCATCCATCCGTGACCCACGGCGGCCGGCCCTCTTTGCCTTTGCCAACATTCGGCATTGTCGTTGGCCAGCCGCCTACCCACTTCCCGCCATTCCCACATCGATAACCGCGTATCACGTTTCCTCTCACCGCACGCGCCAGC
>NZ_JAWRXD010000748.1:0-268 GCF_046535215.1 Priestia sp. SIMBA_032 | reverse complement strand
AGAGTAACGAGGTTGATGGTACTCCGAACGGTTTACATGGATTACTAGAGTTTAGTACCGATTTATATAAACGTGAAACGGTTCAAAAACTAATAGAACGATTCATTTTGTTATTAGATGATGCAGCTACAAATCCGGATCAATCAATTGGCAGATTAGAAATATTAACTGTAGCAGAGAAAAATACAGTGTTAGAAAAGTGGAATGGTGGTTTTCAAATTGCACCAGAAATGACATTGCTACAATTGTTTGAAAAGCAGGCTCATAT
>NZ_JAWRXD010000035.1:0-25244 GCF_046535215.1 Priestia sp. SIMBA_032 | reverse complement strand
AATAAATATAATTGGATGTACACAGCCGTGCTTATCAATAACCAATTATACTTAACTGATATAGCTAAAAATGGACCTATTACTACTGTATCAAAGACTGGTCCAACTTCAAGCACTCCATCAACAAATAGTTCAGCTACAACAATAACTAATAGCAAAAAAGCTTATTATTTAGATTTACTAGAACAGACTAGAGCTAGTGAAGTACAACCAGTTAATGATCAGATCGATGGTGACAGAAGACAAGCTTCTGGAGCAAATTATCAAATGTGGGACCAAGTGTTGAACGACATCTATGGTGAATTAAAAAACCAATTATCTGCATCAGAGATGAATAATCTAAGAATCAAACAACGTCAATGGATTAAAGATAGAGATGCTGCTTCTCAAAAAGAGTTGAAAGAAGCTGGGGGAGGAACTTTGGCTTATGCTGAAGAAGCTCGTATTTTACACGAAATGACTAGAGAACGTTGCTACGAGCTAGTTACTTATTATATGAAATAATGAGAAAGTACTATATTTACATGGTGGAACTTTATGTATTGGCTATCTTCATTATTATGTGTGTATATACCATCCTATAAATCACACACATACACATTTGCTCTTGCTATTTCTTGTTGTTATTTTTCTGCCATTTCTATCGATTTTTTCTATTTGGCTTTTATTAGTTAACATCATTCTGTACTGATTCATAACTCTCTCTAATAGTAATGGGAACAATACGTAAATGATTTAATGTATTCAACGTAGCAAAGAGCCACTTGTTTTATACAAGTGGTTTTTTCTATTGGGTAATTTGTCTTCGTATGAACATTCATCTTTAGAAATGTCTACGCTTGTAGATGTAAAGCTTAACTCACTTTGCAGCTCTTTATGTACAACCCTGTTGTGATATCTGTTATTGAAAACCGCCTAGACTCCTGCGGAAACTGTCGAGGGATTTTTGTCTTTTTATAAAGGAAAAACTCAAAAGAACGAAGAATACATTACGGAACGTAATGATAAAAAAATATTCCAAAGGAGTGTTTTTTATGAAGTTCTGGATGAAAGAAATTAGTTATTCTCAAGTTGAAAATAAGATACAGAGTGGCTATAAAGAGTTGTTTATGATCGGACAGTTTCGAATTGTAGACGCCTACAAAATAGTAGATAGTAATGACCATACAAAAGATATTCAATCTCATTTCATACTGGATACGAAGACTGGTAATAACTATGAAATAAGTGTAGAGCTTGCTTACGGTCTTGTATCTGCATTTTATTGTGATGGGGATCGAAGGTCTCTATTATCTAATATAATAGCATGGGTAAAGTATATGAATGGTAAAAATAGATTAGCAACTAAAAAAACCGATATTTCTAATGTATTATCTGGTGTAGTATAAATAAGAAAAGAGAGCAAACCTCTGCTCTCTTTTTTTGCATTATATTTAGAACAGCTTCCTTTTTCCCATATCTACTGCTATGATAATCAAGGAATGTGAAGGATAAAAGATGGAGCAACAAGATAAGTACGCAAACATTGATCTAACAAAAATTTATGAATATAGTGAGCTACCTGACAAGAAGAGTGGACGCTGTGACAACTACGATGGAGTTAATTTCAAAAATAGTGTAGGTAAAGGCAAGTTTCTACGTGAATGTTTGAGTTGTGGAATGAAGAAGTATATATAAAGAATCAATCAAAGAGTCTATGAAATTTATAGGCTCTTTTTCTATGTTTATATGTGTTTCTTTCTTGAAAATAGGGAATATTGTATATATAACGTTTAAAATGGAGGGAGTATATTGGAGCAGAATCCAATTTTGGAGCAATTAGAGGAGTATAGTAACAACCTAGAAAAAGAGATTGCCGTTTTACAAGAAAAAAGATGCATATCATACAAACCACTTTTAGAGAGTTTGAAGAAACAATATGCATTTGCTCACTTTCTCATGTATGAAGAAAGCGTCTTTGATACAATGCCCCAAGGATATAAAACCCTTTTGTCTAAAGCTTTATCCGATGTACTGGTAATACACAGCACAGTTACTATAGGTTGTGTAACTCAAAGCTATAATATAGTACGATCCTTATTTGAAACATATGCTAATTTAATGTATATTAATAAAAACTTTGAGGCCAATATGAAGTATTATGAAGACTATACAATTTTTGCTCAGTACCACAAACTAGAGGAACATAAGAACGATCCAGATTATAAATATGATCCTTATTTTATACAATTTAAGAATAGAACGGAAGGCCCTCTTCAAGAAAAATACAGCTTCATAGAAAATAATTATAAAGAAAGAAAAGATTGGTATTTCATTCCACTATCTGAAGACATCAAAAACCATCCTGATTTGACAGACCAGGAGAAAAAGAAAAAGAATATAAACTTCAAGACTCTTTGTGAAATTACAGGTAATGAAAAAATGTACCAAAAGCTGTATCCTTCTACATCCAATGCTGCTCATAGTACTTCACTAGTACATAACCTTCAAAGTCAGAGTGTTGCTTCTCAAGCGGGTACAGTAATTAGCTTGGTTAATCTCTCTATACATTTATTAAGCCAAATGTTACTAGTTGGCCTTAATAGACAGATAGAAACAGGTCATGAAGAGTGTAAAAAATATCGGGAAATAAGATTTGCTTAATAAAAAAAGAGAGAGCAAACCTCTGAAGTTGCCCTCTCTTCATCACGATAAGGTAATTCGATTTCTCGTAAAATCGGCACCTGATACCTGCTGTCTTCATGATTATTTTAATATATACATTTTGAATCGTTTGGAAAATATCTGTTGAAAAATCAAACTGCTCCGTCAACCCCTCGTCGAAATACAATTCATGCTTTACCGTGTAATCATTAAAAGGTGGACAACCTACAGGAGTTGTTACTAAAGGATTATAAATTGAAATCAAGTTAGAGGAATGAACATGGTAACTATAAAGCCTAGATTGCGAGAGCTACTAAAAGAAAGAGGTCTTACACAAGGACAATTGTCAAAAATGACGGGCATCCCACATTCAATCAAATTAGGAGGCCTTTTCTACATAAAAAAACCCTAGATTTTTGATGAATACTTTATGCATTCCTGTAAATAATTACATAAATGCACATAAATTCCTAAATCAATTCAAGCTAATAAAGTATTCCCCAATCCCTGAATTTTAAAAAAGCCTTTGCTCCTGTAGAGCAAAGGCTACTGTTTTGACGAGCTTTTTGTATATGGCAAAATTTTAGAGATTGTTTACAAGTCAATTGGGGCTTTTGCATCAAAGCCAAAGTATTTATTCTAATAGGGTCGATTGGCGTATGGAGTAACATTTTTTGATGTGAGATAATTCCGAGTATACGGAAAGCAATAAGTGGGAGAGTGAGAATATGAGTGAAAAAAATAGAGAGATTGAATTTATAAAAATTATATGTGTCATAGATGGTTTGGCTGAAGGCTTAAACATTAGAAAAGAGCAAGAGTATTACGGATTTGAGACTGTCGATGAGCTTGGTTACAATGTTTATACGGAGAAAGAAAAAGGTAGATTGCCTATTTATATCGGGTCATATCCAAAGACGTATTTTCAGCTAATAGATAATGAAATATATGTTGTAACGTTCGAAAAAAATGCCTAACATTTTGGACGTATTTTCTTTTACAGACAAGTAGGGTCATTATCTACAATAGGTGAAGGGCCCAATAAAGAAAGCAACCTTAAAGGTTGCTCTTTCTATAAAACTATTGTCTTTACAACCAAGTATATTGCAACAATAGCTGTAAGTACTATTAGTACATTTAAAATACGATGTTGAGTAGCTAAGTGATTATGCTTCCTATCTGCACGAGTCAATGGTTGCTTTTCATTGTTATTGCCACTCACTATATTACATCTCCCATCCTATTTGTTTATTTGTTTTCATAATTTAAGCCATAAGCTGATCTTCGTTAGTTGATTCTTCTTTTTTCATTTTCCTTATACATAAGATATAAAAACCACTAAATTTAATAATCGACCAAATAAGTGTAACCCCAGGTTCATAGTTAACTACCTTAAACAAACTTGGTATAGATTCGAAAACAGAATCGTTACTTGTGAGAAATAGTGCTAAAAACATGTTATTTACTGCATGTGCTCCTTTTTTATATGCTTGCGCTTAGTTATTGGCTTATATTTTTTATGAAATGGACGAGAGATTCAAAGATGTCTTAAAGACTAAAGTAGAACGTAATGAGAAGCAATGGTAGCGTGAATAATGATAAATAAAAAGAAGTCCTACTAAAATCATGAAACAAATAATAACAACTTCCATTCAAGTCCTGCCTTCTTTTATAGTCTAAATACCTCCTAAATACTTTTCTTCATGCCACAATCCCGGTATTCGCGCAAGAAAACACCACCTTTTACCGAACTTTTGAAGTAAACTGAGTTGCAATTATCGCATCGGCCACTAACCTTACTATCAAGACCCAAATCGAAAAAAGCCATAGAAAATAAAGGTTGATACATATTAGTCATGACTAATATGTATCAACCTTTTAATTTTTGCTAAACAAACGTGACTATTTGTTGAAGTGTACCGCAATGTAGTGTTGAACTCCTTGTTATTCTTTTCCACTGAACTCTAAAATATTTAAACCCTCGGATGCTTCTGGTGCTTCAAAGAAATTAGTAACATGAATAAACATTGCTTCCGTGTCAAAGGCTGCTCTTTCAGGTTGTTCTTTACGCCTTTGTGCAATTTGACGTAAGCATTGCTCATTATTTAGATTAAGGAAAATTAGTTGATGGCTTGCATTGACATCTAACACCATATCCAAAAACCACTTTCGCTGCTTTTGAGTGTTAGCTGGAAAATCCATCACTACATCTGTACCGATACTTAATATATTTTGGACATGCTTTTTCACCAAAGGCTTGATCTGCGCCGAAAATTTCAGATAGTCCTCAAATGTTTCAATTTGACTGGGATAAAGAAATGAAAGCCATTCATCCTCAGATAAATGTACCGCATGTTTATTTATTGCCATTTTTTTTGCTTTAGTTGATTTCCCTGCGCCCATTTTTCCACAGAAAAAGTATAGCGTCCCCAATTGTGTCATATTTTTTAAACCTCCAAGCTTATTTTAGTTGTTGTTGCTTCATCTTTTAAAACATGTAATTCATTAAAATGACTCAATTGCTTAGTATCAATGTTCCTTTATACCATATACATATTAAACTATATTTGCAGTATCTAAATAACGAATCTAAAATGTATAAGAAAAAAGGATATATGCTCGTGTATTGAACATAATAGCCTCTTATTAGTTTAGTGTATTTAAATTTTATCGGGGAATTCACCATAATCATACACTTTATCAAGATCAATTTCTTGCTACTCTTTCTTACTTTATTCTATAACGAAGCTAACTCTTTCTTCTTCGTGCTCATGTGAAAAATAATTTCAAATCTGTATAGCAGAAAGGAATTTATAGAAAAGCTGTTAGGATTTATTTCCTTTAAATATGATTTTTCTCTTCTCCTGTTTAATCCGTTTTAACCGTAATTCTATCTTTTTATCTAACGCTCTATACAGTATTTCGCTAGTTATGCATATTAAAAATAAGATTAGAGTAATAATTGCAGCCTGTGGTACATGAAAATAGAAACAAAGTACGATTACAAGTAGGGACATAGCGTAAATAGATTTGGTTACCCATCTTCTACTTCTATGAGCTTCTAGGTTTCTCTCAAGTAATTCTTTTTGCCCCTCTTCCTTTTTTCTATCTTTTAAATGATGGTATGTAGAATTCATCGCTTTTTCTCCCCCATGAAAACTAATTGTAAATTATCTCTGTATTAAATATCCTATATGTTTCAATTAAGGAAAAATATGAGGTTTTTCCTTTTTCATATTATATAAGAACAAACGTTCTTTTTCAATAAAAACTCTACAGTTTCCCCGATTATGGCTATTGCCTCTACTTCATCTTTCTACATTTTATAATTTAGGCGTCATTTACATAGTCTTCCGTATCACGTTTCAAATAGAAAACCACTGGGTACATGATATACACAATGAGGATGGAATTAAATGTGAAAAGAAATTTTCGTTTAATTAAAATTTAAGGAGATGGGAAAATGGAAACGAGAAAACGAGTTGCAGGAACTTTTTATTCGGAACAAGAAGCGATACATGCAATTAAGGGGTTAAAACGTCAGGGGTATCGTGAAACAGATATATTAGTAGTAGCAAAGGATAGAAGTAATACTCTAAAGTTAGGGACCGAAACAAATGTAATGATAGAAGCTGGAACGCCAGCTGTAAGTTCATTGGCAGGCGTGATGATGGATAGCTTTCTTACCATGATGACAGGTGGAATGGCTACTACTACACAAGCTGATGGTCTAACTTCAAAACTTGTTAGAATGGGTATTCAAAGTTTTACTGCAAAACAGTGTGAAATGGATGTAAAGGAAGGGAAAATTCTTGTCCTAATTGATGTGGATGAAACTCAAACAATTCCTTCATATACTACGGTTAGGGAGTCGCCATACGAGACAGAGGGGCAGAGGTCAGTACAACTTCGTGAAGAGCAACTCGATGTAAGGAAAGAACGTGTTCAAACTGGGGAAGTACAACTTCGTAAGGAAATTGTAGAAGAACTACGAACTATCCAAGTTCCGGTTATGCGTGAGGAAGTCTACGTAGAGCGTCGCCAGGTCATAGACGGTCAGTATGATGGTAGCCCATTGACAGAGAACGAGATCATTCGTATTCCTATTATGGAGGAGCGAATTGAAGTAACCAAGAAACCTGTAGTTGTGGAAGAAGTGATTATTGGTAAGCGTAAAATTCAAGAGATTAAAGAGATGAAGGACACTGTCCGAAAGGAAGAAGCACAAATTGAACAAGCAAAACTTCCCGCGGTTCCCGAAATTGCTGACTCTGAAATCTATCAAAATATGGATAATCACGTAGATCAAAGTTATCAAGAAGTTGCTGCTGCCATTGCTTCTGATGCTCCAAAAGAGGAAAAAGTTAAACTTTCAACTAACAAGAAACAAGAAGCTCAACTTAAAGTGACAACTTCTCCTGTTATCAAAGAGATTGAAGAGGTTACAGCCTCAGTAAACAATCAGAAACCAGAAAGTCAAATTAAAGACACAGATATTACAACTTCTGAAAAAGAAAAAAACAATGAGAAATCAACAAACAAGCAAAAGAAATAAGTATATCTCCTCTATAGTTTATAGTAGAGGGAATAATTGAAAAGATTTAAGGAAGGCTGCCTAGCTGTATTGGCAGCTTTTTTTATTTCTCTTTCAATTAACATGAGTAATGTTCCTAAAATCAAAAAAGAATTAAAATAACTCATTAAAATGAGCATAAACAGGCAATGAAATAAAAGAAATGACTTTCATTACTGGGGGGCATTTCTCTTATTCCTAAAAATCCTAGAGATTATATCAAATTCCACCAGGCATTCTCACTAAATTCTAGAAATATTACTTATCAAAATGACATATAAATATTTCCAATTATGATAAAGGCAGGTGATTAAATGGAACGAAAGAAGTTTATTGAATACATTGATAAGTTACTAGAACAATCTGATGCGTGGAGAAAGGATGCGGAGAAAAGAGAAGACTGGAACAGTGCATGCTTTTACCAAGGCGAGGTCAAAGCTTATGAGAGAGTAAAGAGATTGGTTAATCAGCAGTTACATGCATAACTAAAAATTACAACCCTAACTCAGAAATGAGTAGGGTTGTAATTTTTATTTTTCTAGTTTCCATAAGTTTGATTATAGGAAGTAGCCTTTCTAACCTATTTTCTTGTTAAAAACGTTCGTAAAATTACATGTGTTTTAAAGGACGTTCGTAAAATTTTTTTGAATTTAAACGAACGTTAATAATGATAAATTTTTTATATAAACTCATCGTCCGTAAAAGTATACTTTTACGGACGAAATACTTAAATCTATTACAAGATGTAAAGTAACAAAATAAAAAGCAACCTCGGGCATTGGAAAACGAGGTTGCTTTTTATTTTAATCAGGGTTCGAACGTATAACAAGTATCTAAAAGATAGCTGCAAATCAATATTATCATAATTTTTAGATAAATGATATTTTTTGAGTACTATAGCATATGAATAAAAGATGCATACAGTGGAGTTCTATCCTATCTGAAACCCCTTGCGCCAAGGGGTTCTTTTTGGCATGTGTACCGGAAAAGAGACATTATGTAAACTGGAAACGAATTATATATACAGGCTCTTTCTTCAGTTGACTACCAACTACTATCATGAAAGCTGAAGAGGAAGCTTTTTTACCACTGTCCACTTCACAGGGAGATGATCATCTTGCTAAAACGTCATGATAATCTTCATTACGCTCAATTTTATCCTTTACAAAAGAACATGATGGAATAATCTTTTTCCCTTCTTCCCTAGCAAATTCGACTATTCTTTTAACTAATGCTTCTCCAACTCCTTGACCTCGCAGACTGTCTGAAACAAATGTGTGATCCACTATAATTTCATCCTTTTCAGTTGGAACATAATGTATTTCTGCATCTTTTTTATCCTGCTCTCCTATATAAAAAGTGTTCGTATCTTTTTTAATATTGATCATTTTAATATTTCCTCCCTCCATTAAAATAAGGTTTTTTATATTATGGCTCTTTTTTAAACCTCATACACTTTTTAAATGGCTAGCATTGAATCGTATCGTTCCCCTGCTTAATGGCTAAATTACCTTTGAGATATATTATCCTATTTGATGTGACTTCTACGTTTGTCTTATTTTTAGGTACCTCTTGTTCCCATTATCTTTTCTTATATATTCCAATGCATCATTTGAGCATTGAAATATATGTTGCTTTTGAATAAAATAGAACTGTTTTAAAAAAGGAGGGGCTTTTATAGGATAAAAATAATCAAAACTTTTCACAAACCAAAAATTGTAAGTTTACCTATATTTATTCCTTATAAAAACTCTCCTCTTTTTTATATTTTTATAAGAAACGAAAAAAGCACCTTCCAATTAGAAGCTAATAACTCAAACTTTGATCTTACTGTAATTTCTAACCCTTCGATATATAATAATTAACAGGGAGGTTGGGAAATGAAATCAATTCAAGTTTCACAATTTGGTGGGTCTGAGAAATTAGTATTTACAGACGTTAAGGATGTAGTAGCAGAAAAGGGAGAGGTGTGTGTTCGTTTGTATGCGGCAGGCGTCAATCCGAGTGATACTTACACATTATCAGGTACATATGCGTTTAGTATACCTCAGTTGCCTTATACTCCAGGATTAGACGGTGCAGGAGTTGTGGAGGCGATTGGAGAAGAAGTTACAAATGTTCATGTCGGTGATCGTGTATTTATTGCGTCTTTAATGGGAAGTAAAAGTACAGGCACCTTTGCCCAAAAAGTAGTATGTGATGCAACGTTGGTTCATCCATTACCATCCCATGTATCTTTTGAACAAGGTGCGGCATTAGGGGTACCCGCACTAACCGCCTATCGTGCGCTATTTCAACGTGCCTGCCTGAAGCCCGGTCAAACCGTGCTTATTCATGGAGCCAGTGGTGGAGTTGGATTACAGGTTGTACAAATGGCGAAATCTCACGGTGCTAAAGTGATTGGAACAGCAAGCAAGCCAGAGGGTAAAAAAATGGTTCAGCAAGCTGGTGCAGATTTTGTCACTGATCATGTGACAGAAGCGACGATTGAAGATGTGTTAGCCTTAATGGGTGGCAATAGACCTGATGTAATTATTGAGTTTTTAGCAAATAAGAATTTAGAAACAGATTTAAAGCTGATTGCACCGTTCGGTAAAATTATAATTGTTGGAAACCGTGGTTCAATAGACATAAACCCACGTCTTGCCATGCAAAAAGAATGTGATATTTTAGCAACAGCTCTTTGGAATGCACCAAAGGATGAATATGAACAAAGTATTCATGGTGTAATTGGCATGCTAACAAGTGGTGCACTTCGTCCAATTATTGGTACAACTTTGCCACTCCAGGAAGTATCGCATGGCTTTGAACAGCTAGAAAAAGGTATAGGAAATGGTAAGCTTATTTTGATAATTGACTAGTTAATCTACATAAATTTAAGGCATTCACTTAAATTAAAGGCTGCATTAGTCAACTAAGCAAATACTAGAAGGACCTTATAGGGTCCTTTTTTCTATTAAAGAGTGAAAATATAGGTGGATAGGTTAACGAAGTAAGCTAAATGGGTATGTACTATTAAGATGAAAGGAGTTTTTACAGTGTTAGCTTTAATTCTTAAACTTACTATCTCATTTTTTGCTGTTATGAATCCACTAGGAAACATACCTATTTTCATTACTCTTACGAATGATTATTCTATTCAAGAAAGACGTCATAGTGCAAGGAAGGCTGTCTTTATCTCTTTTATTATTCTTACCCTATTTTTACTTTTAGGAAGTTTTATCTTTTCCGCCTTTGGTATCACCATACATGCTTTTCGTGTAGCAGGAGGAATTTTAATCTTTGGCATCGCCTATAGCTTACTTCATGCTAAACCTTCTAATGCACAAAGTCCTCATTCGCATGAACAAAAAGCTGCAGCTTCCCAAAATGATATTTCCATCACCCCCCTTGCTCTGCCGATTATGGCTGGACCCGGAACAATTGCGACAGTCATGTCTCACAGTTCTTATTCGATAGCAAATCTAGGGAGTGTACTCATTAGTTATACCCTTATATTAGGAGTTACTTTTATCCTTTTCTATTATTCTACATCTATTATCAACAAGCTCGGACAGAATGGTTTAAATGTTATCTCAAGGTTAATGGGATTAATACTGGCAGTGATGGCTATACAAATGATTGCAGAAGGTGTTCACGGATTATTTCCTCATCTGTAATCATTCAAGAGGACTATTCCCATAGGAACGAGCATATGTATAAAAGGTGCACTTTTTATGCATCATTTCTCTAACTACCTGTAAGGAGAACTCCGTCAGAACAAGGATGTATAAAAAGTTGCATAAAGTAGAAATCGTAGCCTTATGAGAACCCTTATGCGTGAACTGCGCCCCAATTGTTAGACATAATCTAACCAATTGGAAGTTGGAGATGGTACGATAAACTGGACACTAAATTAAGAGAAAAAGGTGATTCGGTTTATGGGTAGAAAAGTTTATGATCGTCAATTTAAAATGGCTGCAGTTCAGTTGGTACTCGAAGAGAACCTATTTGTAAAAGAGGTTGCGAAAGAATTATCTATTCATCCTAATACGCTATATCGTTGGGTAAGTGAATACGAAGAATATGGGGAAAGTGCGTTTCCAGGCCGTGGGAGCGCACTTTATAATTCCCAGTATGAAATGAAAAAGCTTAAACGTGAGAATGAAGAACTTAGAAAAGAGCTTGATTCACTAAAAAAGTTCCGGGTCTTCTTGAAGAAAAAGAATGTGTAAGGTTTCAATTCTTAAAAGAAAATAAACACAACTATAACATCAAGAAGGCTTGTAAAACATTAAACATCTCACGATCAGGTTACTATGAATATTTACAGAGAAAACCTTCTAAAAGAGCTTTAGAGAATGAAGTGTTACGTGCAGAAATACAGGAGATATTTAAGGAACATAAGGGTCGATACGGATCTTTAAGAGTTACAAAGGTTCTTGAGAAGAAGGGAATCAAGGTAAACAGAAAAAGAGTAGGAAAACTGATGCGTCAAATGAACCTATATGCGAAAGGAAGCAGGTATCGCTATAAACGTTATAATAAAAAATCACCTTCTATAGAAAGACCCAATCTCCTAAATCAAGTTTTTCACACAGACGCACGAAATAAAATATGGGTCGGTGACATTACCTATATTCCTACTCAAAAGGGTACTTTATACCTTGCGGTATTTGTGGATATGTACTCGAGAAAAGTGAGTGGCTGGTCTATGAGTACATGGATGAAAGATTCTCTTGTGATAGACGCTTTTTTACAAGGATATAACAAAGAACATCCTCCAACAGGATTAATTATCCATACAGACCAGGGATCCCAATATACGGGTAGTAATTTTCAAGCCATACTGAAAAAGTATGGTGCTGTTTCAAGTGTCAGCAGAAAAGGAAACCCCTACGATAATGCATTAATGGAATCTTTTTATAAGACCATAAAAAGAGAGCTCATTCATGGTGCCAAATTTACAACACCAGAACAAGCTCGAAAAGAAGTATTTAAATATATAGAGCTCTATTACAATACCAAAAGAATGCATTCTTCTCTGCATTACCTTTCCCCTATTGAATACGAAAAAGCCTATTCATCATAGTATCTTAACTTAGTGTCCAATAAATATTGACAAGTCCAGAAGTTGCTTAAATATTAATTGTCTAACTTTTTGGGTTCAGTTCAGTCTACCATGGAGTCGTTTTTGTGATGTGTACCGGAAAGGTACATTATGTTAAGTAGCCAAATATCGAGTTTGACTACAAGGCAATTAATAAATTAAATATGTATAAATAAAGTATTTAGGACTTGATAATTCTTGTCTTTAGAATAGAAAAAAGATGCCCGTAGGCATCTAAATAACTTTCAATCATACCAGTTGTAAACTATAGTGTTTCGAAATGACTTTAATTGTTGTTTCCTTTGCTATCTTAATAGCTTCTTCAGCATCCAGTTTATAATATTCTGGTCTAAATAACTCAACAGAGACAACATCTGCGAATCCAATTTCTTTTAATGTTGATAAAATACTATCTAAATCAATAGCACCAAGCCCAGGCCATACTCGGTCTTCATCCGTCAAAAAGCCAATTGGAAAATCTTCTGTATCATCAATATGTAAAATAAAGATTTTTGATCCGTCAGCTCTTTTCAAATCCTCTATATCTGAACCCATTGCGTGAAAGTGGAAGCAATCAAGTACTAATCCAACATTTTCACGATTAACAGTTTCAACAATATCATAGGCTTGGCCAAATGTATTTACTGTACACTGTGGATGTCCCACAAACTCAACTGCAATTTTTACTCCATATGGTTCTGCAATGTCTGATAGCTCTTTTAGTACCTTTACGCAACTTTTTTTAATATCTTGTTTCAATATCTTCTGTTCCGTTACCAGAGGCACGGCAACAACATATTTCACGCCTAAACTCTTAGCTATATCCATCATTTCTTTAAACTCATTAATAATTTTCAAGTACTCGTCTTCATCACGGTTATTGAAAAATACTAAAGCATTTAATGCCAAGGGCTTAATATGGTGTGTATTAAAGTATTCAGCCAATTCATTAAGAGATTTTCCCTTTAAATACTCGGGTAGTTTATCCATCGTGCGAATTTCGATATAATCATATCCATGTTTATCACAATATTCTAGATCCTTTGTTAAATTAGAGTTTTCTAATGTCGTAGCTTGATTAAAACAAAGTTTCATATTAAAACCTCCGTATTTTGTCTGCCTCAAATCTTATTTTAGAAAAAAAGAAACCTCACTTTTTGGGAATAGATAAACCTAGTATTAAATAACTTTCATCATATACAACTTTAAATTATAACGCCGTTCCTTCATTAACTTCGTTTTGGAGGCCTTTATCATCATAAGTTCGGAAGTAATGTTCCAACTCCTCTAGTGTACGCCCCTTCGTTTCTGGCATATGCTTCTTCACAAACAGGATACCCCCTGCTCCAAGAACGACAAAGATAAAAAAAGTTGTTGATAAACCGATGGTTGCAAGTAATACCGGGAAAACTAAACCGATGATAGAATTCGTAATCCATAAGAAAAATACACTTAACCCCATACCAAGACCTCTTAGCCTTGATGGAAAAATCTCTGCAAGTATTAACCATGTGACTGGTCCAATAAATCCTTGCATAAAAGCAAGAAATACAACGGTCAAAGCAAGTACGACAAAGGGAAGAGCTGCAGATCCCTTAAGTGTTAATGAGAATATTGCAATAAGGAGAAGTGTTATTGTAGTTCCACTTAATCCAATTAGTAACATTGGTCGACGACCAACCTTTCCAAGGAGCCAAATCCCAAAGAAGACAGCTATGACTGAAATAGCACCATTTGCAATGTTACCAATGAGAGCAACTTCTGTGGCAAAACCTGCATCCTTGAGAATTTCAGTACCGTAGTACATAATTGCATTGATTCCCGTAATTTGCTGTACGATAGCTATCCCAATCCCAATAAATAAGATACGTCTTACCCATGGAATAGATAGATCCTTAAAGGTTGCTTTCTTCATAGATGACTCTTCTGCAAAGGCATTCTCAATTTCATTAAGTTCTACATTAGCTTGATTTTTATCCCGTATTTTTTGAAGAACGCGTAGAGCTTCTACCTTCCTTCCTTTTGAGACAAGCCAGCGCGGGCTCTCTGGCACTTTAAGCATACCTAAGAATAAGAAGACCGCAGGAAGGGCGGCAATAACCAGCATGTATCGCCATGCATGTGAACTGTCACTCATTGTATTACCAATAATAGCATTAAAAATAAAAGCTAATAGCTGACCAGTAACAATCATTAATTCATTTTGACTAACCATTCGACCCCGTCTTTCTACAGGCGACATCTCTGCTAAATAGGTCGGTACTATTACCGACGCTCCACCTACAGCAAGCCCTAGTAAGAAACGAAAGGTAACCATGACCCCCATATTTGGAGCAAGAGTACACCCCAATGTAGAGATAAAGAACAGAACTGCAAGAAACAGAATATTTTTACGGCGACCACTATAATCTGATAATCTGCCCCCAAATAAAGCCCCTATAGCAGCCCCAAAGAGAAGTGAACTTGCAACAAGCCCTTGAGCGAATGAGTTAAGATTAAGCTGATCTGGTTCCGACATAAAAGGTAACGCACCATTGATAACTCCAGTATCATATCCAAAGAGAAGTCCACCAAATGTAGAGACTAAGACAATAGTACTTAAAAATGACTTTTGATTTACCTGTTTATTCAAGGTACTTTCTCCTCCTTGCTTTTTAGAAAATGGGTAAATAACTAGCATTCTATGGGCACCATTAGGCCTCTTGAGTTAAAAATGAATAATAACCCGGTACCCTAATATAAATACGTATTTTTGAGGTTTAATTGTATGAAACCCTCATAATAAGGATTTTTTTAAAAAATCCTTATTGAAAACGATTTCATTTGTATCAATAGAAGATATTCTTTTTGGGCTATTTTGATCTACCCAACACTTTCGATATTTGATAGGGGACATGCCGACAATCCTCGTGAAAATTGTATTAAAATAGTTGGAATTATTATAGCCTACCATAGAGGCAATTTGAGTAGCACTATATTGGGTATTAATTAGCAAAGACTGCGCTTCTCCAATTCTACGTCTCATAATGTATTGCATAGGAGCATACCCAGTAGTCTCCTTAAAAATGTGGCACAAGTAAGATAAACTAATATTTAATGTCTCACTTATACTTTCCAACGTGTGATTTTCGGAATAGTGGTCATCAATATACCTTCTTATTCGCTCTCCTAAAATAACTTCCTTATCTTCTTCCTTCTCTACACTTCTATTAATCTGTTTTACCAGCATGACAATAAGAGCTTGTAACAAATGGTGGCTTATTTCCTCAGCTCCAGCATTCTCTGAACAAATTTGACTATACATCATGCAAAATAGATTTTCGATATCCTGACTAAAAGCGTCGCTGAACAAAACTGGACTCGCACCATCAGGCAATAGACAATTTTCTCGCATCCCCTCTAACTTCAAATCACTTATTCCACAGCTGTATACACTCATTTCTGCTTCTGGATT
Source organism: Priestia sp. SIMBA_032 (assembly GCF_046535215.1). NCBI lineage: Bacteria > Bacillati > Bacillota > Bacilli > Caryophanales > Bacillaceae > Priestia > Priestia sp. SIMBA_032. The sequence goes on along the minus strand of NZ_JAWRXD010000035.1, from coordinate 9,485 downwards.
CGTACGTTCATCATGAATAACACCACTATTGTAAATAAGAACGTCACCCTGTTTAGTATGATACTGACGCCCTCCAATTGTATGAATCCCTCTCCCCTGTCTGATATATAAAATTTCTAAGCGATCCTGATGCACATGCATAACACAGGGTAATTTAGTATGATCTGCCTCAGCCTTGCAAACGTAAAGTAGTTTAGGGGATCTCCCGTTTTCAAAAGTTGGTATGAACTTCTTTTTTACAAAACTCTGTACCATAAAATCAACCTCTTCTTCTCTAGTTTGTATGTAGTTAATTCATTATAGTAAGTAACTACATGCTTCACAATCTTATGTTACGAGTTATAAAGATATTATGAATTAAAACCCACCTATAATTGTTAAACAAGTGAATCTAGATGGGTCTTAAACTTTTAGATGAACTCTACCCAAGCAGCACCGTTATCAGCAGATCTGACACAATTTTCTATCCAGCGTATACCTTCAATACCAGCATTAATATCAGGATAGACAAGATTCTTTAACAATTCTTCATCGCCTCTATTTTTTGCATCTATTGCCGTAGCAAATTTTAAGTATATATTTGCCCAAGCTTCAGAAAGTCCCTCTACATGCAATGCCCCTAAACGTTCGTCCGCATTACAGCTATCATCCAGATAAGGCATGGCCCTAATCAAAGTTTGCCCCGGCTCTCCTTGAATTTCATACTTTAATTCACCAGGCTTGCTATCCCACCACTCTAAACTACCTTTCGATCCTACAATACGAATTCTCTGGCCATCCATGCACCCTGCATTTACAGAAGACGTCCATAATCGTCCTACAGCTCCGTTTTCATAACGCATAAGTACAAAGGCATTGTCTTCTAAAGGAGCACGGCTTCCAACAAAACTTTGACGGTCACATAGTAATTCTCTAATTTTCATATTTGGCATAATTAACTGGGACATGTAGTAAGTATGGGTAGAAAGATCACCCAATACAAAACTAGGTCCTGCAATCTTAGGATCCACACGCCATTTTTGTGAAGCACTTGCATTATCAACCTGATCATTTAAACTAAAACCATGAGTATACTGTAGTTCAACGACTCGTATCTCACCAATTTTATCTTGTTCAATCATTGCTCGCATTTGAAGTAACATCTGATTACCAGAGTAACCATACGTGACGCCAACGATTTTTCCTTTTCTCTCTGCTAAATCTTTGATTTCTACCCCTTCCTCAGAAGTGAAAAATAAGGGTTTTTCACAGATGACATGTAAATTAGCTTCTAACGCTGCCTTACAAATTTCATAGTGGGTTCCGTTAGGAGTAGCAATCGATACGACCTCAATGCCATCTTCACGTTTCCCCTCCTCAGCGAACATTGTTTTATAATCAGGATAGCATCGATCCTCATCCACACCAATATTCACACCAAAGTCTTTACCTCTTTCTGCATCAATATCAAATGCCCCGGCTACTAAGGTAAAGGCCGTATTATCCCTTAAAGCACCAGTTCTATGTTTGTATCCTACCTGACTTTCTCGTCCCCCACCTACCATTGCCCATCTAAGAGATCTTTCAATTTTCTTTTCTCCATTTAACAAAGTAAACACTCCTTTTTAAAAATTCTGATTTTTGATTCGACTGGCATGTAAGCGTTTTCTATACCTGTAATTAAATTATAATGTTTTTGCAGGTAATAACCTCCACTATCTTACTTTTAGAGCACTGAAAAAATCATATTTCATCAGAATATTGTTAATTATTTTTTAAAAAAACTTCACAATCTTGCACTAAAGATTCTGAGAAAGAAAAACACGTTTGGAAAGTTTGATTTACTAAGATGACATAAGAGTAGGAGAGCATTTAAGAGAAAGATAAATTTAAATCGTTCATGAATACAATTAAATTCAGAAGCTTATCCTACTTTATTATGATTTAAGAATAAATAAAAATTTTCCTATAGAGTGAACCTCTATTGCTCATCCTTCAAAGTATGAAGAAAGAGAAGAATAGTTTAAGTGCCGATAATACGTTTTATATTAACTAAAAAAATAAAAAATGACATTGAATTATTTGTGTCAGCCATCATAACAAAGTTATAGCTTGCTTATATTAGTTTCCAGTAATATAAAGTTAGTTGATTGAAGATTTAGAAAGCCCTTTTGCATAAAGACAGCACCTAAATAATTAGGTGCTGTCTTTATGCAGATTTCTATATAAATAAGTATTACTCATAAAAGATTTAAAGAAGTAAACAACAATCTCATTAATAAAACCATTATTTTTCCATCTCTTTTAACATATTTATTATAAAAGATACTTTACAGTATTCTTGCTCAAAATGATCGGACAGACATTTTAATTAAAAGACAAGGTATGAAAGTCGAAAAGAGTCTGCTCTCATTCCTCATATTTGAGTTATAACTTTACTTCTAACTCTCTAAGCAGTTGTTTTACTCCCTCACGGCTTAGAATTACTTTTCCTTTTGCCAAGATTAGATTATCTTCGGAAACTTCACCTGTCACTTTACAAGCTAAATTAGGTGAATATTTTTTCAACACAATCTTCTCATTATCTACAAAAATTTCAACAGGTTCGTCCTTCTTAATATTTAATGTTCTTCTTAGTTCGATGGGTAAGACTACTCTTCCCAGGTTGTCCATTTTCCTAACGATGCCAGTAGCTTTCAATTTAAAACCTCCATAAAATATACTTACATACCCATTAAGTGTACAATATGCTTTTTATTGTTTTCATTAGTAATATATTACATTTTAAGTTAAGGAAAATATTTCAATATGGTAAGGCTATAAATAAAGGTTGCATGGAAGAATTACAATGGAAATGGTTAAATCCCTCAGTTTTTTTAATTTTAACCTGATGTATTAATTAGAAATTTACACTTATTGACGACAAAATAGTTCTTTTTCTTCAAAATGAATAGGAGTTAAAAGATTTTATCATTTAATTAATGATATAGATTCTCCATATGTTCTTCTTTTTGCTATCTATAAAATTACCCCATCTCTCTCCTTGGCTGATATAATCATTAAACGTAGCATTCTTCATTACAGTATGACCTCCACATTTATCTGCCAATTGTTTAGCAGACTCTTCATCAATAGGAAATGCTAACGATTCATCGTTAGTAAATTCGTAACTGGATACCTCTTTCTTTTTTACATTCTTATACGAATGATATACGTAATACAATTTATCTAACTTTACAAGATAGTATGGATACTCTCTGTTAGGCAACTTACTTCCCCCCATTTCTGCATCCCTCAATTGCTTTATAAGTCACTATTACTATCTTACTTGGATTTAAAAAGGTAAATCCCTTCTATGAGAAAGGGTTTCCTTTTTCATGTGTTCCGGAAAGCTGTTTTATGTTAACTAAGGGTGTATATACATATTAATTATATCGTTTAAAGAGATTTATTTACTAAAAACCATTTTTGTATATAATTGGATAAAAGGAGGTTTTTTATGACTTATAATAAGAATAAATTAAAACTAGTAGGGGCTACTTTATTTGGAGCTGGAATTGGAGCCATCTTAGGAATACTAGCTTATACGCACAATTGGCTAGGATAAATACATTAAAGAAAAATTAGCAGCAAGGAGTGTGAATGTTTACCTTGAAAGCAAAGAAAACTGGACCCTCTCACAATATATCTAATTTTTTTGCTAAATCATTTACTGTTATTTTTATAACTTTAATTGTTATTATTGCTATTTCATTAATGCTAGGAGCATTTGTGTTTGGATTTATTGGTTTATTTAAAATATTTGGGGTACAATACGACTCATTTCTATCTCTATTAATATTCCTCTTACTGTTTTTTATTATTGGATTTATAGTTGATTTACTATCCATATTTCTTATTAATACATTTTCTCAACAAATTAGAAATTCTAAAAGAAAATTCCTCGTGAGACTGGTCATTGATTGTAGCTTTTCTTGGTTTGCTATACATACTGCTGATGAATTAATTAGAAGCATTACTATTCCCTCTATAACTGAGCTTATAGCTGTGTTTCTCCTCTTTTTGTTAGAAGTGGTAATGGATATGAATAGCAAAGGAGAAAGTAATAAGAACTCACTGGTACCTTGAAGTCTTTGGGGTTCTGGTGCAAAGATTACTTCAACCTAAAAGAACACCTTTCATAAATATAGTTATAAGGAAAAAAGGTAATGGATATTATGTTTTATATTTCATAACACTGGATTCAATTGTTTGTTCAATATTCAAGGGAGGGATGTTAATGAAAGATATATCGAAACATCATGATCTCCAACGAAAATACAGAGAAAAGCTACAAAACAAACAAGAATTAAACACATATGTGAGAGGTTGGTTCTTGTTCATTTTATTTGCTGTACTTCTCGTAGTATGGAGTTATTTTTTTGGCGGAACGTTTATGCCTTATCGAACAATGTAGGAAAATGAACGTTAATATTTTTATAGTATTATAAATTAATGTCATAAAAAGCAGAACACCACATTTGATGTTCTGCTTTTTATATTAATACCAACTATATTATATTAGGAAAAATATTTAGTTAATAGTTTTCTTTTATTACATTGAAAAAAACAAAAAATAGTGTAAAATTACACTAATTATATAAAAATATAACTTATTGAGAGTTTGTTTTGGAGGTGTAATATATGGTGAAAGCTAATGTATTTATATGTACTTTTCTATTTTCGGCTACTGTATTAGCAATATTTGGTCAAGATATTTCTTATTTTATGGATAAGAACATAATAAAGTTAAATCCAATCTACTACCTGACTGCTATAACATGCATAAGCATTTTTTTATATCTAATTACAATTGTATTGACTTACATATTCAATAAAAAAAATAAACTTAAAAAGAGTATCCTGGATGTTTATTGGCTTGTTATTTTAGGACTTAGTTTGTTTGTTTCCCTATGGTCATTATTTGTTTTAGCTATGTGGTGGGGATAATTTTATTAATACCTATAACTTCCATTATGGTAACTAACTTTTTATATGATATTCCTGCTGAAAAAGTCTATTTTATGGTAATATTTTCTATAAGGGAGGTTGGAAGAATTGAAAACAATAGGCTTATTAGGTGGAATGAGTTGGGAATCATCAAGTGAATACTACAGAATTATTAATCAAACCGTAAATAGAAAGTTAGGGGGCCATCACTCTGCTAAAAGTGTGATGTATTCTGTGGACTTCGAAGAAATAAAAAAATTACAACATAATGATAGGTGGGAAGAAGCAACAGAATTAATGATTAAAGGAGCTCAATACATCGAAAAAGGTGAAGCCGACTTTTTAATTATCTGTACAAATACCATGCATAAAATGGCAAGTGAGATTCAGCAACATATTAGCATTCCCATCTTACATATTGCAGATGCTACGGCTATGAAAATAAAAGATCAAGGGATTAGTAGAATAGGATTGCTTGGAACAAAGTTTACAATGGAAGAGGATTTTTATAAAGGTCGACTTATCGCTAATTATAATCTTGAAGTTAATATTCCGAGTGAGGAAGAGCGTCAAGTTGTACATGATATCATTTACAAAGAATTATGTTTAGGGAAGATTGAAGCAGATTCCAAAAGTGCGTATAAAAAAATTATAAATGGTTTAATCAACGATGGAATAGAAGGAGTTATATTAGGTTGTACCGAAATTTCCTTACTGATTAATCAGAATGATATCTCAATACCTATATTTGATACAACAGAAATACATGCACAAGCAGCAGTTGATTATGCGTTAGGATTATTCTAGGAAAATGAACGATATCCTTATTTAGATGAATTATTAGAAACTTTAAATAACGAAAATACTGTAGTTAAAAACATAGATACAACGTTTCGCTTTGTTCCTGCAGCTACTGAACTTTTAACTATAAATAAATTATAACTATAAAAAACAAGTCTTTCTCCAATGGAGAGAGACTTGTTTTTTTATGGATTTATAAATAATTTCCTATAATTGTGATTATATTAGCTTTGTATTCATCTTAAAAAGAGAAAAAACTACTGCGACTAGCCAGTAGTTGAAGAAAACCTCTTATAAAATCTATCTAATACAAGGTAATAACGTGAACCCCATCCTCTCTTTTTAACCTAAAGAAAAGGAGAAAATGGCTATACTTGCCGATAACTTTGTTATATCATCTTGTCAAATTCAATTTTTTACACCCACATGTTCAATTATTCGCTTCATTGCCTGAATCTGACCCATATGAGTTGCTTCATGCATCAGTGTAACACCCGCCAGCTCTCCAAAGGTTTTACATCCTAGAAATGGCTTTTCCAAGGTATTGTTTAACTGTTCAGCAGGAATTTGCTGAATACGAGCCAATTGATCTTTTAACTGTATCATAAGCTCATCCATAGTAGGTACATCCCCCGTCCAATCGGCTGGTTTCGTACCATTTCCGAACAATTCCATATAGTTTGCTGGAAGATGGGTTGTTGCATGAGGAAAACCAAACATAGTTTGTTCTGTAACTGTCAAAACGTGACCTGTATGCCAATGAATTGTGTTGTTAAAACCATCTGGTTGCACATCAGTTTGATCCTCCGAAACAGCCCCTACGATTTTGAGGAAGTACTCTCTTCCAATTTCAAATTGCTTGAATACAAGTTTGTTCATCTCTTTCTCCCCTTTCACTGGTACGATCATCCATATTATACCACCTATAGGGAGAGAAGAATATAATTAAGGTACCTCTAGTGTTTTAAAATATTTGTACCCAGCTAACATAACTTATCTAGTCTTGTCGTTTATACTTTATTAATGGATTGCCTTTTTCTCATTCTAAAAGAGTAAATTCCTCTTCTTTTTTTACTTCTTATCATATACCAATCTATCTTCTACTTACCTTCTAAGAAATTGTTGTATTCATGATAATCAAACAGAAAACCTATAAATATTTAACGTTAATACACCTTCGATGAGATGATCTCTATCAAAAATACAAAAATAAATATTTTTATATAAAGAAGTAAATAAATAAACTACATTATAAAAATTAAAGTTTTATTATTTACTCTACCTGACGACAAATATGGGCTTTTCCTTCTTATTATATACCAATCTATCTTCTACTTCCCTTTTAAGAAATTGATGTATTCATAATAACTCAATATAAATATTATAAGTATTTAATGTTAATGCCTTTTTGATAATGTAATCTTTATTAAAGATACAAGATTAACGTATTTTATATAAAACAGTAAATGATATAACTAACTTATAAAAGGTTATGTTGTATCATTTACTCTACCTGACGACAAATAGAACCTTTTTCTACAATGTGTGTAAATGATAAAACTATTTTTAATAAAATATGTTAGGTATTACTTATATATATAACATTAATTTTATAATTACCTAATATATGAAATTGATGTTATATCTCCTTTGTATAAAAAGATATTTTCTATTTATACAACATTCAATGTTTTCACTTTGACGTTCGCTTGTATAAAAAGGTGGATCTTAAGATACACAAGTGAAAATTTATCTTTTATTCTTTAACTTCGGATTGAAATAATTTTCTGAATTTTAGATTGAATTAGTTCAAAAAGGTTAAATTATCCAACCATCTCTTATATACTAAAAATAGAAAGCTACTCAACGTATATAGGGGAGTGATCCAATATCAAGGGTAAAAGAAGCTGTATGTATTCATTGTGGAACGAAAATGGGTGTTTTTAAACCCGAAGAAACCACAAAATTCAGCTACATGCATTCTAGAGGATTTTTTGCTTGCCCAGGTTGTGGTGTAAAGGTCTTTCATAAACGTCAGAATGGACAGCCAACATTTGTCGTCACATCTACTAATAATCATGCATATAACTGTGTTTATAAAGAATAGAAGAAACTTGTCAAAAAAGTAGCCTTTGCTCAACGGAAGCAAAGGCTTTTTTAAAACTCAGGGATTGGGAAATATTTTATCAGTTTAAGCCAAATTTAATATATACATACATATTTTTAAAGCAATATAGGGCTGAATTTTGCAGTGAATGAATTTTATTATCTAGTATGAACAAGTTTCATTTCGTCACAGTGCTAATCTCAGGCATGTTTTTTATAATGCATTTTTATAATTACTTGATATAAAGAACATATGTTTGACTAGTATGCAGAAAATATGATATATTTTTCACCTATACATACTATATCCAGTAAGAAACGAGGTAGTTAAATATGAAAAAAGCTGAACTAATCGATGCAGTCGCAACAAAAGCAGAACTAACGAAACAAGATTCTAAAAAAGCAATAGATGCGTTGTTTGAAACGATTTCTAATACACTGGCAAAAGAAGAAAAAATTCAACTACTTGGCTTTGGTACATTCGAAGTACGTCAGCGTTCCGAGCGTACAGGTCGTAATCCTCAAACTGGCGAAGAAATGACGATTCCGGCTTCAAAGGTTCCTGCTTTTAAACCAGGTAAAGAGTTAAAAGAAGCTGTTAAATAAGTATTTTAGAAAGCTCTTAGATTTATTCTTTGAGCTTTTTTCTATCGAAAGTTCACAAAGTTTACACAATAAAATGTAAGCGTTTACTAAAGGGTTGTTGTATACTAAATATAAAATAATATAACTTTTAACTTGTATGATTTTCTAACAAATTCTGCATGATAACTACTTATTTGAATAACAAATTCCTACATTAGTTATTAGGAAGGAATGAGAACTGAGCATGATATTGAAAGCATTAAGAAAGAAAGGTTTCATTACCATTAATTATTATCAAAACGGTTTATTACAAACATGTAAGGGACGAGTAAGTGATCTTAATCTTCATGATCAAACTCTTTCTCTAGAAGATGAACAACACAATATATTCTCTATTCGTTTATCAGGTATTACTGAAATTCATTAAGCCTATCATTGCATAGTTACATTATTTAATATACTTATTGCATGGAATGTTAATGATAACGTCATAAAAAAGAAGAAGAGAACTCTCTTCCTCTTTTTTATGATTTATTTACCTTTTTAGTATTATTTCTTTTGTCCGCCAAGTTGCTGTTCAGCTAATGCCACAAGACGTTTTGTAATTTCTCCACCAACGGAGCCATTAGCACGAGCCGTTGTATCAGGGCCCAGCTGTACACCAAATTCTTGTGCAATTTCTTGTTTCATTTGATTAACTGCTTGTGCGAAACTAGGAACCACTAAATTGTTTGTACGATTATTCTTTTGATTGTTTGCCATATTCATGATCTCCTTTTCTAATTTGATTAAACGTTTATAGAATGTGAAGATTCTCATCAATTTATACAGATAATAATATTTATATAACTCCTTAAGGTTCTTTTTTATGCGGGATTCCGTAAAGATTCATTACGTAAACTTACTTATAATAAATTACACTTAATAAAAAAAGAATCCTTTGCTGAAATTGAACAGCCCCCTGTCAAGTAGACAGTGGAAATAATAAAAAAAATTAGGCGGCTTGAATCCTATATTCTAATGGA
>NZ_JAWRXD010000747.1:0-268 GCF_046535215.1 Priestia sp. SIMBA_032 | reverse complement strand
AGGAACGCAATTAAAAGTTGCAATTATTGAAAGTGCGGCAACAGGCAATGATATTCAACCTGGGGAACATGGAGAAAGAGTGAAAATAAACAAAATAAATGGTGTCTTTCATCCGTTAACACCAACAAAACGGATAAAAGACCTTCAAGGTGGCCAATTGATATGGGTACAAGATGGAACAATGATTACGTTATTTAGTTCACGAATTTCTAAGCAGGAATTAATGAAAATAGCTTATTCAATGCAGAAGTTATAAAAAAGAGCCACC
>NZ_JAWRXD010000746.1:0-268 GCF_046535215.1 Priestia sp. SIMBA_032 | reverse complement strand
CTGAGTGCAATCCTGCAGAGTAGCGGCAGTCTCTCTGACAGAGCTTCGCTGTTCACACCCGAAAACCAGCTGTTCCTTCTCAATGACCTGGAATCCATTCGCCAAGGGGTCAGTAGCGTCTTCACGCATCACGAACTGCGCTGCCTGGAAGAAAGCGGCTGTATCAGCGCACGTATGCACCATGTCAATCGCGGGCACCTGTCGTTGAACAGGCTGGAATATGGAGCGAGGGTCAACATCGACCCCGGTCGCCTGGAAAGTTTCTTTC
>NZ_JAWRXD010000745.1:0-268 GCF_046535215.1 Priestia sp. SIMBA_032 | reverse complement strand
AAACAGCTGCACTTTCTTGACTCGTACCAGCAATTGTGTGCATTACCGCTGTAATTTCTCCTTGCTCGTAACCTATGTTATGTACCTCTTCTACAATTTTTTCAACTGAAGTACTAATCGTATTTACAACTGACATAATTGTGCGGAACTCCATTTCTGCCTCTGTCGTCACTTTATTTTGCACATCTGCAATGTCTTTCAATTTACTTACAACTTCTACAACTCTTTTTACTTCTACTTGCACATCACCAATCATCGTTGTGATTTC
>NZ_JAWRXD010000115.1:0-498 GCF_046535215.1 Priestia sp. SIMBA_032 | reverse complement strand
CCGGCGATCATGCCGGGACAGACTATCACGATCACGTACTCCGTGACGGTGAAGGATCCGGACACGGGGGACAAGGTCCTGGCCAACACGGTGGTCACACCTCCGGGGGCGAGCAACTGCCCCACCGGCTCCGCGGATCCCGCCTGCACGGTGACGACCCCGGTGCGTTCGTACACCGTCGGCAAGTCCGCAGCGCCTGCGGCCGTGCTGCAGGGCGGCGTGGTGACCTACACGGTGACCGTGACGAACACCGGCACCGCCGCCTACGCGGCGACGGGTGCTGACTCGGCTTCGTTCAGCGATGCGCTGGCGGGAGTGACCGACGACGGCGCCTATGTCGCCGGATCGGCCACCGCGACGGCGGGCACCGTGTCGGAGAACGGCGGAACGCTGAGCTGGTCGGGCCCGCTCGCGGTCGCGCCGGCTCCGGGATCGACGGCGACCATCACCTACCAGGTGAAGGTCGACGCGACCGACACGGGCGACCTGTCGTTGACC
>NZ_JAWRXD010000744.1:0-268 GCF_046535215.1 Priestia sp. SIMBA_032 | reverse complement strand
GCGATCGTCCACGCTGTCGTCCTCGCTCACGGGGGAGAGGTGACGGTCGCCAGCGAGCCTGGCAGCACCGTCTTCACGGTGAGGCTCCCGCTGGCGCCCGCTCCGGAGCCCGCGGCAGCTCCGGCCCCGGCGCCGGTCAGCGCGGATTGACCCGATTTGCGCCGGAGGACGGCATCCCGTACTCTGATCGGAGCCAAAGACCGCTGGTCGTCGTGCATGCATGACCGAAGATCCACTCAGGTGGGCGCCCGCGCAGGTGTATGAAGCA
>NZ_JAWRXD010000114.1:0-498 GCF_046535215.1 Priestia sp. SIMBA_032 | reverse complement strand
GTAGCCTCTCGAAGTGCTAAAAAAGGAGAAGAAGCCCTTTCTATAATAAGAAAGTGGTCACCTAAATCGATTTTTATTAAAATCGATGCTGCTATATAAATATTTTATAATTAAAGGAGGAGTTTTATATGTCAAGAAAGGCTTTTAATGCAGATGGAGCTGTTGCTGTTGGCCCATACTCACATGCAGTTGAATCAGGGGATTTACTATTTTTATCCGGGCAAACCCCTGTAGACTCACAGACTGGAAAGCTTGTAGAAGGTGATATTGTTAAACAGACAAAGCAATGCTTTAAGAACCTTTTTAATGTATTGGAAGCAGCTGGTTTAGTCCCTAACGATGTTAAAAAAGTAAATGTGTTTTTAACTAATATGGATAACTTTATAGCAATGAATGAAGTGTATGTACAACAATTTTCTGCACCATATCCTGCTCGTACAACTATAGGCGTAGCATCCCTACCTCTAGGTGCACAGATTGAAATAGAAATGATAGCTA
>NZ_JAWRXD010000743.1:0-268 GCF_046535215.1 Priestia sp. SIMBA_032 | reverse complement strand
ATGGTGACCCGTACGGGATTCGAACCCGTGTTACCGCCGTGAAAGGGCGGTGTCTTAACCGCTTGACCAACGGGCCACTGTGCTAATTAAATAAAAATGGCGGAGAGCAAGGGATTTGAACCCTTGAGACAGCGTTAACCGCCTACACGATTTCCAATCGTGCTCCTTCGGCCACTCGGACAGCTCTCCAAATGGCTCCACAGGTAGGACTCGAACCTACGACCGATCGGTTAACAGCCGATAGCTCTACCACTGAGCTACTGTGGAA
>NZ_JAWRXD010000742.1:0-269 GCF_046535215.1 Priestia sp. SIMBA_032 | reverse complement strand
ATGACAAGGAGGCGGCCCGCCTGACGGGTATCCGCGTCAGCCGAGTCCTTCTCAGCGTCTACCTGGTGGCCGGAGTCGTGGTGGCGCTCACGGCGTGGATCCAGATCGGTCGCGACTACGGCTCCAGCCCGAATGCCGCCGTCGACGCGAACCTCAACGCCATCACCGCCGTGGTCATCGGCGGGACCAGCCTCTTCGGCGGTCGCGGCAATATCTGGGGCACCCTCCTCGGTGCGCTGATCGTCGGCGTGTTCCGCAACGGGCTCGCC
>NZ_JAWRXD010000741.1:0-269 GCF_046535215.1 Priestia sp. SIMBA_032 | reverse complement strand
CATGTTTGAAACCACTAAAAATGTTTTACTGGAATTGCGGGATATCCTGTTGCAACTGCCCTATGGGGTCTATACAGCGCCTTGCCAGTTATTGTCGGATGCCACCATAGGACAACATACCCGCCATGTCGTTGAGATGTACCTTGTACTGTTGAACGGCTATCAATCCGGGCATGTATGCTATGATGATAGACCCAGGAATAAAAAAATAGAGGAGAATGTAAGGTATGCCGCCAAAATGCTCCATAAAATAGCCCATAACCTCCAAC
>NZ_JAWRXD010000740.1:0-269 GCF_046535215.1 Priestia sp. SIMBA_032 | reverse complement strand
GGTCCCGGATCCAAACTTCAAAGCGACTATGGTCACTCTTCGAGAAGTTGACGACCCGCTTGGTTCCTATAATTACCACCAAGTAATCGGCCGGATGTGGGAGTCCGATATTGCACAAACCCAAAGCATGATTTTGATTGTTGTCCCTAAAGGCACCGTGGGTGATCAATTCCAGCTAAGCCCCACCAGTGCTGTGAGAGTGACATATGCTCGGTTCAGCGGATTCGGTTTTGCTTATGTCAAAAGCGGCTGGATTAAATTTACGTCCA
>NZ_JAWRXD010000739.1:0-269 GCF_046535215.1 Priestia sp. SIMBA_032 | reverse complement strand
GGCCCGGGAGGGCGCGGGCGGACGGCCCTGCTCCTGACCCTCGCCGGCCGGATGAAGCCCACCTCCGGGCACCTGACGGCCTTCGGCGTCACCGACGGGGCACCACACCTGTTCGACCAGGCCGCGATCGCGAACATCGACGAGGTCGACGGCATCGAGCAGACCATCCGTGTCAGCGACGTCGTGACCGAGCAGATCCGTTGGGCCGCACCATGGTACCGATGGGTACGCCAGTCACGCGTCGAAGACCTGGAAAGGATCTGCGCACC
>NZ_JAWRXD010000738.1:0-269 GCF_046535215.1 Priestia sp. SIMBA_032 | reverse complement strand
CTCGAGTCCCTTGAACTGCCCCAGGAGATTCTCTATGACCGGATCTGGAAACGGAAAAGGGATGACGCCGGTGTGAAGACCGCTCATCTCATCCATGAGAGGGAGGATCGGAGCTCATTATTATTCCCCATCCCTCATGAAGAAGAAGCATATGATCATACCCTTCTTCTTGATGCGCTCAGGGAAGGACTAGAAACAGGATTCCGTGATCACGAAATCGTCATCGCCGGAAGGATCCCGCATCTTGTGGAAACTTATGCGGCCAATGC
>NZ_JAWRXD010000737.1:0-269 GCF_046535215.1 Priestia sp. SIMBA_032 | reverse complement strand
CCTCCAAGACCTGGAGGCCAGTTACCAGCGATGGTCCGACTCTGCCGCGCAGGTGCTGGCCAAGTCCAAGCGGATCGACGCCGCGGACCTGACCGACAGCCCCGAAGCGTTGTTGTCGACCATCACGCCGGACGAACTGGTCATCAAGCCGCTGTACACACGACTCGATGAGCTCGACGAGCCAGGCCTTCCGGGTTCGTACCCGTTTGTCCGCGGCAGCGACGCCACCCGGGATGTGAACATGGGTTGGCGCGTCACCGAACGTTTCG
>NZ_JAWRXD010000736.1:0-269 GCF_046535215.1 Priestia sp. SIMBA_032 | reverse complement strand
CTGGTCCCTTCCGCCGATGTACTCGTGCCCACCGGATCGCTGCCCGCGCAGCAGGCCGCGCCGCTGGCCGACGCCGGACTGACCGCCTACCACGCAATTCGCACGCACAGAGATCTGATCGACAGCGAGACCGTTGCCGTGGTTGTCGGAATCGGTGGACTCGGTCACCTGGCGGTCCAGATCCTGCGGGCGTTCGGGGTCCGGCACATCACCGCGGTCGACAATCGTCCGCAAGCTCATGACCTGGCAATCGAATTGGGTGCGCAGAC
>NZ_JAWRXD010000735.1:0-269 GCF_046535215.1 Priestia sp. SIMBA_032 | reverse complement strand
CGTCGGCTTGCCGATTCGCTGCTGGGACTTAGCGGCGATGATAAGACTCTGCGCGCTGCCTGGCAGCCTCGCGTGCAGGTCCAATTCGATCAGTTCGGGATGCCTCGCCACGGTGATGTCCACCAGTTCCTGTGCAAAGCTTTTCTCCTGCGCCTGCCTGCTCATACCCTGCGCATCGCTTGCCGGTACCGTTTGCGTCTGAGCGAAGAGCGCTGTGGGCAACGCAGCCGCGACCGCCAGTGCAAGCACGGATTGGGTGAACATGTCTC
>NZ_JAWRXD010000734.1:0-269 GCF_046535215.1 Priestia sp. SIMBA_032 | reverse complement strand
CGGGTTTTGTATAACCCTTACTTCCCAAGGCTGTTTGTTGAGTGCGCTGGGCGCAAGTATAGCACTCTTCATGATTGTATCCAGCTGGGCTCTGCTAACCTGCTGAGAAGTATATTTGCGGATAGATCTTCGTGTATTTATATTATCTATAATAGCATTTTTCTGTGTGCCGGTGTAATATTTCTTTTCCGATGTATTGGCATTATTGCATGATAAGGCTAAAAGTGCTATTCCAAATAAAAGTAATTGTTTCATGTCAGGATTTTTAA
>NZ_JAWRXD010000733.1:0-269 GCF_046535215.1 Priestia sp. SIMBA_032 | reverse complement strand
GGTGGACTTGTGTTTATAGGGGCGGCACTTGATGATAAACTCCATGCATTTGATATTGAAACCGGGGAATTACTTTGGACAGGGGAACTCCCAGCAAGTGGAAGGGCTACGCCAATGAGCTACAAACTCGAATCGGGAAAACAACACGTAGTTATTTCCGTTGGCGGTGGAGGCTCGTTTGGGGAAGGAGACTATGTGGTAGCATTTCGATTAAACCAATAAAATAAATCTCTAACGGCGGTATTAAAGCAATGAAAGTTAAGACTTAC
>NZ_JAWRXD010000732.1:0-269 GCF_046535215.1 Priestia sp. SIMBA_032 | reverse complement strand
GGCACGGGGTCGCGCCCAAGGATCCTCGCCCACATGCGGCGGCGAGCCTCGAGCGCGGACGCGTCGAAGAAACGCTCCGGAACGAGGCCGGCGTATGTCTCCCGCCAGGTCTCGACGTGGACAGCGGCAATCGCGTCGGCGTCTTCGGCCCTTGCTGCACGGACAAGTAGGGGAGCGCTCATGGTGAGACAGTAGCGCTCGCCGTTCCTGACGAGAACCGCACCGCCGGAGGGAAGCCCGGTGGCGATCGAGCGTTCGACGCTCCGCCA
>NZ_JAWRXD010000731.1:0-269 GCF_046535215.1 Priestia sp. SIMBA_032 | reverse complement strand
ATTCGAATTTTTCTTTCAAATTGCACTTATTTTATTAAGTACAAAGCTTGCTGGTGATCTTAGTGTTAGATTAGGTCAACCTTCTGTACTAGGTAAATTAATTGTCGGTATCGTTATCGGTCCAGCTGTATTAGGTTGGATTGAAAATTCAGAGCTTCTAACTCAATTAAGTAATGTCGGAGTTATTCTTTTAATGTTTATGGCTGGACTTGAAACAGACTTAGAAGAATTAAACGCAAATCGTAATTCTTCTTTAGCAGTTGCACTCG
>NZ_JAWRXD010000730.1:0-269 GCF_046535215.1 Priestia sp. SIMBA_032 | reverse complement strand
ATTGCGGCGTCCGTCGTACTTCTGACTTTAGGTGCGGCGGGCTGCAAGCGCGCTGACAGCAGCGCAAGCGGCGTAGCGCCGGGCAGTAGCGGCGCGGCGATGGGCAATCCCCCAGCAGCCAGCGCGACGGGCGCAAGCCAGTAACGGACAACGTCGGCAACGACCGGACGGCGACCTCGCTCGATTGCCGCGTCAGCGACGCGCCCAGGCCGCCGGGCGCGACGACAGCCGCGTTATTCCCGCCCGTAGGGCGGATTGCATCGAAAACC
>NZ_JAWRXD010000729.1:0-269 GCF_046535215.1 Priestia sp. SIMBA_032 | reverse complement strand
ACACGCTGTTGAGCTTCATGCCGGTCGCCGCGGGGATCTCGTCGGAGGTGTATTTGCCGTCCTCGTTGTTCCAGGCGGCGCATTCGGGCCGGTCGACCTGGAGATCGCGCGGAAAGGAGACGGCGACGACGCGGCTGCGGTCGGCCGGGATGTTCACCATGATCACGGTGTCCGAGCGGGCGCTGCCCTCGAAATCGGCACTGTCGCCGGCGCCGACGGTGCCGTTCTGTCCGGCGCGGGTATCGGTACCGACGATCAGGTACGTCTCG
>NZ_JAWRXD010000728.1:0-269 GCF_046535215.1 Priestia sp. SIMBA_032 | reverse complement strand
ATATAATTTTAGCATCTATGAAAAGGAAATAGCTTACAAGTTCCGCTTTTTTACAATTTTTTATCATTTATCAAACATTTGTTAAATAAAAAAATCACGATATAGTAATGATTTAATTTTAAAGTTATAAAAACAGCATTTATACTACCTATAAATATTTATTATCCCTTCCTATTTTCACATCATGAAAACAATTAACTTTGCTATAATTAAAATGTAAATCCAATATATGGAGGGCCACTATGAAGGAAAAAGAGATCCAACCATCG
>NZ_JAWRXD010000113.1:0-500 GCF_046535215.1 Priestia sp. SIMBA_032 | reverse complement strand
GTATAGTTCCTCAACTAGAAATGGTGGAGCACCCTCAGGGCGCTCAATCGCAGCAAGAAATAAAGTGCGAGCTAGATCTTCAACTGGGTCAGGCGAAGCTATGTTGGGTGATGATTCCGGTGGGGAATCATCGCCGGATAGCTGCATGTCGATGTATTCATCGAGCGACAATCCACGCTTGCTAGCGGCGGCGATAGCCTTTAAAAGCGTCTGGTCTGGGAGGCTAATTTGAATGTTTATCATGAAACACCTCGGGTCATAAGGTGATAGCTAAAATAGCTATTAAATACAGCTATATGATAGCTATTAAATAGCTGTTGTCAATGGATCTGAAGCGGGTTACCACCTCCGACCATGCATCACGAGTGCGATGAAGGTATAGGCCAGCTCCAGCCAACCGTTTTGATCCTGAGCGCGAATTCAACGGTCATTTCCCAGCGAAGCTATGAACCAATAGGGTCCTGGCAGATAGGTTCTACCTAGGCTAGCGACGTGAATAG
>NZ_JAWRXD010000727.1:0-269 GCF_046535215.1 Priestia sp. SIMBA_032 | reverse complement strand
CAAGTAGAAAGAGAAACAACTCAAACAGTACAATCAATTCAATCACAATCAGATTCGATCAAAGAAATTTCAATACAGTCAAACAATATGAAAGAAAAGGTAGAAGCATTAACAGAATTACTCTCAAGATTTATTATTACAGAACAAAAAATAAATAGTAAATCAAAAGACAATTTGGAACAATAAATAACGAATATCTCTATATAATAATTTTAAAATAATTGAAATGATATACGATATTTTAAGATGCAAAAACACCTTTCATTCAC
>NZ_JAWRXD010000726.1:0-269 GCF_046535215.1 Priestia sp. SIMBA_032 | reverse complement strand
GATGTAAACGCATGGGCGCCCTATGTGAGTAATCCACTCACGCTGGTGGCCTTTGTATTGCTGGTTATTTTGTTGGCCATGCTCAAAGCACCCGCCAGTAGTACGTTTTTCAAGGTGCTCGGCTGTATTCTGATCGCGGCCGTAACGGCGGCGCTGCTGTTGGCTGGATTCAGTGAATATAAACGTCACGAGAAGCCTGATGTGGCTTCGGCTGGGACGCCACCGCCGGCTTCGATTGCACCGCCAGTGGCAACTCCTGCGCCACCGCC
>NZ_JAWRXD010000725.1:0-269 GCF_046535215.1 Priestia sp. SIMBA_032 | reverse complement strand
CGATCAGTACACGCGAACTAAAGAAAGTAGGCAGAGAACTTTACGATAGCGGAGCGATTGACGTAATGACATTTGGAATGTTCATAAGCGGAAATGGAGAGTTCGATGCCAATGGCAATCAGGCAAATACGCACGTTAAATTTAACGCCATCGCGTTATTCAATGAGAAGTTAGAAGAGTATGCTAAATTTCTCGAGGAATTCCCCGTTCACGCCACACAGGATAATCTGAGATGGAAACAGGCGATGGTCGCAGCCAATCATGCTATC
>NZ_JAWRXD010000724.1:0-269 GCF_046535215.1 Priestia sp. SIMBA_032 | reverse complement strand
CGAGGGGATGCGCCAGAAGTGGCGTGTCGACCCGGAGGCGCTCGCGGCCCTCGAGAACGACCCGGGCGGCCGTGTGGCCTTCCTCAGCCCGTACGACGGCATGCTCTTCGACCGCCCGCGGCTGCGCGAGCTGTTCGATTTCGACTACGTGCTCGAGCAGTTCAAGCCGAAGCCGCAGCGGAGGTTCGGCTACTTCGCCCACCCGATCCTGCTGGGCGACCGATTCGTGGGGATGCTGGACGCCGAGGTCGACCGCGAGCGCGAGGAAC
>NZ_JAWRXD010000034.1:0-25416 GCF_046535215.1 Priestia sp. SIMBA_032 | reverse complement strand
ATCTTCAAATGTATGTCTTGACATAAAAGCACCCCAATCATTAGAGTTTCTTTGTCTAACAATTGGGGTGCAGTTCAGCTTCAGCCGAGGTAGCTTTTTATTGTGTTAATGATAATAATTACTTTAACATCTTGTAATAGGTTTAAATATCTCGTCCGTAAAATTATACATTTTTAGTTACCATAATGATCCTTATAGGAAATCTGCATAAAGACCGCGCCTAATTAATTAGGCGCGGTCTTTATGCAGATTTTTCACTCAAATTCATTTGATTTTTTGACTAAACTGTGAATTTTAAGAATAATAAAACGAATATGCGTGTAAACATGAGAAAAATAGAGAAAAGTTGAGAAAAACCTATATTTTAAGCGTTATATACCTATTGTCTCCGTTTTCATGGTGAATGTTTCCGTTTTCAGTGACTTTGTTTGAACTAATCCTAATGTGTAATAATGAAGACAACAAATTATAAGGAGGAAAACAAGATGACAAAAATGGTTGCATTCATCGCTAACACTGGAGAAAACAAAATGAAAAATATAGCTACATTCATCGCTAATGCAAAGGAAGTTTACGGAACAGCAATGGATAACTACGGAACAGCGATTATAAAAGTAAAAACGAAGTAAAGGATGTTTTAATTGAAAATCTATATTGAATATCAAACTGATCCACTAACCGGTTCTCAAAGATAAAAAAGGGAATCGGTTTTTTGTTTTTAAGTTAGCTTCGAGCTATTAAGGATCCATTTCCTCTAATAAAATTAATAAAGTAGCTCTTATTGAACAGTCAACTCGGTGAGTTGTAAATATCCACCCACAATACGATAGATAAACTGCTGGAATAATAGCTACTCCCCAATATACACTATTTTGTCTAAACTCCATTGTGCCTTTTTACGGTAGTTTCCTCCAAACCTCCCTATACCTCTGGGGTGACATGCCGACCATTTTCTTAAACGCAATATTAAAATTTGTTCGCCCCCTGACATATGAATATTTGAACTCGCCTTTGTTATCATTGAAAAAATATTTAAGATTTCAGCAGAAAAACTTATGCGGATCTCATTCATGGTTTTTGGGACTGCCTGGTCCCTGCTATTCCTTATAATATTGATTACACACGCATATTAAAATAAAAAGAAGTTACCAAGTGGTGACTTCTTTTTTATTTATGGTTATTCGCGCCATTCTTACCTCTCATTATGAATGATCTGCTTTAATCGTTAGAGAATATTATAACTTTTCGTCCAATTCATAAAGAGATGTACATTTAGGACAACCACAAGCATAGAAAACCCAGCACCTCTTACATCACCATTTACTTATTCCCTACTGCGAGATTATTTAGTCTTACTTTGTGATTTTATGTAAGTTTAAAGGAAGTTTTGTAGAAAGTATTTCATTAATCAAAAAAGGATACCATAATATACCTAATGTTAGTTTTTATGGGGAGTTATTGCAGTGAATAATGAATACAATCTTTTGAGTTTTAGAATCGCTTGAGAGAAGAATCCAAGGACTGTGAAAAGGAACACCTTAAAAGTGAAAGTCATAGGGACATTTTTTATTATGGGTCGATGCGATACACAACTAAATTTAAAGTAAATAGATAGGACACATATATACTTATCTAATCGAATTTACTTATTTATTACATTAGTTTTACTTCATTTTCATTTTCTTGTAACTGGCGAGCTTTATAATGAATTAAAGTAGTTTGACAATCATACCAAAGACCATTTTAAAATTAGGCGGTGGGATAATGAGTGAACAAATCTACTCTGATATACAACGTAAAAAAACCTCGATTATAGACTCTTTAATCCATTTAGGAATCTACAAAAAAGGAAACAAACAGCTTTATGAATTAACCTTACATGAGTTAGAAACAGAGTATCAAATAGTTAATCCGGCAATCCGGGATCTATCTTTGTAGATTTTTGCTAATTGCAATTCATTTGTTAAAAGGAGGGTTAATCTATGTTTTTGAAAAAATTAATCAAAAATGGGACAGTTACGGTTCATTATTATGAAAATGGGTCACTACAAACGTGTAAAGGTCGTGTTTATAATCTTAATCTTCATGAACAGACCCTGTCTTTAAAAGATGAAAAACAAAATATTCTTTTTATTAACTTATCCGGTATTGAAGATATTTATTGATTTCAATTTAGTAAAGAGTTTTCTAGATTTTTTTACAAATGGTCACTTTGTACATACAAAAGATTACTAGCTAGAAAACCGTAAAGATAAAGAAATGAAATAAAAAAGGAGAAGGAATAATGGGTGAAGACAAACAAATATGGTCTGCCTTTATTCAAAAGGACCGATTTGAACTGCATTCGTACCTTACTTATTTATTTAATCAATGCCATGATGAGAGTCCAAGGCAGTTAGAAGATGAAAATATAGAAGAATAAAGCTATTGATAAAGTAAACTGAAAGGATAAAAAATGAATATGAAAATAATGTAGGCGACCTCACGTTTCTAATCCGAATGAATAGGTCGTCTATTGCTGTTAAAAACCTCTTTCAATATATACAGTAGATGCATCAATTTTGTTTATGCTCTTATACAAGCAAGCTTATATGAAATTTAGTTTTTACCCGTATAAAGCTTAGAAGGAGGTAGAGCTTGTGAATACAACTGCTAATGAGTTGTATGATTTTGGAATGATTTTAAGAAGGAAGCTATTGAATAATAATCTTTATGCTTATTATTTAATTGATGCCATGAGAAGAGAAAATCATTTTGATTTTTTATATTATTTTTTGACAGCAACTGTAGATAGTCAAACACCTATACCTGAACATGTCTCCAATGTTTTTTTGAAGATCCTTAGCGATAAAGAAAAATTGAGTGACCTTATTCCGTTTGTCATGGGTCTGGTTGAAAAATAGATAGAGTTAAAGATATATATACACTTCCTCAAATATCTAAATTCCTTTATTAAATGCAGTCATTATTTTTAGTGCTAGACATTAGTATTGGCTTTGGTCCGAAATAAATCAGCTTGTTAATTAAATATTATTTTTGCGCGGTATGGATTATATATTTTTGTTTATAGTTTAATAAAATTCGAGATATGCACCCAAATCATATGAATTAAAACCCCAACTGAAATTCCTTTCAAGCTATCTGTAATAGTTGTTATAAGAACTAGAAATGAAGAGGTTGTACAATATAACTATATAAGTAAACAAACTAAAGGAGGCTATCTATCTTGAAAGCAACAAGCATTAAGTTTTATGAATTCGGAGAACCTCAACAAGTTCTACAAATAGAAAATAAACAAGTGAAAGATCCAGGGGTTGGTGAAGTGCTAGTACGAATGAAAACTCGACCAATCAATCCCTCTGATTTAATTCCTATTCGAGGGGCCTATTCAAATCGGATTTCTTTACCTGCCATTCCGGGATACGAAGGAGTTGGTATCATAGAAGAAGTAGGTCCATCTGTTTCTAAATGGTTTCTTGGCAAACGAGTATTACCATTACGAGGTGAAGGTACATGGCAGGAGTTTGTAAAAGCTCCTGCTGAATTAGCCATAATAGTTCCAGATTATCTAGATGATTCCATAGCAGCACAGCTTTATATCAACCCTATCGCAGCATGGGTGATTTGTACGGAAGTATTAGCGTTAAAACCAGGAGATGACCTAATTGTAAATGCCTGCGGCTCTTCTATTGGTCGTATTTTTGCTCAATTATCCCGTATTTTGGGGTTTCGTTTGATTGCAGTAACGCGAAATAATATCTACACAGAGGAATTAACTCAACTTGGTGCTTCATATGTAATTAATACAGGCATGACCCCACTCTACGATACGGTTATGGAATTGACGAATGGTCGTGGAGCCAAAGCAGCAATTGACTCTATT
Organism: Priestia sp. SIMBA_032; assembly: GCF_046535215.1. Classification (NCBI taxonomy): domain Bacteria; kingdom Bacillati; phylum Bacillota; class Bacilli; order Caryophanales; family Bacillaceae; genus Priestia; species Priestia sp. SIMBA_032. Next base: position 21,533 of record NZ_JAWRXD010000034.1, on the reverse strand, counting down.
GGTGGACCATCTGGTACAAACTTAGCCTATTGTGTCAGTCCAAATGGAATATTTTTGACGATAGGTCTTTTATCAGGAATACCTGTCGATTGGGTAGAAATTATGAATAACAATAAAATAAATACAAATATATTTCATTTACGTCATTGGAACCAAAAAGTCTCTACACGTAAATGGCACGAAACATTTTATCAGCTTATACAATTTGTTCACGAGAAAAAGTTAACATTAACAAAACCCAAAGTTCAATATCCTCTTTCAGATGTAAAAAAAGCTCTTAATTCTAAAATTAAGGGCAAAATACTTTTAACTAGTTAAAAGTCAGGAATATTCTTTATAAAATGTAAACTAATAATATTAAGGCAGTCCCTTTAAACAGCCAAAGAATGTTTATATCCTTGGCTGTTCAGTAAGTTTTTTATTTATTTTTTGAATGGACAGCAAGCTTACCGAAGTAGCTACATAGTACCTAAAGGGTAGCTACTTCGGTCATTAATCAGTATCTATTTCGTTAGTGTTACCACGCTACAAACCCCTTCATGGCGGTTAGTGGCTTTTTTAATTTATCGTTGTTGTTGAAATAAACGCTTCGTACGCCTTTGTCGGATTCGCAAACCATTCAGCAATTTCATTTGCTTTTACTTGGTCCTGTGCACCCTGAAGTAGCAATTGAACGACATGTTCAGGTAATGGTTTTGTCATAGCATTTGTCCATTCAGTTACCTCTTTTACATACTGTTTCGTTCGATTCCAATAAGACTCTCCCATTTCTACAGCCCACTTAGAATTTTTGTATTCTATAAGAGTTTCATACAATTGTTCCGCACAGTAAGAAGAGAGATTACAACCTTGACCCGTAATAGGGTCGTTTAGAAATACACTATCGCCACAGCCCACTACCAGCTTGTTTTTAACCATGAGATATGGCTTTCGAATAAGAGGTGTTAAGGCAGTTTGAAGAAAGCTATTTTCATCACATAAAGCGAAATTTTTTCGATCAATTCGATTATAAATTTCAGGGAAAAACTGTTGAGCTGCGCTTCTCATTTTAAGCGTAAACTCTTCTGCACTTTTTATTCCTTTAAATACGTCTAAATTACTGTTTGGTATTGCCATAATGAACATTATAGTAGCAGGACCGTATTCTGTTACTACAGGTATTTCAAACATTTCACCCAACTCAGGAAGAACCGTTACGCTTACCCCTAGAGGAGTGTTTGCTTTTATACCTGTAAAATAACCAATGATACATTTTCGCTGAGGAGTTTTAAAAGGAGAAAGATCCTTTTCTATTGAAAACGGCAAAAGAGATCCATTTTTCCCTGTACAATCAATAACTAAATCAAACTCATCTATTAGTACTTCCACACTCTCTTTATCTACCTTTTCGAAACGGAAAGAAACTCCTTTTTCTATAAGATCTTTAATAAAATGCGAGTAATATATACGTTGATCAACAGATAATGCGGGTTCTTGCAACTTTCCTACAAATAGTTTCTGATTTCCAATTGTAATATGAATACTCTCAATAAGGGACTGTTCTCCCCATTTTGGCATATTAAAGCGTTTTTCACGAGTTCGGGTTGGACCAAAATGTACCTGGGTGGACATGATTCTACCTCTTCTAATCTGAGCTGGTGATTGACGTTCAATGATCGTAATATCAAAATCGTTCCTTAAAGAATAAGCTAAGTGCAGTCCGGATACCCCACTACCAATAATACAGATTCTCTTTTTCAACAATCTCACTCCTTCATTAGAAAATTCGACATTCAGCAATAGGTTTACATGAATATCCTAGTTACATTATATGAACTAGGTCTATGAAGTTCTTTGCTAACATCTTCTTCTGAATATAACTACCATTTAGTTTATTGAAATCCAATTTTTATGTAAATGGTTCCTTAGGAATGGGGATTATAGACTGTACAGTGAATTTGAATTAAAAGACCGTTAATGATTCCAGCGCAAAAAAGCATTTATAGAAATATAAAGTGGCAGTTTCCTGTAAATCACTCACTTATGATGATAATCCAAACAAAGGTAAATGGATGATGTTACAACTGCAATTATTTTACTTCAAAAGTTTTATAAAAGGAGGCTCGTTCTTACGTAAGCATTGAAAATATAACATCAAGAAAAGGTATAAGCATAGAGCATTATATAGTAAAAAGAGAAGGTTAAGACCTTCTCTTTTTATGTTAATTAGTAGTTTTTCTTTTATAGATAAGCATTTTTCTTACAATTAATCCACTTGATAAACCAATTGGCAAGAAAAATAGAGGGAGCCAAACAGGCCCTAAGAGTACATTCTTTATGCTAAATATAGACGAATACATGATTCCGACTGTAACAAAATAGGCGGAAGATACGAATGGAAGAAAACTTAAAGGAGCCTTTTCTTCATTAGCATCTTTATAAGCGTCCCACATAGAAAAAAAGTAAAGACATGGATAAAATATTAACCATTGATAATTCGTTTGTTCAGCTGCTGTTTGAGTTTTCCCTTGGAAACTTAACAAGATAACTTGATTAAAATTGGATTGAATATTAATTATTATTTCTAACCCAACAAATAAAATCCCTTTTGCTAATTTTCCATTTAGGATTTGAGGAAGGCCTGGCAATCCTATGCTCCAGAGAATACTTTCTAACTCATTTTTCGTCATTTGTTATTCACATCTATTTTTAATTTTTTAGAGGAGGTAACTTATATTGAATATAACTTTATCTGCCATTTTTTAAATAATCACTTTATTGGCGTTCCTGGAGCGTAGTAGTATGGAGGAACTTTAAGCCATCCCCTTCTTTTCACAAGTTCTTTTAGGGTTGCTCCAAACGTCATATATTCCTGCAAATATTCAATCCATATCAAAGTAACGTCATTACGTGTGGATTGAATGATTGCATTTGCACAGTAGGTAATTAAGATAACCATTTTAATATTAAGACTGTTTGCAAGCTCATCATCCGTTAACTTCACACCTAATGGGATATCACTTGGATTAGACTGTGGCTTGGACTCACTTAAAGGGGGAATAGGAACTCCTTCAGACTGCATAAAGGCAACAATTCGCTCTTTCTGTGATTTGAACATCTTAACTGCTTCATGGAAAGCTTTTCGTAATTCAGGGTCTGTTGTACTGTTAATCCCTGCTTCGGAATGAACTTGTTCGTCAGCTAATTCGGAAAGATAGGACCAACAGGACATGACTTCTCCCACATGTAAGGGTGATTTGGGTTCTTCATCAACAAATGATTGAATAATATCTTTAAGAGCTTTTCCGACATTTGGCACATTTCTCACCTCACTTTTCGGCTTGGGGTAGACCTGCAGGATGATATGGCGGTGGCACCTTGAGCCATCCCCGTTTTCGCATTAATGACTTAAATGTGATTAAAAAGGTTATGTGTTCTTGCAAAAATTCAGCCCACATCAGACTAACATCGCTGCGAAGGGATTGAGATGCTGCTTCCGAACAGTTTGTAATCGCCATGGAGACTTTTTTCTTAAGGCTGTTTGCAAGCTGGTTATCTGTGAGCTTGACCCCTAATGGAACACTATTTGGATCAGAGATTGGTTTGGATTCACTAAGAGGTGGTGACGGAATTCCTTCTGACCGCATAAAAGCAATCATTCGCTCTTTCTGTGATTTGAACATGTTGACGGCTTCTTGAAGGACTTTTCTCAACTCAGGATCCGTTGTACTGTTGATTCCTGCTTCAGTCTGTACTTGTGTCTCACCAGCTAACGCTAAAAATATCCAGCACCCCATAGCCTCCCCAATATGAAGGGGTGTTTTATTTTCATCTTTAATAAAAGACTGAACAACATTTTTCAAGGCTTGCAAAAGATCAGGCACATACTTCACCTTCTTTTTTCTTTTAATTTCTCCTAAAGAGTACTTCTAATGCAAAAATTTATCTTTATTTACTTCTAAGATTTGATACACCTTTAGATTTCTCGTCCACTTAATGAAAAAGACAGGCCTATAGGCCAATCCCTACCCATATAAAACCCAGCACTTCTTACATCACCATCTACCGATCCCCTACTGCAGTAAGGGTTCTTTTTTATTTTTGGAATGGACAGGCAAGCTTCCCGCAGTAGCTACATAGTATCTAAAGAATCGTAACTCCATTACCTAATCAGTATCTAGTTCAGTATCGTTACCGCGTTAATACAAGCTCTATGTGCGTAATAACGCCCTTCATGGAACCTGTAAGGGAGCTGAGCCGAAGAGGCGAAGGGGGCGACCGGATGCGTTGAGCTGAAATAACAGGAACGTAAAAGGCCCAAAAATAAAACGAATGAAAGAAGGTACCAGCATGAGAAAAACAAAAGGCTTTACCTTTCGAAACATCTTTCGTCATCCTCCAAAAATATCTCTCACGAGACCTCGTCTCTTCAAAGCTTATTCCTTTGTCCCGTTTAGTCCCTTTGCGATGCTTGATCCCAACATTCTTATACTAGGAAGCATTGTCTTAGGGATTGCCATTGTCGAACGAATATTAGAGAGATGGGGTGTGATCGATCTTGTTGATCAGTTTTCAAAGGTGATGTGCTTCATCTTGCCTGTTACCTTCTATAGCGCCTTGATTTACTTTTTTGCGACATTTATATTTTGAGGAGGAATGTTGATGTTTGAAAAACTAAAATTACGTGGCCAGTTGATAAAAGCGTTTCGTATGGCAGAGATTTACCGGATGGTTAAACGTGGAGACCGTACCTCCTATCTGTTTCCGAAAATTCATCAAATCGATAACCATCATACGTACACTCGGTACGCCTTTTCCTTACTAAATGGGATTGATCCTGAGCTTTTAAACAAAAAAAGATGGGCGTTACGTCAAGTATTAGGCAGCAACATTGAAATAAACGGCAGCCTGAAGAATTTTAGTATCACGGTTCATCACAAAAGCTTACCTAAGATGCTTACTTACAAGTATGAAACCATTCGTCCTCACATTGAGAAAATGGAGCTTCCCGTATGTATTGGTCAAGATATCTATGGAAGCCCCGTTTCATGGGACTTTGCAGATTTAGAAACGTTACTGATTTCTGGCGAAATTGGCGCTGGAAAAAGCAGTCTCATGCGTGTCATCCTCACAACGTGGGTGAAATATGCCTCTCCTGAAGACTTACGCTTAGTCTTAGTGGATCTCAAACGGGCAGACTTAGGGTTATTTCATGGAATCGATCATGTAGATGCGCTATGTTTTGAAGCAAAAGACATGCGAAAACCGTTTGCATTGTTACGAGCTGAAATGTATCGGCGAGGCGATTTATTGTTAGAGCATGGTGTCACACATATCAGCAGGCTGCCATTTAAATTGCCTCGTATTGTCGTGGTTGTAGATGAAATGAGCATAATCAAGCGAGAAACGGATCTTGTGGAGATGATTCAACAGTTTGCGAGTCAAGGCCGTGCGCTAGGTGTTCATACGATTATTGCCATGCAGCGTCCCGATGCGGATTTATTAAACTCAGCATTAAAGGCTAACTTACGGGTACGAATCTCTGGAAGGCAGGCCGATGCCACGAATGCAAAGGTGGCAGGCGTACTTGGGGCAGAAGAAATTGATGCAGCAGCCAGGGGGCGCATGAAAATTAAAATTGATGAGGTCAAAGAGTTTCAAGCCTTTTTCTTAGATGAAGGAGCTTGCAAGGAAATACTTTCTCCTTATAAGACCTGGGTACATGATCCTGAGTCAAATATGCAAGTGACATCGCAGCCTATCTTTGGATTATTAGAGAAGGAGGAACAGCGATGAGTTTTCGACTATCTCAGCGCGATAAAGACATCATTGGGTTTATCAATCAGTTTCGGGCTGTGGATCGAGACTCATTAGTAGAAATCTTCTTTAAACAGCTGAAATCGCCTATTAATGCGTGTAATAGTGTGATGGTACGTTTATATCGATTGGGGCTTATTGAACGCACACAGCAGTATTCTCCGACGGTCTATTTGCCTGTAGATGCGAAAATCAAAAAGAACTCTCAAAAAATCCTCCATTTCCTTTCGATTCTAGATATCTATAAACAAATGTATACGTATAGTACGCCTAAGAATGTCATTGTGGAAGATAAGCCGACTGGACGTAAAGGAGGCATTGAACCTGATCTCTTTTGTATTTTTAAAGGATCTCCATTTTGGATTGAAATTCAGAGAAGTCAGTATTCAGAGCTAAAAATGCAGGCTAAGATCAATCTCTATGAAGAGTTTTTCTTTTCGGATGAATGGAAAGCGTTGCATTGGCAACCAGAAGGCCGAGCAGCCATCTTCCCTTCTGTTGTTTTGATTACACCTGTTCGGTATGCTGTATCTTCAGACCATATCCGTATTATACAGGTAACAAGTATTCATGAATTGATGGAGAAATACAGAAGTTCAGCTAAACAGCAAAGAGATGGAAAACCAAGAACATCAGCTTCTTCTGGTGGAATTAAAATTAACTTAACATAGAGTGCTAGAAAAGTGTTTGTAATCACACCAAAATGGGCTACCTCAGAAGAATGAAAGGAAGCCGATTTAGATAAAATCGCTAGGCTTAGATAAAGTCGAATAAATCCAAGCGTCTGCCGGAGATGAAACTATCATACGCGAAGAAGGCGAAGTATTTGCGGGCTAGTATTAAGAAGGATTAATTCGTATAATAAAAGGGAATCAGTAACAATACCATGGCGACCGAGGAGGTGAGCGAATATGAGTCTACGAGAAGAACTACTGGCGCAGGAATATAACGAAAGAACAAAGCCGAGAGGATTCGTATACTTTACAGACGCTGACGGCCAAGTTGTCGCTAAGACCTGCCGTAAATGCGGCGAATTAAAATATGCAAAGAACTATCATTATAAAAGCGATGGATTTGGTCAACTTGGACCATACTGCAGAGGTTGCGTTTCTGTTCGCGATCGAGATTATTACGTTAAAAATAGAGAGCACGTAAAACGAGTTAAAAACGCTTATTACCATAGGAAAAGATCCGAGCAACTTTCTTTTAATTTATTCAGGGATAGCGAGTAGTATCACGGCGGCTAGTGAGGTCGCTTTTTTGTTTACATACTGATAAAATGACAAAAATATCCATTAAAAGTGTTTGTGACATGCCTCAAGGGTGCCAGGACGTAACAGGTAGGGATTCGGAGGAAGCTACGCAGGAGGCCTCCGTAAAAGCAGACGTTTTGAAGCGTTACGAAGATAAGATTAATTCATTGATTTAATACATAAAAAAGTAAGATGAGCGATTTGATAAGCAGGAACATTTTAACCGCGAATTAAAAACAGGCTTTTAAGCTATTACTAAAGCCTGTTTTTATATACTTGGAGAAACAAATCCTCTAAAGGAATAAAAAAGAATTGTAATAAGCATATTTAAATATCCCAGAAATCTTCGCTCTTAATATTAGGATCGATCCGTCTTAATGCTTGTAATATCTTTTTCATTGTTCTTTGTGTAGGCAACCTTTCGGAGTTGTTTACTAAATCACCAATCGTACTTCTCCCTAATCCTGACTTTCTTACAAGCCATTCTTGATTAATGTTTCTTTTATCAATCCATTTACCAAGTCTAGTTCGCCTTTTTCCTAACCCGAACATGATAGATACCCCTTTACTTGTTATTACTCTAGTTATGTCCAAATTTCACTAAAAATAAAACGTTAAAAATGAGTCATAGTGGACAAGTCAGTACCATATCCTTTATTAAGACATCAAAATAAAATATAATAAGGAAAATAAGCAGAGGCTATTAAAATCTTTTAGAATAATGTCGATATTTTTGTCATAATCATATAGCATGAATACAGTTAAGACCGCCTTATACACTAATACATAATGGGCGGTCTTTGTTGTGAATATTCATAGGATATATATAATTATCATAAAAAAAGGCACGCATTATAAAAATGCGTGCACACTAACAAAGAATCTTGAATATTAGATAATAGGGATATTACCTATGAAGAAAAAACCTATGAAAAAGGATTGCATCATTATTTTATCAAAGGAATACTTGCCATTGAATATGGCGATAACATCAATTTATTGGATGCAAATGGTACATATTGAGGAAATTAGTTACAATTAATATTATTTATTGAATAGTAAACCAGAATTTTAAAATAAAAGTTCTTATAATCAATAAGCCTATTTTTTTATTGGTTGCTACTTGCTCTTTTGTAATGTTTAACAAACTTCTCATCCATTAGGTGTCCTGTACGCCTCACAAAATTAATGACCTTTTAAGCTTTCTCAAGGCTTGGTCATGTCTTTGTAACGCAATCTTTGGACGTAGCTACACCAATTAACCTTTCCATCTAAATCTTCCTTAAAATGATCTAATTTTCACCTGCATTCCCTGCTTGATTAAAATATTTAATCGTTTTGATATCCCCATTTTTAAACACAATAATCTTTTCATCTCCATGAAAGAACACTTCTTTAATCTCTTTTTCATTGTCATCTTCGGGCTCTTCGATTGAATGAACGAGACAATGGACGTCTTGATCTAACTTTCTATCAGCCGTATTTAAAAAGGATACATTCAGGCCTGAATTTGCAAGAAACCCTCGATGCTTTTCCAATTCATCACACGCCTTTTAAATGTATTCAATCGCTTTTTGTTTATTATTCATCTAGTAGACTCCTACACCCTTATTTTTAATATTCATAGACAACCGGAACTTGGTCCATTTTAATTAATCTTAGCCACCACATAACGACGATAGCCGTCTTTTAAGACCTTAGATTCTTTATCAATCGTTAAGGGTTCATCTAGATAACCAGTACGCTTCACAATTTCAATAACTTTTTGCATTTTTTCGGGGTTTGATCGTGTTTTTAGGAACTCTTCAGGCACCACAATTTTATCGAAATCCAACACATCCTGTGTCCCTTTTGGCTGAGTGGGTAGCTGTTTCTTTTGTGGCCCAACTTTTTTCCCTGGAACAGGCGCTTTTTTCGCTTCTGACATTAATTTGAAGCTTTCTTAGATAATTTTGATTTTTTAACGTGGGATAAAATAAGGTGTAAATCATTTATAATCTAAAGAAACCAAGCTTTTAGCAGCTGAGTTTCTTTAAATAAATACTAGCTTCTCTATTTACTTACCGAACAATCTAGAAATAAAGCCCTTCTTTTCATTTGTAATAGCTATTTGCTCTTTAATTGTCTTAAGTTCTGTAAGTACTTCCTTCAATTGTTCCTCTCTTTCATTTAATTCCTTTTGAAGCTCTTTTTCACGAGCTTCATTTTTCTTCTGTTGTTCTACATAAGAATTTTTTATTTCAGAAAGTGTTTTTTCATTATCCTCTTTTGAAGACTTATCTTGTAGTTGTAAAGTCTGTATTTGGCCAAGTGTGTTTTTCATGGTTATTTCCTGGCGTTCCAAGTACTGAGACATTATAGTTCTTATTCGTTCTTCTATCCGTTCCTCTTGTAAGAGTAAGTGTCTTGCAAGAAAATCCTCTATCCGTTCCTCTATTTTTTTACTTAGTCGTTCCTCTATTCGTTCCCCTAGACTGGCAATTATTCGCTTCTCTACATTGCCAAGTTCATGTCTTAATTCATGGATTACATCTTTTAGGATAAGATCGTGAACTTCTTGTTGGGCTTTATCACGATCATTGTCTCGTAAATAAGAAGATATTTCTTTAGTGTCTCTATCTATGGGAGCATAGTCATTTGCAATTATTTCTGCTACTTGAGACTTTGTAATATTTGGTTGACTTAAAAGGGATTGAAATTTACGTAATGCAATTACATCGTGTTCCGTGAACGCTCGATTATCGCGATTTTTTCCATCCTTGACCTTTAGAAATTTGTATCCGTTTTTTTCTAGTTCTAAGCACCATTTTCTTAGATAACTATCACTAATCCCTAATGATTCAGCAACTTCCCTTGTCCAATATGCTTTTGGTATTTTGTCACTAATCCCGTTCCACTGTTCTTCATTCATAATTAGTTTCCTCTCCTTTTTTGCTAAAATAATATAGCCTTTATGAAAACACTTATTATGTTCTTTAAACGTTATGCACTGAATATTATTTTGACCATCAACGAATATTCAAATATGTAAAAACCTTTGTTAAAAGAAAGAACGAACCCCGTTCTTCCGTTCCATTGTATAGATATGAAATAAAACATAAGAGAAAAATGCGTTCCAATTCGATGGAATCCTATCTATATGTCCAAATTTAGAAAAGTTGGAACTCCAATATTGGAACTATTCCCGTTCCAATATTCTGTTGACAGCTTCCTAATACAAAGGATAAAAACGTAGCTAACTCTACTATATCTTTTATATTATAAATTAAATTTTATATTAAAAATACATTTTGATACATCATTTTATGTAATTCGACTAACTCTTTTAGCTCTATTAACTTATATAATTCCCCTGTATTTCTTCTGATCTAGAAAGTATTTTATATTTTAAATAAAAGGAGCATACTTAAAAAGTTGAATTTTTATCGTGAAATTATTTTCCTAGCTTGAATACACTACGATAGAAAGAAATTGTAGAGAGATTTAAAATTAAAGTAATATTAAAGCGTTCCAAATTAAACACTTACTATTTGTATATCTTTTTATTATTAAATTTACAACATTATTATAAAGGAACAACATCCGTTCCACTATTCTGCCTTTAAAATTAGTGTCCTTTCTTTCTTCAATAAAAGAAACTATCCTTTATAAAAAATACTTATCATGTTTTCTAAACGTTCTATACATACATTCTTTTACAAACGACAAGTTATTTAAGCATGAAAAAACATTGGTTTATAAACAGGAACACTATCCGTTCCATTGGTCCATTTTAAAAATTAAATGCAGTATATAAAGGGAAAAAAGTGTTCTTATTTAGTAAAAACCAACTCTATATATCAAGGTTTAGGGAATTTTTTATTTTTATTATGGAACGATTCCCGTTCTGACGTTCTTATAAAGTTATAACACATAAGAACACGAGAATACTGCGTTCTAATGTGTTTGTCTAATATGCATAGTTTATCTAATTGATTTAGTAATTTATTTACCATATATATTTATTTATATAGTAGATATTTTTTATTTTCCTAAGAGGATTCATCGTTAGCCAGAGGAATAATGAGCTCTAAAGTACTATCCTTTCTTTCTTCGATAAAAGAGGACCTGTTGTATAAAAATATTTTTCATGTTCTCTTAACATTCTAAGCTGGTAATTATTTTTATAAGTGATGAGTTATTTAAATATACCCAACCATTGATTTATAGGTAAGAACGGTTCCCGTTCCAGTAATCCGTTTATCAGATCAAGTGCGGTATCCAAAAGAAAGAGGCGTTCCTTTTTAACTGAAATCTATTCCTATATATTAAAGCTAAGATAAGTTGTAATTTAAATATGGAACGATTCCCGTTCTACCATTCTTATAAATTTCGAACAAATAATGACGCGATAATATTGCGTTCCAATGGACTTATATAAACAATTATAAGGTTAACGAGTTATCCTTTAGTTGAACTTGTTAACTTTATAATAATAAACATATAAGAAAAGAATTATTTTAGTTTAACTTAAGATTAACTAAGTAACTGAATTCAACTGATATAAGAATTTACTTGGTTTTCTCTTAGTATTAAATAAAGAAAAAATTTAAAGCTTCATATTAGACTGCCTCTAAATAAGTAAAAAAACAGATTTTTTGATCTGTTTTTTAAAATTCGCTTATCAAAGAGTTTAGGCGTGTATTATAAGAGAAACTCCGTGTTTCTATTCTGTGTATTTTATCCCTTTAAGTCTCATAAACAATGTTAAGGGGAGGGACCATATAAGCTCCACCTAAAATTCTAATATAATTAAGTATTTTCTTAAAAGAAGTGTTTATATAGTAATTACCTATATTCTATAAGATCTACCTATCTATTTAATAGTAGCTTAAGAATTTTAGTCTGTAACTTAACTAACCCCAAAAGAATACTTGGGTCCTATTAAGACTAAGACAAATACTGACGCGTCAATTAAGAAAGTAGAAATAGCTTTTTTCTTATTTTTCAAGTTAAGGTATGCTATTACTTTTTCTAAGTTAATTGTTTATCTTTTCCTATTAAGATGTTATTTTTGATAATTATATACAACAGGAACTTTATCCATTTTAACGGTTTTGGCCACAACGTAGCGACGATAGCCATCTTTTAAGACCTTAGAGCCTTTCTCGATGGTTAATGGCTTATCTAAGTGTCCAGTACGCTTCACGAAATCAACGACCTTTTGCGTTTTTTCGGGGTTTGGTCGTGTCCTTAAAAATGCTTCGGGAACGATAATTTCATCAAAGCTCACAACATCCTGTGGCCATTTTGGCTGAGTAGGTAGCTGCTTCTTTTGTGGCGCAGCCTTTTGCTCTTCTTTTGCTATGGGTTGAGAGACAGGATCTTGTTTTTCTACTTGTTTGGCAGATTCACTGCTCTTTTGTGCCTCAGAAAGCGCAGAAGCCTCTTGTTTTGCTTCTTTTTTATCTTTTGACTCATTTGTTTCTTTATCGTTTTTATTCGGAAGAACGGTAATTTGAAAACAGATAATACCAATTTCCCCAGGACACTCGTCAATGGAAATATCTAATGTAGGCTCTCCTTGAATTAAGATTTTTTCATACATAATACTTTTCTTAGTGAGTCCGGTTTTATTAAAGGCTTTCTTGGCAACAAACACGGTATACGAAATAAACGTACTTTTCTTCAGTCCTTTAGGTCAGACGGTGAACCTTTTTCACGCATATCAAAGGCAACGTAGCGATCGTATTCTCGTAACGGTCCTGTCGCAGAGCCTGTTAGGGTCATTTTATGTGGCATCGTAACTTTCTCCTACGTAGATGTATAGTCATTGTTTATTTAGAACATATATCTAAATAAACACAATCTATTAAAATATCAGCTTCTACGGGGTTTCTATATTTAAAAATTAAGAAACTGATCCTTTTATCTTGTCATGTTGGTGCAGTAAAGCTTGTTCTTCTGGTGTTAAGGCTTGTCCTAGATCCTGTTTCAGCTGCGCCATTTCGAACGAACTGTACGTAGTACTGTGCTCTTGGAGTAAGGTTTCTTCTTCTGGTGTTAGTTCTTGCCCTAAGTCTTGCTTTAATTGAATCATTTCAAAATGTTGATCCAGAGAAATAACTGCTTCTTGTGTACACTTTTTTTGCTCCTGTTCAGCTTTTAACCAAGCAGGAACCAATTCCTTACGGATGATATGTGTAGGCGTAAATAATGCTGCTGTTTTAGCTTCAGTATGTATGTCTGACTCAGATGTTTGTTCTTCTGTATTCCCTTTTAGTAGATTGTAAAATTGATTGTAAAATTGATTGTAAGCAATTTGATAAACAAGACGACACATGTCATCGAGTGATAGAGTAGTACCCTTATGATTCGCCTCATGGACATATTTATCTAAGCCTACAATCGCTGTATAAGCGACTTCATGTACTTGCTCTTTGATAATCTCAATCTCTGTATCTCGTTTTACGGCTTTAGCTGCATTTTGAATACGAGTATAAAAATCTTTTAGTTGATGACCATATTTACCTGCATACACATGATTTACTTTTTTAGGCACACCTTTGATATAAGCAAATGACTGTGAAGCAGATATTAAATGATTATTTAAATGATTTTTAGGTAAATCAAGGTTAATAAAGGGGGAAGCTTCTTTTTCGCCCTCAAAGCTTGGTCTATCAACGTTTTTAGCATATTCTGGACTTGTCACAGGAGTTGTCACAGGAGTTGTCATTTCTTCTTGTTGAAGTGTTTGTACACCTGTTGTGTCATGTGCAAAAAAGATCTCATTGCAAATACGATTAAAATTCTTATGGCTTTTAAGGACAAATACATAGCTATCAGGATGAGCACCTGTTGTATCTTCTTTAATGTAACGTGCCACAAGTATAAATGGCGTTTCTTTTAATGATTTTACAAAACGGGAAACGGTGCTTTTAGATACGTTAAATTTCTTCATAAGGGTTTCTGACCGGATCGCTTGAATACCCGTAGCTACAAGGTTATAAATCACATGATCTAAGATTTCCATTCTTTTTTTAGGGAATTCTTTATGTAAGGCCAATTGTTGTTGTTTAAAATGAGTACGAAGTGTTTCTAAAAACGCTTCTTTCTTTTTACGAAGGGTAGATTTTTGTTTCCATAACCATGTGAATGGCCCATTGAAGGTTTCTACATCTTTTAAATAGCAAGTCAATAGCTTTGTCATTTGTTCATCTTCTCCTTTAAGGAACACAAAAAAGACATTGTCTCCCTGATAAAAGGAAAACAATGCCTTGATTTAGATGAACTAAGCCCTTGAAATAGATGTCAATTTCATATAAAATAAAAACATAAGTTTTATTTTGTACAAAACTAACTCTATTAACAAGAGACTTCGACAAGTGTTTTCCCTACCGAGAATAGGGGGAACGGTTTAAGAGTGTTACCGCACTTCTTAAACAGTTGAAGTCTTTTTTCTATTCCGCACGTTTTTGTTAATTCAATTATAGCGTTAAGTCGTCTCATAATTCAATAAAAAATTAGCAAAATATATCAAAAGAAGTATTTTCGCTACGATCGACCCTGTATTGCTTTAGGAATCACCTTTATCATATACGAGTTTTTTAGAGTAGGGGAGGGGTATTTTTTTACCCCTCCTCAAATATTAAAAAGTGTGTTATAATGCCAGGTTTTTAATACCGTCCAAGATTTAGTGATTAGTACAGCTTCAATGATAATCGCAAATGGTTCTTCTGGGTAGGGTGATTTTTTGAAGTCCTTTTTTGTAAAAAAGGTGAGAAAAAATCACCCTTTGCAGCATGTTAAAAATATGATAAGAGCAGCTTCTACTTCATGTAAAAGCTGCTTTTTTGTTGAATTGTAAGGGGGGGATTTTCCTATATTGTTGGCAATTTGTACATGCTTGTGGATATTGTTAACGCCAAGTTGCAACTTTTTAAGTTCCTTTTAAAATTGTTCTTCAACTAATTCGATACAGTTTTTGTGAGGGTTGTTACATTCAATTCTTTCTTTTACTCATAACTAAATCTGATACAAATGTTGGATATGGCATCACCAAGATATCTCATTTTTGTTTAAGCATATAACTTTGAATGGATTGATGGGTATCCTCATCGAGTGAAATCATTTGGCGTGTTTTATTCATCATCTTCATATTCTCCGATCAATTCTTTTAACATATCCTTCAGGTTTTCCATTGAAGTTGTACACTGTCCTATCGTCTTAATGTGATCCCCAAGCAGATTTTCAAGAGGTTCTTCTTGGTAGGAGTGTTGACTAAAAATAGCTAATGTATGAACTTAATTTTTTAAAAAGCTGCTGTCATGATTGATCAGGTTTCTTTGCTAATTCATGAATTTTTTTAACAGCAATAAGATCAACATTTCTTATTTTAAGTTCCATATTTTATTTGAAATTCCCAAAAAAGTGGTGCCCTTTTAAAAATAGAGAGAAGAGCATAAGGGGTTTTTGCCCCCACAGGCTGTGTGGGGTTAGGCAGAGCCTAACAAAACCTTGGGTACAAAGAAATTGTTGCAAGAACCCCCTCAGCGCACCCTCAAATTAGAGGATAGTCCCTTCATCGGCCCCTCAGCGATTACAACATTTGTGCCAGAAACCCCTTCACCGACCCTTCATAGTTGATAAATGTACCCTCAAGGGTCACTTCATTTTGAAGTGTTTTTTGAAAAAAATAAGATAGAAGCAAGCGATCATTTTTTGTTTTTTCCGCACGTTTATGGTCAAAAACAGCCATTTATTTTTGCTTACAGTACAAGTGATTTACACGTGCTTTTTATCATTTATGAATCGATTTTTATTCTATAAACGATGACTCTTCTGAAAAAATGCAGGTTCACAGGACATTGATATTTATTTTTTTATGTTCACATGAGTTAGAAAAAGATTTAATGAAAAAAGAAAATAAAAAACCATGGGAAAGTCGATATAGAATCAAAATCATGATAAAAAAAGATGCGATTCAATCTAGTGATATAAGCGTTCTTCTCTATGGAGATAAACAAAAAAATTTGCAAGAAAAGCTGAAAAAGTTGAACGAAAAAGAACAGAGTTTGGTCATGAAGTAAAAAAACAAAAGGGGACTCAAAAGGGACTATGGTGGATAAATAGAATTAAAAGGTAAAAATTCAACTCGAAAAAACGGTGTTTAAGGGTGAAAAGGGGACTTAAAAGGGACATAAATAGCTTTTTTCTGATATCACGGTTTCGCTAGGCTTTGCCTAGCCTATCACCCTATGTGATAGCAGAAACCCCTTATGCTCTTCTCTCTTTTGTAGTGGGGAACCACACTTTACAGGGAAGGAACAGGTATCATGGATATATTTTTATAAAATATAGATCCAATTGCCGTTAAAAAAATAGATGAAATAGAAAAGGAACAAAAGAATTTCCTGCCAAGATTTCTTTAAAAGTCTTCTTGGCAAGGGAGGAGATACTGAGAGAGATAAAAGATTATGACAAAAGGGGAAAATAGAAATTATAAAATGGGTTTACGTAATTTTTTGCATGGAATAATGGAGCACATTCTACAACAAAAGAAATATAGCATAAGAAAAGGAACGTTAAAAAAAGCAAAAGTTTGGAGGCGAAGTGAAGGATAAGGAGTCCTTTTTTCATACTGGAAAGGTAGAAGAAGGGAAGAAGTAGCAAGCAAACCAACGAATTAAGATTTAATTATTATTAATAAGTACCCCAACAACCTTGCTTATGTGCAGAATGACTATATTGAAATTCTTGATCCAATGGCAACGGGCAAAACGTGGGAGAAAACACCTGTTAGCTTTTTTAAAGTCGTAAACAAGATTAAAAATCGTCAATATTATACAGATCATATATGATATAAGGTTTGATGTAATGTCTCACTTCTTTCTCCCTAAATATTCTTTCTACTCTTTGTTTTTTCGACATTTTTTATACCTTTTCTTTTCTATAATGTAAAGTACATAGAAAGCATGAGACACGAGGAGGAACGCAGATGAACATGGTAGCAGGTGTAGAAACAAGAGAAGAAAAGATGACCCTAAATGATGAAGAGATTGTTCAAGTGTTTCAAAAAGGTGACAAAGAGGTTTTCAATGTGCTCATAAAGAAATATGAGTATTTGGTCTGTTCAAAGGTAAAAAGATACTTCCTACTAGGAGGAGATCGAGAAGATCTCTTACAAGAAGCGAGGCTAGGATTATATAAAGCTGTTCGCGATTTTAAAACAGAAGGGATGAGTTCATTTAGAGGATTTGCTGACCTATGCATTACACGCCAACTCATCACAGCCATAAAGGCAAGTGCTCGTCAAAAGCATTCCCCCTTAAATACTGCCATCTCTTTAAACATACCTAAGAATTCAAAGCGATTGGAAGATGATTTGATTCTTATAGAGATGCTTCCTCACCCACGTGCTGTAAGCCCCGAACAAGCTACCGTGGAAAGAGAAAATAAAAGAGAAAGGGAACAGATATTACAAGAAATACTGTCACCTATTGAAAAAGATGTATTCGCTCTGTATATGAAGGGACAAACGTATATGCAAATCTCCCAGAACCTACATCTTTCTCAAAAAACAGTAGATAATGCACTTTACCGAATTAAGAAAAAAGTGAAGCATCATATGCAGTATCTGTATTTACAGCAATCATCCTGACAGACGTAGATAAGTTTCTATAAGCTATTCGTTCTAAATTCGTACAACGCCTACTGCATAGATACTAATTTTCTTTTTATATGTTCTCTTGTTTATAATAAAGATAACGATGAGTAAGCTAATAGAAGGTGATGGAAATGAAAGGACAACAATGGAGTACAAGGTTTAATGATGTAAAAGAAACAATCCAATCAATTATTTATACATGGAATCCCCTCTCTTTGCATGCTTCTGAGGAATATGAGTATGAAGCTACATGGATCCTTCCTATGGTATACAAAGTACCAAACGTTGAGAGTCTAGCGGTTGAGATAACAGATATATTAAATCAGTCATTTAATAGTACGTTAACAAAGGAAGACTGTATAGGAATTGCGCAGCAAATCTGGGAGCAGATAAGAGAATAGATAAACGCACGCTCGTAGTTAGATAGGTGCTTAGGAAGAAGAGATTTCTTCTTCCTAAGCACCACCGTCGAGACGAGTTATGGTATACACCTTTAGTTACCATAATATAGTTTCTAAGTACAAAAATTTAAAAGGGAGCTTCAGCCTGCTTTTTAAATTTATATATTCATCTCCATTTTTTGCATGTTAGAAATACATCCAACGATTACTTAGATATGTTATGGTAAGTAAACAAGATTCATTAATTAATGCAAGGGGGCTATAACATGGATACTGGTATAGCTAAATGGATTCCTATTCCTTACTTTCAAATCAATAAAGAAGGTACAATTCTAAATTCTTCAAACCGAACACATTCCTATTTTTATCCCACATCTAATATATGGCATATCGTTCATAAAGAAGACCGAAATAAGGTCATATTAATGCTGTCACAAAGCACCAATTCCCAACCTGTAACAGAATATTTAGTTTTACAAACAAGTAACAAATTATTTGGGAATTTTAAATGTACGATTCAATGGAAAGATGGTATAGGTCACCTGGTATGTACCGAAAGAAAGAGTGTCACAGATCTAGACATTACACCTTTTCCTATTCAAACATCTTTGGCAAATACAAAGAAACGGTTAGAGGGATCAGAAAAGTCTTTAAACACTGCTGCTAAAATAATAAGTTTAAGAAGGCACTAATTTTTTGTTTTCCGTTACACGAATATTATTCTCCGTTATGAACAAACTACTCAAGACGCCGTGAGGAATCCACTCGAAACCCTTGCAATAGAATGAGAAGCTACTGGTCCTCCCCGTCCAGTAGCTTTTGTTTTTTTGACTGTATATGTTATTCTAGCTTACATAATTAATTATTCGGAACCCCACACAAAAAGGAACCCGTGTGGAACAAAGATTCTAAAGAACGCGCCATTTCTTCCTAAATATGCAGATATATATGCTAATCCCATCAAAAATGGTTTTTGTGAGGAGAATATGCTATAATCTCTCCACCGATATATTTTATAGAAAATCCCTTTAAAGAGCTACTTCCCTACAAAGCGAGGTAGCTCTTTATGTTGTTAACCATCAGATTCAATGATTCCTAAATGGGCTTTTCTTTCTTTGATATTTTCCCTGTTAACCAACTTGCTACTCCACCTATTGTGATGCCCCCACTAATAGCTAAAATTTGATAGATATAGTCCCCCCAATACATAAAACTCCCACCCTTTATTTTTCAGAAAATCCAATTATACCAATTGTGCTACTTTTAAAATGAAAAATTTGTAGTAATTTGGATAACGAATAGTATCAGTTACTTTTACCTATCGTTATGAATGAATAAGTTGATTTAAATTAAACTGGAATTAGGGGAGAGATGGCTATAAAAACACATAAGTAATCGGGGCTGACTTAGATAAAAAGCGAATAAATCAGCTCTTTTATTTGTTTTCTTAGGGGGAAGCATTTTTCATAAGGAAAGTTCTAGTACGAAAATGTTGAATGGTGAAAAAATGCTTCTGGACGGATACTGTGAATTAAATTGTTTCATCGTTCATGTTTAGGAACTTACTTTCTAACTCTACTTGCTTCATTCTTCGTTGTAGTTCTAAATTTTCTAAGGCTTGTTCTAACTCAGGGGATAAATCAATTCGGTCTTTAGCATGCGCCATTAGTTCCCTAATAATTGCTAACTTCTTTTGTTCTTTTGAATTCATATTAACAGCTCCTTTCCCGTGACTTATTAGGTTCGACATAGCAGATGAAAAAACCTGTAAAAAAACATTCACTTAGAAATGCAACAGCAGTACAAAAAAAACATCCGTTTAGATAGGATGTTTTTATTCTACTTTTATTTAGTTTTCACCTTTAGAGCCTGCTCCTTGCGAGCTTCAATTTTTTCTTCAATCTTTTCTATGGCCTTTTTATCTTCTAGTATGTTATGTCTGTTTTCATTGACTAGGGTTTGAAAAGAGGGTTTCAACTTTCTCATAATGGCACTTCTTTCTTACTGTATAGTTTAGTCCGTAGACAAGTATGATTATAACGATTAAATAAAAGAAAGCAATCATTTGTTATTATAAAATGAAGAGTGGAAATATTTTTTTATAATAGTTATATCAAGAGGGATAGGGTAGCTACAATAGTACATATCTTTTACATCAGGATTCTATTTCCGTTATTTGCTACCACCATACCTATGTGTTATACTCCAATTAACTTGTTTTTGTTCGGTATAAGATTGAGAGAAGAAAAACCTTAAACAGAAGTTTTTATCTTGAAATAGTATGATTGGGCAAGAGAGGTAATACATTTGTGGAGTATTCCACAGCAGGAGGCAACATTATGACACAAGGTACAGTAAAATGGTTTAATGCAGACAAAGGTTTCGGTTTCATTGAAATCGAAGGCGGAGACGATGTATTCGTTCATTTCAGTGCTATTCAAGGTGAAGGTTTCAAATCATTAGAAGAAGGTCAAAAAGTTACTTTTGATATCGAGCAAGGTCAACGTGGAGCACAAGCTGCTAACGTTCACAAAGCATAATCAAAAGTGATAACAAAAAGACTCCTATGAAGGAGTCTTTTTTTATGGTCTTATTATTAGAAAAACCATGATTTATCTACTATTAGTTCAATAGAAAACCCAGACTTTTAAAAAAGCCTGGGTTTTAGTCAAGACGATTGATACAAGGTTAACTAGTTATAACATACAATAGAAATAGAAAGCAAATGTGAATATATTACCAAGTATTTGTAACTAAATAAATAGCAGTAATCTTTTGATCTTTGTAAAAGCGTAGGTATACATTATCTTCGATGGGGGTTAAGGGGGATTTTATCAATAAGCCGTTCTCCAGCTCTCATGTGATTTCCACACAAAGGGCATTTTTGATGATTATCGTAGGAGAAATCTTTTCTCATCCATCCCTTACAATCTTCTACTACACATTCCCACACTTCTGTTTGTTCTTGAACCGAAGGTTCTTGATTTCTTTTATTATAATACATACTAATCACTACTCCTCTTGTTATAAGTATACCTTATAAAGAGAGAATAAATACTTTATACCTTTTACTTCTTTTAGTATTTTACTAGCGTAGGTCTAGCATTTAAAATTTATAAAATAAGAGTAAAAGATTTGGGTATGGACATAAGGTATTAACAATTAATGTTTGGGGAATAGCTGTTATTATGATGGGGTAAATATAATGAAGATAAAAAATAATATTTTCTTAAAAAAACTATTGACGTTTAATTAGATATGTTTTATTATTATTAAGCGTCGTTGAAACGACAACTTGTTTTACGGAATATTGAACTTTGAAAACTGAACAAAGCGACAAACGTCAACGTTAACTTTTTAATTTTTAATTGAGCAAGTCAAACATTTCTTCGGAGAGTTTGATCCTGGCTCAGGATGAACGCTGGCGGCGTGCCTAAT